>NZ_JAOWDR010000060.1:0-750240 GCF_030334525.1 Citrobacter sp. Ce119
GCATCAAACAAGTGAAGAAGCCCATCCTGACGGATGGGCTTTTTTGCGTCTGTACGGAGTGAAAACCGCCGGATGCGGCGTCCCGCCTTATCCGTCCTACAAAACTCACACTATTTCTGGCCGATAACTCGGCTCTCTCCCTCGAACATATCTGAATCATTTTCCTGCTAATTAAAACCGTGATCTTTCTCGCACAATGAGTTATAACAATTATATAACATTTAGTTCACCAAAATAGACATAACCTTCGTTGATAAATTAACGCGATCGTTGGCAGGGGTACAATTCTAATGGCTGATAGCAGTGTAACTGAGAACGGGATGCTGGCAGACGGCGATACCCGTCGTCGTATATGGGCGATTGTCGGAGCATCATCAGGGAATCTGGTCGAATGGTTTGATTTCTATATCTACTCTTTCTGCTCCCTCTATTTCGCTCATATCTTTTTTCCCTCCGGAAACACCACCACACAACTCTTACAAACTGCAGGCGTTTTTGCTGCAGGCTTTCTGATGCGACCGATTGGCGGCTGGTTGTTTGGTCGCATCGCAGATAAGCATGGGCGTAAAAAGTCTATGCTGCTGTCAGTTTGTATGATGTGTATGGGATCGTTGGTGATCGCTTGTCTACCGGGGTATGAAACTATCGGTACCTGGGCTCCTGCGCTATTGCTGCTGGCCAGACTATTTCAGGGGCTGTCTGTTGGTGGCGAATACGGAACCAGCGCTACCTATATGAGTGAAGTAGCCGTTGAAGGTAAGAAAGGTTTTTATGCTTCATTCCAGTATGTGACGTTAATTGGTGGGCAGTTACTGGCATTGCTGGTTGTGGTCATATTACAGCAAACGTTAGAAGACTCAGCGCTAAGATCGTGGGGGTGGCGTATTCCATTTGCGTTGGGTGCCGTACTGGCTATTGTTGCGCTATGGCTACGTCGCCAGTTAGATGAAACCTCGAAACAGGACGTTCGCGCGCTGAAAGAAGCAGGTTCTCTGAAAGGGCTGTGGCGTAATCGTAAAGCCTTTATCATGGTGCTTGGCTTTACCGCTGCAGGCTCGCTGTGTTTTTATACCTTCACAACCTATATGCAGAAGTATCTGGTTAACACCGCCGGTATGCATGCCAACGTAGCCAGCGGGATTATGACAGCGGCACTGTGTGTGTTCATGCTGGTACAGCCGCTGTTTGGTGCCTTGTCAGATAAAATTGGCCGACGTACTTCAATGTTGTGTTTTGGCGCGTTGGCCGCGATTTTCACCGTTCCCATTCTGACAGCATTGCAAAGCGTAACGTCCCCGTATATGGCGTTTGCTCTGGTGATGTGCGCTTTGTTGATCGTGAGTTTCTATACGTCAATCAGCGGTATTCTGAAGGCTGAAATGTTCCCGGCGCAGGTGCGCGCTTTGGGAGTTGGCTTATCTTATGCGGTAGCTAATGCCCTGTTTGGCGGCTCAGCCGAATATGTGGCGTTATCCCTGAAGTCTGTCGGTATGGAAACGACATTCTTCTGGTACGTTACAGCGCTGGCTGTCGTCGCGTTTTTAGTATCGCTGATGTTGCATGGGAAGGGGAAAGGTCTGCGCCTCTAGTAATGTGCCAGTTGCCAGACCGCATAGCCGGTAGACGCGCCTGCAACATCCCAGGCGAAGTCCTTCCAGCTCCAGCCGCTCCCTGCGGGGCGGCTGTCCCACAACTCTTTTGACGCGCCCAGGCTGACTGAGAACATCAGGCCGATAGCCGCACTGCGATCGCGGCTGTTACCCTGATGTTGGGCATATTCATTTCCGGCTGCGGCAAGCATGGCGGAGGCGATGAAGTGTTGAGCTTTGTCTTGTCCGCTCCAGCGGTCATTTGCCATGTGGCTGCAGCCAGAAATGGCCAGGATACTGGTAAGAATAAACAGGCGCACCGTTACCTCCATATGAAAAACCCCGTCACTGGACGGGGTCTTGGTTACAGAATACGGCTAATTAATCTGTCGATACGAATACGGCGTAGTCGACGGATGAGCTTACGCACTTTGACTGGATAGTCAGCAATGCTTTGCAGGTCGCGATAGTGCTTAACCACTGTGGTATGCGTGCGGATAAGCTCCAGCTCTTTATCGCGCTGGGGAGTCAGCTCTTGCTTAGGATCGTGGATAAGGATGGCGTTTTCCAGATCCAGACGCCAGGCGCGAGGGTTAAGGTTGTTGCCGGTGAGCAGCATCCATTTATCATCAACCCACATACCTTTCAGATGATAGGTATTGTCATCATCTTTCCATAAGCGCACGACCAGCTGGTCGGTATTCACGTAATACTGCAATCTGCTCAGGAAACGGCGCAGATTGATTTCATACAGATATGGCAGCGCACCGATGATCTTGAATGGCTCATCTTCCGGAATGAAAAAGTCGTTGGCGGTTTTATCACCGACAATGATTTCGACCTTTTTCCCTTCACGCAGCAGCTGAATGATATTGCGCACCAGTATGGCAGGCAGGTTGAAATAAGGGGTGCAGATTGTGAGCTTGTGCTCCGCGCAGGGCATGAGGTGAAAAATGGTCTTATTTAACAGACTGGATTTACCAAGTCCCACCAGAGGCGTAACCGAAAGCTGTTCATTATCCGCATCACCCTGAAAATGGAATGACGCATCGCGCAGTTCCTGACGGTACAGGCGGATGTCATTTTTAATTTCCGGGCTTTTAGGGCGATTGATATCATCAAGGCGATTAACGCCGCGACCATTCATCAGGTTCTGTGTAACCCAATCGAACATGATATCGGCCATTTGCGCGTTGCGAATCAACTGATAGCGGTCATAGCGATATTTATCATGCTGATGCAGATAAACATCGTTCAGACTGGCCCCGCTGTACAGGACGCTGTCATCAATGATAAAGCCTTTAAAATGCAGGACGCCAAGTGCTTCTCGGGTGTTAATCGGAACGCCGTAGACAGGAATATCGATACCAGGGTTTTCTTGCGCCATTCGGCAATACCAGTCAGCGTTGGTATTCGACGCCGCAGCACCAATACGTCCGCGCTGGGCTCGGTGCCAGTCCACAAGCACCCGGACATCCAGCTCAGGACGCTGCCGTTTTGCCGCATAGAGCGCGTCGAGTATGCCTTTGCCACCGTCATCCTGTTCCAGGTACAGCGCAATAATGCAGATCCGTCGCGTCGCGCTGGCTATTTTTTCCAGCAGAGTCTCCCTGAAATTAGCGGGAGCATAAAAGAAATCTACATCATCAACTGACTGAGAAATCTTGGGTAGTTGGGCAAGGTGTTGTTGATGTTTATTACGCTTAAATTTTGACAACATCACAGTGCATTTCTTCTCTGTTCATTGAAGGGTCCTCTGTGCTATGCAGACGACATAAGCGGGCAATGATACCACCAGTACCCATTAATGTGGTCAACATTTCCAGTACCTTACTCACGATTCCTCAAATTGGGCCAGATTAAGCGTTAGCCCAACAATTCCCTCTTCGAGCTGGACGTCAACAACAAACCCGAGTTTTCGGGCCAGGGCGACCATCCCACGATTGTTTGGCATCGTAATACCATTCAAACGCATAAGTCCGTGATCTCGGGTATATGCAATTAACTTTTCCATCAACCTACGGCCCAGTCCGAGCCCTTTGAGATCTGAACGTACCAGCACGGCAAACTCGGCGTCAACGTTATCAGGATCCGAGATTGCCCTCGTTACGCCGAGGATCTCTTGCCGATTATCTTTACACCGTACCGCAACAAAGGCCATTTCCCGATCGTAGTCGATCTGCGTCATATTGGCTAAATCTTCGTGGGTAAATTCGTTGATCTCACTGAAATAGCGATAATAAAGATCTTCTTTGGTTACCTGAGAAATGAACTGCTGCAGATGAGGCTCATCCTCTGGCAAAATGGGGCGGAACAGGCAGCGCTCGCCGTTTTTCAACTCTACCCATTCTTCTAGCTGATGGGGGTAGGGACGTACCGCCAGTCTGCTTTCGTTATCGCCCGTGAATGGGGCAATGTCCAGCGTGACATCCAGTGCGGTAAATTCACCGGCGGAGGCCAGCAGCGGATGAATATCCAGACGCTGAATTTCCGGACAATCGACGATTAGGTTGGAGACCTGCACCAGAAGCTGGCTTAACCCGGCGATATCCAGTGGGCGTAGTGCGCTACGAGCGCGGATCTTCTTATTTTTGATCCCCTGGATCACCAGATAACGCGCCAGATTCATATTCAATGGCGGCAATGCCACTACGGCTTGCTCTTCCGGTCGCCACTCAACCCCACCTTCACCCAGCATAATCAATGGGCCAAATACCGGGTCGTGTTCAACAACGACGCGAAGCTCCTGAGCGCCAGCGCGATTCGCCATACTTTGTACTAATAAACCGTGAATGCGTGCCTGCGGCCAGGCCATTTTTACCCGATCAAAAATCGCATTGGCTGCCTGCTGCACTTCTATTGCCGTACGCAGGTAGAGCATTACCCCCTGAACTTCTGATTTATGCGGTATATCAGGAGAACGCAGCTTTAGCGCCACCGGGTAGCCGATTTGCTCCGCGATGTGTACGGCTTCTGCGCTGTCGCTGGCGATCCACGTTGGCAGAGTGTGTAAGCCATAGGCCTGTAAAATCGGCTGCACTTCATGGGTATCCAGCGACGTTGCTCCTTCAGCAATCGCCTGCTGTAACAGATTATGCGCTTCGGCGGTGTTGGTGGTCAGGTAGTCCGGCAGCGCAGGCGTTTCCCGCAACTGCTTCTGGTTACGCCGATACTCCACCATATGCATAAACGCAGTGATGGTGCCTTCCGGCGTACGGTAGGTAGGTAATCCGGCTTCGCTAAACAGTCTACGGGCCTCCTGAGAGGAAAACTCTCCGCACCAGTTGGTCAGCAACGAGACGAACTTACCGCGTGGATGTCGCTTTACCGCTTCGATTAATGCTTGCGCGCTTTCGGTGCCGGGAGCGGCCGCGCTGGGGGAGTGAATTACCATCAGCGCGTCGAAATCCTGGCTGGCGAGCAAAATATCCAGCGTTTTAACGTAGTGTTCGCTGCTGGCATCATCACGCAGATCCAGCGGGTTGGCGATATCAACATGTTCAGGCAAGGCATCGCGTAATTTCTGGCTGGTATCTTCACTCAGCGTCGCCAGCTTGCCATTTTTTGACCACAGTTCATCTAATGCCAGTGCGGCTGGCGCGGCCCCATTGCTGATGATCATCAGTCTGTCGCCACGCAGCGGACGCATGTGGCTCAGGGTTTCGACCGCCGAGAACAGTTCGTGAGTATCTTGCACGCGTAATAAACCGGCGCGCTGGATAGCCGCGTCCCAGGCGGGGTCCATCCCTGCGCTGGTATGCAGTAAACGCTGCGCCGCTGGACTGCGACCGCTCTTAATCACCAGAATGGGTTTATTGCGCGAGGCGCTACGGGCGGCGGAAACAAAGCGCCGGGCATCGCTTAAATGTTCGAGATACAGCAATATTGCGCTGGTTTTGCTGTCGCGCGCCAGGTAATCCAGCAGTTCATCAACGTCGATATCCAGGCTGTCACCCAGCGCGATAAAGTAAGAAAAGCCCATTTCTCTCTGCTGTGCCCAGTCGAGTATGGTATTGGATACGGCAGCGGATTGAGAGATAAAAGCCAGCTTGCCGCGCTTAATCGGGACAGGGGAAAAGCTGGCGTTAAGTCCCTGCCAGGGGGCGAGAAGTCCCAGGCTGTTGGGGCCCAGCAAACGTATGTTGTAGCGTGATGCGCAGGCCAGCAGTTCTGCGTGCTGTGCCGCGGGAGCCGAGAGAATAATGCAGGTTTTACAGCCTTTCTCGCCAAGCGCTTCGAGTAACGCCAGGTTACGGCTGGCATTGGTGCACAATACGGCGAGGTCCGGGCTAAAAGGCAGGCTACTGATATTGGGCCAGGCCAGTACGCCCAACACCGCTTTCCATGCGGGCGTCACCGGTAAAA
Source organism: Citrobacter sp. Ce119 (assembly GCF_030334525.1). Taxonomy (NCBI): domain Bacteria; kingdom Pseudomonadati; phylum Pseudomonadota; class Gammaproteobacteria; order Enterobacterales; family Enterobacteriaceae; genus Citrobacter; species Citrobacter sp. Ce119. Next base: position 5,955 of record NZ_JAOWDR010000060.1, read on the forward strand.
CAGGTCCATTGAATCCCCCGGCAAGCAGGTTACGCATCATCAGGTAACCCGCGCGATTAGGTTTCATTGACGCCCCAATCACTGCAATGGATTTCGGTCGCAGTAGTGCTTCCAGACCACGCTGACTCATATCGGCTTCCTTAATGACACCAGTGACCGAATGATTTTAAACGCTTTCTGGCGAGTCTGCTGTGACGCTTCCCTGATGTTGGGTTTTTCCTGCCAGGTAGCGGGTTTTAAAGCGAGTGAAATGATCGCTTAACCCTTCCGCGGCTTGCGTATCACCCGCCAGATCCAATAAGGCGATGGCCACTTCGGCGGTACAGTATTGCCCTTCGGCGTGAACGCCGCGCAGGTGGTAAGCAGAAAGACGCGATAAATCAACGGAGATTACCGGCAGGTTATCAAGGTACGGGCTTTTGCGGAACATTTTACGCGCCTCAGGCCAGGTACCATCAAGCATAATAAACAACGGTGGTTTACCGGCTGGTGGCGTGAAAATCACTTCACGCTCTTCGCCTGCATAAGAGGCCGGGAATACAACCATCGGCTGGTAATCCGGATTTTTCACCAGTTCGAGCAGCGCCTGAGGCGGTTCGGTGCGTGACCACTGAAAAGCCGTGGTATCGGGCAGAATATCGGCAATCAAACGTCCCGTGTTACTGGGCTTCATCGGCTCGGTGTCAAACATAACCAGACAAAAGCGACTTTTTGCCTCAGAGGGCATTAGCGTTGCGCACAAGCAGAGCTTCAGCGGCAGCAGGCAGCGCTGACAGCGGCGAATGCGATTACCTCGGGCAAGGAAAGGGCGCGTGGCGCGCGCAAGGCGCTCAGCGCGTAACAGAAGAACAGCGTTATCGGTCATGGGGAAACACGTTGAAAAACGCTATTGTCGCAGAGGTGAAAACGGGGCACAAGATGCGCCCCGTAGAGATTATAATGATTCGTTAAGCCAGCTATCAAACGGGGCTTTTGGTACAGCGCCGTTAAGCATGTCGACGATTTCACCTTTTCTGAAGATCATGATGGTCGGAATGCTGCGGATACCGAAACGGGCGCTGAGTTCACGCTCGGCTTCCGTATTCACTTTAACAAAACGCACTTTACCGCTACGCTCTTCCGCGACATCTTCAAAAATCGGGGCGAAGTTACGACATGGACCACACCAGGGGGCCCAAAAATCAACCACCACCGGGAGATCGTCTTTTAACAGTTTATCCAGTGTTTCACCGGTCGCATTGATCACCTCCCCATCAAACAGGTCGTGACCACAGCGTCCGCATTTAGCCGCTTCCTGGACACGATCGTCGGGGATACGGTTGATAGCCTGGCAGCTGGTACAAACGGTATTCATAACTAACCTCTGGATGAGTGGAGTGGACTTCACGGCAGTAACGCCAGTATGTTTCTATTATGTTACATATTATCGGGGAGTCTGTTCTAAACAACAATGCGTTTTATTCAATGAGTACAATAGTCCTTAGCTTTTAAATGAAATAATGGCTAACGACGTGCACATCGGGTAATCTGCGCGCTTCGCGCAGAGCAGGTGGAGAAAAACATGAGCGACGAACTGAAGAATAAAAACGGCAAGGTCAAAGTGATGTACGTCCGCAGTGACGATGACTCGGACAAACGCACCCAAAATCCACGTACTGGTAAAGGCGGCGGTCGCCCCGGTACCTCCCGAGCCGAAGGCGGTCGTCGCCCTGCCCGTGATGACAGAAAGGGTCCGAACAGCGAACGTGGCCGTGAACGTGGTCGTGACCGCGATGTAGAACGCGACCGCAGACGTGAAGATTCACCATGGCGTACCGTGTCCCGCGCACCGAGTGATGACGCAGCGGACAAAGCCGATCACGGCGGTATTAGCGGCAAAAGCTTTATCGATCCTGAAGTATTACGCCGTCAGCGCGCGGAAGAAACTCGCGTTTACGGTGAGAATGCCTGTCAGGCTCTGTTCCAGAGTCGTCCGGACGCTATTGTTCGCGCCTGGTTTGTTCAGAGCGTAACCCCGTGCTTTAAAGAAGCATTACGCTGGATGGCGGCAAACCGCAAAGCCTACCACGTGGTTGACGAAGCCGAGCTGGCGAAAGCCTCTGGTACTGAACACCATGGCGGCGTTTGCTTCCTGATCAAAAAGCGTAACGGCACCACCGTTAAGCAGTGGGTTGGTCAGGCAGGGGCGCAGGATTGCGTGCTGGCCCTGGAAGATATTGCTAACCCGCATAACCTGGGCGGCATGATGCGTAGCTGCGCCCACTTTGGTGTGAAAGGCGTGGTAGTTCAGGATGCGGCGCTGCTGGAATCGGGTGCGGCTATCCGTACAGCCGAAGGTGGAGCTGAGCACGTTCAGCCGATCACCGGTGACAGCATTGTCGATGTGCTGGACGACTTCCGTAACGCGGGTTACACGGTAGTGATGACCTCAAGCGTGAAAGGCAAACCGTTGTTTACTACCACGTTGCCGGAAAAAATGGTGCTGGTATTAGGGCGTGAGCGTGAAGCTCTGCCAGAAGCAGCATGCTCAGCCGACGATCTGTGCGTAGCGATTGACGGTACGGGCAAGGTAGAAACGCTCAACGTTTCTGTCGCGACCGGCGTGCTGCTCGCGGAGTGGTGGCGTCAGAACAAAGCCTGATCATAAAAATGCCAGCGAATCGCTGGCATTTTTTTTACTCGCTTTCTGCAGGTAATACCGGCGTCCAGTCAATTGGCTTTTCACCTCGTTGTTCCAGCCACTCATTCGCCAGTACAAAGTGATTGCAGCCAAAGAAACCGCGATGCGCAGAGAGCGGTGATGGGTGGGGCGCTTTCAATACATGGTGACGCTGCGTATCAATAATCGCGCCTTTCTTCTGTGCGTGAGAACCCCAGAGCAGGAAAACCACGCCTTCCCGATGTTGGTTAATCAGGCTGATAACTTTATCAGTAAATGTTTCCCACCCCAGGCTGGCGTGCGAATGTGCCTGACCGGCGCGGACGGTGAGTACGGTGTTGAGTAACAGCACGCCCTGGCGTGCCCAACTTTCCAGATACCCGTGGGTTGGGCGCGTGAAGCCTGGAATCGTCGCTTCCAGCTCTTTGTACATGTTCAGCAACGAAGGCGGAGTGGCAATGCCGGGGCGGACAGAGAACGCGAGACCATGTGCCTGGCCTGGACCGTGGTAAGGGTCCTGACCCAGGATGACGACTTTCACGTCGCCAAGCTCGGTAAAGCGAAAAGCATTAAATACATCTTTTTGCGGCGGGTAAATTGTCATACCCGACTGACGCTCGCCCGCCACAGTATGCAGCGTGTTAACAAAATAAGGCTGCTGTTTCTCTTCTGCCAGTACATCGTGCCAGGTTAATTCGGTAGCCATTTCGCTCTCCTGCGAATTTTCAATCCCCCTAGCTTAACTGCTTCTTTCGGCGTCGCAAAATTCTGTACGTTTCTCAAGGGACTACCCCTTAAAGATAGTTGAAAATTTATGTAAAAAGTTTAGCTGCATGTATGGCGTAAGTTGATGTAAAACAATAAAATCCATCTATCACCACTTTCCATGTGTGTTTTTTATTGATTTAAATCAAAGATTCAAGGGTGTGTGAGGGGTATATATACACTCAAGCAACAATGGTTTTACCAATTGGCCGGATGACGGCCAACCGAGATCAAATAATTTTGCCGGGGAGGCATCAAATGATTACAGGTATCCAGATTACTAAAGCTGCAAACGACGACCTGCTGAACTCTTTCTGGCTGCTGGACAGCGAAAAAGGCGAAGCACGCTGCATCGTTGCGAAAGCAGGTTTCAATGCTGATGAAGTCGTTGCCGTCAGCAAACTGGGTGAAATCGAATACCGTGAAGTGCCGGTAGACGTACAGCCGGAAGTCCGCGTGGAAGGTGGTCAACACCTGAACGTAAACGTTCTGCGTCGCGAAACGCTGGAAGATGCGGTTAAGCATCCGGAGAAATATCCACAGCTGACCATCCGTGTTTCTGGTTATGCCGTGCGTTTCAACTCTCTGACCCCAGAACAGCAGCGCGACGTTATTGCTCGTACCTTTACTGAGAGCCTGTAAGGCTATCGGGGAATAACCCCCGTTCAGCAGAGAATCTGAAAGCGGAAGATGCCAGTGCGTCTTCCGCTTTTCTGTGCACAAAAAATGCCGGGCTAGACGGCCCGGCATTCGGTTTACTCTTTGTCGGACTGCTGAGTCGCAGCTCCGCTCGGCTTACGACGTTTGCCGATATTTTTGGCGTCGCGGTGACGTTTTTTCACCCGCGGCTTCTCTTTCTCTTTGGCTTTTTTCTCGGCGCGCTTTGCCAGCACTTTCTTGGATGGCTTACCGTTAGATTTCTCACTTGGCGCGCGCGTGGTTGGACGCAGTTCGTCGATGACGCGTGCTTTCAGTGGCTCGTCAATATAGCGGCTCGCTTTGCCGAGCAGCAGATGGTCGTGCGCTTCAACCAAAGAGATCGCTGTACCTTTACGGCCTGCGCGACCGGTGCGACCAATGCGGTGCAGATAGGCATCGCCACTGCGTGGCATGTCGAAGTTAAACACGTGGCTAACGTCAGGAATATCGATCCCGCGTGCGGCAACGTCGGTTGCTACCAGTACGTTCACGCGACCATCGGTCAGACGTTTGATCGCTTCGTTACGTTTGTTCTGCACCATCTCGCCTTCGAGATAGCAGTTATTAATGCCTGCCTGGCGCAGCCAGCCTGCCAGCTCGTGTACACGCTCGCGTTTGCGTACAAAGACAATTGAGCGGGTCGCTTCCGGCTGTTTTAACAGATGGATCAGCATGGCAGTTTTGTGCTCGATATCATCGGCACGGTAGTAAAATTGATGGATCTTCTTGCGTTCACGGGTGGACGGATCCGCTGAGACTTCGACCGGATCTTCCAGCAGACGCTCGGCAAAATCTTTAATCGCATCGCCTTCCAGCGTGGCGGAGAACAGCATGGTTTGCTTACGCCACCGGGTTTCACCGGCGATATGCTCGATGTCCTGGGCAAAGCCCATGTCCAGCATGCGGTCTGCTTCATCGAGGATCAACGTCTCAACGGCATGACAGTCGAAGTTCTCTTCTTTAATGTACTGCAGCAGACGACCGGTAGTGGCGACCACGATGTCCTGGTTTTCGCTAAAGACTTCCATGTGGTTCATGTAAGCCACGCCGCCGGTAATCGTTGCGATATCCAGATGCGTATTCTTCGCCAGCTCACGGGCGTGTTCGGCAACCTGCATCGCCAGTTCGCGCGTCGGTGTCAAAATTAAAATGCGCGGCGGACCAGATTTCTTGCGCGGGAAGTCGAGCAGGTGCTGCAACGCTGGCAGCAAATATGCCGCCGTTTTACCGGTGCCTGTCGGCGCAGAACCGAGTACATCACGGCCATCGAGCGCAGGCGGAATGGCGGCAGCCTGAATGGCGGTCGGGCGAGTGAAACCTTTTTCCTGGAGGGCATCCAGAAGGCTTTCATCGAGTTCAAGTTCGGAAAAAGTCGTTACAGTCATGTTCTACCTCTGAGTGGGGCGCTGATTATAGACGTTACGGCTGCAATCTTCATCTGTTTGTATGGATATACCTTCTCAGGTATTGTTTTTATCCTATGTTATCGTTTTTTTTCCAGGAAGGTTGTTCTTCATGCCCCAGTCTACATCCGTACTTAGACGTAATGGATTTACTTTTAAGCAGTTTTTTGTGGCACACGATCGTTGTGCAATGAAAGTCGGAACAGACGGCATTTTATTGGGGGCCTGGGCCCCTGTTGCGGGCGTAAAACGGATCCTGGATATTGGTACCGGAAGCGGCTTGTTGGCGCTGATGCTGGCCCAACGCACTGATGAAAACGTCATCATTGACGCCGTGGAGCTTGATGTTGACGCCGCGCAGCAGGCGCAGGAGAACATCGAGCAATCTCCGTGGATGCATCGCGTGAGCGTCCATACGGAAGATGCGCAGCAGTGGGTACCGCGCCAGACCGTGCGTTTTGATTTGATTATCAGCAACCCTCCCTATTATGAACAAGGGGTGGAATGCGCCACGCCGCAGCGCGAGCAGGCACGCTACACCACTACGCTCGATCATCAGGCATTACTTACGCTGGCAGCGGACAGCATAACGGAAGAAGGTTTTTTCTGTGTGGTGCTGCCGGAACAGATCGGCAATGCATTTACCCAGCAGGCACTCAGTATGGGCTGGCATCTGCGATTGCGCACGGATGTTGCAGAAACGGAAGCCCGACTACCTCATCGGGTATTGCTGGCATTCTCCCCGCAGGCCGGGGAGTGCTTTAGCGACAGGCTGGTGATCCGTGGGCCAGACCAACGTTACTCTGAAGGTTACACGGCGCTGACCCAGGCGTTTTATCTGTTTATGTGATGACTTAGCGGCGAGAGAATGGATGGGCCCGCCTCTGGAAGCTGTTCCGGGTAATCCAGCGTGTAGTGCAGGCCCCGACTCTCTTTGCGCATCATTGCGCAGCGGACAATCAGTTCAGCAACCTGCACCAGATTGCGCAGTTCCAGTAGGTTGTTCGAAACACGGAAATGGGCGTAATACTCGTCGATTTCCTGTTGTAGCATGGTGATACGGCGCAGGGCGCGCTCCAGACGCTTGGTTGTGCGCACAATGCCGACGTAATCCCACATAAACAGCCGCAGCTCATGCCAGTTATGCTGAATGACAACCAGTTCATCCGGGTTTTCTACCCGGCTTTCATCCCAGTCCGGGAGCGTGCTAACGCCGCGAGCATAAGGCATGCGCCTGTCGATATCTTCAGCCGCGGACCAGCCGTAAACCAGGCATTCCAGCAATGAGTTCGATGCCATCCGGTTGGCGCCATGCAGGCCGGTGTAACTCACTTCGCCGATCGCATACAGCCCGTCGACATCGGTGCGGCCAAAGTCATCAACCATCACGCCGCCACAGGTATAGTGTGCGGCAGGAACGATAGGAACCGGCTCTTTAGTCAGATCGATGCCCAGTCCCAGTAATTTTTCATAAATCATCGGAAAATGCTGACGAACAAATTCTTCTGGTTTATGGCTGATGTCGAGGAACATGCAGTCAGCGCCCAGGCGTTTCATCTCGTGGTCAATGGCGCGGGCGACAATATCGCGGGGAGCCAGTTCGCCACGCTCGTCAAAATCGGGCATAAAGCGCGAGCCGTCCGGGCGCTTCAGGTGCGCGCCTTCGCCACGCAGCGCCTCGGTCAGCAGAAAATTGCGCGCCTGAGGGTGATACAGCGCCGTCGGGTGAAACTGGTTAAACTCCAGGTTGGCGACGCGGCATCCCGCGCGCCAGGCCATCGCAATCCCGTCGCCCGAGGAAATATCCGGATTAGTGGTGTATTGATAGACCTTTGATGCGCCGCCGGTGGCCAACACGACTGATTTCGCATGGCAGGTTTCGACGGCTTCTTTATTACGATTCCAGATCCAGGCACCAACAACCCGACGCGTTCCCGGCAGACCGATTTTGTCAGAGACAATCAGATCGACGGCATTACTCCGCTCGAGAACCCGGATGTTGGGGTGATTTTGCGCCTGGCTGACGAGGGTGGTTTCGACTTCTTTGCCGGTAGCATCCGCAGCGTGCAGGATACGTCGATGGCTATGACCGCCTTCACGGGTCAGGTGATAGCTTTCTTCACCGTTGGGCTGAACCTGCGTATCAAACAAGACGCCCTGATCGATTAGCCACTGAACGCAGGTGCGGGCATTGCTGGCGACAAACTCAACCGCATGGCGATCGCACAAACCGGCCCCGGCAATCAGGGTATCTTCAACGTGAGAGTCGATACTGTCGGTTTCATCAAATACCGCGGCAATACCGCCCTGGGCATAAAATGTCGAGCCTTCGCTGACCGGGCCTTTGCTCAGGACAATAACCTGATGTTTTTCAGCCAGGCGCAGCGCCAGTGAAAGTCCGGCAGCCCCGCTGCCAATGATCAGCACGTCACAGGATAATTCAGGAGTCGTATTCATGATTTTTGTTTAATTTACTAAACAGTGTTTGGTCACCATAGCACCACATTGCGCGATACTGCACGTTTTATTTTTAAATGTGTTGCAATGACTAAACAAGAAAGAAAAGCATAACGAGGGTGAAAAGAGCAAAAATATTTTGTGAAGCAGACCGTTAGCATCAGATTATGTGGTGAAATAAAGTAGCCGTTGGGTTACTCTGCAAGCGGTGAAATGGGCATTTCTAAACAGATAGTGCGTTGATCGGGTTATGTAGACTTATAATGAGAGATAAGACCTGTCTACAACATGACAAACAAAAAACAATGCGTAACGGAACTTTACGAAACTTGAGCACTCTAAGCATTTGCTTGCTCATAGTGAAGCTGATGGAGTGGCGTTTCGAAGGCGCGTGGAAATTTGGTTTGGGGAGACTTTACCTCGGATGAGCGAGCAGTTAACGGACCAGGTCCTGGTAGAACGGGTCCAGAAGGGAGATCAGAAAGCCTTTAACCTACTGGTAGTGCGCTATCAGCATAAGGTGGCGAGTCTGGTTTCTCGCTATGTACCGTCGGGCGATGTACCCGATGTAGTACAAGAAGCATTTATCAAGGCCTATCGTGCGCTGGACTCGTTCCGGGGAGATAGTGCTTTTTATACCTGGCTGTATCGTATTGCAGTCAATACAGCGAAGAATTACCTGGTCGCTCAGGGGCGTCGTCCACCTTCCAGTGATATTGATGCGATTGAAGCAGAAAATTACGAAAGTGGCGGTGCGCTGAAAGAAATTTCGAACCCTGAGAACTTAATGTTGTCAGAAGAACTGAGACAGATAGTTTTCCGAACTATTGAGTCCCTCCCGGAAGATTTACGCATGGCAATAACCTTGCGGGAGCTGGATGGCCTGAGCTATGAAGAGATAGCCGCTATCATGGATTGTCCGGTAGGTACGGTGCGTTCACGTATCTTCCGAGCGAGGGAAGCTATTGATAATAAAGTTCAACCGCTTATCAGGCGTTGACGATAGCGGGATACTGGAAAAGGTATTAGGCATGCAGAAAGAAAAACTTTCCGCTTTAATGGATGGCGAAACGCTGGATACTGAGTTACTCAAAGAGCTGGCTCACGACCCGGAAATGCAAAAAACCTGGGAGAGTTATCACCTGATTCGCGATTCCATGCGAGGTGATACCGCCGACGTTCTCCATTTCGATATTTCCGCCCGCGTAATGGCTGCCATCCAGGATGAGCCAGTACGTCAGACGGCGCCATTGATTCCTGAGGCCCAGCCAGCACCGCACCAGTGGCAGAAAATGCCATTCTGGAAGAAAATGCGTCCGTGGGCCGCGCAGCTTACCCAAATGGGTGTCGCCGCGTGTGTATCACTTGCAGTTATTGTTGGCGTCCAGCACTATAATGGGCAATCTGAAACGTCCCAGCAGCCCGAAACGCCGGTATTTAATACATTACCGATGATGGGTAAGGCCAGTCCGGTTAGCCTGGGTGTACCATCTGACGCGACGGCCAGCGGCGGTCAGCAACAGCAGGTACAGGAGCAGCGTCGTCGTATTAATGCCATGTTGCAGGATTACGAACTGCAACGTCGACTGCACTCTGAACAGCTTCAGTTTGAGCAGGCCCAAACACAGCAAGCCGCTGTGCAGGTGCCAGGAATTCAAACTTTAGGAACGCAATCGCAGTAATGAAGCAACTTTGGTTTGCCATGTCACTTGTGGCTGGTAGCCTGTTCTTCTCTGTAAACGCCTCGGCCAATCCTGCGTCCGGGGCGTTGTTGCAGCAGATGAATCTGGCCAGCCAGTCGCTAACCTATGAGCTGTCATTTGTCAGCATCAATAAGCAGGGTGTTGAATCCCTACGTTATCGCCATGCCCGCCAGGATAACCGTCCGCTAGCGCAACTGTTGCAAATGGATGGACCGCGCCGGGAAGTGGTGCAACGTGGCAACGAAATCAGCTATTTTGAGCCTGGTCTCGAACCGTTCACGCTAAACGGCGACTATATCGTTGACTCTCTGCCATCTCTGATTTACACCGACTTTAAACGCCTTGCTCCCTACTATGATTTTATCTCAGTAGGTCGCACCCGCATTGCCGATCGGCTCTGTGAAGTGATCCGCGTTGTCGCCCGTGACGGGACGCGTTACAGCTATATCGTCTGGATGGATACGGAGACCAAGCTGCCGATGCGTGTCGATCTTCTCGACCGTGATGGCGAAACGCTGGAACAGTTCCGCGTCATCGCCTTTACCGTAAACAACGGCGTCAGCGACAGTATGCAGGCGCTGGCGAAAGCCAATCTGCCGCCGCTGCTGTCGGTTCCTGCAGGTGAGAAAACCAACTTTAACTGGAGTCCGTCGTGGTTGCCGCAAGGCTTCAGCGAAGTCTCCAGCAGTCGACGTCCGCTGCCGACAATGGATAACATGCCGATCGAATCGCGCCTTTATTCTGATGGCCTGTTTAGTTTCTCCGTGAACGTAAACCGTGCGATGCAAAACAGCGCCGATCAACTGTTACGAACCGGGCGTAGAACGGTCAGCACCAGCGTACGTGATAACGCGGAAATTACGATAGTGGGCGAACTCCCACCGCAAACGGCGAAGCGTATCGCGGATAATATTAAGTTCAGGGCTGCGCAATGATTAAAGAGTGGGCGACGGTCGTCTCCTGGCAAAATGGTCTGGCGACGGTCAGCTGCGATGTTAAAGCATCATGTAGCAGCTGTGCTTCCAGGGTCGGATGCGGGAGTCGCGTGCTGAACAAACTTGGGCCGCAGACCACGCACACCATCGTGGTACCCTGCGACGAACCCTTAGCGCCTGGTCAAAAAGTTGAACTGGGCATTGCCGAGGGTAGCCTGTTGGGTTCGGCGATGCTGGTCTATATGTCTCCGTTGGCGGGACTGTTTCTTTTCGCGGCGCTTTTCCAGGTGCTGTTTGGTTCCGATCTTGCGGCATTAAGCGGCGCCGTGCTGGGGGGCGTGGGCGGGTTCCTGATTGCTCGTGGATTCTCTCGTAAGCTTGCTGAGCGTGAGGCCTGGCAGCCGGTCATTCTGAACGTTGCTCTCCCACCCGATCTTATTCGCGTCGAAACCCAGCAGTGATATCTTTGCCTGATGGCGCTGCGCTTATCAGGCCTACGGCGTCATCAGATGCAGGCGTAGGCCGGATAAGGCGTTTATGCCGTCACCCTGCAAAAGTTTTACCGGCTTTGCATGGTCGTTTCCAGTTCCCGCTATCCTTGCTCTATGAACATTTCCTCGCCTCAGCGTTGTAGTGTAGAATGCGGCGTTTCACTTAAACAGACGTTAAGCTCAGATCAGCGACTTCTCAGAGCCTGCTCCGGCGGGCGTAAGGCACAATAATTACACTATATGAAGAACATACGTAACTTTTCAATCATAGCTCACATCGACCACGGTAAATCGACGCTGTCTGACCGTATTATCCAGATCTGCGGTGGCCTGTCTGACCGTGAAATGGAAGCGCAGGTTCTCGACTCGATGGATCTGGAGCGTGAGCGCGGTATTACTATCAAAGCGCAGAGCGTGACGCTCGATTTCAAAGCATCTGATGGTGAAACCTATCAGCTTAACTTTATCGACACCCCGGGTCACGTTGACTTCTCGTATGAAGTTTCCCGCTCGCTTGCTGCCTGTGAAGGCGCATTGCTGGTGGTTGATGCCGGACAGGGCGTAGAAGCGCAGACCCTGGCTAACTGCTATACCGCCATGGAAATGGATCTGGAAGTGGTGCCGGTACTGAACAAAATTGACTTGCCAGCCGCCGATCCTGAGCGCGTAGCGGAAGAGATCGAAGATATCGTCGGTATTGATGCAACTGATGCTGTTCGCTGTTCGGCGAAAACCGGTGTTGGCGTCACTGACGTACTTGAACGTCTGGTGCGCGATATCCCGGCGCCGGAAGGCGACCCGGAAGGTCCATTGCAGGCGCTGATCATCGACTCCTGGTTCGATAACTACCTGGGCGTGGTGTCACTGGTGCGTATTAAAAATGGCACCATGCGTAAAGGCGACAAAATTAAAGTGATGAGCACCGGTCAGGTCTATAACGCCGACCGTCTGGGCATCTTCACGCCAAAACAGGTTGACCGTACCGAGCTGAAATGCGGCGAGGTAGGTTGGTTGGTTTGCGCGATTAAAGACATTCTCGGCGCACCGGTTGGCGATACCCTGACGCAGGCGCGTAACCCGGCGGACAAACCGCTGCCAGGCTTTAAAAAAGTGAAGCCGCAGGTTTACGCCGGTCTGTTCCCGGTGAGCTCTGACGACTACGAAAACTTCCGTGACGCGCTTGGTAAGTTGAGCCTCAACGACGCCTCCCTGTTCTACGAGCCGGAAAGCTCAACCGCGCTTGGCTTTGGCTTCCGCTGCGGCTTCCTCGGCCTGCTGCACATGGAGATCATTCAGGAACGTCTGGAACGTGAATACGATCTGGATCTGATCACTACCGCGCCGACCGTAGTCTACGAAGTAGAAACCACGGCGAAGGAGACTATTTACGTCGATAGCCCGTCCAAGCTGCCGCCGTTGAATAACATCTACGAACTGCGTGAGCCGATCGCTGAGTGTCACATGCTGCTGCCGCAGGCTTACCTTGGTAACGTCATCACCCTGTGTATCGAGAAGCGTGGCGTCCAGACCAACATGGTTTACCACGGTAACCAGGTGGCGCTGACCTATGAAATTCCGATGGCGGAAGTGGTACTCGACTTCTTCGACCGTCTGAAGTCAACCTCTCGCGGCTATGCGTCGCTGGACTATAACTTCAAACGCTTCCAAGCGTCTGACATGGTACGCGTTGATGTCCTCATCAACAACGAACGTGTCGATGCGCTGGCGCTGATCACTCACCGCGACAACTCCCAGAGCCGTGGCCGTGAGCTGGTCGAGAAGATGAAAGATCTGATCCCTCGTCAGCAGTTTGATATCGCGATTCAGGCGGCCATCGGCACGCACATCATCGCGCGTTCAACGGTTAAGCAGCTGCGTAAAAACGTTCTGGCGAAATGCTACGGTGGCGATATCAGCCGTAAGAAAAAGCTGCTGCAAAAACAGAAAGAGGGTAAAAAGCGCATGAAGCAGATCGGTAACGTCGAACTGCCGCAGGAAGCGTTCCTCGCCATTCTGCATGTCGGTAAAGACAGCAAATAATCTTAAGGAGTTGGCATGGCGAACATGTTTGCCCTGATTCTGGTGATTGCCACACTGGTGACGGGCATTTTATGGTGCGTAGATAAATTCATCTTCGCACCAAAACGCCGGGAGCGTCAGGCAGCAGCGCAAGCTGCTGCAGGTGATTCACTGGATAAAGCAACGCTGAAAAAAGTGGCCCCTAAGCCGGGTTGGCTGGAAACTGGGGCATCCGTTTTCCCGGTTTTAGCTATTGTACTGGTGGTGCGTTCATTTATTTATGAGCCGTTCCAGATCCCGTCTGGTTCGATGATGCCGACGCTGCTTATCGGTGACTTTATCCTGGTGGAGAAATTCGCCTACGGGATTAAAGATCCGATTTACCAGAAAACGTTGATCGAAACTGGCCATCCGAAACGTGGAGATATCGTGGTGTTTAAATACCCGGAAGATCCCCGTCTGGACTACATCAAACGTGCTGTCGGTTTACCGGGAGACAAAGTGACGTACGATCCGGTGGCGAAAGAGGTCACTATTCAGCCAGGATGCAGTTCAGGTCAGGCGTGTGAAAACGCGCTGCCGGTAACGTACTCTGATGTTCAGCCAAGTGATTTTGTACAGACCTTTGCTCGTCGTAACGGCGGTGAAGCGACCAGCGGTTTCTTTGAAGTTCCGCTGAACGAAACGAAAGAGAACGGTATTCGGCTCTCCGAGCGTAAAGAAACGCTGGGTGAGGTAACGCACCGCATTCTGACTGTGCCAATCGCCCAGGATCAGGTGGGGATGTATTACCGCCAGCCAGGTCAGCAACTGGCAACCTGGATCGTCCCACCGGGACACTACTTCATGATGGGTGATAACCGTGACAATAGCGCGGACAGCCGTTACTGGGGATTTGTGCCTGAAGCGAATCTGGTTGGTAAAGCGACCGCTATCTGGATGAGTTTCGACAAGCAAGAAGGCGAATGGCCGACCGGTGTGCGTTTAAGCCGTATTGGCGGCATTCACTAATTGCCGATAATCGTTCACGCTGTCGTCATTATGGCGACAGCGTGAATTATTTCTCGGATAAATTCCCGCAGACTAACGACATCCCTTGTCGTTGTGTATAGAATATTCCCCCGAAGTTTTAGGTTGGCACCGACAGGTTGCCACGGCACACGAAACAGCGTTGGTTTGTATACAAATGCATTCAAGTGAAGCCAGACGGCTAAGCGAAGTGCGTATATCAGGTCTGTTTCGTGTGCTGAATTGTTGACGCATTCATTTATTGGTATCGCATGAACCCCATCGTAATTAATCGGCTTCAACGGAAGCTGGGCTACACTTTTAATCATCAGGAGCTGTTGCAGCAGGCATTAACTCACCGGAGTGCCAGCAGCAAACATAACGAGCGTTTAGAATTTTTAGGCGACTCTATTTTGAGCTTTGTTATCGCTAATGCGCTGTATCACCGTTTCCCGCGTGTGGATGAAGGTGATATGAGCCGCATGCGCGCAACGCTGGTTCGCGGCAATACGCTGGCTGAATTAGCCCGTGAGTTTGACCTCGGTGAATGTTTACGTTTGGGGCCCGGCGAGCTGAAAAGCGGCGGCTTCCGTCGTGAATCGATCCTGGCGGATACCGTTGAAGCTTTAATTGGCGGCGTCTTCCTCGACAGCGATATTCAAACCGTTGAGCAATTGATCCTGAACTGGTATCAAACTCGTCTGGATGAAATTAGCCCAGGCGACAAACAAAAAGATCCGAAAACGCGCCTGCAGGAATATTTGCAGGGTCGCCACCTGCCTCTACCGTCTTATTTGGTGGTGCAGGTGCGTGGTGAAGCACACGATCAAGAATTTACTATCCACTGCCAGGTCAGCGGCCTGAGTGAACCGGTGGTTGGCACAGGTTCGAGCCGTCGTAAGGCTGAGCAGGCTGCCGCCGAACAGGCGTTGAAAAAACTGGAGCTGGAATGAGTATCGATAAAACTTACTGTGGATTTATTGCCATCGTCGGCCGCCCGAACGTCGGCAAATCCACTCTGTTGAATAATCTGCTTGGGCAGAAGATTTCCATTACCTCACGTAAGGCTCAGACAACACGTCACCGTATTGTTGGCATCCATACCGAAGGCGCGTATCAGGCGATTTATGTTGATACTCCGGGTCTGCATATGGAAGAAAAACGTGCGATCAACCGTCTGATGAACAAAGCGGCGAGCAGCTCTATCGGTGATGTTGAACTGGTTATTTTCGTTGTCGAAGGCACCCGCTGGACGCCGGACGACGAAATGGTGCTCAACAAGCTGCGTGATGGTAAAGCCCCGGTTATTCTGGCTGTGAACAAAGTAGACAACGTTCAGGAAAAAGCCGATCTGCTGCCGCACCTGCAGTTCCTGGCAAGCCAGATGAACTTCCTTGATATCGTACCGATTTCTGCCGAAACCGGCTTGAATGTCGATACCGTTGCGGGCATCGTGCGTAAGCATTTGCCGGAAGCTATTCATCACTTCCCGGAAGATTACATCACCGACCGTTCTCAGCGCTTTATGGCCTCTGAAATCATCCGTGAAAAGCTGATGCGTTTTCTGGGGGCTGAGCTGCCGTACTCCGTTACCGTGGAGATTGAGCGTTTTATCTCCAACGAGCGCGGTGGCTACGACATTAACGGTCTGATCCTCGTTGAACGTGAAGGGCAGAAGAAGATGGTTATTGGCAACAAAGGGGCCAAGATTAAAACCATCGGTATTGAAGCGCGTAAAGACATGCAGGAAATGTTCGAAGCGCCCGTTCACCTCGAACTGTGGGTGAAAGTGAAATCCGGCTGGGCCGATGACGAACGCGCGCTGCGCAGCCTCGGTTACGGCGACGATCTCTGAGAATAACCCCGATGGAGGGCTGGCAACGCGCTTTTGTCCTGCACAGCCGCCCGTGGAGCGAAACCAGTCTCGTGCTGGACGTCTTCACGGAAGAGTCGGGCCGCGTGCGCCTTGTGGCTAAAGGTGCACGTTCCAAACGTTCTAATCTCAAAGGCGCACTCCAGCCTTTTACTCCCTTATTGCTTCGCTTTGGTGGACGTGGTGAGGTCAAAACTTTGCGCAGCGCCGAAGCCGTTTCTCTGGCACTCCCTCTTAGCGGTATCACGCTGTACAGCGGCTTGTATATCAACGAGCTTATTTCTCGCGTTCTTGAGTACGAGACCCGCTTTTCTGAACTCTTTTTCGATTACCTGAACTGTATTCAGGCGCTGGCTGGCGCGACCGGTTCGCCAGAACCTGCGTTACGTCGCTTTGAGCTGGCCTTGCTTGGGCATCTGGGCTACGGCGTTGATTTTACCCACTGTGCGGGTAGCGGCGAGCCGGTAGACGACACCATGACCTATCGCTACCGGGAAGAAAAAGGGTTTATTGCAAGCGTCGTAATTGATAACTCCACCTTTACCGGACGCCATCTGAAAGCACTTGAATCGCGAGAATTTCCGGATGCTGATACGTTGCGCGCCGCGAAACGCTTTACCCGTATGGCGTTAAAGCCGTATCTTGGTGGTAAGCCCCTAAAGAGCCGTGAATTATTCCGGCAGTTTATGCCGAAGCGAAAATAAAATACGAGGATTGTCATGTCCGAATTACTGTTAGGCGTCAACATTGACCACATTGCCACTTTACGTAATGCACGCGGTACCGCATACCCGGATCCGGTTCAGGCAGCGTTTATCGTTGAACAGGCGGGCGCAGACGGTATTACCGTACATCTGCGTGAAGACCGTCGCCATATCACCGACCGTGACGTGCGTATTCTGCGCCAGACGCTGGATACGCGCATGAATCTGGAAATGGCGGTCACCGAAGAGATGCTGGCGATTGCCGTTGAGACTAAGCCGCATTTTTGCTGCCTGGTGCCGGAAAAGCGTCAGGAAGTTACCACTGAAGGTGGTCTGGACGTCGCCGGTCAGCGCGACAAGATGCGCGATGCCTGCCAACGCCTGGCGGACGCAGGTATTCTGGTTTCGCTGTTTATCGACGCCGATGAAGAGCAGATTAAGGCCGCTGCAGAAGTGGGCGCACCGTTTATTGAAATTCACACCGGCTGTTACGCCGATGCGAAAACCGATGCGGAACAGGCCAGTGAACTGGCGCGTATCGCCAAAGCGGCGACTTTTGCGGCCAGCCTTGGCCTGAAGGTGAATGCGGGTCATGGCCTGACGTATCACAACGTTAAAGCCATCGCCCGGATCCCGGAAATGCACGAACTGAACATTGGCCATGCCATTATCGGGCGCGCGGTGATGAGCGGCCTTAAAGATGCCGTAGTAGAAATGAAACGCCTGATGCTGGAAGCGCGTGGTTAATGGCTATTCTGGGATTAGGTACGGATATTGTGGAGATTGCCCGCATTGAAGCGGTGATCTCCCGTTCCGGCGACCGTCTGGCAAGACGCGTGCTCAGCGACAACGAATGGGCAATCTGGGAGACGCATCAGCAGCCGGTGCGTTTTCTGGCGAAGCGTTTTGCGGTCAAAGAGGCGGCAGCAAAAGCCTTCGGGACGGGTATTCGCAACGGTCTGGCGTTTAATCAGTTTGAGGTCTTTAACGACGAACTCGGTAAGCCGCGTCTGCGGTTATGGGGGGAGGCGTTAAAACTGGCGGAAAAACTCGGCGTCGCACATATGCATGTGACGCTGGCCGATGAGCGTCACTACGCCTGCGCCACGGTGATTATCGAAAGTTAGATACAGGACATTGCCGGATGGCGACGCGGTTATAGTTTATCGGCGTGGTGCATCAGCACAAACTTATCCCACAACTGCTCTTCTGTTTCGACGTGTGCCGGATCTTTCAAAATAGTATTGGGGATCGGGCACACCTTCTGGCAGGTTGGCGTGTCGTAATGGCCTACGCATTCCGTACACTTGTCGCTGTTAATCTCGTAAATGCTGTCACCCATCGAAATCGCCTCATTCGGGCATTCGGGCTCGCACATATCGCAATTGATGCATTTTTTAGTGATTAACAGGGCCATCAGGAAACTCTCAAAACATCACAAATCGGGCGGGCATTATACGCGCATTCTTTGCTCAGACCAGTTTTTTTACCAGTGCTTCGCTGTGGCGAATACGTTCCGGAGCATGTTCCAGATCCTGCTGCACTAGCGCCATAAACAGTAAATCAGTGAGCATCATTTGCGCGTGGGTGGAGGAAATCGCTGCGCTGCGTGTGGCCTGCTCCTCAGCAATCGTATACAGACAATGACTTGCCCGTTGCTGCAGGGCGTTTGGTGTAAATCCAGTGATGGCGAGAATTTTGGCTCCGGTGCGCAATGTTTCGTCCGCAGCCAGGTTGAGCTCGCGCCGCTCTCCGGTATACGAAATGGCCAGCAGTAGATCATTGGGCGAAAGCGCCTGCACCGCTGCCAGCAGGGCGTGCATATCGCGTTCTACCACCGCGTTAAAACCAATCTTCAGCAGCTTCCAGGCAAAATTCTGCGCAACCAGACCCGATGCGCCAATCCCGGTTACGATAATGCGTCGGGCTGAGCGCAGCATCGTGACGCTCTCCATCAGTTTCTCTTCGCTGTTGACGTCCAGCGTCGCATGCATCGCCGCCACATTCTCTTTAATCAGCTTCTCGCCCACCATCCGCATGGGGTCGTCACCGCGAATCTGATTATGCACCGGAATGGAATGGGGATTGGGGTTGCTGGCCAACGCTTCGCTGATCGCCAGTTTCAATGCCGGAAACCCTTTAAAACCCATCTTTTGTGCGAACTTCACCACGCTGGACTGGCTGACGCCCGCTTCAAAAGCCAACTGCTGTGAGCTGAGATGACGCGCGGTATCAGGCTGAGCAAGAAGATAATCCGCAAGTTTTTTATCGCTTTGCGCGAGGTCCGGGTAACGCTGACGAATGCGAATTAAACAGTTCATGCTGTCTCCTGGCGAAAACGTGATGGCGATTACAAAACAAAATTTCACTCGCCTGGATGAATATAATATTCCATTATGACAGATTATTATGAATTAAAAATTCCTAAGGACCAAAAATGAATCTCGGTGCATTAGTTTCAGAAACCCGCAATCCACAGACCATGGATCTGGATGCGCTCTCCACGCTGGAGTTGGTTCATCGTTTTAATCAACAGGATACGCTGGTAGCACAAGCAGTAAAAGCAACTCTGCCTCAAGTTGCGCGCGCGGTCGACGCGGCAGCTGGCGCGCTCAAAGCCGGAGGACGCATTATTTACATGGGCGCAGGTACCAGCGGGCGTCTTGGGGTGCTGGACGCGTCTGAATGCCCACCGACCTTTGGCGTCCCGCATGGTCTGGTGGTCGGGCTGATTGCTGGCGGACCGGGCGCGCTGCTGAAGGCGGTAGAAGGCGCAGAAGATAACCCGCAGTTAGGTGAAGACGATCTGCGTGCGCTCAATCTTACCGCACAGGATCTGGTGGTGGGGCTGGCAGCTTCTGGTCGCACACCGTATGTGATTGGCGGGCTGAAATATGCGCGTTCGGTGGGTTGTACGACGGCGGCGATTTCCTGCAATCCAGATTCCCCTATCGCGCATGAAGCGGATATTGCCATTTCTCCGGTAGTGGGGCCTGAGGCGTTGACCGGATCAACGCGACTGAAATCCGGTACCGCGCAAAAGCTGGTGCTCAATATGATCTCCACCGGTGCGATGGTGAAATTTGGCAAGGTATACCAGAACCTGATGGTGGATATGCAGGCTACCAACGTCAAGCTGGTCGATCGGGCGTGTCGCATGGTGGTTGAAGCCACCGGCATCGCGCGTGAACAGGCGCAGGCGCTGCTAAAGCAGACCGATTTTGATGTTAAGCCGGCTATTTTAATGGCGCTCACTGGCCTGGATGCCGCCGCCGCCCGCGAAAAACTTGCCGCTCACCAGGGTTTTTTACGCGCGGCGTTAGAACACTAAGAGGTGTATATGGATAAGACGGCGGTGCTGGCCAGCGACATTCTGCTGGGCGTTGGCGGAGAAAAGAATATTCTGCGCCTGGAAAACTGTATGACCCGCGTCAGAGTGGAAGTTCAGGATGACGGACAGATTGATATCCCTCGCCTCAGGCAACTGCCCGGTGTTAGCGGTTACGTGAAGCAGGGCGCACAGCACCAGATTATCGTCGGTCCCGGTAAAGCCGCCAAAGTGGTGGATGCTATGCGTTCCCTGATTGCCGATGGCGGCGAGCGAGCAGACGCCAATGACATCGAGCGCACGAAGTCAGAGGCCAAAGCGAAGTACAAAGCGCCCATGAGCGATGCGCTGCGCAAGCTGGCGAACGTCTTTATCCCTCTTATTCCGGCGTTTATCGCCTCCGGTTTGATTACCGGCATTATTAACATCCTTAAGCGACCGGACATCGTCGGGGATTTTGCGACCCACTATCCGAATATGCTGGGTCTGATGGGCATATTCGGCAGCGCCGTGTTTGCCATCATGAATATTCTGGTTGGGGTGAATACCGCCAAAGTCTTCGGCGGCTCTCTGGCGATGGGTGGGGTGATGGCGGGGATCCTCTCCAGTCCGCAGCTGGCGCAAATTACCCTGTTTGGCGAAGCGCTGCAGCCGGGGCGCGGCGGGGTGATCGCGGTACTACTGGTGGTGGCGCTGATGTGCTGGATCGAACGCAAATTCCGCGTGCTGTTGCCGGAATCGCTGGAGCTGATCCTTAACCCGCTGCTGACTACTATCATTACCGGAATCATCGCGATTGTAGCGCTGCAACCGCTTGGCGGCTGGATTTCTGAATCTATCGCTCACGGTGCATCCTGGGCTATCGATCGCGGCGGCTTCCTGGTCGGTGCCGTGCTGGCGGGAACCTTTCTGCCGTTGGTGCTTACCGGGCTTCATCAGGGGTTGGTACCTATCCACGTTGAGCTGGTTCAGGCGCACGGTTATAACGCGCTCTTTCCTATCCTGGCGATGGCGGGGGTTGGGCAAATAGGTGCTGCGATTGCGGTTTTGATGAAAACCCGCAATGCGCGGCTAAAGAAAGTGATCAAAGGGGCGCTGCCGGTCGGACTGCTGGGGATTGGCGAGCCGCTGATTTTTGGTGTCACGCTGCCGTTGGGTAAGCCGTTTATCGGCGCTTGCCTTGGCGGAGCGGTAGGCGGGGCGCTGATTAGCTACTGGAAGGTAGCGACGGTCATCACCTTTGGCATCTCCGGATTACCGCTGGCACTAACGATTGTTGCCGGAAAAGTGATGTTCTATCTGTTAGGCTATCTGGTAGCAGTTATCGCCGGGTTCCTGTTTACCTGGCTATTGGGGTTCAACGATCCAGAGGAATAAGGTTTGACCAATCACCAGCGCCGCGTTGTCTTTTTTGATTTAGATGGCACGTTACACCAGCAGGATATGTTCGGTAGTTTCATTCGTTATCTGCTGCGACGCCAGCCGCTGAATGCGCTGCTTGTGCTACCTTTGTTACCGGTGATTGCGCTGGCGTTGTTGATAAAAGGACGCGCCGCGCGCTGGCCAATGAGCCTGCTGCTGTGGGGATGCACATTTGGTCGTAGCGAGGCGCGTCTGAAAGCGCATCAGGCCGAATTTGTGCGCTGGTTTCGTGGTAACGTGACGGCGTTTCCGCTCGTGCAACAGCGGCTGACAACTTACCTGTTAAGCTCTGACGCTGATATCTGGCTTATCACAGGCTCCCCGCAGTCACTGGTCGAGCAGGTTTACTTCGACACGCCGTGGTTACCGCGTGTCAATCTGATCGCCAGCAAAATGGCGCGGGGATACGGCGGGTGGGTGTTGCCTCTGCGCTGCCTGGGCCATGAGAAAGTGACGCAGCTTGAAAGCCACATTGGCGCGCCGTTACAGCTATACAGTGGCTACAGCGACAGTAATCAGGACAATCCGCTGCTCTCTTTTTGCCAGCACCGCTGGCGCGTCACGCCGCGCGGAGAACTGCAACAACTCGAATGAAGCCAACGCACATGCAATTTAAAGCATGACGGGTATAATGCGTCCGCTTTTATTAGTGGAGTAACCTCTTTGTCTGAAGTTGAATTTAGTCACGAATACTGGATGCGTCATGCTCTAACGCTGGCTAAGCGCGCCTGGGATGAGCGTGAAGTCCCGGTGGGCGCGGTATTGGTACATAACAACCGTGTGATTGGCGAAGGCTGGAACCGTCCGATTGGTCACCATGACCCGACTGCCCACGCTGAAATTATGGCGCTGCGTCAGGGTGGCCTGGTGCTGCAAAATTACCGGCTGTTGGATGCCACGCTGTACGTCACTCTGGAACCGTGCGTGATGTGCGCTGGCGCGATGGTGCACAGTCGTATTGGTCGGGTCGTTTTTGGCGCGCGCGATGCGAAAACCGGAGCTGCCGGGTCATTAATGGATGTGCTGCATCACCCTGGAATGAATCATCGGGTTGAAGTAACCGAAGGAGTGCTACGGGATGAATGCGCCACGCTGCTCAGCGATTTCTTCCGCATGCGCCGGCAGGAAATCAAAGCCCTGAAAAAATCCGCCAGTTTGTAAATGTCGCTCTGATTGCCTGATGACGCTGCGCTTATCAGCGCCACCAGGACTACTTATCCTCTTTTTTCTGCGGTGAAAACAGCAGGGAAGGCGAGTGCGACAGGTAGTTTGACGACGTCTGAGACAGAAACGCCGAAAGCGGGAATTCATCTTTACCTAATAGCTCTGCTGGTGTTACAGCCGGGTAATCTTGCGCCAGTTGCTGCGTTTCCAGCGCCTGTTTCTCCTTCTCCTGCAGATACCCCACCAGGCTAATCTGGTATTTACGGATGTTTTCTACATAGGCGTAGGCTTCGTGGCCGCGCGCATAACCATAGGTCAGCTTGTTGTAATACGGCTTTTGGCTGAGCAGCGGCAGTCGTTGTTTTACGTCGGACCAGCTATTCGGATTGCCTTTGGTTTTCACCGTCAGCGCCCGTGCATCCAGCATGTGCGCATAACCCATGTTATAGGCTGCGAGCGCAAACCAGATGCGTTCCCCTTCGGGGACGGTATCCGGCACTTTACTCATCATGTCCTGCAAATATCGCGCGCCGCCGCTAATGCTTTGTTCAGCATCTGTACGGTCGGTCAGCCCGAGACTTTGAGCAGTATTTTTGGTCAGCATCATCAGTCCGCGTACGCCGGTTGGGGATGTGGCCTGCGCGTCCCAGTGTGATTCCTGATACGAGATAGCGGCGAGCAGTCGCCAGTCTATCTCTTGCGCATATTTCTCAAACAGCGGCTTAAGGTCTGGCAACACGCTGTCTACGGCGCGCAAAAAGGTGCGGGTATCAACATAGTCAAAATCATCGCCATGCCCGAGATATTTCTCTTCCAGCCGTGCCAGAGAACCGTCTTCATTCATGGTGTTGAAGAAATCCAGCAGGGCGGCAGAAAGCGTATTGTCATCGTCCAGACGACTAAACCAGGTCACCGGCTGTTCGTCAGAGACGTCCAACGCCACGGCCAGCTCAGGGTGTACGCGTTGGTATAAGCTGATGGCGACGGAATCGGCAATGGTGTAATCCAGCTTTCCGGCGATAACATCATCAAGCAGTTCAGTCGTGCCCTTTTTGTCGTCAACCTTCCAGCTCAGCTCGGGGAATTTTTTCTCTTTAAGCAACTGGAGATCGTTAACCACCACGTGCCCCGGGGCGATGGTCAGTTGATTTTCGTTCACGGTGGCAAGCGTGCGTGGGCGGTATTGCCCAACCCGATACACCAACTGTTGTGAAACCGAATAATAGGTCGGGCCGGGCTGATAATTTTTCACCCGTTCGCTGTTATAGACCAGGCCTGCGGCTAACAGATCGGCATTACCGTTATCGAGGTCGTCAAAAAGCTGGCTGATATTCTGGCGCACGGTGACTTTTAACTTCACGCCTAAGTAGTTGGCGAACTCCTGGGCCAGTTCATAATCCAGACCGAATTTTTTGCCGTTGAGGGTCGCGTAAGTTAATGGTGAGTCGATGGTACTGACGCGCAGCTCTCCCCGCGACTGAATGGCGGCGATACGATTTTCGGCTTTACCGAACCAGGGAATTGATGGCCAGAGGGCCGCTGCCAACAACAGCGTTAATATGCCGATGAACAGATAATTAATCTTTAATTTTTTCAATTAGTTAATTCTCTGAACCGTACGTTGTCTCTGCCTGCTGTGGTGTTGATTAAGAAGTGAAGTCGTCATTAATGAGCGGCATTTTGCTTAAACTTGCGTCAGTTGGCAACTTATTCAGAAACCAGACCGCATTTGATGATAAGAGAAGGTCGTGATTTTATTTCGACGCAAACGGTTTCGTCGGCGCGGTAGATTCTTTATAATGACGCCCGTTTCCCCACTTGGGCACACCGAAAGCTTAGAAGACGAGAGACTTATGATGGAAATTCTGCGTGGTTCACCTGCACTGTCTGCATTCCGTATTAACAAACTGCTGGCACGTTTTCAGGCTGCCAACCTCCAGGTCCACAATATTTACGCCGAGTACGTCCATTTTGCCGATCTGAATGCACCGTTGAATGAGGATGAGCACGCTCAGCTTGCACGCCTGCTGAAATATGGTCCTGCTCTGCACAGCCACGCCCCTGAAGGCAAACTGCTGCTGGTTACCCCTCGCCCCGGCACCATCTCCCCGTGGTCTTCTAAAGCGACTGATATTGCCCATAACTGCGGCCTGCAACAGATTAGCCGTCTGGAACGTGGTATTGCCTGGTATGTCGAAGCCTCGACGCTGACCGCTGAGCAATGGCAGATGGTTGCCGATGAACTGCACGACCGCATGATGGAAACGGTTTTTTCTGCATTGAACGATGCCGAAAAACTGTTTGTTCATCATCAGCCTGCGCCGGTTTCCAGCGTTGATCTGCTGGGTGAGGGACGCCAGGCGCTGATCGACGCTAACCTGCGTCTGGGTCTGGCGCTGGCGGAAGACGAAATCGACTATCTGCAGGATGCGTTCACCAAACTGGGGCGCAACCCGAACGACATTGAACTGTACATGTTTGCGCAGGCCAACTCCGAGCACTGTCGCCACAAGATTTTCAACGCCGACTGGATCATCGACGGTAAACAGCAGCCGAAGTCGCTGTTCAAGATGATCAAAAATACATTCGAAACCACGCCGGACCACGTTCTGTCTGCCTATAAAGACAACGCCGCGGTAATGGAAGGTTCCGAAGTGGGCCGCTATTTTGCCGACCACAAAACGGGTCGCTACGATTTCCATCAGGAGCCAGCCCACATCCTGATGAAGGTTGAAACTCACAACCACCCGACGGCTATCTCTCCGTGGCCGGGCGCGGCAACCGGATCCGGCGGTGAAATCCGCGACGAGGGCGCAACGGGTCGCGGTGCAAAACCGAAAGCCGGGCTGGTGGGCTTCTCCGTTTCCAACCTGCGTATTCCTGGCTTTGAACAGCCGTGGGAAGAAGACTTTGGTAAGCCGGACCGTATTGTTACCGCGCTGGATATCATGACCGAAGGGCCACTGGGCGGCGCGGCGTTTAACAACGAGTTTGGTCGCCCGGCGCTGACCGGCTACTTCCGTACCTATGAAGAGAAAGTGAACAGCCACAACGGCGAAGAGCTGCGCGGCTACCATAAACCGATCATGCTGGCGGGCGGGATCGGTAACATCCGCGCCGATCACGTGCAGAAAGGTGAGATCGTCGTTGGCGCTAAGCTTATCGTCCTTGGCGGTCCGGCGATGAACATCGGTCTTGGCGGCGGGGCTGCTTCCTCTATGGCTTCCGGCCAGTCTGATGCCGATCTGGATTTCGCTTCCGTGCAGCGTGACAACCCTGAGATGGAACGTCGTTGCCAGGAAGTTATCGACCGCTGCTGGCAGATGGGCGATGCGAACCCGATCCTGTTTATCCACGACGTGGGCGCGGGCGGCCTGTCTAACGCTATGCCGGAGCTGGTCAGTGATGGCGGTCGCGGCGGTAAGTTCCAACTGCGCGATATTCTTAGCGACGAGCCGGGCATGAGCCCGCTGGAAATCTGGTGCAACGAATCCCAGGAGCGCTACGTGCTGGCGGTTGCCGCCGACCAGTTGCCGCTGTTTGATGAACTGTGTAAGCGTGAGCGCGCGCCGTATGCGGTGATCGGTGAAGCCACCGAAGAACAGCATCTCACGCTCAGCGACAGCCACTTCAACAACCAGCCGATCGACATGCCGCTCGATGTGCTGCTGGGTAAAACGCCGAAGATGACCCGCGATGTGCAGACGCTGAAAGCCAAAGGCGATGCCCTGAATCGTGGCGAAATCTCGATTGCAGATGCGGTTAACCGCGTGCTGCATCTGCCGACTGTTGCAGAGAAAACGTTCCTCGTGACTATCGGCGACCGTACCGTTACCGGCATGGTGGCGCGTGACCAGATGGTTGGTCCGTGGCAGATTCCGGTCGCCAACTGCGCGGTCACTACCGCAAGCCTGGATAGTTATTACGGTGAAGCGATGTCTCTCGGCGAGCGTGCGCCGGTTGCATTACTGGATTTCTCGGCCTCTGCGCGTCTGGCGGTAGGTGAAGCGCTGACCAACATTGCTGCAACGCAGATTGGCGATATCAAACGCATTAAACTTTCGGCTAACTGGATGGCGGCTGCGGGTCATCCTGGTGAAGATGCCGGCCTGTACGAAGCGGTAAAAGCCGTTGGGGAAGAATTATGTCCGGCGCTTGGCCTGACCATTCCGGTGGGCAAAGACTCTATGTCGATGAAAACCCGCTGGCAGCAAGGTAATGAACAGCGTGAAATGACCTCACCACTGTCGCTGGTGATCACCGCCTTTGCCCGCGTGGAAGACGTGCGCCACACTATTACCCCGCAACTCTCTACCGAAGACAATGCCCTGCTGCTGATTGACCTCGGTCTCGGTAATAATGCGCTGGGGGCTACGGCACTGGCGCAGGTTTACCGTCAACTGGGCGATAAGCCTGCCGATGTGCGTAACGTTGAGCAACTGAAAGGCTTCTACGACGCGATTCAGGCGCTGGTTGCTGCGCGTAAGCTGCTGGCCTACCATGACCGTTCCGACGGTGGGCTGCTGGTGACGCTGGCTGAAATGGCCTTCGCCGGGCACTGCGGTATTGAGGTTGATATCAGCACTCTGGGCGACGATCGTCTGGCGGCGCTGTTTAACGAAGAGCTGGGCGCGGTTATCCAGGTTCGCGCTGCTGAGCGTGAAGCGGTAGAAGCGACTCTGGCTGCTCACGGGCTGGCGGATTGCGTGCACTATCTTGGTCAGGCGGTAACGGGTGATCGTTTCACTCTGAGCGCCAATGGTCAGAATGTGTTCAGCGAAAGCCGCACACAGCTTCGTATGTGGTGGGCGGAAACCACCTGGCAGATGCAGCGTCTGCGCGATAACCCTGAGTGTGCCGATCAGGAACATGACGCTAAAACTAACGATGCCGATCCAGGCCTCAACGTTAAACTGTCGTTTGATATCAACGAAGATGTTGCCGCGCCGTACATCGCCACCGGTGCGCGTCCAAAAGTGGCCGTACTGCGTGAGCAGGGCGTGAACTCCCACGTTGAAATGGCGGCAGCCTTCCACCGTGCGGGCTTTGACGCCATCGATGTGCATATGAGTGACCTGTTGGGCGGACGCATCGGTCTGGGTAACTTCCAGGCGCTGGTAGCCTGCGGCGGTTTCTCTTACGGCGATGTACTCGGCGCAGGGGAAGGTTGGGCGAAATCGATTCTGTTCAATAACCGCGTTCGTGATGAGTTCGAAACCTTCTTCCATCGTCCGCAAACGCTGGCGCTTGGGGTATGTAACGGTTGTCAGATGATGTCTAACCTGCGTGAACTGATCCCGGGAAGCGACCTGTGGCCGCGTTTTGTGCGTAACCATTCCGACCGCTTTGAAGCGCGCTTCAGCCTGGTCGAAGTGACGCAAAGCCCGTCTTTACTGCTTGCCGATATGGTGGGTTCGATGATGCCGATTGCCGTTTCTCACGGTGAAGGTCGTGTGGAAGTGCGTGACGGCGCGCATCTGGCTCAGCTTGAGAGCAAAGGTCTGGTGGCGCTGCGCTACGTTGATAACTTCGGTAAGGTGACCGAGACCTATCCGGCTAACCCGAACGGTTCGCCAAACGGTATTACAGCCGTTACCACAGAAAATGGTCGCGTCACTATTATGATGCCGCACCCGGAACGCGTGTTCCGTACCGTGAGCAACTCCTGGCATCCGGAAAACTGGGGCGAGGACAGCCCGTGGATGCGTATCTTCCGCAACGCGCGTAAACAGCTCGGCTAATTAGTTCAATCGTCATCAAGCCCCTCTCCGTGAGGGGCTTTTTTGTGTTGTAGGCTGGATAAGGCGCTTTTGTTGCCATCCGGCAATAAACTCAGCGCTTACGCCTAAAAGCAAAGTGTCGGGAAATCCCGACATGGGTGGGGGTGAGCTGTCGCCAAAAAGAGACATTTAATTATTTGATTTAAAATGAATTTGTTTTTAAGTGCTACAGGTGTTGCTGATTGGCGACATAAAGTGCAAAAAACAGCCAAAATCATTTTTCATATGAATAATCACATTTTCCATATTTATCATTGTGTTAATAAAGTGTTTTGAATATTGGCACAGATGCTGCATAATATCGCTCAGTGGCTCATTCACCTTCTTATGTCAGCCCCTTAGGGACGTGCTACATAAACTTCGAATGACGCACAACAAGGTGCCTGCCGTCCAACATCTGATATTAGCGTTGCTCATATCAACCTTCGGGCGAAACGTCGAGTTAGGCACCGCCTTATTTCACAACAAAGCCGGGTTGATCCCGGCTTTGTTGTATCTGGCGTTCCCCTCAGTTAGCATCAACCTATTCCTGTCCGTTGAGAGTAACGCCTTGAAGCGCTGGTCAGTTTTCCCCCGATCTTTACGTCAATTGGTGACGTTGGCATTTTTGCTTATCCTGCTGCCGTTGTTAGTTTTGGCCTGGCAGGCGTGGCAAAGTCTGAATGCCCTGAGCGCGCAGGCGGCGCTGACGAACCGCACCACGCTGATTGACGCCAGACGCAGCGAAGCGATGACCAATGCCGCGCTGGAGATGGAGCGTAGCTACCGGCAATATTGTGTGCTGGATGACCCCACGCTGGCTAAGGTTTATCAGAGTCAGCGTAAACGCTACAGCGACATGCTGGATGCGCATGCGGGCGTGTTGCCAGACACCAAGCTTTACCAGGCACTGCGACAGGACATTAACGATCTCGCGCAGTTGCAGTGCAATAACAGCGGTCCTGACAGTGTGGCGGCCGCGCGGCTGGAAGCGTTCGCCAGTGCCAACACCGACATGGTACAAGCGACGCGCACCGTCGTCTTTTCTCGTGGGCAGCAGCTCCAGCAGGAAATAGCCGAACGTGGGCAGTTCTTTGGCTGGCAGGCACTGGTGCTGTTTCTGGTCAGCCTGGCGATGGTGTTGCTGTTTACCCGCATGATAATCGGTCCGGTGAAGGGCATAGAAAAAATGATTAATCGTCTGGGAGAAGGGCGCTCGCTGGGCGATAGCGTATTATTTACCGGCCCCCGGGAGCTGCGTTCCGTGGGGCAGCGCATTATCTGGCTGAGCGAACGTCTTTCCTGGCTTGAGTCGCAACGGCATCAGTTTTTACGCCATCTTTCCCATGAATTGAAAACGCCGTTGGCGAGCATGCGTGAAGGGACCGAACTGTTAGCCGATCAGGTGGTTGGACCGTTAACGCCGGAGCAAAAAGAGGTGGTCGGTATTCTCGATGACAGTAGCCGCAACCTGCAAAAGCTGATTGAACAGCTTCTCGATTACAACCGCAAGCTGGCGGATGACGAGGTTGAGCTTGAAAGTGTGGAAATCGCGCCGCTGGTGGAAAGCGTTGTTTCTGCGCACAGCCTGCCCGCTCGCGCCAAAATGATACATACTGATGTTGCGCTTGCGGTGAACGCCTGTCTGGCAGAACCGATGCTATTAATGAGCGTACTGGACAATCTTTATTCCAATGCGGTGCACTACGGCGCTGAATCCGGTAACATTTGGATCCGCAGCAGTTTGCATGGCTCAATGGTATACATTGATGTAATGAATACCGGCACGCCGATTCCAGAAGCAGAACAGGCCATGATCTTCGAGCCTTTTTTCCAGGGTAGCCATCAGCGAAAAGGGGCGGTAAAAGGAAGCGGGTTGGGGCTGAGCATTGCCAGAGATTGCATCCGCCGTATGCGGGGCAAACTGTATCTGGTTGATGACCATGCGCAAAATGTTTGTTTTCGCATAGAATTGCCGCTATCTGCTGCGAAAAATCACTAAAATAAACCTAAGTCTGGTGAGTATGCCATACGTTGTTGTCCGAATGCTTAAACGACATTTTTTCCGCCGCGTCATCCTCGCAAGCCTGCCGTGCCTGGCGCTGGTAGGTTGCGTTCCGAACGCGGTGAATCATATTATCGGCGACCCCTCGCAGGAGAAAATTCCGCCTCATCAACTGGCGGACTACCTGGCAACCGACTGTAGCGATATCTGGTCGCTGTCTGGTCAGCCCACAGACACCAATCCGCTGTACTGGCTGCGGGCGATGGATTGCGCCAATCGCCTGATGCCGGTACAGGCGCGCAGTGAAGCCAGTATGATGGTGCCAGATACCTGGCAGGAGGCTTTCAGGCGTGGGATCCTGCTCGATAACGCCAATATTACGCCACCTGAAAGACGGGAGGCTGTTACGCGCCTCGACGCATTAAGCCCGCAAATTCCGCCACAGGTTCGCCCGCTGTATCAGGTCTGGCGCAGCAGCCAGACGTTGCAGCTGCAGCTTGCCGAAGAGCGTATGCGCTACAGCAAGCTGCAGCAAGCGTCAGACAGCGATCTTGATACGCTGCGTGAACAGCAACAGCATTTACAGTCCCAGCTCGATCTCACGACCCGCAAGCTGGAGAATCTGACCGATATTGAACGCCAGCTTTCCACGCGCAAACCTGCTGGTAGCTATAACCCCGATGCGTCGCACGGGAACGATAAACTCACCCTGCCTGATAACGAGGAAAGCGCAGCGCCGTCTGCTGATGAGGTCACGCCATGATAAGCCGTAAGCCCGCGCATCTGCTGCTGGTGGATGACGATCCAGGCCTGTTGAAATTACTTGGAATGCGACTGACCAGCGAAGGTTATAGCGTCGTGACCGCGGAAAGTGGGCAGGAAGGGTTACGGGTGCTGAACCGTGAAAAAGTGGATCTGGTTATTAGCGATCTGCGTATGGATGAAATGGATGGCATGCAGCTGTTTACTGAAATCCAGAAAGTTCAGCCAGGAATGCCGGTTATTATCCTCACCGCGCACGGCTCCATCCCTGACGCCGTGGCGGCGACGCAGCAAGGGGTGTTCAGCTTTCTCACCAAGCCGGTCGATAAAGACGCGTTGTACCACGCGATCGACGGGGCGCTGGAACAGTCTGCGCCTGCCACTGATGACAGCTGGCGTGAGTCCATCGTCACCCGCAGTCCGCTGATGCTGCGCCTACTGGAACAGGCGCGTATGGTAGCGCAATCGGACGTAAGCGTATTGATCAACGGCCAAAGCGGCACCGGGAAAGAAGTGTTTGCCCAGGCCATTCACAACGCCAGCCCGCGTAGCCACAAGCCTTTTATTGCCATTAACTGCGGTGCGTTGCCGGAACAACTGCTCGAGTCCGAACTGTTTGGTCATGCGCGCGGCGCTTTTACCGGTGCGGTGAGCAATCGTGAAGGGCTGTTTCAGGCCGCGGAGGGTGGGACGCTGTTTCTTGATGAGATTGGCGATATGCCCGCGCCGTTGCAGGTTAAATTGCTGCGCGTATTGCAAGAGCGAAAAGTCCGACCGCTGGGCAGTAACCGCGATATCGACATTGATGTGCGGATCGTGTCCGCCACTCACCGTGATTTGCCCAAAGCGATGGCGCGAGGTGAATTTCGCGAGGACTTATACTATCGCCTCAACGTGGTGAGCCTGAAGATCCCAGCGCTGGCCGAGCGTACGGAAGATATTCCGCTGCTGGCAAACCATCTGCTGCGTCAGTCTGCTGAACGACACAAACCGTTCGTGCGCGCCTTTTCGACCGATGCTATGAAACGGTTAATGACCGCAAGCTGGCCGGGCAACGTGCGTCAGTTGGTTAACGTGATTGAGCAGTGCGTGGCGTTGACCTCTTCGCCGGTAATCAGCGACGCGCTGGTGGAGCAGGCGCTGGAAGGGGAGAACACCGCGCTGCCGACCTTTGTTGAAGCGCGTAACCAGTTTGAGCTCAATTACCTGCGTAAGCTGCTGCAAATCACCAAGGGCAATGTGACCCACGCAGCGCGAATGGCGGGGCGCAACCGCACCGAATTCTATAAATTGCTTTCTCGACATGAGCTGGATGCAAACGACTTTAAAGAGTAGCACCGTAAATACGACTGATTTATGATACGGTGAGCAACCGGTTACGCGATAAAAACGACAGGAAAACCATGAAAAAGATTGATGCGATTATTAAACCCTTCAAGCTGGACGACGTCCGCGAAGCGCTGGCAGAAGTCGGCATTACCGGTATGACTGTAACAGAAGTCAAAGGGTTTGGCCGTCAGAAAGGCCATACCGAGTTGTACCGTGGTGCGGAATATATGGTGGATTTTCTGCCGAAGGTAAAAATTGAAATTGTGGTCACCGACGACATCGTCGATACCTGCGTTGACACTATTATTCGTACTGCCCAGACCGGTAAGATCGGTGACGGTAAGATTTTTGTCTTCGATGTGGCGCGTGTTATTCGTATCCGTACCGGCGAAGAAGACGACGCGGCAATCTAAGCCGCGCCGTTAATTTGTAGGCCTGATAAGCGTAGCGCATCAGGCAGAGTGGTTGCCGGATGGCGGCGTAAACGCCTTATCCGGCCTGCTCGCGTAATACATTACAACACTTTATGCGGGCCGAAACATTCGTAATGAATGTTCTCGTTTTTCACGCCCAGACCGACCAACTGCTTCGCGGCGAACTGCATAAAGCCAACCGGACCGCACAGATAAAACTGCATCGCCGGATCGCTGATTGCGCCTTCCAGTTTGTTCAAATCCATCAGACCAACGCTATCAAACGCACCTTTCGCGCGATCGGCTTCGGTTGGCTCACGATACCAGGTGTGTGCGCTAAAGCGTGGCAGCGTTTTGCCCAGTTCATTCACTTCATCGGCGAAGGCGTGTACATCGCCATTTTCTGCCGCGTGGAACCAGTTAACCTGCGCCGTATGATGCGCTTTTGCCAGCGTATCCAGCATCGCCAGCATCGGGGTCTGGCCCACGCCTGCGGAAATCAAAGACACAGGAGTATCGGTCGCGACATCCATAAAGAAATCGCCCGCAGGTGCAGCTAAGTGAACAACGTCGCCAACATTTGCATGGTTGTGCAGCCAGGTGGAAACCTGACCACCGTCTTCACGCTTCACGGCAATTCGATAGCCTTTGCCATCGGGTTTACGGGTCAGTGAGTACTGACGAATTTCCTGATGCGGGAAACCCTCTGGCTTCAGCCAGACGCCCAGGTATTGCCCCGGATGATATTCAGCCACTGCGCCATCGTCGACAGGTTCAAACTCAAAGCTGGTGATGAGTGCACTACGCGGGGTTTTTGCCACGATGCGGAAAGGACGGGTACCTTCCCAGCCGCCATTTTTATTGGCATTTTCGCTGTAGATTTGCGCTTCACGGTTGATGAAAACGTTCGCCAGCACGCCGTATGCTTTGCCCCACGCATCCAGAACTTCCTGACCTGGGCTGAACATTTCGTCCAGCGTTGCCAGCAAATGGCCACCCACGATGTTGTACTGCTCCGGTTTAATCTGGAAGCTGGTATGTTTTTGCGCGATTTTCTCAACGGCTGGCAACAACGCCGCCAGGTTTTCGATATTGCTGGCATACGCGGCAATGGCATTAAACAACGCTTCACGCTGATCGCCATTACGCTGGTTACTCATGTTGAAGATTTCTTTCAGCTCTGGGTTATGCGTAAACATGCGATCGTAGAAATGAGCGGTCAGCTTCGGGCCTGTTTCAACCAGCAGGGGAATGGTGGCTTTCACTGTAGCGATGGTTTGTGCGTCAAGCATACGGTCTTCCTTTATCTGAGACTTTAATGATGTATGTCAAATACATCTTATAAAAAATACCCCTGCATTGTAAATGGTTCTTTGTAACTTTGCGTTGTAAAGGTTACATCGTGAAAAATCTGCATCACAAACCTGAAAAGAAATCCGTTGAAATTCAGCAGACCTTTGTTCTCCAAAGCCTTGTGTGCCGTGAAGGTAATCGTTTGCGTAAAATCCTTTGTCAAGACCTGTTATCGAAGAATGATTCGGTTATACTGTTGGCCGAAGTCCTGGAAGACTGCCTTTTCAGGCCAAAATTTACTTGTTAGCTGAGTCAGGAGATGCGGATGTTAAAGCGTGAAATGAACATTGCCGATTATGATGCCGAACTGTGGCAGGCTATGGAGCAGGAAAAAGTACGTCAGGAAGAGCACATCGAACTGATCGCCTCCGAAAACTACACCAGCCCGCGTGTTATGCAGGCGCAGGGTTCTCAGCTGACCAACAAATACGCTGAAGGTTATCCGGGCAAGCGCTACTACGGCGGTTGCGAGTACGTTGATATCGTTGAGCAACTGGCTATCGATCGTGCAAAAGAGCTGTTTGGCGCTGACTACGCTAACGTACAACCGCACTCCGGCTCTCAGGCTAACTTTGCCGTGTACACTGCTCTGCTGCAACCGGGCGATACCGTTCTGGGTATGAACCTGGCGCAAGGCGGCCACCTGACTCACGGCTCCCCGGTTAACTTCTCCGGCAAACTGTACAACATCATCCCTTACGGTATTGATGAGTCCGGTAAAATTGACTACGAAGACATGGCTAAGCAGGCCAAAGAGCACAAGCCGAAGATGATCATCGGCGGCTTCTCTGCTTACTCCGGTGTTGTTGACTGGGCAAAAATGCGTGAAATCGCTGACAGCATCGGCGCATATCTGTTCGTTGACATGGCGCACGTTGCCGGCCTGATTGCCGCAGACGTTTACCCGAACCCGGTTCCACACG
This sequence comes from Citrobacter sp. Ce119, assembly GCF_030334525.1. Lineage (NCBI taxonomy): Bacteria > Pseudomonadati > Pseudomonadota > Gammaproteobacteria > Enterobacterales > Enterobacteriaceae > Citrobacter > Citrobacter sp. Ce119. Next base: position 41,129 of record NZ_JAOWDR010000060.1, read on the forward strand.
CACACGTTGTGACCACCACCACCCACAAAACCCTGGCGGGTCCGCGCGGCGGCCTGATCCTGGCGAAAGGCGGTGACGAAGAGCTGTACAAAAAACTGAACTCCGCTGTGTTCCCAAGCGCGCAGGGCGGCCCACTGATGCACGTGATCGCGGCGAAAGCCGTGGCGCTGAAAGAAGCGATGGAGCCTGAGTTCAAGGTTTACCAGCAGCAGGTTGCCAAAAACGCCAAAGCGATGGTGGAAGTGTTCCTGAACCGTGGCTACAAAGTGGTTTCTGGCGGTACTGAAAACCACCTGTTCCTGCTGGATCTGGTTGATAAAAACCTGACCGGTAAAGAAGCTGACGCCGCACTGGGTCGCGCTAACATCACCGTTAACAAAAACAGCGTGCCGAACGATCCGAAGAGCCCGTTTGTGACCTCCGGTATCCGTATCGGTTCCCCGGCTGTGACTCGCCGTGGCTTCAAAGAAGCGGAAGTGAAAGAGCTGGCTGGCTGGATGTGTGACGTTCTGGACAACATCAATGACGAAGCCGTTATCGAGCGCGTCAAAGGTAAAGTGCTGGATATCTGCGCACGCTTCCCGGTCTACGCGTAAGTAATACGGATTGCCGGATGGCGGGGTAAACACCTTATCCGGCAGCTATATTCACTTAAGTAAGATTGTTTCATCGCTAAAGCCGCCGCTGGCGGCTTTTTCTTTGCCTGAATCCATTTTCTCAATAAACGTATTTCTCGCCCCTGATTCAACGTTACTGCCCCGATAATCACGCCATCCTGTGAGTTAAACCAGATTGCTTTCTGCGCATCGGTCTGGGTTGGAGGGGACTTTGATACCCGGTTATATGAATAATTTTAATACCGGACAGGTGGTTTTTCGCCCTGGTGTGGGCGATGTCCCGACCATTGCCCTGCTGATGGCGTGGAAAAAAGGGCCAATCAAACCGGCATTGACCGATTTGATCGCCACGGTACATGAACGTTTAGCGGTGAGCCTGACGGAGTAATGGCTATAGCTCGCTAAGCTGTGACTCGACATACAGATAGCCAATCCCCATTAGTTGCTGGGCGCGGTTAAGCTGACCGAAGCTTATCTGAGTCGCTCTGGCACGCGGGTTATCGCCGTGATCGAACGGGTTAAACCCGGTTTGCTGCACCAGCGTATTGAGCCAGCTATCGCCAAACGCGCAGCTACGGCCATACAACCATATTTGATTAATGTTCAGTATATTCAAAAAGTTATATAAACTCAGCCCGATGGCGCTAGCGGCATGTTCGGCCCAGGCCTGAATGCGTACATCACCGTTCTGCCAGGCAGCAATAAGCTGGTCGGTGGTGAGCGTTTCCGGGTCGTAAAGGGATGACGGCTGCGATTTCATCCACACGCGGGCCTGTTTTTTCAATGCGCTCAAGGACGCCACCGTTTCCAGACAGCCATAACGGCCACAGTCACAGGCGACCCCATCGGGATGAATGATGGTATGCCCAATCTGACCGCTGCCGTACAGACTGCCGCGCCAGATGTTATCGTTAATCACAAACGATGAACCAATACCGTAATCAACGTTAATCACGCAAAAATCACCATTAGCCGCCGGGTTTTGCCATTTTTCCGCCAGTGCCAGCATTACGCAGTCATTGTCCAGCCGGACCTGTACGCCGAGCATCTCCTCCAGCAGATACTTTATCTCCACCGGTGTTTTCCACGGGGCCTGAGGCATGGTTTTTGATGCGCCGGTTATCGGATCAACCTGACCGTGAACGCCAAGCGCCAGATTAATCGTGACATCAGGAAATTGTCGACGGTATTCCCGCCAGTGCGCCGCCAATGCTGTCAGCAGCGCTTTTGGCGACTCGGGGTTGATGACTTCATGCTGCCAGTCACCGACGGCAACCAGCCGCGCGTCCGCCAGTTGACTGGTGATGCTGGTGGGGGTGACGTTGATACACAGCGTCCAGGCGCCTTTTTCTGGCAAATGATAACTGCCGCTGCTCAAACCACGCTGGCTTAAGGTTTCTCGCGAATGGCTGATTCTCCCTTCATCCATCAGCTCTTCGAGGATATTGCTAACCGCCGGGATCGACAGGCCGGTGAGCTGCGCCAGCTGTGACTTGCTGAGCTGCTTTTCCCGCCACAGATGTGACAGAAAAATCTGTTTATTCGCCTGACGTACCCTGGCGTTGTTGAACCCCGAACGCTGCATTTACTTAACTCCCTTAACTATATTGCGTGAGCATTGCGCATTTTAACGCCACTTAACTGCCGCAGAATAGCATCAAGTTGAATTTTTACTTTTGTTTATTGAGTGGAGAGCGGCATGTACGGTTCAGTTAAAGTCTGGCAGGAAACGATCACCCTCCCAACGTGGACGGCGGGTGAAGAAGATGCCAACCCAATGTTTCTGGAAAAACGGGTTTATCAGGGATCTTCTGGGGCGGTTTATCCCTACGGCGTGATTGATACGCTGACCGGCAAACGTGAAATGCGCGACTATCAGGCGGTGTGGATGGAGAATGACTTTATTCGCATCATGCTGCTGCCGGAATTAGGCGGACGCATTCATCGCGCGTATGACAAAGTGCAGCAGCGCGACTTCGTCTACTACAACGAAGTGGTGAAACCCGCGCTGGTTGGTCTGCTTGGGCCGTGGATCTCCGGCGGTATTGAGTTTAACTGGCCGCAACATCATCGCCCAACCACCTTTATGCCGGTGGATTTTACGCAGCAGCAGGGGGAGCAGGGCGAATACACCGTGTGGATGGGCGAGGTAGAGCCTATGCGCGGTTTACAGGTCATGACCGGATTCACGCTGTATCCGGATCGCGCGTTGATCGAGATAACCGGGAAGGTATTTAACGGTAACGCTACCCCGCGCCACTTCTTATGGTGGGCGAACCCGGCGGTGAAGGGCGGCGACGATCACCAGAGCGTGTTCCCACCGGATGTGACGGCGGTATTCGACCACGGTAAGCGCGATGTCTCTGCATTTCCCATCGCCACCGGCACCTACTACAAAGTAGACTACTCGGCTGGCGTGGATATCTCGCGCTACAAAAACGTACCCGTGCCGACCTCCTATATGGCTGAAAAATCAGATTATGATTTTGTTGGCGCCTGGCATCACGGCGAGCGCGGTGGGTTGCTGCATGTGGCCGATCACCATGTTTCGCCGGGGAAAAAACAGTGGACCTGGGGGTATGGCGACTTTGGCGTCGCCTGGGATCGTAATCTCACCGATGACAACGGTCCGTATATCGAACTGATGACCGGGGTCTTTACCGATAACCAACCGGACTTCACCTGGCTTGCGCCTTACGAAGAGAAAGTCTTCGTGCAAAACTTCCTGCCTTACAGCGAGCTGGGAATGGTGCAAAACGCCAGCACGCAGTTGGCGCTTCGTCTGGTGCGTGAGCCTGGACAGCTTTCAGTGGGCGTTTATGCGATTGCGCCGTTACGCGATGTTCAGGTTACGCTTGCCGCACACGGGCAGCCGTTCTATGAAAATACCCTCACCCTTGAGCCGGGGCAGAGCTGGTTGGCTGAGGTGTCAGACAATGGCGATGCCCGGGTGACGATGACCGTCACTGGCGCTGATGGCGCTACGCTTTTGCAGTATGAAGAGCACATTGCGCAAGAGTTACCGCTGCCTTCGGCGGCCGTCGCGCCAGCGCTGCCAGAAGCGCTTTCCAATACCGATGAGCTCTATTTTATTGGTCAGCATCTTGAGCAATATAACCATGCCAGCCGCTATGCTGAAGATTATTATCGTCGCGCGCTGGACGTTGATCCGCTGGATTACCGCAATAATGTGGCCCTGGGGACGCTGGCGCTAAACCGCGCTGACTGGGCGTTGGCGGCGCATTGTGCGGGCAAGGCGCTGGAACGGGCGCATAAGCTCAATAAAAACCCGCGTGATGGCGAGGCGAGCATGCTACTGGCCGCCGCACAGGAACGTCAGGGCGACGATGACAGCGCCTGGGATAATTATTATAAGGCCAGTTGGAGCGGCAACTGTCGGGATGCGGCTTTCTGGTCGTTAGCGCGTCTGGCGATGAAGCGCCAGGACTACGCTGGCGCGTTGGAAAAGGTCGAGCAGAGCCTGCGATTTAACGGCAGTAACAACCTGGCAATGGGGCTGAAAGCGCTGGCGCTGGCGAAGCTTGATCGCAATGCGCAAGCTCTGGACTACATTCGCCAGCAGCTGGTTGATTATCCGCTGAGCTATACCCTGCACTATGCGCGCTGGGCCATTTGCCAGGATGAGGCAACAGCGCTTGCGTTGATCTCGATTACCGGGCGGCGCGGTACCAATGCGTGTGAACTGGCAGGCTGGCTGACCTCTTTGGGGCAAAAAGATGCTGCCCGAGGCGTGCTGGAACTGCTCGACAGCCAGGAAACGCTGCCGATGCTGTGGCGTGCCTCGCTGAGCGACAATCCACAACCGTTCATCGAACGTGCCCGTGAATGCCTGCAAAACCGCGTACGTTTCCCCAACACGCTGGATGAAGTGCAGATGCTGCAAAACCTCGAAAAGAGCGCTTTTGCCCGCTATTTACTCGGCTGTTTCTGGTACAGCAAACGGCGCTATGCCGAAGCGGTTTCCTGCTGGCAGTTTACGCTTGCGCAGGAAGCGGATTTCGCGCCGGTGCACCGTTTACTGGGGATCTATGCCTGGAACAAGCTGCACGATGCGCAGCAGGCGATGCAGTATCTGTCGCAGGCCGTGGCGCTGGAGCCTCACAATGCCCGTTTCTTGTTTGAACTCGACTATCTCAAGAAGCTGATGGCGCAACCCGCTGAGCAGCGTCTGCAGCGGCTGGAAGCCAGCAAAGAGATTGTCTTCCATCGTGACGACCTGACGGTAGAACTGCTCAGTCTGTGGAATGGATTGGGGCGCTACGACGATGCTGCGGCAGTTTTACGTGAGCGCGAGTTCCATCCGTGGGAAGGCGGTGAAGGTAAAGCCACCGGGCAATATTTGCTGAATCAGATGCATCGCGCACTGGCTGCCGTTCAGTCTGGTGACCTGCAAACCGCCATCGCGCAGTTGCAACAAGCGTTGCATTACCCGCAAAACCTTGGAGAGGGGCGTTTACCCGGACAAACGGATAATGACATCTGGTATTTGCTGGGGCATTGCGCGCAACTGCAGGGGCATTTCGAGGAATCCCAGCGCTACTTCTCCCGCGCGACGCGCGGGGGTAGCTCACTGGATGCCGGACGTTACTACAACGACCAGCCTGTGGACTATCTCTTCTGGCAGGGGATGGCGCAGAGAAAACTTGGCGATAACGCAGAGGCGGACGCGCTGTTCAATAGCTTCCTGCAATGGGTAGAGTCGCATCGCGACAACGTCCCGGATGTCGATTTCTTTGCCGTCTCGCTACCCGATCTGGTGGTGCTGGATACCTCAGCACAAGCAAAACACCAGCAACACTGCCTGTTTATCAATGCGCTCGGGCATCTGGGGTTGGGAAATAGTGCCGCTTGTCAGCGCGAACTTGACGCACTCCTGCAACGCAATCCGGCGCATGACAAGGCATTGCTGCTGCGTCACGCCATTAACGTAAGGCTTTTCCAGTAACACCCGAAACGGGTGGGGCCAACCTCACCCGAAACCTACTGTCCCCTGCGTTTCCCTGAAAGAGGAATCATAATGAATAACGCGCAGACACATTTAAAGATTGGTTACGTCTGGACTATCTGCCTGGTTGCGGCCTGCGGTGGTTTACTGTTTGGCTATGACTGGGTGGTGATCGGCGGGGCAAAACCCTTCTATGAAGCTTATTTCTCGATTACCGATCCGGCGCAATCGGGCTGGGCGATGAGTTCGGCTTTGGTCGGTTGTATCTTTGGCGCGTTGATTTCAGGTTGGTGCGCCGATAAGTTTGGCCGAAAGATGCCGCTGATTCTCTCGGCGATCCTCTTTAGCGCCTCCGCCTGGGGAACCGCCGTCGCCAGTAATTTCGACATGTTTATTGTTTACCGCATCGTTGGCGGCGTGGGGATCGGTCTGGCGTCCGCACTAAGCCCGCTGTATATCGCCGAGGTTAGCCCGGCTGAAAAACGTGGTCGCTTCGTTGCCGTTAACCAGCTCACCATCGTCATTGGCGTACTGGCGGCGCAGCTTATCAACCTGATGATTGCCGAACCTGTCGCCACAGGCGCTACGCAGCAGGCGATTGTGGAAAGCTGGAACGGTCAGACGGGCTGGCGCTGGATGTTTGGCGCTGAATTAGTGCCCGCGGTAATTTTCCTGGTGCTGATGTTTTTTGTCCCTGAATCGCCGCGCTGGCTGGTGAAAGCGGGCAAAGTCGATCGTGCGCGTGCCATGCTCCAGCGCATTGGTTCGGCGCAATATGCCGGGCAAACGCTGAAAGAGATTGAACATACGCTGCAAAAAGATAATCACAAGGTCGCGTGGTCAACGCTGTTACATCCGCAGATCAAACCGATCGTGATTATTGGCATGGTGCTGGCAGTGTTCCAGCAGTGGTGTGGGATCAACGTTATTTTCAACTATGCGCAGGAGATCTTCGCCTCTGCCGGATTTGATATTAACGGTACGTTAAAATCTATCGTGGCGACAGGGATCATCAACCTGGTCTTTACCCTGGCCGCTCTGCCGTTAGTGGACAAAATTGGTCGTCGTAAACTGATGTTGTTCGGTGCGTCAGGATTAACGGTTATCTATATACTGATTGCCGGGGCGTACGGGTTGGGCATTATGGGCTGGCCGGTTCTGGTTTTGGTGCTGGCGGCGATCGCTATTTATGCCCTGACGCTGGCCCCGGTGACCTGGGTGCTGCTGTCTGAAATTTTCCCTAACCGCGTCCGTGGGCTGGCAATGTCGTTGGGTACGCTGGCGCTGTGGATTGCCTGCTTCCTGCTGACCTATACCTTCCCGCTGCTCAATGCGAGTCTGGGCGCGTCGGGAAGCTTCCTGCTGTACGGTGTGATTTGTGCGATGGGCTTTATCTATGTTCTGCGTAATGTACCGGAAACCAAAGGCGTGACGCTGGAAGCGCTGGAAGAACAGCTGGCGGCGCGGCATACGAAGGTTGGCGCATCAACCCAACAACGAAGCGCCCGCTAATGGAGAGGCTTCTGACGCTACAAAACGCACATCTGCAGATGTGCGTAGACTCGCAGGGTGCTTCGCTGTTAAGTCTGGTTTCGTTACAACATCAACAGGCAATTTTACGCGAAGGTCATGGTCAGCAGCCCGGTGACTGTGGCCTGTTCCCGATGCTGCCGGTCGCGAATCGGGTGGCGGGAAATCGTTTTATGCTGCGCGGTGAAGAGATCGTATTACCTCAACATGGCGCAGACGACACCTTTTTCCTGCACGGTGACGGCTGGCTGCAACGCTGGCAGGTTATCACCGTCACCCAAAGCGGTTGTCTGCTGCAGTTGCGCAGTTGGCATCCCTGCGGTTATGACTATACGGCACAGCTTTGCTATCAACTGGAAACCTCGAGCCTGCACGCCTCGTTGACGCTCACCCACTGCGGTGAGCGGCCAATGATTTATGGCTGTGGGTTCCATCCGTTTTTCGCCTTTGATAAGCACAGCATGGCGCAGTTTTCCAGCAGCGGCTACTGGCCGGAGGGTGAACAGCATCTGCCGCTGGAATGGCAACGAGATATCCCGTCAGCGGCGGATTTCATGCATGCGCAATACGGTGAGGATAGCTGGCTAAACGTCGGCTATTCAGGCTGGAGTGGGCGGGCCGTTATTCAGCGAGATGTGATGAGAGTCACGATTTTAGCGCAAACTCCGTGGTTGATGCTGTTCAGAATGTCGGGTGAGGAGTTCCTGTGCCTGGAGCCGCAAACGCATCCGGTGAATGCCCACAACATGCAGGGGCAGCCGGGATTGCAGGTTTTAGCGCAGGGAGAACGCTGCCATTTTGCGATGCAAATTTGCGTTGAATAGGGCAAAAATCATGTTATCTGCCTGTTAATGCTCTCTTGCGCCAGCCTGCGTTTGTCGCCAGACTATCGCCTCCAAACGGGAGGGATTCATGGCTTTGCATTCCACGCGCTGGCTGGCGCTCGGTTATTTCACCTACTTCTTTAGCTACGGTATCTTTCTGCCTTTCTGGAGCGTCTGGCTCGAAGGGTTGGGGCTGACGCCGGAAACCATCGGTTTACTGCTCGGAGCGGGGCTGATTGCCCGTTTTCTCGGTAGTTTGCTGATTGCGCCGCGCGTGAGCGATCCCTCCCGGCTGATCTCAGCTTTACGTATTCTGGCTCTGTTGACGCTGGTGTTTGCGCTGGCCTTCTGGGCGGGAACCAACGTGGCATGGCTGATGGTGGTGATGGTCGGCTTCAACCTGTTTTTCTCACCGCTGGTACCGCTGACTGACGCGCTGGCCAACACCTGGCAAAAACAGATAACCATGGACTACGGTCGGGTGCGACTATGGGGATCCGTGGCCTTTGTGATCGGCTCCGCGCTGACCGGCAAACTGGTGAGCCTGTTCGACTATCGGGTGATCCTGGTCCTGCTATCGCTTGGCGCCGCCTCGATGCTGCTGGGCATGATGATTCGCCCGAGCGTGCAGCCAGCGGGTGAAAACCGTCAGCAGGAGAGCGCTGGATGGCCTGCCTGGCGCGCGCTGATAACCCAAAGCTGGCGTTTTCTTGCCTGCGTGAGTTTGTTGCAAGGCGCGCATGCCGCTTATTACGGTTTTAGCGCCATCTACTGGCAGTCTGCCGGATACTCCGCTTCGGCGGTGGGCTATTTATGGTCATTAGGCGTGGTGGCGGAAGTGATTATTTTCGCGCTCAGCCACAAGCTGTTCCGCCGCTTCAGCGCTCGCGATCTGCTGCTGCTTTCCGCCGTTTGCGGCGTGGCGCGTTGGGGATTGATGGGCTGGAGCACCGATCTGCCGTGGCTTATCGTGGTGCAAATCCTCCATTGTGGAACCTTTACTGTCTGCCACCTGGCGGCAATGCGCTATATCGCGGCACGCCAGGGGAGCGAAGTGATTCGTTTGCAGGCGGTGTATTCCGCGGTGGCGATGGGCGGCAGTATCGCCATCATGACCGTATTCGCGGGTTATTTGTACCAGAATCTGGGCAGCGGCGTGTTCTGGGTGATGGCGCTGGTGGCGCTCCCGGCAATCGTTCTGCGCCCGAAAGTAGTGGCGCAGCCTGCGACGTTATGACTCGAGGATTTTGCGGATCTGCTGCTGCTGATGCGGCGTAAGCGCCAGATCCGCATGAATCAATGGGGGTGAAAACAGCGGCAGCGGCGTGGTGTACGGCGTAATAATCAGCGTTACACCGCGCGGCGAACCCTCTTTTTGAAAGTCCTGCATCGGCATATGTTTTACGTTGAGCGGCAGCAGCGTCAGTTCGCGCAGCTGTTGCTCTATATGCGCTTCAAGTTGTTCGTTACTACCGGTCAGCAGGATAATCTGCTTTTCGTGCAAATCCTTTTCCTGCATCAGCCAGGCGCCGAAAATAACGGCGACCAGGCCGATCTCTTCTTCTGAAAACTGGACATCGTATTCCGCTTCGAAGCCGTGTATCGCCTCGCGGGTAGTTCGAACTAACCGGGGATAAAGTCGGCTGAACTCCTCCGGCAACGTGTTATCAATGCCGATAGCAAACATGCTGCGGTTAAGTGCCTGAGCAAGATGAATATACAGCTGATCGTTCAGCCCTTGCTCATCGCTGAAGCGCACATTGCCGTATTCGCGAAAACGCAGCACCAGCCGTGCAATAGCAAGGCGCAGGCGGCGATCCTGCTGGTGATTATCGCGAATCGGATCGGGGATGCGGATCATTGAGAACAACAAAGCCATAAACAGCGATTCGCCCAGCGGCGCACTCTGCATGACGTGACGTTGCCAGTGACGGGCAATCTCCTCAGCCAGAGCGTACTCCGCGCAGGATTGCGCCCAGCGCTGCTGGAGCGGATTAAACTCCGGCGTGTTCCCCGCATTATGCTGCAGCAGGCAATATTGTAAATACAGGCGCAGGAACTGGATGTCACGGCACTCAAACGGCTTCTGCAAGCGGCGGGAACACAGATTAATGAGCGCATGCAGATTGGTGTCGTCATACAGCGTACGTGCGATACCTTGTTGTTTTAGCGCCATTTTTAAAGTGGGCGTGAAATGCTGAGCGATAAAAGTTGGGCAGATCCGCAGGCCGCGGCGCAGCCACTGCAACAGACACAGACGCTGATTTAGCGGGGTCCCTTCGATCGCATAGCCGCCATTGAGCGCGGTGGTAATGGCGAGTCGATGATAGCGCTGGATTTCAAGCCCTGCGCCAATAATATCTTCCTGAACAGTGGCATCATCCACGCCGTTGAGGCTGCTGAAGGTTTGCGCAGTCGCGATTTGTCCCGGCAGGAAAAGGGTCAGCAGCACCTGGCAACGGCGCTGGGGAACGGAAAGTACAGATGGTGGAGCAAGCGTTGACATCATCTGTAGGGCCTCCCGTGAGTATGTTTGATAAGAATAGCTAAAGTTTGCTCATAGATTTTGAGAATGGAATGCTTTCCACCAGGAATGCTGGAGAGCGTCACAGAATTTTTAACGTGCGGAACAGATAGCGGTAGTGGAACGCAGCGCGTTAATCCGCTTTTTCACTGTTTTATCTTTTGTTTAGATATAAAAAAACCGGCATTTTGCGCAATGACGTTATGTTAACGCTTCAGCATCAACATAGGTTGGCGGAGCATAATGAATATGCTTTTTTAGAGAAAGGTTCCGTTCACCTCATGTTCATCGCTTTTCTGTACACTGAACGCCAGTGAACGTGTTAAGGGTGCTATCGCCGCACCCTTAACAATCCCGGCTCCCGGCGGGAAAATTGCCGCTCCGCGGTGCCCTCCGCTTATTCCTCCAGGCTACCGGGCCGGGCGCGATGTAACGTCCCTGTAAAGCTCGCCCTGAGCCAGCATCCATGCTGGCTCTCCCGGCCTTACGGAAACACGTCGGCAATTTTCAGCCGGACCAGCCACGCCGGACCATCTGTATTTTTATTTGAACATGTTTGAACAGCAAAAAGGATATAGCTGAAAGTCAGAGCGCTGAGGTGAACGGAACCCTGAGCCGGAATTACATGTTCTCCATCACGCCTGCCCACGGCTAAGCGTTAATCCCACATCGCCGCCGGGATGCACCGCCAGCAGCGTCTCCTTTGAGTAACCGCTTTCGCTCATCAGGCAGGCGCAGGCGGCGTCAAAGATAGCCAGCACCAGTAAAATTGAGGTGGTGGCTAACATGTTCAGCGGGTCGGCCTCACGCTGGACGCCGGTGGAAATCACCAGCCTCGACGCGTTGGCAATGGCTGAATCGGCGTTTTCAGTCACGCTCAGGATTGGCACATTTCTCGCTGCCAGCCCGGGCAGCAGCCGGGTGAGTTCGTCTGAATTCCCCCCGCGCGACAGCATAATGACCAGGTCGTCGGTGCGTAAAAAACCGAGATCGCCATGCGCCGCGTCCGTCGCGTTGAGGTAAATCGCGGGACGTTCCACGCACGCAAGCATATGCGCGACTTTACGCGCCGCAATGCCGGAGGTACCGACGCCAGTGACGACGATTTTGCCCCGGCAACCGCGCAGCTCCGCCATCAGCGACTGCCAGACTGGTTCAGTCAGATGCTGCCCCAGACCCGCCAGGGCATCGCTATAGAGCTGAAATACGCCAGTGGCCTGGGACCAGGAGTTACTCATGCGTCCTCCTGCATCAACTGGCGGTATTTCATATGATCCTGATACATCTCGTGGAATACCCGATATTTGCGATCGTAGTACTGCTTAATGCGATTAGTCTGCGGGGTAACCGTTTTACCAATCCGGCTCATCGCTGACATCGCTTCCGGGAAGGTATCGAATACGCCCGCGGCGATAGTTCCCATCATGGCTCCACCCAGCAGCATGGCTTCACTCTCTTCAGGCAGTAACATCGCGCAGCCGGTGGCGTTGGCATGTTCCTGAACGAAGATCGGGTTTTTCGTCCCGCCGCCGCTGGCCATAATCGTATCGATGGTGTAGCCGCTTTGATTCATCGTTTCAATGATATGACGGGTTCCGAGCGCAATAGCCTGGATGGTCGCAAGATACTGTAGGGCCATATCCTCCGGCGTACGCGACAGCTTCAGTCCGGTGATTGCTCCCGTGAGCGTTGGGTTGGCGCGCGGTGAACGGTTGCCGTGGAAATAGGGCAGGATGTGCATGTCGCGGGTTAAAAATGCGATATCTTCCGGCTCACCGGCCATTTTACGCAGCAGCACATTCAGTACTTCATAAATGGTCTGTCCCTGAGACTTAGCTTGCGCCAGCAAAGTTTCGTAGCAAGGATGCGACTGTATAACGTGGTCGATTAACGCCCCGGTAGCCGACTGCCCGCCTTCGTTGAGCCAGTATTCCGGCAGCACCGCTGAGTAGTAAGGACCCCAGACGCCGCCGATAAAACGCGGCTCTTTGGAAATCGCCATGTGTCCGGTGGAAGTGCCGCCAATCAGCGCGACACGACGGTCAAAATCCGCCACCTCGCCGGAAACGCCGCTTGCCCCGAGCGTGCCGAGCGTACCGGCGTGGGCATCGATGATCGAAACGCTGACTGCGGTCCCCGGAATCAGCCCCATTTCGCTGGCGGCGCGTGCTGACAGCCCGTGACCGAGCGGTTCGCCCATGGTTCTCACGTAGCGACCAATTTTGGCCGCATCGTGCTCCAGCAGATCTTCCAGACCAATCTGGCGGAAATAGCTGGCATCCCATTTGTCTTCATGGCCCATATAGGTCCATTTACACACCGTCGAGCACAGTGAACGCGTGTCATCGCCCGTTGCGCGCCAGGTCAGGAAATCGGGCAGGTCAAAATAGTAGCCCGCATTAGCCCAGGTATTGGGCATATGCTGCTTCAGCCACAGCAGCTTGGGCGTTTGCATTTCTGGGGAGATAATACCGCCAACGTAGTCCAGCACGCGATGATGCATGGCGTTGATGCGTTCGGCCTGGGTAATGGCGCGGTGATCCATCCACACTATGATGTTCTGTTCGCTGCGCCCGGACGGACTGATGGTCAGCGGCTTGCCTTCTTTATCCAGCACCACCAGTGAACAGGTCGCGTCAAAGCCCAGACCTTTCACCTGGATTGGGTTGATATCTGACTGGTTAATCGCATCGCGAACCGCGTTACACACCGCCTGCCAGATGTTATCGGAAGACTGCTCAACAAAATCGGCCTGCGGACGGTAAATCTCGATGGCCCGACTGGCCTGACCGACCATTCTGCCGTTGAGATCAAACACGCCAGCACGGGCGCTTCCGGTTCCGACATCCACACCAATAAAGTAACTTGCCATAATTTATTCTCCTGAAATCAGGCTTTACGATTCTGTAATGCGATAAAGAGGATCAGCACCGCGCCCCACAGCGCCATCGTCAGATAGCTGCTGACCCCCAGCAAGTTAAGGCCGCTTTCCAGCATTTGCAGCACAATCAGCGCCAGCACCAGGCCGACAATGCGCCCGAAGCCGCCATCCGGATTGATTCCGCCGAGCACGGAAGCGAGGATGGTGACCAGCAGGTAGGATTCCCCGTATCCGGCTTTTGCCGAGTTGAATTTTGCCATCATCAGAATGGCGGCGACCCAGCCGAGCAGGGCGGAAATCACGTACACGGAAATTTGCACCCGTACGGTATTCACGCCGCTGTAGCGGGTTGCCTGTTCATTGGAACCGACGAGATACAGGCTGCGTCCAAGCGTGGTGTGCTCCAGCAGTACCCACAGCAGGATTGCCACCAGGAAAAAGAGCAGTAGCGCCACCGGAATACCGGCAATTGTGGCGTTACCAAGGTATTGAATGGCGGTCGGGAAGCCGGAAATCACCGTCCCGTTGGAAAGCAGAATATTCAGCCCGGAGATAAGCGTCATCGTGCCGAGCGTGGCGAGAATAGGCGAGACGCCGACCCAGGCAATTAAAGCGCCGTTGAGCGTGCCGATAGCCACCGCCACGGCTGCGCCTGCCAGTAGCGCCAGCACCAGAAACAGCGGGTTATCCGGATGGGTGACAATTATCGCCGCCATCACCAGCGAGCAGGCATTTGCCCCGGCAATAATCGACAGGTTAATGCCACCGGTCAGCATAGTCATGCCCATCCCGAGGGCCAGCATGCCGAGGATTGGCAGTTGCGAGCCGATCGACTGGAAGTTAGCGACGCTGAAAAAACGGCTGCCGAGCAGGGCCGAGAAGACTAAAGCGACGACCACTATAATGACGCATTGCAGACGAATGATGGCATCACCGGGTAAAAATCTGGCGATTGTTTTCATCTCAAAGCTCCCTTGCCAGTTTGCGTTTTTCGTTCCAGGCCGTGGCGCTAATGCTGACCAGGATAATGGCGCCGCTAAACACGGTGTGCCAGTAAGAAGAGACGCTGAGCAGCGTCAGCCCATTTTGTAAGAAGGCCAGCAGAACCACGCCGAGCAGGGTTCCGGTCAACGTACCGCGTCCGCCGCTCATGCTGGTTCCACCGAGCACTACCGCCGCCAGCACCGTCAGCTCAAAGCCGAGCAGCGAATTGGGTGCAACTGACTGGGTAATTTGCGCCTGAACCACGGCGGCAACGCCTGCCAGAATGCCCATGTAGCCATAGACGTAGAAATGCAACTTCAGCAGATTCAGCCCCAGGCGCGAGGCCGCGTCGCGGTTGCCGCCCATGGCGTAAACCTGACGGCCAAGTCGGGTATAGTTCATCAGCACGGCAGTAAAGATGATCACCGCAGCCAGGCACAGCAGGGGCAGGGTCAGACCGTAGTCGTAGCCATCCGCCGCGGTGAACGAGAACCAGTTAATGCCGTTCATAAACCAGTCCGGGAAGCCGTACAGCCAGGTACCTTTAGTGGCGTAAACCAGCAGACCGTAGTAGACGTTCAGCGTGGCAATGGTAATGATGATTGCCGGAACGCGCAGCCAGTAGACCAGGAAGCCGTTAATCAGTCCAAGCAGCAGACCTACCGCAATGGCGATAATTAACGCCAGCGCGAAGTTGCCGCCGTGGCCGATAACCCAACTGGCCATTGCATATTGGGCTATCGCGGTCATCGCCGGAAATGAGATGTCGATCCCGCCGGAAATCAGCACCACAAACAGCCCACAGGCAAGGATGCCGAGAATCGCGTAGCTGGTGGCCACATCCGTCAGATTCCCCAAAGACAAGAACTCATCGGTGCTGATACTCAGCCCAACGGCCAGGGCTACGACCAGCAGGCCCAGCCAGAATTCGTGTTGCCCGATTAATCGGGAGAGATGCATCTTATTCATTGATTACCTCGACCACTTCAGCAATCTCCTCTTCACGGCATTGATGAGGATTAAATTCCGCCACCAGCCTGCCGCGACGCATCACCAGCACGCGGTGGCTGTTGTAATACGCTTCCGGGATTTCATCGCAAATCATCAGCACCGCCATACCTTGTTCCGCCAGATCGCGGGCTATCTGGTAAATTCCCTCTTTGTTGGCGATATCCACGCCTACGGTAGGGGAGTCGAGGATCAGGATGCGGGGATTGGTCGCCACCCATTTGGCAATGGCGATACGCTGGGCATTACCGCCGGAAAGGGTTTTGACCGGCAGGTGCGGATCGGACACTTTGATATTCAGTTCGCGGATCAAGTCGGCGACCAGCTTTTGCGCTTTACGATGATCGAGCAGGCCGCTGCCGGTATGCAGTTGATCAAACACCGTGACGATGGTGTTGTCATAGATCGACTGCTCCATGATCAGCCCCTGTGTCAGACGATCTTCGGAGACATAGCCGATCCCGTGTTTGATGGCGTCATGGTTATTGCGCAGAGTAACCGGCTGGCCGTTAATACGAATCTCGCCGCTTTCCGGGTGGGTCATGCCAAACAGGCTCAGACAAAGCTCGGTGCGCCCGGCTCCCAGCAAACCAACAATGGAGACAATCTCGCCGCCGTGCAGCGACAGATTAATGTTTTGGTATTTGCCTCTGCGGCTCAGATTGCGCAGCTCCAGCAGAGGTTCTTGCTCAATTGTGGGCCTTTGTGGCAGTGGACTGTAGTGAAAGCGTTGTCCGGTCATCAGGAAGGCCAGCTCGTGGCTGTCGAGATCGCTGGCAGGGTAAGTGCCTACCAGTTTGCCGTCGCGCATCACGCTGATGCGGTCTGCCACTTCCATCACCTCATCCAGACGATGGCTGACAAACACGACGCAAATTCCGGCAGCTTTCAGTTCGTTAACAACCCGCAGCAGGCCATTAACCTCCTGACGGGTTAGCGAGGCGGTGGGCTCGTCCATAATCACCAGACGCGCATCGGCGGCAATCGCCCGGCAAATGGCGACCAGCTGGCGGTCAGCAATCGAGAGTTTTTCAACTTTTTTATCGGGATCAATGTTCACCCCGATACGCTTCATGGCTGCCAGTGCCTGCTGTTTCATGGCGCCACGACGTACCCAGATATCGCCCCCGGGCAGATAGCGGTTGACGGCGATATTTTCCGCGACGCTAAAGTTGGGGAACAACGACAGGTCCTGATAAATAACCTGAATTCCATAATGGGAGGAGAGCTGCGGCGTCAGGTGATGGAACAATTTGCCGTCGAGTAAAATCTGCGCGCCTTTTTCCGGATGATAAACCCCGGAGATCACTTTAATAATGGTGCTTTTACCACAGCCGTTTTGACCCGCCAGACAGTGAACTTCGCCTTTTCTCAGCGTCAGATTCACGTTATCCAGCGCCAGCACGCCCGGGAATTGTTTGCTGATATTCTCAAGAGTGATAAATGCGGTGGTGTCTGTCATGGACAATACCCCTGCGAGCGTCCTGGTGGACGCTGAGTGTTAATTTGGTTGATAGCGCCGACCAGACGGCCGGCGTTAAGGTTCCCTGGTGTCGGCTAAAGCCTTAGAAACCAAGTGATTGTGCGTTGTCTTTGGTGACTTCGAGGATCTTGTTAAAGCGGATCACTTTCTTCTCCGTGTCGATATCGGCTTTCCCTAAACCATCAATACTCAGATCGGCGTTCACTGCTTTACCCTGTAACAGCTGATCGGCAACCGTTACCAGCGCGTAGCCCGCATCTTTTGGATCCCACAGCAGCGCTTTTTTGATATCACCACGCATCAGGTAAGGCGCAGCCTGTGCTGGCATAGCGATCCCGACGACGGCGATTTTATCTTTGGCGCGTTTTTTCTGCACAGCCTGACCCGCGCCGATTGGACCCAGCGAGCCGAAGCCAATAATGCCTTTCATCTGCGGATAGGTTTTCATCAGGTCCAGCGTCGTGGCGTAGGATTTATCGATGCTTTCCGCGACCGGCAGACGTGAAGTGACCTCGAACATTTCCGGATATTTTTCTTTCTGGTACTTAATTGCATAATCCGCCCACGCGTTATGCAGCGGCACCGTCAGCGAACCGACATAGATAGCGTACCCGCCCTTACCACCCATGTTTTTCGCTAACTCATCGACGTTGGCCTGGGCGTATTTTTCACTGTCGATGGTTTCGATATCCCACTGGCCAATTTGCTCATCCGGGGATTCGTGCGTCAGCACCACGATGCCTTTATCGCGTGCTTTTTTTAGTACCGGCTCAAGAACCTTGGCATCATTCGGTACCACGATGATCGCATTGACGTTTTTGGCGATCAGATCCTCAATGACTTTCACCTGTTGCGCTGGATCCGGCGTGGAAGGCCCGGTCTGATAAGCATTCACATCCAGTTTTTTTGCTGCTTCATTAACGCCGGTTTCCATCCGGTTAAACCACGGAATCCCGGTGACCTTGGCAACCACAGCAATTTCATATTTTTCCGCCGCAAAGGACGTGCCGGACAACATGCATGCAGAAACCAGGGTTGCACTGAGTAATGCGAGTTTGAATTTCATAGTTGTACCTTTCGTAGGGGGCAGGACATGTCACGCCGTGAAGTTAACAACGAATGGAAGAGGGAATGAATTATGAGTTTCCTGAATGTGATCCATGCCCATCATTGTTAATATTTGGAAATTAAATGGTTAAATTTAAGTTAATTTTGCATGGTTTTACATTCAGTCATTCAAATTTAGCGTTAATAAAATATTAAAATGAAACTATAAATTAACATTTAATTATCATTTAACTTAAGTCGTGACCCAGATAAGGTAGTTGGACGGGATTTGCCGAAGAAGAAATTATCGAAATTGAGAACTGAATCGATACCGGAAAAGGGGACTCAACATTTTTTCGTTCAATGGTATCCTCAACACTCTTTCGCCAAACCCGGCTTCATTATTTGTGGCGGTGTCGATTTTTTCCGTGGAGAACTCATGCAAGGCGTTAAACGTATCATTGTCACGTTGTTTCTCGCTCTCCTGCCCTTTGGCGCAGGCGCGCATCCCCACAGCTTTATCCATCTGAAAACCGAAATAGTGAGCGCGAATGATCGGTTCGTCGCGCTTAAAATGCGCTGGACGATGGATGAAATTACCTCGGCGGATCTGCTTTATGATGCGGGGAATGCCAAACCTGGTGATGAGATCTGGAAAAAACTGGCGGCGGAAGTGATGGCCAACGTTCTCGGTCAGCACTATTTCACCGAAGTGTGGCACGACGGGCAAAAGGTAAAGTTTAAAAACAGGCCGACGGAATATGGTATGGCGCGTGAGGAACACCAGGCGGTGCTGACGTTCGTTCTGCCGTTGGCTGAAGCTCAGCCGCTGAGTGGACAAAAATATACCATTTCAACCTTCGACCCGACCTACTACGTTGATATGAGTTATGACAAAGACAGCGACGCCAGGCTGGGACATGTCATAAGCCAGAAATGCCGTATTTCAGTACATACGCCGACGCCGAATGAACAAACGCTGAGCTTTGCGCAGTCGCTGGATAAAGAAGATGCACCGCCGGAGGATATGGAGTTGGGTAAACAGTTTGCACAGACGGTAACGCTGCAATGTCAGTAGTTTCTCAACAACGTGCAGCCAGACGTCGCTGGCTCATGCTATGGCCGCTGGCGGTGTTTTTACTGCTGGCAGCAGGCGGCGTGCTGTGGCTATGGCAGACCTGGCCGCAGGTGATGATGCAAAGTATCGTCTGGCAGCGCGACGTTAATCAGCAGATGAGCGGTTTGCTCAAAGCGGTTGCCGCCAGGCCGGCCCAGGCTGGGGGATCGCTGCTGCTGTTTAGTTTTCTCTACGGCGTCCTGCATGCGCTGGGGCCGGGGCATGGAAAAGTCGTTATTACCACCTGGCTTGCAACGCATCCCTCGAAACTCAAATCAAGTATCGGCCTGACGCTGGCGTCGTCTTTATTACAAGGACTGGTCGCTATTGGTCTGGTCGTTATCGTGCTCACCGTCTTGCAGTTGCCTGCGCGACAGTTACATATGAGTAGTTTCTGGCTGGAGAAAGGGAGTTATGCGCTGGTTGGCGTGTTGGGCGTTTTATTGTGCGTCCGTGCGCTGAAGAAATTGCGCCAGCTGCTGCGTCGCCCGAAATTCACCGCCTTCACGCCGCATCATGTGCATCACGAAGGTTGCGGCTGTGGACATCAGCATTTGCCCGATCCTGAACAGCTGCAAAGCGGTGATGACTGGCGCGCCCGGCTGATGATCGTTTTATCAATGGGAATGCGTCCGTGCTCGGGGGCAATCATGGTCTTACTGTTTAGTAAAGTGGTTGGCGTTTTTAGCTGGGGCATGGCGTCGGCGCTGGCGATGGCGGCAGGAACCTCTTTGACGATTACGTCACTGGCTCTGCTGGTGCACAGTTTCCGCTCGCTGGCGGTAAGACTTAGCGGGCATAAAGCGCCTGTGCTATGGCGACAGATTGGCTGGACGACGCTGGCGTTAGCCGGTGGTGCGGTGCTGATTGCTGCTGCGGTAGTGATGTGGATGAGCGCGGTGCCGGTGGGGCGGGGGATAAGACCGTTTTAGGTTACAGAGCGGTATGGTATGAATTATTGGCCGGATAAGACGCGAGAGCGTCGTATCCGGCACCACAGCAGATTAACGCTTCAGCGCGTCGCTCAGTTCGTCACGCATGTTCGCCAGCATGGCTTTCACTACGCGCGGGTTGCCTGCAACGATGTTACCGGTCGCCAGGTAGTTATGACCGCCGGTGAAGTCGCAAACCAGTGCGCCAGCTTCACGAGCAATCAGCTCGCCTGCGGCGAAATCCCATGGTTTCAGGCCGATTTCGAAGTAACCGTCAACGCGCGCAGCGGCAACGTAAGCCAGATCCAGCGCAGCAGAACCCGTGCGGCGGAAGTCAGCGCACTCGGTGAACATCTTGCCAAGAATTTTCATGTAAGAAGCGGCGTGCTGTTTCGCTTTGAACGGGAAACCGGTAGCGATGATGGTGCCGTCCAGATCGCGGGCGGTGCTGCCACGCAGACGGTAGCCGTTCAGCTGTGCGCCCTGGCCGCGAGTTGCGGTGAACAGTTCGTTACGCATTGGATCGTAAACAACGGCGACTTCAGTACGGCCTTTAATGCGTACTGCGATGGAAACCGCGAAGTGCGGCAGACGTTTTACGAAGTTGGTGGTGCCATCCAGTGGATCGATAACCCATTGAACATCCTGATCTTCACCAGCGTGCTCACCGCTTTCTTCGGTGATGATGGTGTGCTGAGGGTAAGATTTGCGAATAGTTTCGATAATAATCGCTTCAGCGGCTTTATCGACGTTAGTCACGAAATCATTGCTGCCTTTCTGGCTGGTTTCTACTGAGTCTGGTGTTTCGTAGTGTTTGGCAATTACATTACCCGCCTTGCGCGCTGCGCGCACGGCGATGGTCAGCATCGGATGCATCGGTCTCTCTCACTGGATGTTAAAGAACGGGAAAACGGCGCAGAGTATAGCAGCGAGTTCGGAATATGTCTTCGTTTTATGATAATATGCCCGAATAATCTTTAGCCGAAGAAATACAATGCTGCAAAATATTCGAATCGTGCTGGTGGAAACCTCTCACACTGGCAACATGGGCTCTGTGGCCCGCGCAATGAAAACCATGGGTTTAACCAATCTATGGTTGGTAAATCCACTGGTTAAACCGGACTCCCAGGCCATCGCCCTGGCGGCAGGCGCCAGTGATGTGATCGGCAGCGCGCAGATCGTCGATACTCTCGATGAAGCGCTGGCGGGTTGCAGTCTGGTGGTAGGCACCAGTGCGCGCTCGCGTACGCTGCCGTGGCCGATGCTGGATCCGCGTGAATGCGGTTTAAAAAGCGTCTCTGAAGCAACGAATTCGCCGGTGGCGCTGGTGTTTGGCCGTGAACGCGTTGGCCTGACCAACGAAGAGCTGCAGAAGTGCCATTATCATGTCGCCATTGCCGCGAACCCGGAATACAGTTCGCTCAACCTGGCGATGGCGGTGCAGGTCATCTCTTATGAAGTGCGCATGGCCTGGCTGGCAACGCAGGAAAGCGACAAGACCGCAGATTACGAAGAAGCAGAGTATCCGCTGGTTGATGATTTAGAGCGTTTTTACGGTCATCTGGAACAAACGCTGTTGTCGACCGGGTTTATCCGCGAAGGGCACCCGGGGCAGGTGATGAACAAACTGCGTCGTCTGTTCACGCGCGCGCGACCTGAGAGCCAGGAGCTGAACATCCTGCGTGGGATTTTAGCTTCAATCGAGCAGCAGAATAAATGCAAGTAACTGTACTAATGGCGCACGGAACGTCAAATACCTGACTAAATTAGTCAAGTAAATAGTTGACTGATTTAGTCGGGAATGTCAGACTTGCCCCTGCTATGCAATACCCCCATTTTACAATAAAAAACCCCGGGCAGGGGCGAGTTTGAGGCTAAGTAAGACATGAGACTGACATCAAAAGGGCGTTATGCCGTGACCGCAATGTTGGACGTTGCGCTCAACTCCGAAACGGGCCCGGTACCGTTGGCTGATATTTCTGAACGTCAGGGAATTTCCCTGTCATATCTGGAGCAGCTGTTTTCCCGTTTGCGTAAAAACGGTCTGGTTTCCAGCGTACGTGGACCAGGCGGCGGGTACTTGCTGGGTAAAGATGCCGGCAGCATCGCAGTAGGTGAAGTGATTAGCGCTGTTGACGAGTCTGTAGATGCGACCCGTTGCCAGGGCAAAGGCGGTTGTCAGGGCGGCGATAAGTGCCTGACCCACGCGCTGTGGCGCGATCTGAGCGATCGTCTGACCGGCTTCCTCAACAACATTACGTTGGGCGAGCTGGTTAATAATCAGGAAGTCCTGGATGTGTCTGGTCGCCAGCACACGCATGACGCTCCACGCACTAATCGTGCTCAAGACGCGATCGACGTTAAGTTACGCGCATAATTTGCCCGTTATATTTCGTGCCGCAACTGCGTTGGCCGCACTTGCTGCAACACGAACTATTTAGGGCAAAGATAATAAGATATTAGAATCAGGCCGGGGTGTTCGACGCCCCGTTAACTCGGTCGTACATCCAGCCGGTTGCCTGATTCCTTGCATTGAAGCGATGTACGGAGTTTATAGAGCAATGAAATTACCGATCTATCTCGACTACTCCGCAACCACGCCGGTGGACCCGCGTGTTGCCGAGAAAATGATGCAGTGTCTGACCCTGGACGGAAACTTTGGTAACCCAGCGTCTCGTTCACACCGTTTCGGCTGGCAGGCTGAAGAGGCGGTAGATATCGCCCGTAACCAGATTGCCGACCTCGTGGGCGCTGACCCGCGTGAAATCGTCTTTACTTCCGGTGCGACTGAATCCGATAACCTGGCGATTAAAGGTGCAGCCAACTTTTATCAGAAAAAAGGCAAGCACATCATCACCAGCAAAACCGAACACAAAGCCGTGCTGGATACCTGTCGTCAGCTGGAGCGCGAAGGGTTCGAAGTCACCTACCTCGCCCCGCAGCGTAACGGTATTATTGACCTGAAAGAACTTGAAGCGGCAATGCGTGACGACACTATCCTCGTGTCCATCATGCACGTGAACAACGAAATCGGCGTGGTGCAGGATATCGCGACTATCGGCGAAATGTGCCGTGCGCGCGGCATTATCTATCACGTTGATGCAACCCAGAGCGTGGGCAAACTGCCTATCGATCTGAGCCAACTGAAAGTTGACCTGATGTCTTTCTCCGGCCACAAAATCTATGGTCCGAAAGGTATCGGCGCGCTATACGTTCGTCGTAAACCGCGTATTCGTATTGAAGCGCAGATGCACGGCGGCGGTCACGAGCGCGGCATGCGTTCCGGTACGCTGCCTGTGCACCAGATCGTCGGTATGGGTGAAGCTTACCGTATCGCTAAAGAAGAGATGGAAACCGAGATGGCGCGCCTGCGCAGTCTGCGTAACCGTCTGTGGAACGGCGTGAAAGATATGGAAGAGGTGTACCTCAATGGTGACCTCGAGCAGGGCGCACCGAACATTCTCAACGTCAGCTTCAACTTTGTTGAAGGCGAGTCGCTGATTATGGCGCTGAAAGACCTGGCTGTATCCTCCGGTTCTGCATGTACTTCTGCAAGCCTGGAGCCATCCTACGTGCTGCGCGCGCTGGGGATGACCGACGAGCTGGCACACAGCTCAATTCGTTTCTCTTTAGGTCGTTTCACTACCGAAGAAGAGATTGACTACGCCATCAATCTGGTTCGCAACTCCATCGGCCGCCTGCGCGACCTTTCTCCGCTGTGGGAAATGTTCAAACAGGGCGTGGATCTGAACAGCATTGAATGGTCACATCACTAATCGGTACCGATAAGGAGAATTCATCATGGCTTACAGCGAAAAAGTAATCGATCATTACGAGAATCCACGTAACGTGGGTTCTTTTGACAACAGCGACGAGAACGTGGGCAGCGGCATGGTGGGTGCACCGGCCTGTGGCGACGTGATGAAGTTGCAGATCAAAGTCAACAATGAGGGTATCATTGAAGACGCGCGTTTCAAGACTTACGGCTGCGGTTCCGCTATTGCCTCCAGCTCTCTGGTTACCGAATGGGTAAAAGGGAAATCTCTGGATGAAGCACAGGCGATTAAAAACACCGATATTGCCGACGAACTTGAACTGCCACCGGTGAAAATTCACTGCTCTATTCTGGCTGAAGACGCGATTAAAGCCGCGATTGCGGATTACAAAAGCAAACGTGAAGCAAAATAATTAAGAGTTGAGGTTTTATTATGTCGATTACCTTAAGCGACAGTGCAGCAGCGCGTGTAAATACCTTCCTGGCAAACCGCGGTAAAGGGTTTGGTCTGCGTCTGGGCGTGAGAACCTCCGGCTGCTCAGGTATGGCTTATGTACTGGAATTTGTTGACGAGCCGGCGGCTGAAGATACCGTGTTTGAAGACAAAGGCGTAAAAGTCGTGATCGACGGTAAGAGCCTGCAATTCCTCGACGGTACGCAGTTAGACTTCGTCAAAGAAGGTCTGAACGAAGGGTTTAAGTTCACTAACCCGAACGTGAAAGACGAATGTGGATGCGGCGAAAGCTTCCACGTGTAACGCGCTTACTGATAACCCCACCGTGGTCGCCTGCGCGTGGGGTTTGTTTTACCTGACTCTCTGGTTTTGCCTCATCGAACAACAGAGAATCGATGCCCTGAGAATGTTATGGACTACTTCACCCTCTTTGGCTTACCGGCCCGTTATCAGCTCGATACTCAGGCGCTGAGCCTACGTTTTCAGGATCTACAACGTCAGTATCATCCTGATAAATTCGCCAGCGGTTCCCAGGCGGAACAACTTGCTGCGGTTTCGCAGTCCGCCACTATCAACCAGGCATGGCAAACGCTGCGTCATCCTTTGATGCGCGCCGAATACTTATTGTCTTTACACGGCTTTGATATCCGCAACGAGCAGCACACGGTGCGCGATACCGCGTTCCTGATGGAGCAACTTGAGCTGCGTGAAGAGCTGGACGAGATTGAACAGGCAAAAGACAGTCAACGTTTAGATGCGTTTATGCAACGCGTCAGTGAAATGTATAACGTTCGCCATCAACTGATGGTGGAACAGCTGGATAGCGAGACGTGGGACGCCGCGGCAGATACCGTGCGTAAGCTGCGTTTTCTCGATAAACTGCGAAGCAGTGCAGAACAACTCGAAGAAAAACTGCTCGATTTTTAATTTCCGGAAGCGAAAATGGCCTTATTACAAATTAGTGAGCCTGGTCTGAGCGCCGCGCCGCACCAGCGTCGTCTGGCGGTAGGTATCGATTTAGGCACCACCAACTCCCTGGTTGCGACCGTACGCAGCGGCCAGGCCGAAACGCTGGCAGACCATCAAGGTCGCCACCTGTTGCCGTCAGTGGTTCACTATCAGCAGCAGGGCTACTCTGTCGGTTACGATGCCCGCGCCAATGCCGCGCTGGATACGGCCAACACCGTCAGCTCGGTAAAACGCATGATGGGCCGCTCTCTGGCGGATATTCTGGCGCGTTACCCGCATCTGCCTTATACGTTCCACGCGAGCGAAAACGGCCTGCCAATGATTGAAACAGCAGCCGGTTTACTGAATCCGGTGCGTGTCTCCGCTGATATTCTGAAAGCATTGGCCGCACGGGCAACCGAAGCGCTGTCTGGCGAGCTGGACGGCGTGGTAATCACCGTTCCGGCTTACTTTGACGATGCGCAGCGTCAGGGAACCAAAGACGCCGCGCGTCTGGCGGGCCTGCACGTATTGCGTTTGTTGAACGAACCGACCGCTGCGGCGATCGCGTATGGCCTCGACTCCGGTCAGGAAGGCGTGATCGCGGTCTATGACCTTGGCGGCGGTACGTTTGACATTTCCATTCTGCGCCTGAGTCGCGGCGTGTTCGAAGTGCTGGCGACCGGCGGTGATTCCGCGCTGGGCGGCGACGATTTTGACCATCTGCTGGCCGATTACATTCGCGAGCAGGCGGGCGTGGCCGATCGCAGCGATAACCGCGTGCAGCGCGAACTGCTGGATGCCGCGATTGCAGCGAAAATCGCGCTTAGCGACGCTGATTCTGTAACGGTTAACGTGGCAGGATGGCAGGGTGAAATCACCCGTGAAACCTTTAATGAACTTATTTCCGCACTGGTCAAGCGTACGCTGCTGGCCTGCCGACGCGCGCTGAAAGATGCGGGCGTAGAGCCACAGGATGTGCTGGAAGTGGTGATGGTCGGTGGTTCAACGCGCGTGCCATTGGTACGTGAACGCGTCGGTGAGTTTTTTGGCCGTACGCCGCTGACCTCTATCGACCCGGACAAAGTGGTCGCTATCGGTGCGGCAATCCAGGCCGATATTCTGGTCGGAAATAAACCGGACAGCGAAATGCTGCTGCTGGACGTTATCCCGCTGTCCCTGGGGCTGGAAACCATGGGCGGACTGGTGGAGAAAGTGATCCCGCGTAACACCACTATCCCGGTGGCGCGCGCGCAGGACTTTACCACCTTTAAAGATGGCCAAACCGCGATGTCCATTCACGTGATGCAGGGCGAACGTGAGCTGGTGCAGGACTGCCGTTCACTGGCGCGTTTTGCGCTGCGCGGCATCCCGGCATTGCCGGCAGGCGGCGCGCATATCCGCGTGACCTTCCAGGTAGATGCTGACGGGCTGCTGAGCGTCACCGCTATGGAGAAATCCACCGGCGTTGAGTCCTCAATTCAGGTTAAACCGTCCTACGGTCTGACCGACAGTGAAATCGCCTCCATGATTCAGGATTCGATGAGTTTTGCCGAGCAGGACGTAAAAGCCCGTATGCTGGCAGAACAGAAAGTCGAAGCGGCACGCGTACTGGAGAGTTTATCCGGTGCGTTGAACGCTGATGCCGCGCTGTTAAGCGCCGCAGAACGTCAGGCTATCGACACCGCCGCCGCGCACTTGAGCGAGGTTGCACAGGGTGACGATGTTGACGCGATAGAACAAGCCATTAAAAACGTAGACAAACAAACCCAGGAATTCGCCGCTCGCCGCATGGACAAATCCGTCCGTAGCGCGCTGAAAGGCCATTCCGTGGACGAGGTTTAATATGCCAAAGATTATTATTTTGCCTCATCAGGATCTCTGTCCCGATGGCGCAGTTCTGGAAGCTGAGACCGGCGAAACCATTCTTGACGTTGCTCTGCGTAACGGTATCGAGATTGAACACGCCTGTGAAAAATCCTGTGCCTGCACAACCTGCCACTGCATCGTACGTGAAGGTTTTGATTCTTTGCCGGAAAGCACGGAAGAAGAAGACGACATGCTGGATAAAGCCTGGGGACTGGAGCCGGAGAGCCGTTTAAGCTGTCAGGCGCGGGTAACCGAGGACGATTTAGTGGTCGAAATCCCACGTTACACAATCAATCATGCGCGTGAGCATTAACAGAGGGTAGTATGGGACTGAAGTGGACCGATAGCCGCGAGATCGGCGAGGCGCTGTATGACGCGTTCCCCGACCTCGATCCCAAGACCGTTCGTTTCACCGATCTGCATCAATGGATCTGTGACCTGGAAGAGTTCGATGATGATCCGCAGGCATCGAACGAAAAAATCCTTGAGGCCATTTTGCTGGTCTGGCTGGACGAAGCCGAATAAGTCAACGGGCTGCCCACGGGTGGCCCGTTTTCCTGTATGCGCGAAAATAAGGATAAATAAAATGACAGAAGCCATGAAAATTACGCTTTCCACGCAACCCGCTGACGCCCGCTGGGGTGAAAAGGCGACATACAGCATTAATAATGACGGCATTACCCTGCATCTGAACGGGAAAGATGACCTCGGCCTTATCCAGCGCGCCGCACGTAAAATTGACGGTCTGGGGATTAAACACGTTCAACTGGACGGTGAAGGCTGGGATACCGAAGGCAGCTGGGCTTTCTGGCAGGGCTATAAAGGACCAAAAGGCACCCGCAAAGTTGAGTGGGCTACCCTGGACGAAGCGCAGCGCAAAGAGCTGGACAACCGTCTGAAGATAATTGACTGGGTGCGCGATACCATTAACGCCCCGGCAGAAGAGCTGGGCCCGGAACAACTGGCGCAACGCGCGGTCGACCTGCTGTGTGGCGTGGCTTGTGATAACGTCTCTTACCGGATCACCAAAGGCGAAGATCTGCGTGAGCAGAACTACATGGGACTGCATACCGTGGGTCGTGGCTCCGAACGTCCGCCGGTGCTGCTGGCGCTGGATTACAACCCGACTGGCGACAAGGAAGCCCCGGTTTATGCCTGTCTGGTTGGCAAGGGAATTACCTTTGACTCCGGCGGTTACAGCATCAAGCAAAGCGCATTTATGGACTCAATGAAGTCCGACATGGGCGGTGCGGCAACGGTCACCGGCGCGCTGGCGTTTGCCATCACCCGTGGTCTGAACAAGCGCGTGAAGCTGTATCTGTGCTGCGCGGATAACCTGATCAGCGGCAACGCTTTTAAGCTCGGCGATATTATTCACTATCGCAACGGTAAAAAAGTTGAAGTGATGAATACCGATGCCGAAGGACGCCTGGTGCTGGCCGATGGCCTGATCGACGCCAGCGCGCAGAAACCGGATCTGATCATTGATGCCGCCACGCTGACCGGCGCGGCGAAAACAGCGTTGGGCAACGATTACCACGCGCTGTTTAGCTTTGATGATCAGCTGGCTGCTCGCCTGCTGGCCAGTGCGGCGCAAGAAAACGAACCGTTCTGGCGTCTGCCGCTGGCAGAGTTCCACCGAAGCCAGTTGCCGTCTAACTTTGCTGAACTGAACAACACCGGCAGTGCGGCTTACCCGGCTGGCGCAAGCACCGCGGCGGGCTTCCTGTCCCATTTTGTGGAAAACTACCAGCAGGGCTGGCTGCATATCGACTGCTCCGCAACCTATCGCAAAGCGCCGGTTGAGCAGTGGTCTGCGGGTGCAACTGGTCTGGGTGTGCGCACTATCGCGAATCTGCTGACCGCATAATTTATTACTGTATTGCCGGATGGCGCTACGCTTATCCGGCCTACATGTATTCATCCAATTTGTGATACTTATGTCCGAAACAAAAAACGAATTAGAAACATTGCTTGAACAAGCGGCGACAGAACCTGCGCATCGTCCGGCATTTTTCCGTACTTTACTGGAATCCACAGTCTGGGTGCCGGGTACCGCCGCTGAAGGTGAGGCGGTGGTTGAAGACAGCGCCCTCGATCTGCAGCACTGGGAGAAAGAAGACGGCACGACCGTGATCCCGTTCTTCACCTCTCTGGAAGCCCTGCAACAGGCGGTGGAAGATGAACAAGCGTTTGTCGTGATGCCGGTGCGTACGTTGTTTGAAATGACGCTCGGCGAAACGCTGTTTCTCAACGCGAAACTGCCGACCGGCAAAGAATTTATGCCGCGTGAGGTAAGCCTGCTGATGGGGGAAGAGGGTAATCCGCTGAGCACCCAGGAAGTACTCGAAGGCGGTGAATCGCTGATCCTCTCTGAAGTCGCTGAGCCGCCAGCGCAGATGATTGACTCGCTGACCACGCTGTTTAAAACCATCAAGCCGGTAAAACGCGCGTTTCTCTGCTCAATCAAAGAAAACGCGGAAGCCCAGCCGAATCTGCTGATTGGTATTGAAGCGGAAGGGGATATTGAAGAGATCATCCACGCTGCGGGCAGCGTCGCAACCGACACATTGCCGGGCGATGAACCGATTGATATTTGCCAGGTGAAGAAAGGCGAGAAGGGCGTCAGCCACTTTATCACTGAGCACATCGCCCCGTTCTATGAGCGCCGATGGGGTGGTTTCCTGCGCGACTTTAAACAGAACCGGATTATCTAAATTGTAGGCCGGATGAGCGAAGCGCTATCCGGCTTTTCCAGCTTTATAATTTCGGTTCTACCGGTAAATCACTCCGCGCTCCCCATTCGCTCCATGCGCCGTCATACAATGCGACGTTAGAAACGCCCAGCGTGGCAAGCGCCAGTACCACGACAGCAGCCGTTACGCCAGAACCGCAGCTGGCGATAATGGGGCGGTCAAAGCTTACGCCGTGGCTGAAGAAAATAGCATCCAGTTCGTCGGTGGTTTTCAGTTCACCGTCACGAACCAGCTCTGTCCACGGTACGTTAAGCGCACCGGGCACATGACCACGTTTCAGGCCTGGACGCGGCTCGTTAACTTCAGCATTAAAACGCGCAGCCGGACGGGCATCGACGATCTGCGCCGTTTTTTCATGACTGGCCAGCAGCACATCAGTGACGCGCACCACGGCTTCAGGCGTAAATGCCACGTTAAATTCACCTTCAGGTAAATCCTCATCTCCTTCCTGGAGCATTAGCTCATCACGCTGCCAGCCTGCCAGACCGCCCGCCAGAATGGAGACATTCTCGACGCCAAAAGTCCGCAGCATCCACCATGCGCGTGGAGCGGAAAACAGATTTCCGTCATCGTAGACAATCAGATGCTTATCCTGATCAACGCCCAGCTCACGCATAGCTACAGCAAAGGCTTCCGGGCGCGGCATCATATGCGGTAGCGGTGACGTATGGTCGGAAAGCGCTTCAATATCAAAAAAGACTGCGCCAGGAATATGGCCCGCACGATACTCCTCGCCAACATCGCGATCTTCCTGTCCTGGAGGTGCCATCCGGGCATCAAGAATTTGTATTTCCGGGTCGTCAATGTGTTCGGCAAGCCAGTCGGCAGCGACAAAGAAGGCGGTGGTCATAGGCATCTCCATTTTTACCAGGTTTTGGCAAATTGTCGGACGTTTAGTACAAAGCGACAAGTAAAAGAGGCTGATTTGTCAGGCGAATCCACATTAATCACGAAAATTAGGACAACGTTGTTCATTTACTGGCTTCCACAGCCTGAAAACTAACGCATAATAGTTGTTCTACGTAGCTAACGGGCCACTGCGGCCAGGGATGAAAAATGAAACATTTACGCGTAGCGGCCTGCATGCTGATGCTGGCACTGGTTGGGTGCGATAATAATAATGAAAAATCACCGACGGCTGCGAAACCTGACTCGCCAGCTTCCCAGACTGCGCCAGTAAAAGACAAGGCCCAATTACAAAAGCTGATGCAGCAAAGCCAGGGCAAGTCGCTGACGCTGCTGGATGCCTCAGAGGTCCAGCTCGACGGTGCGGCAACGCTCGTGTTGACCTTCTCCATTCCCCTTGATCCGGAACAAGATTTTTCCCGCGTCGTGCACGTTGTTGATAAAAAAAGCGGTAAAGTGGATGGTGCCTGGGAGCTGGCGCCAAATCTGAAAGAGTTACGCTTACGCCATCTTGAACCCAATCGGGAACTGGTGGTGACTATTGAGCGTGATTTGCTGGCGCTGAATAAAGCGACGTTCTCTATAGATTATGAAAAAAACATTACCACCCGCGACGTTCAGCCAAGCGTAGGGTTCGCCAGTCGTGGCTCGCTGCTGCCGGGAAAAGTGATTGAAGGGCTGCCGGTTATGGCTCTTAACGTTAACAGCGTGGATGTGAACTTCTTTCGCGTGAAGCCTGAGTCGCTCGGCGCGTTTGTCAGCCAGTGGGAATACCGCAATTCGTTGGCA
Source organism: Citrobacter sp. Ce119 (assembly GCF_030334525.1). Classification (NCBI taxonomy): domain Bacteria; kingdom Pseudomonadati; phylum Pseudomonadota; class Gammaproteobacteria; order Enterobacterales; family Enterobacteriaceae; genus Citrobacter; species Citrobacter sp. Ce119. The sequence goes on from NZ_JAOWDR010000060.1 coordinate 72,539, forward strand.
AACTGGGAGTCCGACAATCTGCTGAAAATGGCTGAACTGATTTATACCGGACGCTTTGACCTCAATCCGGCGCGTAACACCCGTGAGAAGCTGCTGCTGCCGCTGAGCGATATCAAGCCGTTGCAGCAAGCGGGCGTTTACATCGCTGTGATGAATCAGGCTGGGCAATACAACTACAGCAATGCCGCGACGCTGTTTACGCTCAGCGATATTGGTGTATCGGCGCACCGTTACCACAATCAACTGGATGTCTTTACGCAGAGTCTTGAAAACGGCGCCGCGCAGCAGGGTATTGAGGTCACGTTACTCAACGAAAAAGGGCAGACGCTGGCGCAGGCAACCAGCGACACTCAGGGTCATGTAACGCTTAAGACCGATAAAGACGCGGCCTTATTGTTGGCCCGCAAAGACGGACAAACCACGCTGCTGGATCTGAAGCTTCCGGCGTTGGACCTGGCTGAGTTTGATATTGCTGGCGCGCCGGGATATAGCAAACAGTTCTTTATGTTTGGTCCCCGTGACCTCTATCGGCCTGGCGAGACGGTGATCCTCAACGGATTACTACGTGACAGCGACGGTAAAACGTTGCCCGACCAGCCGGTGAAGCTGGAAGTCGTTAAGCCCGACGGACAGGTCTTGCGCTCGGTAGTTAGCCAGCCGGAGAACGGCCTGTACCGCTTTAGCTGGCCGCTGGACAGCAGCGCGCCAACCGGTATGTGGCATATTCGTGCCAATACAGGCGACAACCAGTCGCGGATGTGGGATTTCCACGTTGAAGATTTTATGCCGGAGCGGATGGCGCTCAATCTCACCGCCAGCAAAATGCCGGTAGCGCCAACTGATGCAGTGAAGTTCTCGGTAGTGGGCTACTACCTGTACGGCGCGCCCGCTAACGGCAATGCCCTGCAAGGGCAGCTTTTCCTGCGCCCGCTGCGCGAAGCCGTGCAGGCACTGCCGGGGTTCCAGTTTGGTAATATTGCCGAAGAAAACCTTTCCCGCAGTCTCGATGAAGTGCAGTTGACGCTGGACGATCACGGTCGCGGCGAAGTGACGACCAACAGCCAATGGCAGGAGACACATTCTCCGTTACAGGTGATCCTGCAAGCCAGCCTGCTGGAATCAGGTGGCCGTCCGGTAACGCGTCGGGCTGAACAAGCTATCTGGCCTGCGGACACACTGCCGGGTATTCGTCCGCAGTTTGCGGCAAAAGCCGTTTATGATTACCGCACTGATACCACCGTGAATCAGCCTATTGTCGATGAAGACAGCAACGCTGCTTTCGATATTGTGTATGCCGATGCGCAAGGCGATAAAAAAGCGGTGTCCGGCTTGCAGGTGCGTTTGATCCGTGAACGTCGTGATTATTACTGGAACTGGTCTGAAGGCGAGGGCTGGCAATCACAGTTCGATCAAAAGGATCTTGTTGAGGGTGAGCAGACCCTGGATCTTAAAGCGGATGAGACCGGTAAAGTCAGCTTTCCGGTTGAGTGGGGTGCCTATCGTCTGGAAGTCAAAGCCCCGAATGATGCGGTGAGCAGCGTACGCTTCTGGGCGGGTTATAGCTGGCAGGATAACAGCGACGGCAGTGGGGCAGTGCGTCCCGATCGCGTGACCCTGAAACTTGATAAACCCAGCTATCGTCCTGGCGATACCATGAAGCTACACGTTGCCGCTCCCGCTGCTGGCAAAGGTTATGCAATGGTGGAATCCAGCGAAGGCCCGCTGTGGTGGCAAGAAATAGACGTACCGGCGGATGGTCTCGATATCTCCATCCCGGTCGATAAAGCCTGGAATCGCCACGATTTGTATCTCAGTGCGCTGGTGGTTCGTCCTGGCGACAAGTCCCGTTCGGCAACGCCAAAACGGGCGGTCGGCTTACTACATTTACCGTTAGGCGATGAAAACCGTCGTCTGGCGCTAGCCCTGGAAAGCCCGGCGAAAATACGGCCAAATCAGCCGTTGACCGTCAAGATTAAAGCCAGCGTTAAAAATGGCGAGGTGCCAAAGCAGGTTAATGTGCTGGTCTCAGCCGTCGACAGCGGGGTGTTGAACATTACCGACTACGCCACGCCGGATCCGTGGCAGGCGTTTTTCGGGCAAAAACGCTATGGTGCAGATATTTATGATATTTACGGCCAGGTGATCGAAGGGCAAGGGCGCCTGGCGGCGCTGCGCTTTGGTGGTGATGGCGATGAATTAAAACGCGGCGGTAAGCCACCGGTCAATCACGTCAATATTGTGGCGCAACAGGCGCTGCCGGTCACGCTTAACGAGCAGGGCGAAGGTACGGTGACGTTACCGATTGGTGATTTCAACGGCGAGCTGCGGGTAATGGCGCAAGCCTGGACGGCGGATGATTTTGGCAGCAGCGAAAGCAAAGTGATTGTCGCCGCGCCGATGATTGCTGAACTGAACATGCCGCGCTTTCTGGCGGGGGGCGATACCTCGCGTCTGACGCTGGATGTGACCAACCTGACTGACAAACCACAAACGCTGAATATTAAGCTCGCGGCCAGCGGTCTGCTGGAACTCATGGGGCAAGATCCCGCCCCGGTGAATCTGGCGCCAGGCGTACGGACTACGCTGTTTATTCCGGTGCGCGCGCAGGAGGGTTTTGGCGATGGTGAAATTCAGGCAGAAATTAGCGGTCTGACTTTACCGGGTGAAACGCTGCCTGTGCAGCATAAACAGTGGAAGATTGGCGTGCGACCGGCATTCCCGGCGCAAACCGTGAATAACGGCGTCGCACTTCAGCCGGGGGCAACCTGGCAGCTTCCGGTCGAAGAACTGACCAATTTCTCCCCAGCGACGATGCAGGGGCAATTGCTGTTTAGCGGTAAGCCGCCGCTGAATCTGGCGCGCTACATCCGCGAACTGAAAGCCTACCCTTACGGTTGCCTCGAGCAAACGGCGAGCGGGTTGTTCCCTTCTTTATATACCAACGCCGCGCAGCTGAAGGCGTTAGGTATCGCGGGTGATAGCGATGAAAAACGCCGTGCGGCAGTAGACATTGGTATTTCTCGTTTACTGCAAATGCAGCGTGATAACGGCGGTTTTGCGCTGTGGGATAAAAACGGATCGGAAGAGTACTGGCTGACCGCGTATGTGATGGATTTCCTCGTGCGAGCGAATGAACAGGGCTACAGCGTCCCGGCGGAGGTGATTAACCGGGGTAACGAGCGGCTGCTGCGCTATTTGCAGGATCCGGGCATGATGTCGATTCGCTATACCGACGACGCATCTGCAAGCCGATTTGCCGTACAGGCCTACGCCGCGCTGGTGCTGGCTCGTCAGCAGAAAGCCCCGCTCGGTGCGCTGCGTGAGATCTGGGAGCACCGTGCACAGGCCGCTTCCGGTTTACCGCTGTTGCAACTGGGGATCGCGCTGAAAAACATGGGCGATGCCAACCGCAGTGAACAGGCGTTGACCCTGGCGCTGAATACACCACGTCGCGACGCGCAGCAGTGGATGGCGGATTACGGCAGCCAACTGCGCGACAACGCGCTGATGCTGGCCTTGCTGGAAGAGAACAAACTCAAACCTGACGTGCAGAATACCTTGCTGAACACCTTGTCAGAACAGGCCTTTGGGCAGCGCTGGCTCTCTACTCAGGAGAATAATGCGCTGTTCCTTGCCGCGCGTACGTTACAGGACTTGCCAGGCACATGGCAGGCGCAAACGTCACTCTCTGAACAACCGTTAGCCGGGGAGAAATCACAGACGCGGAATCTGGATGCCGATGCGTTGTCTACGCTGAGCGTCACCAATACCGGTAATCTGCCACTGTGGCTGCGTCTGGATGTGAGCGGTTACCCGCAAACCTCACCGACGCCTGCCAGCAACGTTTTGCATATTGAGCGTCAAATCCTGGGGCTCGACGGAAACAGCAAATCGCTGGATTCTCTGCGCAGCGGCGAGCTGGTGCTGGTCTGGCTGGAGGTGAAAGCCAGCCAGAATGTACCGGATGCGCTGGTGGTCGATCTACTGCCAGCCGGCCTGGAGCTGGAAAACCAGAATCTGGCCAACGGCAGCGCAAGCCTGCAGGATAGCGGTAGCGAAGTAGCGAATCTGCTCAATCAGATGCAACAAGCGGATATCCAGCACGTTGAATTCCGTGACGATCGCTTTGTTGCCGCGGTGGCGGTCAATGAAGGACAACCGGTTACGCTGGTGTATCTGGCGCGGGCGGTAACGCCGGGGACCTACCAGGTTCCTGTCCCGCAGGTGGAATCAATGTATGTTCCGCAGTGGCGCGCGACCGGTGCGACAGAGGGACTTTTGATTGTCAGACCGTAAATGATGCGCGGGTTGGGTAAACGCGGCTGCTGGCTCTGGGTGGCAGCCGTTGCGCTATTGTTTCTGGCGGCGGTTTGGGCGGCAGATAAAATCTGGCCGCTGCCGCTGCACGAAGTCGATCCGGCACGGGTCGTGGTGGCGCATGATGGTACGCCGCTGTGGCGCTTCGCCGATGCGGACGGTATCTGGCGTTATCCGGTGGCTATTGATGAGGTATCGCCTCGCTACCTTGAGGCGTTAATTAACTACGAAGACCGCTGGTTCTGGAAGCATCCCGGCGTCAATCCGTTTTCCGTGCTGCGCGCAGCGTGGCAGGACCTCTCCTCTGGGCGTGTGGTTTCGGGCGGCAGTACGCTCACCATGCAGGTAGCACGATTACTCGATCCCCATCCGCGAACCTTCGGCGGCAAGTTCCGCCAGCTCTGGCGCGCATTGCAGCTGGAATGGCACCTCTCCAAGCGCGACATCCTGACGCTGTATCTTAACCGTGCGCCATTTGGCGGTACGCTGCAGGGCGTGGGGGCGGCAAGCTGGGCCTATCTTGGCAAATCGCCCGCGCAATTAAGTTATTCCGATGCTGCGCTGCTGGCGGTGCTGCCCCAGGCGCCGAGTCGTCTGCGCCCGGACCGTTGGCCGGATCGCGCGCAAGCGGCGCGCAATAAAGTGCTCGAACGTATGGCGACGCAGGGCATTTGGCCTGCCAGCCAGGTACAGGAGTCGCGCGAAGAACCGGTCTGGTTGGCGCCCAGACAAATGCCGCAGTTAGCGCCGTTATTCTCGCGCATGATGCTGGGAAAAAGCCGAAGCGATAAAATCGTGACCACCCTTGACGCCGGGTTGCAGCGCCAACTGGAAGAGCTGGCGCAAAACTGGAAGGGGCGCTTACCTGCACGCAGTTCGCTGGCGATGATTGTGGTCGATCACACCGATATGAGCGTGCGTGGCTGGGTGGGGTCGGTAGATATGAATGACGACTCCCGCTTTGGTCATGTGGATATGGTGAATGCGATCCGTTCGCCGGGCTCGGTGCTAAAGCCGTTTGTATATGGTCTGGCGTTGGATGACGGACTCATTCATCCTGCTTCGTTGTTGCAGGATGTACCTCGGCGAACCGGGGACTATCGACCAGGGAATTTTGACAGCGGTTTTCATGGACCGGTGAGTATGAGCGAAGCACTGGTAAGGTCGTTGAATTTACCCGCCGTGCAGGTACTCGAAGCCTATGGCCCGAAGCGTTTTGCCGCATCGTTACGTAACGTTGGCTTACCGCTGTATCTACCCGCAGGGGCAGCGCCGAATCTGTCGCTGATTTTAGGCGGCGCGGGGGCAAGGCTGGAAGATATAGCCGCAGCCTACAGCGCCTTTGCTCGCCAGGGAAAAGCGGGAAAACTGCGTCTGCAGCCGGGCGACCCACTGCTTGAACGTCCGTTGATGTCGGCGGGCGCGGCGTGGATTATTCGCCGTATTATGGCCGATGAAGCGCAACCGCTACCGGATAACGCTTTGAGCAGAGTGGTCCCGCTGGCGTGGAAAACGGGCACCAGCTATGGCTATCGCGATGCGTGGGCGATTGGTGTTAACGCTCGTTATGTGATCGGTATCTGGACTGGCAGACCAGACGGAACGCCAGTTGTGGGCCAGTTTGGATTTGCCAGTGCCGTGCCGCTGCTTAATCAGGTCAATAATCTTCTGCTCTCTCGCGGGACAAATCAGCCGGAAGATCCGCGTCCGGTATCCGTTAGCCGTGGCGTGGTGTGCTGGCCTGGTGGGCAATCTCTTGCGCCCGGTGACAGCAACTGTCGACGTCGTCTGGCAACCTGGATACTGGACGACAGCCAGCCGCCAACGTTGCTATTGCCCGAGCAGGAGGGGGTGAGCGGCATTCGTTTCCCCGTCTGGCTGGACGAAGAAGGCAAACGTGTGGCGGCAGATTGCCCGCAGGCGCGCGAACAAACATTAATCGTCTGGCCTTTACCGCTGGAGCCATGGCTGCCGGAGTCAGAACGCCGTAGGGCGAGATTACCACCGGTTTCTGCCACGTGTCCGCCGCTGGGGCAGGACGATTCGCTGCCGTTGCAGTTGACAGGGGTGCGTGATGGCGCGATTGTGAGGCGTTTACCCGGTTCTGCACAAGCCTCATTGCCGGTACGAACCACCGGCGGGTCAGGTGAGCGCTGGTGGTTTCTCAATGGCGAAAGGCTGGATGAACGCGGACAACATCTTACGCTACGGCTGGCGACGAAAGGGGATTATCAACTGCTGGTGATGGATGACGCCGGGCAGGTGGCGACGGTGAGATTTTCGATGCAGTAGATCAGTTGGTGACTGTTTGTTGCTAAAATTCATCTTATTTTAAAGAAATGTTACCTTCATCAATAGTCAATTGCCGGGATGCTCTTTATAATCCGCGCCAGGTAAACCACAACAAAACATCTTTTTCAGAGGTAATCATGGCTATTGAACGTACTTTTTCCATCATCAAACCAAACGCGGTGGCAAAAAACGTTATTGGCAGCATCTTTGCGCGCTTTGAAGCAGCAGGGTTCAAAATTGTCGGTACTAAAATGCTGCACCTGACCGTTGAGCAGGCGCGCGGCTTCTATGCTGAGCATGACGGCAAGCCATTCTTTGACGGTCTGGTTGAATTCATGACTTCCGGTCCGATCGTTGTTTCTGTTCTGGAAAGCGAAAATGCCGTACAGCGTCACCGCGACCTGCTCGGCGCAACCAACCCGGCAAATGCGCTGGCGGGTACTCTGCGTGCAGACTACGCTGACAGCTTCACCGAGAACGGTACTCACGGTTCTGATTCCGTTGAATCTGCAGCGCGCGAAATCGCCTATTTCTTTGGTGAAGGCGAGGTTTGCCCGCGCACTCGCTGATAAGCTCGTCCTGTAGGCCGGATAAGCGTTTGCGCATCCGGCTCTGCTTTGCCTGATGGCGCCGCTGATGCGTCTTATCAGGCCTACGATCTTCCTTTACATATTATTTTCGCTAATGCTTCGTGCAAACGTGGCATCCCTGCGCCAGACTTTGTACAATGCAACGCCCCGGAAGAGCAGATCGCTTGCCGGGGCGTTTCTTTTTAACCCTCCACGGGCCACAACGTGTAACAACGAGGCCGGAAAAAATTATGTCTGAATTAGTTAACACCTCTGAAGTCGTCATTCCTGCGGTTCCAAATAAAAATGGAAAAATTAACCTGCTGGATCTGAACCGTCAGCAAATGCGCGAATTCTTCAAAGAGATGGGCGAAAAACCGTTTCGTGCCGATCAGGTCATGAAGTGGATGTACCACTATTGCAGCGATAACTTTGATGACATGACTGACATCAATAAGGTGCTGCGTAACAAGCTGAAAGAAGTGGCTGAAATTCGCGCCCCGGAAGTGGTGGAAGAGCAGCGTTCTTCTGACGGTACGATCAAATGGGCCATTGCAGTTGGCGATCAGCGCGTTGAAACGGTGTATATCCCGGAAGACGATCGCGCGACCCTGTGTGTTTCTTCACAGGTCGGTTGTGCATTAGAGTGTAAATTCTGCTCTACGGCGCAACAGGGCTTCAACCGTAACCTGCGGGTATCGGAGATCATTGGTCAGGTCTGGCGCGCGGCGAAAATCGTCGGGGCGGTGAAGGCTACGGGCGTGCGTCCTATTACCAACGTGGTAATGATGGGGATGGGCGAGCCGCTGCTCAACCTGACTAACGTGGTGCCGGCGATGGAAATCATGCTGGATGACTTCGGTTTCGGGCTGTCCAAGCGCCGCGTCACGCTCTCCACGTCAGGCGTGGTCCCTGCGCTGGATAAGCTGGGCGATATGATTGACGTCGCGCTGGCAATTTCTCTGCATGCGCCGAACGATGAAATTCGTGACGAAATTGTACCTATCAATAAAAAGTACAATATCGAAACATTCCTTGGCGCGGTTCGTCGTTATCTGGAGAAATCCAACGCTAACCAGGGACGTGTGACCATTGAGTATGTGATGTTAGATCACATCAATGATGGCACTGAACACGCGCATCAGTTGGCCGAGCTGCTGAAAGATACGCCGTGTAAAATTAACCTGATCCCGTGGAACCCGTTCCCGGGCGCGCCGTATGGTCGTAGCTCTAACAGCCGTATCGATCGTTTCTCCAAAGTGTTAATGAGCTATGGTTTTACTACCATCGTGCGTAAAACACGTGGCGATGACATCGATGCTGCCTGCGGTCAGCTGGCGGGCGACGTTATCGACCGTACCAAGCGTACTCTGCGTAAGCGTATGCAGGGCGACGCTATCGACATTAAGACCGTTTGATGTTGAGTGCACTACGGTACAATTCATGTACCGTAGTGTAATGTAAGCCATATGAGGTTTTTTGTTGTCGTCGTCAGGTCAATAATAACGGTGCGTTTTTGTCGACTTTAAGGCAGTATGTAACGGCGCAACAAGCGTTTAGCCCTCAGGCTTACGCTGTTTTGTCATTGATAGTCTGACCGTTTTATACTGTCTGACGAAGGTTAACTGACCAGATGTTTCGCGGTGTGGGTGAGCATTGTGGCTCGCCGGCATCAGAACCCAAATTTACGCAGCTGTAGCGAATGAATACTGAAGCCACGCACGACAAAAATGAAGCACTATCCACCGGCGTTCGTCTGCGCAATGCCCGTGAACAACTCGGATTCAGCCAGCAGGCAGTCGCGGAGCGACTTTGCCTGAAGGTCTCCACGGTACGCGATATTGAAGAAGATAAGGCGCCAGCCGATCTCGCTTCAACATTCCTGCGCGGGTACATCCGTTCTTATGCGCGTCTGGTGCATATTCCTGAAGAAGAACTGTTGCCAGGGCTGGAAAAACAGGCTCCGATTCGTCCTGCCAAAGTCGCGCCGATGCAGAGCTTCTCGCTCGGTAAGCGTCGTAAGAAACGCGACGGCTGGTTAATGACCTTTACCTGGCTGGTACTGTTTGTCGTTGTCGGGCTGACAGGCGCCTGGTGGTGGCAAAACCATAAAGCGCAGCAGGAAGAGATCACCACCATGGCCGATCAATCCTCCGCTGAGCTGAATGCCGGTAAAGAGGGTGCGCAGAACGTACCGTTAGATACCAGCGCCGCAGCGGGCCAGGAGACGACTCCGGCACCGGACGATGGTGCAGTGGCGGACGCAGCGCCTACGGCAGATGCGGCAGCGACCCCGGCACCTGCCGCTGATGCGCAGCAGAACGCCGTTGTGGCGCCTTCTCAGGCTAACGTCGATACCGCAACCGCAGCGCCAACTACCGCAGCACCGCTGCCGACCGATCAGGCTGGCGTGACTACGCCAGCTGCCGATCCTAACGCGCTGGTGATGAACTTTACCGCCGATTGCTGGCTGGAAGTCACCGATGCGACCGGTAAAAAACTGTTCAGCGGGATGCAGCGTAAAGACGGCAATCTGAACCTGACCGGTCAGGCGCCGTACAAACTGAAAATTGGCGCTCCGGCGGCAGTGCAGATTCAGTTCCAGGGTAAACCTGTCGATCTGAGTCGTTTTATCAGAACTAACCAGGTTGCGCGTCTGACCGTTAATGCCGAACAATCACCGGCTCAGTAACAGACGGCAATGCGGGAGATTTTTTAATGCATAACCAGGCTCCAATTCAACGTAGAAAATCGACACGCATTTACGTTGGGAACGTGCCGATCGGCGATGGCGCGCCCATCGCCGTACAGTCGATGACCAATACGCGTACCACGGATGTGGAAGCGACGGTTAATCAGATCAAAGCGCTGGAACGCGTAGGCGCAGATATTGTTCGTGTCTCTGTACCGACAATGGATGCCGCAGAAGCGTTCAAGCTTATCAAACAGCAGGTTAACGTCCCGCTGGTTGCCGATATTCATTTCGACTATCGTATCGCGCTGAAGGTGGCGGAATACGGCGTTGATTGTCTGCGTATTAACCCTGGCAATATCGGTAATGAAGAGCGTATTCGCATGGTAGTGGACTGCGCTCGTGATAAAAATATTCCTATCCGCATCGGCGTCAACGCCGGATCGCTGGAAAAAGATCTGCAGGAAAAATACGGTGAACCTACGCCGCAGGCGCTGCTGGAATCCGCTATGCGCCACGTGGATCACCTCGATCGTCTGAACTTCGATCAATTCAAAGTCAGCGTTAAAGCGTCTGACGTTTTCCTCGCCGTTGAATCCTATCGCCTGTTGGCGAAACAGATCGATCAACCACTGCATCTGGGGATCACCGAAGCCGGTGGCCTGCGTAGCGGTTCGGTGAAGTCCGCCATCGGCCTTGGCCTGCTGTTATCTGAAGGGATCGGCGACACGCTGCGTGTTTCTCTGGCGGCCGATCCGGTGGAAGAGATCAAAGTAGGCTTCGATATTCTGAAATCGTTGCGCATTCGCGCGCGCGGGATCAACTTCATCGCTTGCCCAACCTGTTCGCGTCAGGAGTTTGACGTTATCGGTACGGTTAACGCGCTGGAGCAACGTCTGGAAGATATCATTACGCCAATGGACGTTTCGATCATCGGTTGCGTGGTAAACGGTCCTGGGGAAGCGCTGGTTTCTACGCTGGGTGTGACGGGCGGTAACAAGAAAAGCGGTCTGTATGAAGACGGCGTGCGTAAGGACAGGATCGATAACGACGACATGATTACGCAGCTTGAAACCCGCATTCGCGCTAAAGCAAGCATCCTGGACGAAGCGCGTCGTATCGACGTGCAGCAGCTTGAAAAATAACAACGTGATGGGAAGCGGCGTGCTTCCCGTGTATGATTGAACCCGCATGGCGCCCGTATTGTTCGGGTTAGCGCTGAGGGTTCATTTTTATATTCATAAAGAGAATAAACGTGGCAAAAAACATTCAAGCCATTCGCGGCATGAACGATTATCTGCCTGGCGAAACCGCCATCTGGCAGCGCATTGAAGGCACTCTCAAAAACGTGCTCGGTAGCTACGGTTACAGTGAAATCCGCTTGCCGATTGTAGAGCAGACCCCGTTATTCAAACGCGCGATCGGTGAAGTCACCGACGTGGTTGAAAAAGAGATGTATACCTTTGAGGACCGTAATGGCGATAGCCTGACGTTGCGTCCTGAAGGGACTGCGGGCTGCGTACGCGCCGGCATCGAACATGGTCTCCTGTACAATCAGGAACAGCGTCTGTGGTATATCGGGCCGATGTTCCGCCACGAACGTCCGCAGAAGGGACGCTATCGTCAATTCCATCAGCTGGGTGTCGAAGTGTTTGGCCTGCAAGGCCCGGATATCGATGCGGAACTGATCATGCTGACTGCTCGCTGGTGGCGCGCGCTGGGTATTTCTCAGCATGTCAGCCTGGAGCTGAACTCAATCGGTTCGCTTGAAGCCCGCGCAAACTACCGTGATGCGCTGGTCGCCTACCTGGAACTGCACAAAGAGAAACTGGACGAAGACTGCAAGCGTCGTATGTACACCAACCCGCTGCGCGTTCTCGACTCCAAAAACCCGGAAGTACAGGCTCTGCTCAACGACGCGCCAGCACTCGGCGACTATCTGGATGACGACTCTCGCGAGCACTTCGCGGGTCTGTGCAAACTGCTGGAGTCCGCAGGTATTGCCTATACCGTCAATCAGCGCCTGGTTCGTGGTCTTGATTACTACAACCGCACCGTATTTGAGTGGGTCACCAGTAGCCTGGGCTCTCAGGGTACCGTGTGCGCCGGTGGGCGTTACGACGGTCTGGTTGAGCAACTTGGCGGTCGTGCAACTCCGGCCGTGGGCTTTGCCATGGGCCTCGAACGTCTTGTTTTGTTAGTTCAGGCAGTTAATCCGGAATTTATTGCCTCCCCTGTTGTCGATATATACCTGGTCGCTTCGGGGACGGACACGCAGTCGGCGGCAATGCGGCTTGCAGAACGTCTGCGCGATGAAGTTCCTGGTGTGAAACTAATGACCAACCACGGCGGCGGCAACTTTAAGAAACAGTTTGCCCGCGCCGATAAGTGGGGCGCCCGCGTTGCACTGGTACTGGGCGAGTCCGAAGTGGCTGACGGTACTGTTGTAGTGAAGGATTTGCGCTCTGGTGAGCAAACGGCAGTAGCGCAGGATAGCGTTGCCGCGCATTTGCGCACTCTACTGGGCTAAGGAGAAGGACAGCGTGGAAATTTACGAGAACGAAAACGACCAGGTTGATGCGGTAAAACGCTTCTTTGCTGAAAATGGCAAAGCGCTGGCTGTTGGGATCATTTTAGGGGTTGGCGCGCTGGTTGGCTGGCGTTACTGGACCAGCCATCAGACGGAGTCCGCACGCTCTGCTTCCCTGGCGTATCAAAATACGGTGACTGCGGTTAGTGCGGGTAAACCGGACAGCCTTCCTGCTGCAGAGAAATTTGCCGCAGAAAACAAAAATACCTACGGCGCGTTAGCTTCTCTGGAACTGGCGCAGCAGTTTGTTGACCAAAATGAACTTGAGAAAGCCGCAAGCCAACTGCAACAAGGCTTAGCTGCAACCAGCGATGAAAACCTCAAAGCGGTGATCAACCTGCGTCTGGCTCGTGTTCAGGTTCAGCTTAAACAAGCCGATACCGCGCTGAAAACGCTCGACACCATTAAAGGTGAAGGCTGGACGGCCATTGTTGCCGATCTGCGCGGTGAAGCGTTGCTGAGCAAAGGCGACAAACAAGGTGCGCGTAGCGCATGGGAAGCGGGCGTGAAAAGCGATGCCTCTCCTGCTCTGAGCGAAATGATGCAGATGAAAATCAATAATTTGTCCATCTGAGAGGGACCCGATGCAATTGCGTAAATTACTTCTGCCAGGGCTGCTTTCCGTTACCCTATTGAGCGGCTGTTCACTGTTTAGTGGCGAAGAAGATGTCGTTAAGATGTCCCCATTACCGGTGGTTGAGAACCAGTTTACTCCGTCTACGGACTGGAGCACCTCCGTAGGCAACGGTATTGGTGATTTCTATTCCAATCTTCATCCTGCGCTGGCGGATAACGTTGTCTATGCAGCCGATCGCGCCGGTGTCGTTAAGGCGTTGAATGCGGACGACGGCAAAGAAGTCTGGTCTGTTAATCTGGGTGAGAAAGACGGCTGGTTCTCCCGCGCATCTGCACAGCTTTCTGGCGGTGTAACCGTGTCCGGCGGACATGTTTACATTGGCAGCGAAAAAGCACAGGTTTATGCGTTGAATACCAGCGACGGGACCACTGCGTGGCAGACGAAAGTTGCCGGTGAAGCGCTGTCTCGCCCTGTTGTGAGCGATGGCGTGGTATTAATCCACACCAGCAACGGTCAGTTGCAGGCCTTGAACGAAGCTGATGGTGCTATCAAATGGACCGTTAACCTCGACATGCCTTCTCTGTCACTGCGCGGCGAATCTGCCCCAGCGACCGCCTTTGGCGCAGCTATTGTCGGCGGTGATAACGGTCGCGTGAGCGCAGTGCTGATGCAGCAGGGCCAGATGATTTGGCAGCAACGTATTTCTCAGGCGACAGGTCCAACGGAAATCGATCGTCTCAGTGACGTTGATACCACGCCGGTTATCGTCAATGGCGTTGTTTATGCGCTGGCTTATAATGGTAACCTGACGGCGCTGGATCTGCGCAGCGGCCAGATTATGTGGAAACGTGAACTGGGCTCGGTGAATGATTTTATCGTCGACGGCAACCGTATCTACCTGGTTGACCAGAACGACCGCGTACTGGCACTGACCACCGACGGCGGCGTGACGCTGTGGACGCAAAGCGATCTGCTGCACCGTCTGCTGACGTCCCCGGTATTGTATAATGGCAATCTGGTCGTCGGTGATAGCGAAGGCTACCTGCACTGGATTAATGTTGACGATGGCCGTTTTGTTGCCCAGCAGAAAGTTGACAGCTCTGGTTTCCTGACCGAGCCGGTCTCTGCTGATGGTAAACTGCTGATCCAGGCGAAAGACGGTACGCTGTACTCTATTACGCGTTAATCGTCCCGGCCGCTCGCTTTGAAAAACGGCTCCTGGTGCAGGGGCCGTTTTACTGTTTTTAACAACGGCGCAAAATGTGCCCGTTGTCTGATGATTTTTTAAATGAGGCTTTAAACATGGTACCTGTGGTCGCGCTTGTCGGGCGCCCTAACGTTGGCAAATCCACGTTATTTAACCGTCTAACTCGCACCCGAGATGCGCTGGTTGCGGATTTCCCGGGTCTGACTCGTGACCGTAAGTACGGTCGTGCGGAAATTGAAGGCCGCGAGTTTATCTGTATTGATACCGGCGGTATTGATGGCACCGAAGACGGTGTTGAAACTCGTATGGCGGAACAGTCGCTGTTGGCTATTGAAGAAGCGGACGTTGTGCTGTTCATGGTGGATGCGCGTGCTGGCCTGATGCCAGCGGATGAAGCTATTGCGAAACATCTGCGTTCTCGCCAGAAACCGACGTTCCTGGTTGCCAACAAAACTGACGGACTCGATCCTGACCAGGCGGTTGTCGATTTCTACTCGTTGGGTCTGGGTGAAATTTATCCGATCGCGGCATCCCATGGCCGTGGCGTCCTCAGCCTGCTGGAGCATGTTCTGCTGCCGTGGATGGATGACGTTGCCCCTCAGGAAGACGTGGATGAAGACGCAGAATATTGGGCGCAACTGGAAGCCGAAGAAAACGGCGAAGAAGAGCCTGAGGACGACTTCAACCCGCAGGATCTGCCGATCAAACTGGCGATTGTGGGTCGACCGAACGTAGGTAAGTCCACGCTTACTAACCGTATTCTCGGCGAAGACCGCGTAGTGGTTTACGACATGCCTGGGACGACGCGTGACAGTATTTATATTCCGATGCAGCGCGATGAGCGCGAATATGTGCTCATCGATACCGCGGGCGTGCGTAAGCGCGGCAAAATTACCGAAGCGGTAGAAAAATTCTCCGTTATCAAAACGCTGCAGGCGATTGAAGATGCCAACGTGGTGATGCTGGTGATTGACGCGCGCGAAGGTATTTCCGATCAGGACCTGTCACTGCTGGGCTTTATCCTCAATAGTGGGCGCTCACTTGTTATCGTGGTCAACAAGTGGGATGGCCTGACGCAGGAAGTGAAAGAGCAGGTCAAAGAGACGCTGGACTTCCGTCTGGGCTTTATTGATTTTGCGCGCGTACACTTTATCTCTGCGCTGCACGGCAGCGGTGTGGGGAATCTGTTTGAATCGGTCCGCGAAGCGTATGACAGCTCCACCCGTCGCGTCAGCACCGCGATGCTGACGCGCATCATGACTATGGCGGTAGAAGATCATCAGCCGCCGCTGGTCCGTGGTCGTCGTGTGAAGCTGAAATATGCTCACGCCGGTGGTTATAACCCGCCAATCGTGGTGATCCACGGTAACCAGGTCAAAGACCTGCCGGATTCCTACAAACGCTATCTGATGAACTATTTCCGTAAATCTTTGGACGTGATGGGCACGCCGATCCGTATTCAGTTCAAAGAGGGGGAAAACCCATTTGCGAACAAACGCAATACGCTGACCCCGACTCAGATGCGTAAGCGTAAGCGTTTGATTAAGCACATTAAAAAAAGCAAGTAACCGTTGCTGATGCTGATAAAAACCCGCGCCTGTCGCGGGTTTTTTTTCGCTAATCCATCGCCTGCCTCAACCCGTGCGATGTCAATTACTATTCGTTTTTTACCAAGTTTAAATCTAAGAAAGTAGACATTTGTCGAGTTTTCATCTTAAAGTCCGGGGGCTGGTACTAGACAAAACTAGCCTTAGGTTATCAAATGGTTAAATAACTTTTCGCCGCATGTAAAAAATCGGTCAGATACGTAACTGGCTGGCGTACATCGCGGTGTTTATACGCACGACGACATAACTTTCGGGAGAATTATGCAATCCTCTGTTAATCAAAAAGAAAGCCGAACTTTCTTCGGCCATCCTTATCCGCTCGGCTCGCTGTTTTTCACAGAGATGTGGGAGCGTTTCTCGTTTTATGGCATTCGCCCGTTACTGATCCTGTTTATGGCGGCAACCGTCTATGACGGCGGCATGGGGCTGGCTCGTGAAAACGCCTCGGCGATTGTGGGTATCTTTGCCGGTACGATGTATCTTGCCGCACTGCCGGGTGGCTGGCTGGCGGATAACTGGCTCGGCCAACAGAAAGCGGTGTGGTACGGTTCCATTCTGATTGCGCTCGGCCATCTGTCGATTGCGCTCTCGGCCATTATGGGAAACAACCTGTTCTTTATCGGCCTGATGTTTATCGTGCTCGGTTCCGGTCTGTTCAAGACCTGTATTTCGGTCATGGTTGGCACGCTGTATAAAAAAGGCGATGCGCGTCGCGACGGCGGGTTCTCGCTGTTCTACATGGGCATCAACATGGGGTCGTTTATCGCGCCGCTGATCTCCGGTTGGCTGATTAAAACCCACGGCTGGCACTGGGGCTTTGGCATCGGTGGTATCGGGATGCTGGTGGCGCTGATCATTTTCCGCGTATTTGCCGTTCCATCGATGAAACGCTACGACAGCGAAGTGGGACTCGACTCCACCTGGAACAGCCCGGTTGTAAAACGTAACGGCGTGGGCGCGTGGCTGCTGGCGCTGGCCGTCGGTGTGGCAGTTATTGTTACGCTGATTGCGCAGGGCGTGATTGTCATTAATCCGGTCGCGGTTGCCAGCATGCTGGTATACGTGATTGCCGCCTCCGTTGCACTCTACTTTATCTACCTGTTCATCTTTGCCGGTCTGAACCGCAAAGAGCGCGCCAGACTGCTGGTCTGCTTTATCCTGCTGGTTTCCGCCGCGTTCTTCTGGTCCGCGTTTGAGCAGAAGCCGACCTCGTTCAACCTGTTTGCCAACGACTACACTAACCGTATGATCGGTGATTTTGAAATCCCGGCGGTGTGGTTCCAGTCGATAAACGCGCTGTTTATCATCCTGCTGGCACCGGTATTTAGCTGGGCATGGCCGAAACTGGCGAGCATGAACATTCGCCCGAGCAGCATTACCAAGTTCGTTATTGGTATTCTCTGCGCGGCGGCAGGCTTTGGCCTGATGATGCTGGCGGCGCAAAACGTTCTCAGTAACGGCGGTGCAGGCGTTTCTCCATTCTGGCTGGTGGGCAGCATCCTGATGCTGACGCTTGGTGAGCTGTGCCTGAGTCCGATCGGTCTGGCGACAATGACGCTGCTGGCTCCGGAAAGAATGCGTGGGCAAATGATGGGCCTTTGGTTCTGCGCCAGTGCGCTGGGTAACCTGGCCGCAGGTTTGATTGGCGGCCATGTGAAGGCTGACCAACTGGATATGCTGCCGGATCTCTTCGCTCGCTGCTCGATTGCGCTGCTGATCTGCGCCGCCGTGCTGATCGTCCTCATTGTTCCGATTCGTCGCATGCTGGAGAATACGCAATCTAAACCGGCAACTAGCGCCTGATAACACCTCGATTGTGCCGGGGCAGACGTTATGTCCCGGCCATTCAATTTTTGAGGTGAGAACATGTTGTTAGGGTTTGTTGGGCTTGGTGCAGTTGTTGAAACGGCATACTTGCCCGCATTACGTCATATGTTCGGTGATTCACTCCGCTGCGTGGGTTTTGATGTCCAACCCGTAAAGCAGTTTGCAGACGTGGCACGCTGCGCGTCGCTCGCTGAACTTCTTGCCACACCGCTTGATACCCTGTTTATCACCACCGCATCCCTGCACCACCTTGATGTGCTTGAACAGGCGCTGGCCGCGCCCATTGCACGTATCGTGGTCGAAAAGCCCATTGTCGCCACGCTTTCCCAAATTGAAAAACTGAAAATGCTGCTGGCTCAACCCGGTGCTGCCGACCGCGTGCTGGCGCTCGACCACTGGATGGCGCGCAATGGCGCAATGCGGCTGGCGTTGGGTAAACTCGGCGCGCAGTGGCAGGGCGATAATCCACAACCGGCACTGGTCTCTCGCTTTTCGGACGTTGTTAAAATCGAAGGCTTCTTACAGGAACCGAGCGGGTTTAACGCAGTTGGAGAACCCATCGCGCTCAACTTTGCCACCGGTGAGCCGGATACGCGTGAACTCCGTCATCCGGACGGTGTGATTCTGGACATTGGCACGCACGTACTGGCAATGCTGCGTGAAACAGCGCGTTATCTGGGCGGCAATGACAGCATGACCTTACAGGTGATGAGCGCTAAAGACCGTCTGGGACGCGATATCGTAGAAGGCGACCTGACCACGGCGGAAGGAGAGGCACATCTGCAGGGACAGATTAGCGGTATACCGCTGGATATCTGGCTGAATAAATACGCAGGGCCTGCTGGTGGACAAAAAGGCCTGCGCCTTTATCTGCGCGACGGCCGTATCATCAGCCATGACCGTCGAGGAACCGAGGATGTGCTCGAACTGATTGACGGTAATGTTGTGCGATGCTGGCGCCTTCCCGGTAGCATTTATGCCCATTGTCTGGCGGAGCATATTCTGGGCGCGCACAGTCTGTTTGAACGCAGCCCACAGGAAGTGAGTCGCACGACGCAGCGCAGGCTGGAGGAAGTGGAGTACCTGTTAACGTTACAGCAGCAGTTACGCGGGCGGCATTAAACGCAGCGTGATAAACTCTACGCAGTAATGGATCCCTGTACTGGAGTCGCTATGTCTATTATTTGCCCGGATTGTCATGCAGAACTGGAGCCGCAAAACGGTATGGCGCACTGTGATAACTGTAATAAAGATATTCAGTTAGAAGCGCACTGTCCGGAGTGTAATCAGCCGCTGCAGGTGCTCAAAGCCTGTGGCGCAGTCGATTATTTCTGCCAGCACGGCCATGGCCTTATTTCAAAAAAACGTGTTATCTATTCTATTAGTAATTAATTATATTAGTTGTTCTATTTAGTTGAAATAAACATACGAAAGAGAATATTAATTCTCTTTCGATATCTATTAAACAAATAAGTAACGCGTAATTCAAATGAATACTTGTTTTTAGGAATATATTTAGGTGGCTAAATTATAGTTTGGTTTAGAACGTAGATATAATCTTTCTGTGTGAGGAAAGCTTTAACACAGGGATAATCTATGGTGTCAGGAGCACGCTTATTCTTTTTATTATTGGTGTCTGGCGTGGTAAGCGCTGAGGCCGATATAAGCGTCCCTGTCTCTGAAAATAATATTGCCCTCTCCACATTACCCGATCTGGCCAGTGATGCCGCAGAAAAAGAAGAACAAGAAAATAAGGGGCAATCATTTAAAGAAAAAGGCGCTGATTACATTACCAACTCAGCGACGCAGGGATTTGAAAACCTGACGCCGGAAGCGCTGGAATCCCAGGCGCGTAGCTATCTGCAAAACCAAATCACTTCATCAGCACAGTCATACCTTGAGGGCGCAATGTCGCCTTATGGCAAGGTGCGTACCAGTCTCTCCGTGGGCGAAGGGGGAGACCTTGAAGGTAGTTCGCTGGATTATTTTGTTCCCTGGTATGACAACGAAAGTACCGTACTCTTTAGTCAAGTATCCGCCCAACGTAAAGAAGAGCGTACTATTGGTAATTTAGGCTTCGGCGTACGCCAGAATATCGCGAGCTGGCTGCTGGGCGGTAACCTGTTTTATGACTATGACTTCACCCGTGGACACCGCCGCTTAGGTCTGGGGACCGAAGCCTGGACTGATTATTTAAAACTTTCCGGAAATTATTACCATCCTCTTTCCGACTGGAAAGATTCTGCAGATTTTGATTTTTACGAAGAGCGCCCGGCGCGCGGTTGGGATATTAGGGCAGAAAGCTGGCTGCCATTTTATCCGCAGTTGGGCGGCAAAGTCATTTATGAGCAGTACTATGGCGACGAGGTGGCGTTATTTGGCACCGATAATTTACAAAAAAATCCGCATGCCGTGACCGTAGGTCTCAACTATACGCCCGTCCCGATGGTGACGTTGGGGGCGGACTATAAAACCGGAACCGGGGACAACACCGATCTCAACGTCAATGCCACGGTCACATACCAGCTTGGTACCCCGCTGGCAGCACAGCTCGACCCGGAAAACGTCAAAGCACAGCATTCGCTGATGGGCAGTCGTCATGATTTTGTAGAACGTAACAACTTCATCATTCTGGAATACCGTGAGAAAGATCCGTTAGACGTCGCACTTTGGCTGAAGGCCGATTCAACCAATGAGCACCCTGAATGCGTGATTGAAGACACGCCTGAAGCTGCGGTTGGTCTGGAAAAATGCAAGTGGACCGTCAATGCGATGATTAATCACCATTACAAGATTATTTCTGCCTCCTGGCAGGCGAAAAATAATGCCAGCCGGACGTTAGTGATGCCGGTGATAAAAGCGGATGCCTTGACCGAGGGAAATAATAATCGCTGGAATTTAGTTCTGCCGGCGTGGGTGAATGCTGATACCGACGACCAGAGAACGGCAATGAACACCTGGAAGGTGCGCATGACGCTGGAGGATGAAAAGGGCAATAAGCAGAACTCCGGCGTGGTGGAAATTACCGTCCAGCAGGATCGTAAAATCGAGCTGATCGTCGATAACATCGCTGATGCCGATCGTAGCGATCACAGTCATGGCGCCAGCGCGCAGGCCGATGGTGTGGACGGTGTAGTAATGGACTTGCTGCTGACCGATTCCTGGGGCGACACCACCGATCGCAACGGTGATGAACTGGTCGATGAGGCCATGACGCCTGAGCTGTACGACAGCAATGATAAAAAAGTTACGCTAGCGGCGACGCCCTGTACCACGGAAACCCCCTGTGTATTCATTGCCAGCCGAGATAAAGCAGCGGGAACCGTTACGCTCTCCAGCACGCTTCCCGGTACTTTTCGCTGGAAGGCTAAAGAGGATGCTTACGGCGACAGCAACTATGTCGACATTACCTTTGTTGGTGAATCGCTTTCAGCGCTGAACCCTCTTATCTATCAATCGAAAACATCCAGCCCCGTCAATCTGATCGACAAAGAAGATAAGCACCCTGTTGTGAATAACACCTATCGATTCCGGCTTTGGCGCGATGCTAACAGTGACGGCGTGTTCCAGATGTCGGAACAGCTTACAGAAGACGAGATGGCCCAGTATGACTACCAATGGGAGTTTACCGGGCAGAGCACCAACGGGCATACCGGGGCGCAAACGAACACCAGCAATGAGGACCTGGTTCTGCCAGCCAGCAATAAAGAAGCGGCGCAGAAGTTTGGCGCCGACGAGCAGGATGGCGTGCAGGGGTATGGATTACGTGTTGCCTACAACCAGAAATAGCGTCGGCGCGAGTCGCTGAATTTTAAAGAAAAGGAGAGTCTTAATGCAGGCATTGTTAAAACGGCGGCTGAGTAAGGTCGCACTGGCGCTGGTGGTGGCAGGCTACTGCTCAATTCCATCGGCGATAGCAGCGAAAGAAGGAAAACTGCAAGGTGCCGGTTCCGATACGTGGCAGTTCAGCGGCAATACCGGCACGATTCAGGGGACGGTACCGTGGATCACCCGCTCGGCGGAAAAAGTCGCGGAAGCAGATAAAAACCACGTAACGGTTAGCATTGACCGGGGGGAGCGTGTCGTCAACGGCGAGGGGGATAAGCAGTTCCATATTGGCGATAAGGTCACGGTAAACTGGGCGATTGGTGATGAGCAGGGCGATCTCGATGTCAGCAATACCGCAACCAAAGCCACGGTGGTCTGGATTCGTTCGAAACAACAGGATGGTTCTGATGCTACCGTGATAAGCGGTAGTTCCGGGAAGGACTCCTATACCCTCCAGGAATCGGATGCAGACTATTACATTGGTATTCGCATCACGCCAACGACGACTACCGGTGACCCCAACGTTGCTGAACTCTTGACGTTAAACGATCTTTCTACCGGCTCGGGTGGCGGTGCGGATGACGATGACATCCCGGAAGGTCCGGTGGTGGATGATTCTATTGCCGTGGCTATCTACGACTCTGAGAATGCCTCTGTCAACCTGCTGAAAAACAGCAGTACCAAGCTGCATACCGGTCACACCTACGTTGCTCAGTTGTGGAAAGATGCCAACAAAAACGGCACTTACGACACGGGAGAACTGGTGGTTACCAATCAGTACGACTATCAGTGGGTCTTTACTGGCACGAGTTTGCAACTGGGAACGGCGGGAGGCGACTCTTCAGTTCAGAACGGCGATTTGCGTATTCCAGAGACCAATGCCGAAGCCAGAACCTCGATCTTCCCGAACGCAGGCGACGACGGCGTTCAGGGGTATGGCCTGTCGATCAAGTACAAGAACAAATAATTCGCACCGTACGTCGCTCTCCAGGGGGCGGCGTTTTCCGTGCGCTTTTCTTAGCAGGACGCTAAGCAAAGCGTGTTGAAAATCCAATTATCAGACAGGCGTTAGGATGGGGATATGTCCGGTAACCTGAAATCACTGCATCGTTTCCTGCTGCCGCTGTTATTTATCAGCGGCTTGTCTGCAAATGCCACAAATTTGAGTCATACATGGCAGGAGCCTGTCGGCGTTACGTCGGCGATTAACGGTACGAAACCGCAGGCTGACAGTGTCGCCATTCCGGTGTATCAGGGAAGCGTGCAACTTAGTGTGGATCAAGCCAATGCCGTGGCGAATACCGCGAGGCCAAACCAGTTCAGTACCGATGACAGCGGCAGCGCACTGATCCTCAGTAACCCGCACGACACCGAAGGTGACATTTTTGCCGAGCCGCCGCTGGTCTGGCAAAGCGATCGTGCGCCGGGAGTCTCTCTGGTATGGGCTGATGCCGCCACGCCCGACGTGCCGCTCAGTCCACAACCGTCCGCGAATCTCAGCTTCTGCGCGCAAAATATGGCGGGGCGTCATCTGGTGGTCTGGCCGCAACTTGATACCACAACGGAGATACCACCACTCTGGCTGCTGACTCGTACCGGTGTCCCCTATAACAATGCGGTGACGTTACTCGAGCAAAAATTTGCAGTAGATATCGCCGCGGCTGCGGGCAAACCGGTGGCGGTGAGCGCAGACCATTTCAATGAAACGCTAAAGGCGGCAAAGGGTAAAGCTGGCGATAGCATCACTCTGACGGTGAGCACCAGGACCTGTGATGGTGAACCTGCGGCGAATACGGCTTTTATCATTACCCGAAGTGATGCTTTCAACCGACAAAATGCGGTCAACAACACCAATCCTGTACATGTAGGAGATACTGAACTCACCACGATCGCCACCGAATTTCACGGCACAACCGATGCCAGTGGCAATGCTACGGTGACGGTCACCCAGGACAATAGCCCTGGCGTAAAAACCACGCTAACGGTAAAAGCCGTAGGAGCGACATCGCTTGCCGATAGCGTAGATGTTATTTTCACCACTCTCAGCAGCCCGGACAGCGATAAAGCGGCGATGTGGGGTCATATGGCGGAAAGCTCCAGCGCTGAGGTGGAAGGTGAAACCTACACCTTTACCCGACCCGCGCTCGCCGCTGAGGTGGAGGGTGAAAGTACGACGGTGAATGCCGATAATGAAAGCTGGGCGCTGTTTAACTGGAAAGGGGCGGATGAGCACTGTGACATTCTGCCGGATGCGCGCCAGCTTATCGGGTTAAAAACTGCACGAGGCGACCTGGCGACTACTCTTGGCTGGCCTGTCGCCGGGGATGATGAATACTGGTCCGCCACGGAAAGTTCGCTGAGCATGTACCATTATGGCGTCAATATGCGCTCCAGCAGCGTGGTGCAGGAAGCGGATACGGTGAACTCCCTGGTCAGTTGCGTAGATAAGGCCGCACCGGCGGTAAAGCCAAAGCTGGTGCTGAGTACAGACAGCTACGACAGTAGCCTGAGCGCCGCGAGGGTAAAGGTAGGGGAGGCGGTCATGATGCAAATCACGGTAACCGACGAACTCACCGGCAAGCCGCTGCCGTATCGCTATTTTAATCTGTACCTTGGCAACGCGCAGGCGCGCAATACCGCTTACTATTCCGCCAGTTGGGAGGAGCATCCGGTTACCATTGCAGGTGAAGGCCTGATGGCCGGTGATACCCATCACTATCAGGGCGTTACCGACGCGAACGGTCAGGCTTCGCTGGAGATCAAACATGATTCAGGTACTGGCGTCTTAACGCCGTTGCGCGTGGTGCTGTTTGACGGCAGCACGCAGGCAACGCAAAACGTGATCTTTACCGTTCTCACCAGTCCGGATGTCAGCGCGGCAAACATGTGGGGGCATATGCAGGGCGTAGTGGAGGCGGGCAATTTGTATAAACGTCCGCTGCTGGCAGCAGAAGCCACGCACAAAACGGGCTCCACGCAGGAAAACAATGAAAACTGGGCGACGTTCAACTCCGTCACGGCGGGTGAAAACCAGTGCGGCAGTGGACAAATGCCAGGGCAACTGTCGCTGGACTCGCTCTATAATGCGCATCCTGATAACGAGATGCAAAGCGAGCACGGCTGGCCAACCGCCAGCCACAGCTATCTGGCGGCGGACACCAGCGACGGGCAGACGGCGCACGTCAATCTGGCTACCGGTGCTGATGCTTTGTTCAGCGGTAGTGAGCCAAACTATCTCTCCTGCTCGGGCAATGAGTTAGTCACTCAGCTTGACGTGGCGATGAACGGCGATTTTGCCCTGCGCCAGACGACAGCCAAAGTGGGTGAGCAGATAACGCTGACGGTGCGCTCAATTAATGCGCTCAACGGGCTTACGGTCCCCAACGCGGCGTTTACAGTTACCATGGCTTATGGGCGCAATCGCGATAACGTCACCACCGGCTTTACTGATGCCACCGACGGCGCGCTTGTTATAGCGGGTACGGCGTACGGTCCTTCTCAGGCGTCGATGACGTATCAGGGCACTACCGATAGCCAAGGGAGTGCCACCCTGACTATCGAACAACCGCAGGGCGTTGGACTGCAGACTCAGCTCTCTATTCTGCCGATGAACTCACTCATCTCCACGCCGCTCAGCCGCAGCGTGAAATTTACCGTCCCCACCAGCCCGGATACCGCTCAGGCATCGATGTGGGGACATATGCCCGATACCCTGACGGTGGGTGATGCGGTATTTGAGCGTCCAAAGCTTGCGGCAGAGGTTAGCGCTACCCGCACCCAGAAGGAAGCGAACGAAAGCTGGGCACGCGTCACCCATAGCGATGCGGTGAGCAATACGGACGTCGGCGGCTGTGCGGCAAATCGACTACCACGCATCGATCAGCTTAAGGCGTTGTATGACGCCAACAGCGGCGGGGCTATTCACAGCACCCACGGCTGGCCAACCCTGATTAACTATTGGTCTTCAACGTTTGCCACAGCGACGTCGTGGAAACTCATCGCGCTTTCCAGCGGCAGCGAGTTTTCCAGTAACAATGCGTCGGATTATGTCACCTGCCTTGCCAGCGACAATCCGGTAGCCGCTTCTATTACCATCGAACCGGTCGATTCGTCGCTGTGGTATGAGGGTAATAACGAACATGCGCTAAAGGTGAAAAAGGGCGATACGTTACAGCTGAAGGTCACGGTGAAAGATGCCAGCGGTACGGCGATCCCGGATGCGCCGTTTGTACTGTCGCGCGGTGATGGTTATACCCGGCAGAACGATAAACATATTGCGGGCAGCGGCGACGGTATCGTTTCTCCGGTCGTGATCGACGGAAACTCAATCAACGATACGGCAACCAAAGTGGGCGGCCTGACGGGAGCCGATGGCAGTAAAATCATCAACGTCACCCGCCCGGATACGCATGGCACCAAAGTGGCGGTTACCGCAGCGCTATATCAAAACGCCAGTGTCAGCGCCAGCGTTGACACGATATTCTCCGTCGTCACCAGCCCCGACAGTAATAAAGCCAAAATGTGGGGCCATATGCCAGAAACGGTGTCAGCAGCTAATGGCAAAGTATTTAAGCGACCACAACTGGTCACAGAAATTGCCAGCGGGATTGCCGTTGGCAATAACACAGAAAACAATGAAATCTGGGCCACTGTTGATTTTGAGGGGATAAAGAACGTCTGCGGGGTGGGATTTGTGCCCGCGCTGGCCGACCTGCAGTCGTTGTACGCAGCCTTCCCTGGCGGAGCCATCAATACTCAGCAGGGCTGGCCTGTCGAAGGGAAAAACTACCAGAACAGCACTGCTGATATCAGCCGCTCAACGGAAAACCGTTATGTGAAATCGCTCGATCTGGGCGATGGCAACATAAGCTCAATGTTATGGAATGAAAAACTCTATTTCTCCTGCCTGCAAACAGCGCAGAAAGTGGCAACCAGGCTCACGCTGACATCCTCGCTATACCATGCCGACGACGGTTTTGTTAAAGCCAAAGTTGGCGAAACTATCCCGGTGGTGATTACCACTCTGGATGATGAGGGGAATCCGGTTGGCAATACGCCGGTTATCTTTAAACGCGGTGATAGCATCGGGCGTAAGTACCAGGTGGTAAACACCTCCACTGCGGCTGCGATACAAATTAACCATAGCGAGAGTCGTAGCAGCGGCGTTGAGTATTACTCCGCGACCAATGAGAACGGAACGCTGACGCTGGACATTAACCAGGACAGTGGCGCAGGCTTTAAAACGCCGCTGCTGGCGTCGCTTGAGCATACCAGTTCTGCAACAGAGCAGACGCTGCCGGTCGTCTTTAGCGTAGTGACCAGTCCGGATACAGAGAAAGCGAACTACTGGGGGCACATGGCGGAAACGCTCACCGATCGTGATGGCGTAGTGTATAAGCGCCCGCTGTTATCCAGTGAGTTTAGCAACATGCCGGGGAAAACCGTGATTATCACCAACGGCAGCTACGATATGGGCGAAACCTGGGGCATGATCACCGTCAGCAATGCCTGGAATGGGGTTGGTGGTGGCTGTGGGCGTAACTTTTTGCCGACTGCCAGTAATCTTCAGGCGCTGTACGCCACCTGGCCCGACGGGGCGATGCACAGCCGCAATGGTTGGCCAATGAGCAGTACAGGGAACGTTAGCGCCAGCCAGTACTGGTGGGCGGGGGATTACGCTTTACCGTCCGCGGAGGGCGACCCAGTTGAATACGCGGTTGTTAACCTGTTGAGCAATGGTGATGTTACCTCAATAAGCAATGCGTCGATTTATCACATGCAGACGTGCCTCGTTTCACCCCGAGGTACGGCTGGTAACCTGACGCTTACGCTCGCGGGTCAGGATGAAACGACGGGGATCGTTAAGGTCAAAAAAGGCGAGCAAATCGCCGCCACCGTGACAGTCAAAAATACGGCAGGCCAGCCGATGGCCAACGCGTTGGTGAAACTGAGCCGCAGTGAATCAACGACGCGTTCAGGAAGTATCCATAGCGCTGGTTCTGAAGATGATATTACTCTACGTAACGTCATGCCGTCCGGCCCTGCGACGTTTCTTATGGATACCAGCGCGAAATTTTTGTATATACAAACCGATGAGCAGGGGGAGGGGACCTTTACGCTTTCACAGGATATGTCTGCGGGGCTGAAAACCACTCTCAACGCCACAGCGATGGATGGCAGCAATCTGACCGACAGCACAGATGCCATCTTCACCGTCATTACCAGCCCCGACAGCGACAAAGCCAGTATGTGGGGCCATATGCCGGAAACCTTTGTCAACAGCAAAGGGGCCGAGTTTAATCGACCATTATTGCGCGCTGAGCTTTCTGCCACGACGAATACCTCGGGCTTTCTGGAAAATAGTGAAACCTGGTATACGTGGAATAGTTATCCGCAGCTTTATCAGCAGTCCGCCAGCCCGTGTGACAGGCTGGGGTTGCCGACGCTGGAGCAACTTCAGACGCTGTATAACGATTACCCAAATGGCACGCTCTCCTCGACCTTCGGCCTGCCGGTGACAACGGGGAAATACTGGGGAGCGGGTAATAGCGTGCCGGACAGCGCGCACGCGACAAACCTGTTTCAGTACCTCCGGCTCAGTGATAACTCAAAGCTTGCTACCAACACGAATACCGCAACGGCGCAGCTGTGCTTGAGTAAAAAAAGGGTATTGTCGATAGCGCTCACGTCGAGCGCCATGAATGCGGAAAAAGGCGCCGCGGTTGTGAGAAAGGGAGAAATCGTACCGTTGACCGTCACCGTGACCGACGGTTCAGGAAATCCTGCACCTGATACCACTATTCGTCTGAGGCGCACCTCGTCGTTAAACCGGGCTGGGTTCGCTCAGGATGGTAATGAAAGCAATATGTTGCTGACAGCGCTCACGCCTGAAGCGGGTTCAATGGCGTTTAACTGTACGACTACTCGCTGCAACTATTACTGGTATGGCGTGACGGATGAGAATGGCCAAGCCCAGTTTGAGATAGCCCAGGATAATAGCAGCGGCCTGAAAACCGCCATTGTGGCAGAACTTCCCGACGATCTGGTGACTTCCAGCAATTTGGATGTGATATACACTGTACTTACCAGCCCGGACAGCGATAAAGCGAATTTCTGGGGGCATATGCCGGAAACGGTCACCAACAGCGCTGGGGTTAGATTTAAACGTCCACTTCTGGCGACCGAAACGTCGTTTACGTACTCCTATACGTACAATAACGAAAGCTGGGCGCTGGTCACCATTTCAAATACCCAAAAAGCGGGCGCTACTGGTTGTGACGCAGAATATCAGCCGCTGTTTAGCGATCTGCAAACACTGTACGCTGACGACCCTAAAGGCGCAATCGGCACAAAGTATGGCTGGCCTGTGTCAGCTGGCAAGTTCTGGCTGGCTGTGGATCGCGTGTCAAAAACCGGGGCATACCAGTATATGCGGCTGGATACAGGCGGGAAAAGTTCAACCACTTCTGTCGGGACGACCGGCGCACAGATATGCCTTGTGGATCCGCATGCCCCATTGCCCGCGACCATTGCGTTGACGTCGAGCCTTGCTGACAGCGAAACACGCATTGCGAAGGTTAAAAAAGGCGAGGAAATTCCGTTCACTGTCACCGTGAAAGATGCCAATGGCAACCCCGCAGCGAATGCATCCTTTACGCTCTCTCGTAGTAATGGCATTTCGCGTAGCGGTTCGGTGAAAACGACGGATGGTAAAGGTGCGACGGACGATCTGGTTCTTCAGGGGATAGCCCCTGCGACAGCCGAGACGGTGTTGAGCAGCAATACCAGCACCTGGAGTGGGGTGACCGGAGCGGACGGCACGGCAACCTTAAGCCTGCGCCAGGACGACGCGATGGGGCTGAAAACGACGATTACGGCAACGCTGGACACATACCCTAACCCGGCCTCTACTGTGGAGGCGATATTCACCGTGGTGACCAGCCCTGATACCGACAAAGCGCAATACTGGGGGCATATGCCCGAGACCGTTACCGACAGCAGCGGCGTGAGCTTTCAGCGACCATTACTGGCGGCGGAAGTTTCCGCAGAAGACACCACGTTTAGCTCCACGGTAGGTAACGAACTGTGGCCGCTGTATGACCATAACGGCGCAGGGCTGGCAAGCAAATCCACCTGCGGCGAAGCCTGGCAGCCGACGTTAAGTGAACTGAAATCACTCTACGATGAGCATCCCGGCGGCGAAATCGAAACGCTGTACGGCTGGCCGGTATCTCATGCAAGTTATGGCTGGTGGGTGACGGATAAAGCCGGAACCTCCTGGCAGAGCATGCAACTGAAAACCGGTGCGGTTTCCACCAGGAGCACAAGCGACAAACAGGCGCTGGTTTGCCTGGTCGATCCGCATCCTATGCCTGGGGCAATTACGCTGACGTCGACGGCTCTCAACGCTGAGAGGCTGGCAGCGCAGGTGAAAAAAGGAGAGACAATCCCGCTGACCGTAACGGTGACAGACACTGACGGCAATGTGATGCCGGACGTGTATTTCACGATTTCACGCAGCAATGCGTTGTCGCGCGTTGGCAACGTCATTACCAGCGGCGGGGCGGATGATTTAACGCTGGACGAGCTAACGCCTTCTGCGCAGACCGCTAAGTTGGCTACCAACACCGCGATCTTTAGCGGTCTGACGGGCGCTAACGGTACCGCAACGTTTAACCTGCGACAGGATCTCAGTTCGGGGCTGAAAACTACGCTCACGGCGACGGTGACGAATAACACCACGCTTAAAGCCTCTCTGGATGCTATTTTTACCGTAATTACCAGCCCCAACTCTGCTAAGGCGAATTACTGGGGCCATATGCCCGAAACGGCCACCACCAGCGACGGCGTCATATTTAGCCGCCCACTGTTGGCGGCGGAAGTATCTTCCAGTAATACCAGCTATGGTGCGAATGGAGAACTCTGGTCATCGGTAAGCGCCTCGAATCTGGATAAAACCGGGATTACCGGATGTGACGCACAGCGTCAACCGCTGTATAGCCAGTTGCTGACGTTGTACAACGATAACCAAAATGGCGCGGTGGGGACGCTGTACGGTTGGCCGATTACCGGGGTGGATAACTACTGGTGGGCGGTCGATCAGGATGAGGCGACTCATGCTCGACAGGCGCTTAACTTGAGTAACGGGCAGAAACGTACGACAACCTCTACGTCATCCATTTATCGACAGGTGTGCCTGGTAAATGCGCGTGAGTGAAAGTTGTTAAGACGCTGCGAAGCGAATCAGCCCAAATTCAGTCGGGCTGACTCGTTTTGCGGGAGCGTGTTTTTTTCTGCGGGGTTACGGTCGTGACCTCGCTCTCAACCCAGCCATCGGCAAGCCGGGTAGTGATAACGTCGCCGGCACTGACCTGTTTGACCTTTTTCAATACGCCGCCGCCCGTGGTGGTGGAGACGCTGTAGCCACGCGCCAGGGTCGCCAGTGGGCTGACTGCTTCAAGATGGGTAACTGCGTTGCCAAACCGCTCGCGCTGTTCACTTAAACGTGCGCGGATATTCTCTGCTAAACGGTATTCCAGTTGCTGAATACGCGTTTGCGCACGATAAATACGTGGCTGCGGATTTTGTTGATTCAGACGCTGCAGCATGCGCTGCTGGCGTTGATTGGCCTGCTTAATCTTGTTCTCAAGCGCAAATCCCATCCGCTGACGCAGCCGTTCCAGCGCCGTTTGCTGGCGCGCCAGACGCAGCTGCGGATGCTGCTGTTGCAGGCGATGGAACATCTGCGTGAAACGACGGCTGCGGTTGGCGAGGTAGTAGTCCATCGCCATGCCCAGACGCTGCTGAGCGGACTGGATCTGACGCAACAACTCCTGCTGGTTGCGGCTGACAATTTCTGCCGCTGCTGATGGCGTAGGCGCTCGTAAATCTGCAATAAAATCGGCAATGGTAACGTCGGTTTCGTGGCCGACGGCGCTAACTACCGGAATGCCGCTGGCAAAAATCGCCCGTGCCACGCGTTCGTCGTTGAAACTCCATAAATCCTCTAGCGAGCCGCCGCCGCGCCCAACGATCAGCACGTCACACTCACCCCGCGCATTCGCCAGTTCAATGGCGCGAACGATCTGCCCTGGCGCATCGTCGCCCTGTACCGCAGTCGGGTAGATAATAACGGGCAAGGATGGATCACGACGCTTCAGCACATGAAGAATATCGTGCAGCGCAGCCCCGGTTTTCGAGGTAATCACTCCAACGCAGTGGGCTGGGGAAGGTAGAGGTTGCTTGTATTGCTGATCGAATAGTCCTTCAGCCTGCAGTTTAGCCTTCAGTTGCTCATATTTTTGTTGCAGCAAACCTTCGCCCGCGGGCTGCATGCTCTCAACAATTATCTGGTAGTCGCCGCGCGGTTCGTACAACGTAATATTGGCGCGTACCAGCACCTGCTGCCCGTGCTGTGGGCGGAACGTTACCCGGCGGTTGCTGTTGCGAAACATCGCGCAGCGTACCTGAGCGGTGTCATCTTTGAGCGTGAAATACCAGTGACCGGAGGACGGCTGGGTGAAATTCGAGATTTCACCGCTGATCCACACTTGTCCCATTTCCTGCTCAAGCAGCAAACGAACCGTCTGGTTCAGGCGGCTTACGGTAAAAATTGAGGTGGTCTGAGAGGATAACATGTGAGCGGGATCAAATTCTAAATCAGCAAGTTATTCAGTCGAAAGTAACATGCTCACAGAGGAGCGCAAGGTTTTTTTGCAAAAAAGTGTGGATGCAATCGGTTACGCTCTGTATAATGCCGCGGCAATATTTAATAACCTCCCAGGTGAGATATTGCCCATGCTACGTATCGCAAAAGAAGCCCTGACGTTTGACGACGTCCTCCTCGTTCCCGCTCATTCTACCGTTCTGCCGAATACTGCTGACCTCAGCACCCAGTTGACGAAAACCATTCGCCTGAACATTCCTATGCTCTCCGCAGCAATGGACACCGTGACGGAAGCGCGCCTGGCAATTGCCCTGGCCCAGGAAGGCGGCATCGGTTTTATCCACAAAAACATGTCTATCGAGCGCCAGGCTGAAGAAGTCCGTCGCGTGAAGAAACACGAATCTGGCGTGGTAACTGACCCACAGACCGTACTGCCAACCACTACCCTGCGCGAAGTGAAAGAACTGACCGAGCGTAATGGTTTTGCAGGCTATCCGGTTGTGACTGAAGATAACGAACTGGTTGGCATTATCACCGGTCGTGACGTGCGTTTTGTGACTGACCTGAACCAGCCGGTTAGCGTTTACATGACGCCGAAAGAGCGTCTGGTGACCGTTCGTGAAGGCGAAGCGCGCGATGTTGTCTTTGCCAAAATGCACGAAAAACGCGTTGAGAAAGCGCTGGTAGTTGATGACAGCTTCCACCTGCTTGGCATGATCACCGTTAAAGATTTCCAGAAAGCAGAACGTAAACCTAACGCCTGTAAAGACGAGCATGGTCGTCTGCGCGTTGGCGCTGCTGTAGGTGCGGGCGCAGGTAATGAAGAGCGCGTTGACGCGCTGGTTGCCGCTGGCGTTGACGTACTGCTGATTGACTCCTCTCACGGTCATTCTGAAGGCGTGCTGCAGCGTATCCGTGAAACCCGTGCTAAATACCCGGATCTGCAGATTATCGGCGGCAACGTTGCAACCGGCGCAGGCGCACGCGCGCTGGCGGAAGCCGGCTGCAGCGCAGTTAAAGTCGGTATCGGCCCAGGCTCTATTTGTACTACCCGTATTGTTACCGGCGTAGGTGTACCGCAGATCACCGCCGTTTCTGACGCCGTTGAAGCGCTGGAAGGTACTGGTATTCCGGTTATCGCCGATGGCGGTATTCGTTTCTCCGGCGACATCGCGAAAGCGATTGCCGCAGGCGCTGCCGCAGTGATGGTTGGCTCCATGCTGGCGGGCACCGAAGAATCTCCGGGCGAAATTGAACTGTATCAGGGCCGTTCTTACAAATCATACCGTGGGATGGGCTCTCTGGGCGCGATGTCCAAAGGTTCTTCCGACCGTTACTTCCAGAGCGACAACGCTGCTGACAAACTGGTTCCGGAAGGCATCGAAGGTCGCGTTGCCTATAAAGGTCGCCTGAAAGAGATCATTCACCAGCAGATGGGGGGCCTGCGCTCCTGTATGGGTCTGACCGGCTGTGGTACTATCGACGCGCTGCGAACGAAAGCAGAGTTTGTACGCATCAGCGGTGCGGGTATCCAGGAAAGTCACGTTCACGATGTGACCATCACAAAAGAGTCCCCTAACTACCGCATGGGCTCCTGATAAGTTTCCGCGCCCGGCTTTATGCCGGGCGAATTTGTTACACTTGCCTCGGAATTAGCGTCAATGACAGACAATATTCATAAACATCGCATTCTCATCCTTGATTTTGGATCGCAGTACACTCAGTTGGTTGCTCGTCGCGTACGTGAACTGGGCGTCTACTGTGAACTGTGGGCATGGGATGTTACGGAAGCACAAATTCGCGAATTCAACCCAAGCGGTATCATTCTTTCCGGTGGTCCGGAAAGCACCACCGAAGAAAACAGCCCGCGTGCGCCGGAATACGTTTTCAATGCGGGCGTGCCGGTGTTCGGCGTGTGCTATGGCATGCAGACTATGGCAATGCAGCTCGGTGGTCATGTTGAAGGTTCTAACGAACGTGAATTCGGCTATGCGCAGGTTGAAGTTCAGACCGATAGCGCGCTTGTCCGCGGTATTGAAGACTCTCTGACCGCAGACGGCAAACCGCTGCTGGACGTGTGGATGAGCCACGGCGACAAAGTAACCGCCATTCCGGAAGGTTTCGTGACCGTTGCCAGCACCGACAACTGCCCGTTCGCCATCATGGCGCACGAGGAAAAACGTTTCTACGGCGTGCAGTTCCACCCGGAAGTGACCCACACCCGTCAGGGCATGCGCATGCTGGAGCGTTTTGTGCGTGACATCTGCCAGTGTGAAGCGCTGTGGACGCCGGCAAAAATTATCGATGACGCCGTTGCCCGCATCCGCGAGCAGGTTGGCAATGATAAAGTGATCCTCGGTCTGTCCGGCGGCGTTGACTCCTCCGTTACCGCGATGCTGCTGCACCGTGCGATTGGCAAAAACCTGACCTGCGTATTCGTTGACAACGGTCTGCTGCGTTTGAATGAAGCTCAGCAGGTTATGGATATGTTCGGCGACCACTTCGGCCTGAATATCGTTCACGTTGAAGGCGAAAAGCGTTTCCTGGACGCGCTGAAAGGCGAGAACGATCCAGAAGCTAAACGTAAAATCATCGGCCGCGTATTCGTGGAAGTATTCGACGAAGAAGCGCTGAAGCTGGAAGACGTTAAGTGGCTGGCGCAGGGCACCATCTATCCGGACGTGATCGAATCCGCAGCTTCCGCGACCGGTAAAGCGCACGTCATCAAATCTCACCACAACGTGGGCGGTTTGCCGAAAGAGATGAAGATGGGTCTGGTAGAGCCGCTGCGTGAGCTGTTCAAAGACGAAGTGCGTAAGATTGGCCTGGAGCTGGGCCTGCCGTATGACATGCTCTACCGTCACCCGTTCCCGGGGCCAGGTCTGGGCGTACGCGTGCTGGGCGAAGTGAAGAAAGAGTACTGCGACCTGCTGCGTCGCGCGGATGCTATCTTCATTGAAGAGCTGCACAAAGCTGACCTGTACAACAAAGTGAGCCAGGCGTTCACCGTATTCCTGCCGGTGCGTTCCGTTGGCGTTATGGGCGATGGCCGTAAGTACGATTGGGTTGTTTCCCTGCGTGCTGTTGAAACCATCGACTTTATGACCGCGCACTGGGCGCACCTGCCGTATGACTTCTTAGGCCGCGTATCCAACCGCATCATCAACGAAGTGAACGGTATTTCCCGTGTGGTGTATGACATCAGCGGTAAGCCGCCAGCGACGATTGAGTGGGAATAATATCCCTCTCTGTTCGCGGTTTCTGAACCGGTAGTATGCAAAAACCCTCTGTTTACAGAGGGTTTTTTATTGCCCGTATGCCAGCAAGCGCGTCTGGCGAATGTTATAGCGTGGGATACTAATCGACCAACTGTAGCTGGGGCTGAGATTGGGGTGCCACGTTCTCCACGCGTATATCCATCTGCGGATACGGCAGGGCAATGTGGTTGTCGTCCAGGGCCTCTTTAATGTTTTCCAGCAGATCGTAATAGGTATTCCAGTATTCGATGTTGGGTACCCAAACGCGGACGTAAAAATTCAACGCTGAAGCGCCCAGTTCGCCCAGACGAACGGTTACCCCACGTTGCTTATCGATGCGGCTGTCCTGCTCAATGATATGGTTAATCACGCGCTTAACATCTGCGATCCGGCTCTGATATCCCACGCCAATCACCAGGTCGATACGGCGAAACGGGTGGCGGGAATAGTTAATGATGTTATCCGCAATGATCTTACCGTTTGGAATCACCACTTCTTTGCTGTCAGCGGTGAGCAGGGTAGTGGAGAAAATGTGCACCTTTTCTACCGTTCCGGTGACTGCGCCAATCTGCACGACTTCTCCGGCGCGGAAAGGACGCAAAGAGACCAATAATACGCCTGCGGCAAAGTTGGAAAGCGATCCTTGTAGCGCGAGACCAATAGCCAGTCCGGCGGCCCCAATGACGGCAATAATGGAAGAGGTTTCAATACCGACGCGGCCCAACGCGGCGACAACGGAAAAAGCGAGGGTGATGTAACGTACCAGCGCGGTGAAAAACTGGATAATGGTCCGGTCAACTTTACGTTTTAACAGTAACTTTTCCAGGCCACGGGAAAGCAGACGAGAGACAAATTTACCGATAAACAGTAAAATCACGGCGGCAACGATATTCCAGCCGAATTGAATAACCGCATCGCTGTGCCCGGCAATCCATTCAACACCGCTTCTTATTTTCGGAAATAATGAAAAACCACTCATGGTATTACCCTGTACAATTTAATAATGGTAACAATTCAAATAAGCATTTAATTTCATGCAAAATATTAATGTTTTCGCCCGTGATATTTTCTGGCGATATTAATTAGCGTCTATTTGAGCACTGTGTGTCTTTTTTATATCCAGTAAACCGGAACGTAAAAAATCAGCGCGAATGGTGCGGTGAAGTGGGATGAAAAGATTGTGTATTTGTGCGAAAAATACGGTCGATTATCCGATAATACAGCGAGGGTGGTGGGGGAAGTGTATGAAGTTTCATCACGCAAATCCCTTACCGGATGGTTAAATGTCAGGCGATTAGCCATCCGGTAAGGAATCTTAATGCTGGGGATATCACAGGTGCGAGCGATCAGCGCACGTCGGTTTGAGCAGGAGATGCCTTTTGCGGCTGAGTTATCTGCTGAGATTCTTTTTTGTTCTGGTGGTGGTGCCACGCACCTATAGCGGAGTAGACGAAGCGTCCGAAGAAGAAGAGAAAGCTGATAAGCAGTACGATCCGGATCATGCGACTGTTAAATCGGTGTCGTTTGCGTAGGCTGGTAACCTGGCTCACAAAAGGTTCCTTGTAGTGTACCCAACTGAGGGCGATACTTACATTAAGGCATACTGTGAGGGAATGGTCAATTCTTCGTTATGTAAAATTGCCTCAGTGGTTTTATCCATTTATGTTATGGAAATTAATATTATTATTTGCATGAATAATGAGATAACGATAAAAAACCATGAAAAGAGTAATAATTGATTAATGAGAGACTTTTTTTTTGATGTGTATCAAGCATCCCCCTTTGCTGCCAACTAAAATTGATGAATCATTGTGATGTATTTTACTTTATCGTTTTAACGTCAGGTGGGATGCCTGTCTGAATACCCCCTGCAGGATGTGCGGGATTCTACTGAGCATCTATGAAACTGAATAAAAATTATATTGGTATTAGAGATAAATGGTGGGCGTTACCTCTCATCTTGCCTTCATTACTGTTGCCTGTATTGAGCACTGCCAACACCTATGCCCATATTAGTACCGGGACCGTAATTCTTTTCTATCTGCCTTTAGCGCTGATGATTAGCCTGATGTTGTTTTTTGGTTGGGCTGCATTACCCGGAATTATCATTTCCATTATTTGGTACAAATATCCGCAGGTTGGGCTATTTGAAACACTCTCAATAATTTCGCACTTTATTGTTACCATCGTGCTTAGTTGGGGAGGGTATAAGGTATTTTCTCCCCGACGAAACAATGTTTCCCACGGCGATTCCCACCTGATGTTCCAGCGCATGTTTTGGCAGGTCTTCTGCCCGGCGACGCTGTTTTTGATACTCTTCCAGTTTGCCGCGTTTGTGGGCGTCTATGAGAGCAAATCGGGTATGGTGGGCGTTATGCCCTTTAATACTGGTACGTTGATCAACTATCAGGCCATGCTGGTCGGGAATCTGGTTGGGGTTCCATTGTGCTATTTTATTATTCGTACGATCCGTAACCCTTTGCATGTGAGAGGCTATTTTTCTCAGTTAAAGCAGCAGTTTGATACCAAAGTCACCAAAACTGAGTTTGCTGTCTGGCTGATTATATTGACCGTGCTGATGGCAATGTTGTGCATGCCGTTAAATGAGCAAAGCTCAATATTTAGTACGAATTATACCCTGTCATTGTTGCTGCCCGTGATGCTATGGGGAGCTATGCGTTACGGTTATAGATTTATTTCGTTGATATGGGCGGTCGTACTTATTACCGCGATACATTATTATCAACGCTATATGCCCTGGTATTCGGGCTACGATACCCAGCTTGCCATTACCTCATCAAGTTACCTGGTTTTCTCCTTCATCGTAAATTTCATTGCCGTACTGGCAACGCGTCAACGGTTTGTTACCCGGCGCAACCATCGTCTGGCCTTCTTTGACCCCATGGTGCATATTCCGAATTTGCGCGCGTTGAACCGGGATTTGAAAAAAGCGCCATGGTCAGTGCTCTGCTTTTTGAGTGTTCCGGGCATGGAACTGCTGGTGAAAAATTACGGCATTATGCTGCGTATCCAGTACAAGCAAAAACTCGCCCAGTGGGTAACGCCGTTGCTGGAACAAGATGAGCATGTCTATCAGTTATCGGGTAATGATTTAGTTTTGCGTTTTAACACCGAATCGCATCAGGAGCGCATTGAAGCGCTGGACAGGCATATCAAGCAGTTTCGTTTTATCTGGGATGGCATGCCGTTACAGCCGCAGGTGGGGATCAGTTTTTGCTATGTCCGTTCTCCTGTTAACCACATCTATTTGTTACTGGGAGAGCTAAGCACCATCGCCGAGCTTTCTCTGGCGACCAATGCGCCAGAGAATTTGCAGCGACGGGGCGTGATGCACCTGCAACGTGACCTGAAAGATAAGGTTGCGATGATGAATCGCCTGCAGCAGGCGCTGGAGAACAATCGCTTTTTCCTGATGGCGCAGCCGATTTCTGGCGTACGCGGCGATGTTTATCATGAAATCCTGCTGCGTCTTGAGGGGGACGACGGGGAGACTATCGCCCCTGATAACTTCTTGCCGGTAGCGCATGAGTTTGGTTTGTCCTCCAGCATCGATCTGTGGGTGATTGAAAATACGCTGAAATTTATGGCGCAGAATCGGGAAAAAATGCCCGCCCGTCGATTTGCGATTAACTTATCACCTACGTCGGTATGCCGCGCCCGACTTCCGCATGACATCAACCAGCTACTGACTAAGTACAAAGTCGAGGCGTGGCAGCTGATTTTTGAGGTCACGGAAAGCAATGCCTTAACCAATGCAGAACAGGCGCAGGCAACGTTGCTGCAGTTGCAATCATTGGGATGTCAGATTGCGATTGATGATTTTGGTACTGGTTATGCCAGCTATGCGCGGCTGAAGAATGTGAATGCCGATATTCTGAAAATTGACGGCAGCTTTATTCGCAATATCGTTTCGAACAGCCTCGACTACCAAATTGTGGCGTCCATTTGCCACCTGGCGCGAATGAAAAGAATGCTGGTGGTTGCGGAGTACGTCGAAAGCGAGGAAATACGCAGTGCGGTGATTTCGCTGGGGATTGACTACATGCAGGGGTATCTGATTGGTAAACCGCAACCGCTGCACGAAACGCTGGAAGAAAAGGTGCCAGAAGAACTGGCACCTGCTGAGAGCTTATGCGGCGATATCGGGTGAGCTTTCTTCTTCAATTTTGAGACGCCAGCCGGTTACGGCTTCCCAGTATTGTTGCTCTTTTTCCAGATCGAGCAGCACCAGCGCATTCTGGCTAAACCAGTCATGCGGGAAGCGTAAAGTCCAGTGGTTGTCGTCGGTAATCAGGGTCAGCGTCGGTGGCGTGGTGGTTGCCTGACGCTGATTATTCAGCAGCACGCCCAGGCGTAACAGCTGAATTAACGGTAGAAACTGTTTTTTCTTGAACAGCGTAAAGCGGGGCAAATCATCCAGCTTCACCGCTTTGCGATGATAACGAACTAAGGTTGCCATCATCAGCTGTTGTTCCTGATTAAAGCCCGGCAAATCACTGTTTTGCAGGATATAAGCAGAGTGGCGATGTAAACCGCTGTGGTTGATGTTCAGCCCAACCTCATGCAGCATCGCCGCCCAGCGCAGTAATGCTTCCAGTTGCGGATTGGCCAGTTTTGGCTGCTGCGTATGCCACTGATCGTACATTTGCATCGTCGTTTCCAGTACGCGCCGGGCCTGTTCACTGTCGATGTTGTACTGGTTCGCCAGACTGCTGGCGGTACGGCTGCGAACGTCCTGGTGGCGAAAACGTCCTTCCATCTCGTACAGTACGCCTTCACGTAGCGCGCCATCAGAAAGGCGAAGTTCGCGGATAGCCAGCGCGTCAAAAACGCCGCACAGAATCGCGAGCCCAGGCACAAACACCGCTTTTCGCTCTTCTGACAGCCCTGGCAGGCTGAGGGCTTCGAATGACGCATGTTTCAGTACTTCGGATGTCAGTTTGTCCAAGCGTTCGGGAGTGATGAAACCATCTTTCTCGCCCATCTCCAGCAGCACTTCATGTGCCGCTTTAATCGTACCCGATGCGCCCATCGCAACGTTCCAGCCCTGAATGCGAAACTGCCAGGTTAAGGTTTCGAGCTTTTGCGCTGCCGCCATGCGGGCACGCTGGAAGTTTTCCCGACTGATAACGCCGCCCGGGAAATACATCTGGGCAAAACTGACGCAGCCCATACGACGGCTTTCGACCAGTTTGGGTTCGAAATCTTCGCCGATCACCAGTTCTGTTGAGCCACCGCCAATATCGATAACCAGCTTGCGACCTTTTTCCGGCTGGGTGTGCTCTACACCCATAAAAATCAGTCGGGCTTCTTCATTACCGGAAATAATCTCAATCGGGTAGGGGATGACTTTTTCTGCGCGCTTGAGAAAATCGGTCGCATTCAGCGCCTGACGCAAAGTATGGGTACCCACGATGCATACGCTTGATGGGGGAAAGCCCTGCAGGCGTTCGGCGAACAGCGACAGACAGCTTAATCCGCGCTCCATTGCCTCTTCGCTCAGCTTGTTGTCTTCGCCGAGACCATCAGCCAGATGAACGCGTTGTTTCAGGCGTCCGATAATTTGCATAGCGCCATCAACCACACGGGCAATGACCATATGGAAACTGTTTGAACCAAGGTCGACCGCAGCAAATTCCTGCGGTCGCGGAGTCTTGTCGTGTATTGGCATATCTTTAGTCAGGTTGCTCGAGTGATTTGATGTAGTCGTAAATCGCCAATTGTGACTGAACCTTACGGCGATTTCCGCGCGGTACGTAGCGATTACTGAGTTCTTTATCGATGAAGCGAGCCTTCACCGTGTCGCTGAACAGGATATCGATAATATCCAGCACACGCTGCTTAAGACGCGGGTCCAGCAGCGGCGTGGCGACTTCGATGCGATAGTCGATATTCCTGGTCATCCAGTCTGCGGAGGAGAGATATACCTGCTTGTCGCCGCCGTTTTCGAAGATATAAACCCGGTCGTGTTCAAGGTAGCGGTCAACGATGCTTATCACGCGAATATTATCACTGATGCCTTCCAGATTCGGGATCAGGGAGCACATACCGCGGATCAGCAAATTAACCGGCACGCCCGAGCAGGACGCCGCATACAGGCGGTCAACGAGGCCTTTATCGACCAGATTGTTAAGTTTTAGCGTAATACCGGAAGGCCGCCCTTGCTGTGCGTTGGCGATTTCTTTGTCGATCATCGCGTACAGCAGACGGCGTGAGTTCTGTGGAGAAACCAGCAGATAATCGAACGTCACCGGACGATACGGGTTCTCGATAAAGTTGAACACCCGACGGACTTCGTTGGTAATGCGCGAATCGGCGGTCAGCAAAGAATAGTCAGTATACAGTCGCGCCGTTTTTTCGTTGAAGTTCCCGGTACCGATGTGGGCGTAGCGCACCACCTCGTCACCTTCTTTACGCGAGATAAGGAACAGCTTGGCGTGAATTTTCAGGCCCGGCGCGGAGAAAATGACGTGAACACCCGCTTCGGTCAGACGCTTGGCCCAATGAATGTTGGCTTCTTCATCAAAGCGCGCCTGCAATTCCACCACTACGGTGACTTTTTTACTGTTATGCGCTGCATGGATCATCGCGTCGATGATGCGCGAGTCTTTTGCCACACGGTAGATGTTGATCTTTATCGCCAACACGCTCGGGTCGAAAGAGGCCTGACGCAACAGCTCAAGAACATGTTCAAAGGTGTGATACGGGTAATACAGCAGCACATCGCGCTCGCGGATTGCATCAAATCCGTTGCGAAACTTCTCGTTGTCGAACCAGATATGGCGTAAACGAGGAAGTGGTTTGTTCACCAGGTTAGCTTTGCCAACGTTGGGGAAGTTAATAAAGTCTTTGAAGTTATGGTAGCGCCCGCCGGGAACAATTGAGTCGTAGCGAGAAATCGTCAGTTTTTCACGCAGCACCTCGACCAGCGCATTGGGCATGTCGCGCTGATAGACAAAACGTACAGGCTCTGCGGTCAGACGCTGTTTCAGGCTGGATGACATCAGCTCCATCAGGCTCGATTCCATCTCGTGCACCAAATCGTATTCGGCGTCGCGGGTCATTTTCATCGAATAAGCGTTTAGCGCATCGTAATCAAAGAACCCTTTGAAAATGTCGTCCAGGCAGTAGCGTAAGATGTTGTCCAGCAGGATCATCGGTTTGCGACGCCGCGGGGTTTCCGGCGGCAGATTCACAAAGCGTGGAACCTTGTCGGAAGGGATTTCCAGCAGCGCGTAGCGGATCGAATCACCGCGAATAATTTCTACCGCCAGATAGGTGTAGTCATCTTTCAGGAACTGAACTAAATCCGTCTCGCGGTTAATCAGGATCGGCGTAATATGCTGGCGAAGATATTGCTTAAAGTAATGGCGTAACCAGCTCTGTTGATTAACCGATAGCTGACGTTCGTTGATTAAGAAAATCTGGTTGCGCGCCATCTCCAGCAGCAACTCGTTGTACAGGCCGTCAAATTCCTGATCGGCTTTTAATACGCGGGCCTGGATTTTGCCTAACAGATGGCGGGAGTGAGAGTTGGAACCCTGTTCTTCGCTAATAATGATTCGGCGCTTCAGTTCGGCAAAACGAACCTTGTAAAACTCGTCGAGGTTATTGGAATAGATGCCTAAGAAACGCATCCGTTCGATCAACGGGTTTGACTTATCAGCAGCTTCCTGGAGTACACGTTCATTGAACGCTAACCAACTGAGTTCTTTCTCGATGTATAGCTTTTCCTGACCCATTACCACTTTTACTCCGTTTCATTCACGGGACACTACCGATTTATTATGGCGAGCATTGCTCTCAGATGTCCAACTGTGCCAGAAAAATATGACAATAAACCGTCTGATAGCAAAGAGAAAGGGGGGAGCGTAGATGAATACCGGAGATGTTAACCGGAAAAGGTAATCATGCCTGTAGACCGGATGGTGAGATCCGGCTTACAGGCTGGTTTTTATTATTCGTCGGCGGCGTAGCCTTGTGGCGGCAGACGAACGCCGTCCAGCCATGCTGCGTTATCACGCATCTTCAGGCGACCATCGGTAAACCAGCTTACCACCAGTGGGTAAATGGTATGTTCCTGGGCCTGGACCCGGGCCGTGACATCATCTTCGCTGTCGCCTTCAAATACCGGAACCTTGGCCTGGAGAATAACCGGTCCGCCGTCCAGTTCATCGGTGACAAAATGGACGGAAGTTCCATGCTCTTCATCACCGTTTTCCAGAACCTGACGGTGCGTGTGCAGGCCGGGATATTTCGGCAATAAAGACGGATGGATATTCAGCAATCGCTCAGAATAGTGAGCGACAAACGCCGGGCTGAGAATGCGCATATAACCGGCCAACACGACGACATCGGGCGCATAGGCGTCAATCTCTTGAATCAACTGGCGGTCGAATGCTTCGCGACTGGCAAACTGGGCGGCTTCCAGCGAGTGCGCCGGAATATTCGCTTCGCGTGCGCGCTCAAGGCCGAACGCATCGGCCTTGTTACTGAATACTGCACGTATGGTGCCATTGATTTTTTTCTGTTCGCAGGCGTCTATTATCGCCTGCAAATTGCTTCCGTTGCCGGAAATGAGCACCACAATGTTTTTCATTCAATGACCACACGCTGTTCGGAATCAGAAGCTTTGATGATACCGATTTTCCATGCGTTTTCACCTTTCTCATTGAGCAAAGCAAGGGCTTTGTCCACTTCCGGAGCTGGCAGGGCGATTACCATACCTACGCCGCAGTTAAAGGTGCGATACATCTCATGCTGGCTGACGTTACCCGCCGTTTGCAGCCAGTTGAAAACAGCTGGCCACTGCCATGACGATTCGTCGATCACCGCCTGCGTGTTGTCCGGTAGAACGCGTGGAATATTTTCCCAGAAGCCGCCGCCGGTCAGGTGGGCGATGGCATGCACATCAACCTTCTCAATCAGTTCCAGAATGGATTTTACGTAAATGCGGGTCGGGGCCAGCAAGTGATCGGCCAGCGACTTGCCTTCAAGCTCGGTGGTTTCCGGGTCACAACCGCTGACTTCAACAATTTTACGCACCAGAGAGTAACCGTTGGAGTGCGGGCCGCTGGAGCCGAGCGCAATCAATACGTCGCCGTCAGCCACTTTTGAACCGTCGATAATCTCTGATTTCTCGACGACGCCAACGCAGAAGCCTGCCACGTCGTAATCTTCGCCGTGGTACATCCCCGGCATTTCAGCCGTTTCCCCGCCAACCAGCGCGCAGCCAGACTGCAGACAACCTTCGGCAATACCGTTAATGACGCTGGCTGCGGTATCCACATCCAGTTTGCCGGTCGCATAGTAGTCGAGGAAAAACAGCGGCTCAGCGCCCTGAACGACGAGGTCGTTGACGCACATTGCGACGAGGTCAATACCGATAG
Source organism: Citrobacter sp. Ce119 (assembly GCF_030334525.1). Taxonomy (NCBI): domain Bacteria; kingdom Pseudomonadati; phylum Pseudomonadota; class Gammaproteobacteria; order Enterobacterales; family Enterobacteriaceae; genus Citrobacter; species Citrobacter sp. Ce119. The sequence goes on from NZ_JAOWDR010000060.1 coordinate 117,378, forward strand.
TGTCGTGGCGTTTCAGATCCATCGCCAGACGCAGTTTTGTGCCAACGCCATCAGTGCCGGAAACCAGTACTGGTTCACGATATTTTTGCGGCAATGCGCACAGCGCACCGAAGCCACCCAGACCACCCATAACTTCCGGACGACGAGTTTTCTTTACTACGCCTTTGATTCGATCAACCAGAGCATTACCTGCATCAATATCAACACCGGCATCTTTGTAGCTAAGAGAGGTTTTATCGGTCACTGCCTGCTTCCCCACATGTTTACTTGCAGTAAAAGTTAAATTCGGCGCAATTCTAACAGGGAAAGCAAACGTTTGCGAGCCTGCTCTGCATCAAGTTTTATCTGCTGATTTTTTCAGCATTTTACAATCATTTATCTATTTGTTTGAACTGCGCCACGAAAATGAAACCGGCTACAGTCTTGTGCTTGAAACCTGCCAGCCGAATGCACAGTATCGTACTGAAACCGGTTTCTGTTTTCTGTTGCGGACCTCATCTACAGCGTTTTGCGCAGAGTCATCACGATAGGGGAAGGGTATGTCAGGATTTAAAGCAGATTTCATGTGGGGTGGTGCCGTAGCCGCTCATCAACTGGAAGGTGGCTGGCAGGCGGGTGGAAAAGGCGTCAGCGTTGCCGATGTCATGACGGCGGGGGCGCACGGCGTGGCGCGAGAAATCACCGACGGTGTGATCGCCGGTAAAAACTACCCTAACCATGACGCCATCGATTTTTATCATCGCTATAAAGACGACATTAAGCTGTTTGCCGAAATGGGATTTAAATGTTTTCGCACCTCTATCGCCTGGACGCGTATTTTCCCCTTAGGCGACGAAGCGCAACCCAATGAAGCTGGCCTGCAGTTCTATGATGACCTGTTTGACGAATGCCTGAAATATGGCATTGAGCCGGTGATTACGTTGTCGCATTTCGAGATGCCTTACCATCTGGTGACGGAATATGGCGGCTGGCGCAACCGTAAGCTTATCGATTTCTTTGTCCGTTTTGCCAGGGTGGTTTTCACTCGTTACCAGCACAAAGTAAAGTACTGGATGACGTTTAATGAGATTAACAACCAGGCAAATTATCATGAAGATTTCGCGCCCTTTACTAACTCTGGTCTGAAATACCAGCCCGGTGAAGACCGCGAGCCGGTCATGTACCAGGCGGCGCACTATGAACTGGTGGCAAGCGCGTTGGCGGTAAAGGTCGCACGTGAGATTAACCCGGAATTGCAGATAGGGTGCATGATCGCCATGTGTCCTATCTATCCGCTGACCTGCGCGCCGGACGATATGATGATGGCGATGAGCGCCATGCACCGCCGTTACTGGTTTACCGACGTCCATGTGCGCGGCAAATACCCGCAGCATCTTCTCAACTACTTTGCCCGACGCGGTTTTGAGCTGGATATCACCGAGGAAGACCGTCAGGCGTTGACTGAGGGCTGCGTGGATTACATCGGCTTTAGCTACTATATGTCCTTCGCGACGCAGGCAACGGCGGACAACCCTGAGCTGGATTACGACGAGTCGAAAAGCCTGGTTTCCAACCCGTACGAACAGAAATCGGACTGGGGCTGGCAGATTGATCCCGTCGGTCTGCGCTATTCGCTGAACTGGTTCTGGGATCATTATCAGTTGCCGCTATTTATTGTGGAGAATGGATTTGGCGCCATCGACGTGCGTGAGAACGATGGTGCGGTGAATGACCAGTACCGTATCGACTACCTTGCCGCTCACATACGTGAGATGAAAAAAGCGGTGGTGGAAGATGGCGTGGATTTGATGGGATATACCCCGTGGGGCTGTATTGATTTAGTCTCGGCCGGGACGGGGGAAATGAAAAAACGCTACGGGTTTATCTACGTTGATAAAAATAATGACGGTAGCGGGACATTAACTCGCTCTCCGAAAAAATCTTTTTCATGGTATCAAAACGTCATCCAGACCAATGCTGAATACCTTTAAAATTCATAGCATTGATAACAAGCCCCGCCATGAGTGCGGGGCTTGTTTTATACTCATCATCCAGACGTAAATGACTTTGGTTGATCCATATCAAGCGCATGCAGTGTTGCGACAGAGACTAAAAGCGGTATAATCCGGCGATTTTTTTTGTGGTTGCCACTCGTCTGAGGAAAGGAGAAGAGTATGAAGATCGTGGAAGTCAAACACCCACTCGTCAAACACAAGCTGGGACTGATGCGTGAAAACGACATCAGCACTAAACGCTTTCGTGAACTCGCCTCGGAAGTTGGCAGCCTGCTGACTTATGAAGCAACCGCTGGTCTGGAAACCGAAAAGGTGACCATTGAAGGCTGGAATGGCCCGGTTGAAGTTGACCAAATTAAAGGTAAGAAAATCACCGTTGTGCCAATCCTGCGCGCAGGCCTGGGCATGATGGAAGGCGTTCTGGAAAACGTTCCAAGCGCGCGTATCAGCGTGGTCGGTATGTACCGCAATGAAGAGACGCTGGAGCCGGTTCCGTATTTCCAGAAGCTGGTTTCTAACATCGATGAGCGTATGGCGCTGATCGTTGACCCGATGCTGGCGACTGGCGGTTCCGTTATCGCTACCATCGACCTGCTGAAAAACGCAGGCTGCACCAGCATTAAGGTGCTGGTCCTGGTTGCGGCACCAGAAGGTATCGCGGCACTGGAAAAAGCGCACCCGGATGTTGAGCTGTACACAGCCTCCATCGATCAGGGACTGAACGAGCACGGATACATTATTCCGGGGCTTGGTGATGCCGGCGATAAGATTTTTGGTACCAAGTAAACGAATAAGTGAAAAGAAGCCGACTTTAAGAGTCGGCTTTTTTTTGAATATAACAACCCAATGCGAATAACAAACAACACTCAGAGGAAAACACTATGACGCGCCGTGCTATCGGGGTGAGTGAAAGACCGCCGCTTTTACAGACAATCCCGCTTAGTTTGCAGCACCTGTTCGCCATGTTTGGCGCAACGGTACTGGTGCCAGTCCTGTTCCACATCAACCCGGCTACCGTTTTGCTGTTTAATGGCATTGGTACGTTGCTGTATCTCTTTATTTGTAAAGGAAAAATCCCAGCCTATCTGGGGTCCAGCTTTGCATTTATTTCTCCGGTACTGCTGCTGCTGCCGTTAGGATATGAAGTGGCACTGGGTGGTTTCATTATGTGCGGCGTCCTGTTCTGCCTGGTTTCTTTCATCGTTAAGAAAGCAGGTACCGGCTGGCTGGATGTGATGTTCCCGCCTGCGGCGATGGGCGCAATCGTTGCCGTTATCGGTCTGGAGCTGGCAGGCGTCGCTGCGGGCATGGCGGGGTTACTGCCTGCTGAGGGGCAATTACCGGATTCAAAAACCATCATCATCTCGATGGTGACGCTGGCGGTTACGGTATTTGGCTCCGTACTGTTCCGCGGTTTTATGGCGATTATCCCGATTCTGATTGGGGTGCTGGCCGGTTATGCGCTCTCTTTCGTGATGGGCGTCGTGGACACTACGCCGATTGCGCAGGCCCACTGGTTCGCGCTGCCAACGTTCTATACGCCGCGCTTTGAATGGGTTGCCATTCTGACCATCCTGCCAGCAGCGCTGGTGGTCATCGCTGAACACGTCGGGCACCTGGTGGTAACGGCGAATATCGTGAAAAAAGATTTGATTCGCGACCCAGGCCTGCATCGTTCTATGTTTGCTAACGGTCTGTCTACGGTTATCTCCGGTTTCTTCGGCTCAACGCCGAACACCACGTACGGCGAAAATATTGGCGTAATGGCGATTACCCGCGTTTACAGTACCTGGGTTATCGGCGGCGCGGCGATTTTTGCCATTCTGCTCTCCTGCGTGGGTAAACTGGCGGCGGCGATCCAAATCATCCCACTGCCTGTAATGGGGGGCGTATCACTGCTGCTGTACGGCGTGATTGGCGCTTCCGGTATTCGCGTATTGATCGAGTCGAAAGTTGACTACAACAAAGCGCAAAACCTGATCCTGACCTCGGTTATTTTGATCATCGGCGTAAGTGGCGCGAAAGTTCACATTGGTGCCGCAGAGCTGAAAGGCATGGCGCTGGCGACCATTGTTGGCGTCTGCCTGAGCCTGATTTTCAAAGTTATCAGCCTGCTGCGCCCGGAAGAAGTCGTGCTTGACGCAGAAGATGCCGACAGTCCGCAACAGTAAATCTCTGACCGGGCGGCGGTGCTGCCCGGTTCTATCACGACGTATTTCTGTGTTAAACTCAACGCGATTTTATGAAATCCTGGGTTGAGGTATCTCTGAACACACCGGCACAGCTCTCTTTGCCACTTTATCTTCCTGACGACGAAACTTTTGCAAGTTTCTGGCCGGGGGATAACTCCTCTTTACTGGCTGCACTGCAAAACGTGCTGCGTCAGGAACATAGCGGGTATATTTACCTCTGGTCGCGCGAAGGCGCTGGCCGTAGTCATTTGCTGCATGCAGCCTGTGCGGAACTGTCCGCGCGCGGCGATGCAGTAGGTTACGTGCCGCTCGATAAACGCACCTGGTTTGTCCCTGAAGTGCTCGACGGGATGGAGCATTTATCGCTGGTATGCATCGATAACATCGAATGTGTGGCCGGGGATTCGCTGTGGGAAATGGCGATCTTTGATCTCTACAACCGCATCCTGGAGTCGGGGAAAACGCGCCTGCTGATCACCGGCGATCGCCCGCCAAGACAGCTGAATCTGGGGTTGCCGGATCTCGCCTCGCGCCTGGACTGGGGACAAATCTACAAGCTGCAGCCGCTTTCCGATGAAGATAAGCTGCAGGCGTTGCAATTACGCGCCAGACTTCGTGGATTTGAACTGCCAGAAGATGTGGGACGCTTTCTGCTTAAGCGTCTGGATCGGGAAATGCGTACGCTGTTTATGACGTTGGATCAGTTAGATCACGCATCGATCACCGCCCAGCGCAAACTCACCATTCCGTTCGTAAAAGAGATACTGAAGCTGTAAGCGCCGCAGCCGAAAAGACTGCGGCAGGTTGCAGGTTAACCGATGATTTCCAGTACCTGCTCCGGCGGACGACCAATCCGCGCCTGGCCTTTGGCGACCACAATTGGGCGCTCCATCAGTTTCGGGTTTTCCACCATTGCCTGAATCAGCGCATCTTCACTCAGATTTTTGTCCGCCAGGTTAAGCGATTTATAGAGATCCTCTTTCTGGCGCATCAGTTCACGTGCGCTGGACATGCCGAGCATCTGCAGCAGTTCACGCAGGGTTGCGGCATCAGCCGGCGTTTCCAGATACAACACCACCTCCGGGTCCACGCCGTTGGACTTCAGTAATTCCAGCGTTTCGCGGCTCTTGGAGCAGCGTGGGTTATGGTAGATTTTGATCGCGTCTGACATTTTTCTTCCTGTTACATTTTCGTGTACGGTTTAAAGCGCTCTTGCAACTGGCGTAGCTGGTCAATACGGGCATCGTATCTGGCCTGCTGCTGGCTACCCAGTTTCACCTGAGAGCTTGCGCTGCTGAGCATCGAAATCGCCTGATCCAGACGCCCTGCAAGGGCATACCCTTCGGCGCGCGCCGCCAGTTCCTGATCGCGGTTGTTCAGGTTGGCTTCCGTTTGCGCTAACAGATCCCAGCCGTTGGGATCGTCCTTATGGTTAAACGTATAGCGATTCAGGATGGTTGCCGCCTCTTTGGCTTGTCCTCCCTGTAAATACGCATTCGCCAGGTTGAGCTGCAGTACCGGGTTAGTGCGCAGGTCGCGGGCGTTTTTCAACCGATTAATAGCGTCGCTGGTTTTCTTCTGACCGAGATCGATATCCGTAGCCAGGTCGAGATACCAGGCATTGTTAGGATCTGCCGCCAGCAGCGGTTGCAGCGCTTTACGCGCCTCATCGTATTTACTGGCTTCCATCGCCTGCAATGCCCGACCATACTGCGCCGCACGTTGCTCACGCACGTTGCCTTTCGACCAGTTACTCAGCAGGTCGTCGGTCAGTTGGTTGCGACCAGAATTGTACATGCCCAGGGTTCGCGCCTTAGCCAGATAAAAATCTTCTGATGACTGGACGACCACCGGGCGCATTTGGTTGGCGCGGTTACGGGCATCCGACAGACGGCTCTCAGGCAGGGGGTGAGTCAGCAAAATTTCTGGTGGACGCGAAGAGTAACGGGCCTGATCGAGCAGTTTTTCCAGAAACGTCGGCATGGCCTGGGGATCGAATCCCGAGCGTTGCAGCACCTGAATACCGATGCGGTCGGCTTCCTGTTCGTTTTGCTGCGTAAAGCTAATCATCCCCTGACGTGTACCTGCCAGCGTACCGGTCAGCGCCGCCATACCCGCCTGCGGACTGGCCATCGCCAATAAAATTGAACCTAACGCACCAACCCACGTTAGCGGCGCGCTGCGTTTCTGATCTTCCATAGCACGCGCCAGGTGACGCTGCGTAACGTGGGAAATTTCGTGCGCCATAACCGATGCCAGCTGGCTTTCGTTATCGGAATAGCGGAATAACGCGGAGTGCAGGACAACGTTGCCGCCAAAGAAAGCAAAGGCGTTGATTTCATCGTTGTTAATCAAAAAGAAGGTGAAGGGCGTTTTTACCGAGTCGGCGTGCGAGACCAGACGCATCCCCAGCGCATTAATGTATTGGGTGAGCAACGGATCGTTAATTAATGGCGCACTGCCGCGCAGCTGGCGTACGTAATAATCGCCCATCTGCATTTCCTGTCCTATGGAAAGCGTGCTCCCTGCCGAGGTTCCCATATCAGGCAGGGTGTCCGCAGTATCAGCAAATGCGGGCGCGACCTGACCGATGGTCAGTGCGGCAATGAGGGTAGCAACCAGGTTTTTTTTCAACTGCCTGAACATAACCTCTGTCCTGTATTCTTTTTTGAGATAGCCATTTGACCAATGCCGTGAAGTATCGTTCACACTCCGCAAGCTTAGGGAGTGTAACTGCGAAACCTGACGATGAACACCCAGGAAAAATGTCTTTTCACTTTGCGTAATCAGCCATAAAAAGCGAAGTCTTTTTTGTGACATTTCGATACAATTCGGGATCGCAATCCCGCTATTGGGTTCATGGAAGGGTTTTATGCTCGAAATGTTGATGCAATGGTATCGCCGCCGCTTTAGCGACCCCGAAGCCATCGCCTTGCTGATTATTCTGGTTGCTGGTTTTGGCATCCTGTTCTTCTTTAGCGGTCTTCTGGCGCCGCTGTTGGTCGCCATTGTGCTGGCTTACCTGCTTGAATGGCCGACCGTACGGCTGGAACATATAGGTTGTTCACGGCGTTGGGCAACATCGATCGTGCTGGTGGTGTTTGTCGGTATTTTGCTGCTGATGGCGTTTGTGGTGATGCCCGTTGCATGGCAGCAGGGGATCTACCTGATCCGCGATATGCCCGGCATGCTCAATAAATTGTCTGATTTTGCCGCCACCTTGCCACGACGTTATCCGGCGCTGATGGATGCGGGCATTATTGATGCGATGGCGGAGAATATGCGCTCGCGAATGCTCACCATGGGTGATTCGGTGGTGAAATATTCGCTGGCCTCACTGGTCGGTTTGCTGACGCTGGCGGTTTACCTGGTTCTCGTCCCATTGATGGTGTTCTTTCTGATCAAAGATAAAGGACAGATGCTGAACGCCGTGCGCCGGGTGCTGCCGCGTAATCGCGGGCTGGCGGGGCAGGTATGGAAAGAGATGAATCAGCAAATCACCAACTATATTCGCGGAAAGGTGCTGGAGATGGTGGTGGTCGGCGTGGCGACCTGGCTCGGTTTTCTGCTGTTTGGTCTCAACTATTCGCTGCTACTGGCAGTGCTGGTAGGGTTCTCTGTGCTGATCCCGTATATCGGCGCTTTTGTCGTGACGATTCCGGTAGTCGGTGTGGCGCTGTTCCAGTTTGGCCTTGGCACCGAGTTCTGGAGCTGTTTTGCCGTGTACCTGATTATCCAGGCGTTAGACGGGAATCTGTTGGTGCCGGTGCTGTTCTCCGAGGCGGTAAATCTGCATCCGCTGGTGATTATTCTGTCGGTGGTGATCTTCGGCGGCCTGTGGGGATTCTGGGGCGTATTCTTTGCGATTCCTCTGGCAACGTTAATCAAAGCGGTAATGCATGCCTGGCCGGATGGTCAGGCCGTTGATGAACCCTAATCCGCATGCTCTGGCGATGCAATGTCGCCGGAGCTGAACTTGTCGGACCTCTATCCACACTTTCTGAATATTCTCCTCGGCTGTCGTTTTTCTCCGCATTTGTCTTTAACTTGACCTGCGTGATGTCTTTTAGTCACACAAGGAATAAGGCCAACTGGAGAACAAAATGGGTCACAACACACACACGCAGCAAAAGGTGGGATGGGGCGGTTATCTCGCTTTTTTTATTACGATTATTCTTTTTTCCGGCATGTTTGCGAAAAGTACCGAATGGTGGCGGGTCTTTGACTTCACCGTCCTCAACGGCGCATTTGGGCAGATTAATGCGGCGGGCGACACGGCAGTCTCTTTTCGCGGCGCGGGCGGTATGGGCGCCAAAGATGGCTTCTTATTCGCGCTTGAGCTGGCGCCTTCCGTCATTCTTTCGCTCGGGATAATTTCCGTCACTGAAGGGCTGGGAGGTTTACGTGCGGCGCAACAGCTGATGACGCCTGTCTTGCGCCCGTTACTCGGTATTCCAGGGATTTGTTCGCTGGCGTTGATTGCGAATTTGCAAAATACCGATGCCGCGGCCGGGATGACCAAAGAAATGGCGGAAGAGGGCATTATCACTGAACAGGAACGTGCCATTTTTGCCTGCTGGCAAACCAGCGGCAGCGCGTGTATTACCAACTATTTTTCCTCTGGCGCTGCGCTGTTTACGGTGGTTACCGTTCCGGTAATTACGCCGCTTGCGGTGATCCTTGTCTTCAAATTTGTGGGTGCGAACCTGCTGCGTTTGTGGATTGCGCAGCTGGAAAATCGCCGTATGCAGCAGGAGGCGTGAGATGACAACGCAGGTACGTAAAAATGTCATGGATATGTTTATCGATGGCGCACGGCGCGGATTTACTATTGCAACGACCAGCCTGTTGCCTAACGTGGTGATGGCGTTTGTAATTATTCAGGCGCTGAAGGTGACGGGGCTGCTCGAGATTGTCGGGCGGGTATGTGAGCCGGTTATGGCGCTGTGGGGCTTGCCGGGGGAATCTGCCACCGTGCTGCTGGCGGCGGTGATGAGTATGGGAGGCGGCGTCGGCGTTTGCGCCAGCCTGGTTGTCGCCGGTACGCTTTCGGGACATGATGCCACGGTATTGTTACCGGCTATCTACCTGATGGGCAATCCGGTGCAAAATGTGGGACGCTGTCTGGGGACCGCGGGGGTTCATCCCCGTTACTACCCGCTGATTATTGCGGTATGCGTAATTAATGCGCTGCTCTCTATTTGGGTTATGCAGGTTATTGCCTGACAAGGAAGGTTATGAACTGTTCCATTCTTAATTTGACGTTGTTCCAGCAGGGACACGTGTACGCGCCGGAAGATTTAGGGCGCCAGGACATACTGGTGTCCGGCAGCAAAATTGTTGCCATCGCGCCGTTGATTTCCCCTGAAGATTTTCCCGGCTGCACGTGCATCAATCTTGACGGCGCGATTGTGTGTCCGGGGTTTATCGATCAACACGTCCATCTGATTGGCGGCGGTGGAGAAGCGGGGCCGCACACCCGCACGCCGGAAGTGCGCTTGTCGCGGCTGGTTGAAGCTGGCGTCACCTCGGTGGTGGGATTACTGGGTACTGATGGTATTACCCGTCACCCGGAATCGCTGCTGGCGAAAACCCGCGCGCTGGAATTTGAAGGCATTAGCGCGTGGATGCTGACCGGGGCGTATTCTCTACCTTCCCCGACTATTACCGGCAGCATCGATCGCGACGTGGCGCTGATCGATAAAATTATTGGCGTGAAATGCGCGGTTTCGGACCACCGTTCTTCCGCTCCGGATTCTTCGGCGCTGGCAAACATGGCGGCGCAAGCGCGCGTGGGTGGATTGTTAGGGCGAAAACCGGGAATCAGCGTCTTCCATATGGGCGACAGCCCGCGCATGCTGGAGCCGTTGTACCAGATCCTCGACTGTTGCGATGTGCCGATTACCAAACTGCTGCCGACCCACGTTAATCGTGCACAACCGTTGTTCCAGGCGGCGTTGGAGTATGCCCGCAAAGGCGGTTATATCGACATTACCAGCAGTATTGATGAGCCCGTCGACCCGGCCACGGCAATCGCCACGGCGCTTAGCCAGAACGTGCCGCTGTCGCGTATTACGCTGAGCTCAGACGGCAACGGCAGCCAGCCGGAATTTGATGAGTACGGTAACCTCACCGGCATCGGTGTCGCAGGGTTTGAATCGCTGGCAGAAACGGTGCGCCAGTTGGTGAAGGTTCATGCCATACCGCTGGAGCAGGCGCTGTGTCCGCTGACGCGCACGGTCGCAGAGTTTTTGGGACTGGAGCATAAGGGGCGTCTGGCGGTGGGATGTGATGCAGACATTCTGGTGCTCAACGACGCGCTGGAGGTTCATCACCTGTGGGCGAAGGGAAAAGCCGTGGTCAGGGAGAAAAAAGCCTGCGTAAAAGGGACGTTTGAATAAACGAGGTTGATGCCGGATAGCGGCGTAAATGCCTTATCCGGCCTGCGGGTTGCGCGGAAACAGGCCTGATAAGACGCGTAGCGTCGCCATCAGGCTTTATCCGGCAAAACGTAAATCAAGCGTTCTCTTTCAGCCAGTTCATTACCACATCGTGGTGGTTACTGGTTTTGAAGTCATCAAACACATGCTCAATTTTCCCTTCAGCATCAATCAGGAAGCTGATGCGGTGGATGCCATCGTAGGTTTTGCCCATAAACGATTTCTCACCCCAGACGCCGAACTGCTCGCAAACCTGATGATCTTCGTCGGACAAGAGCGTGAAGTTAAGGACTTCTTTTTCCGCGAATCGGGAAAGCTTCTCTGGTTTATCGGTGCTGATTCCCAGCACTTCAACACCTGCTTTTTTTAACTCATCCATGTTATCGCGCAGGCCGCAGGCCTGAACGGTACAGCCGGGTGTCATGGCTTTTGGGTAAAAATAAACCAGAACACGCTGTCCCTGGAAGTCGGTTAAATTTACTTGTTCTCCGTCTTGATCCGGCAAGCTAAATTTCGGTGCGATATCACCGGCTTTCAGTGGGTTCATTACTTAACTCCATCCTGTTCATCATGCTGTGAGTAATTGACGACGTTAATACTGCCTTGCGCATTGAGTTCTGTACAGAGTGCTTTAAACGCATCTTCAATATTTGCCGCATCATGTGACGCAGGACTATGTGCGGTGATTTGAATAAACAGCTGTGCCGCCTTTCCGTTCTCAGCCGGTTGCGTGCGTGACACCAGTTCCGCAATATTCATTTGGTGGCTGTCAAACAGGGCGGTAAAGCGTTCAATCAAATGTGGAGAATCAGGGACATCGACTTGAACCCATACCGTCGCGGGCATCGCCGGACGGGGGCGCGCGGTCGTGCGCTTCATCACGATCAGTAAATCCAGCTCTGCACCTTTCAATGGTAAGGTTGATTCAATCAGGGTGATGGCATTCCAGGTGCCCGACAGCAACATGATAAACGTGAACTCGTCACCCAGCATGGCCAACCGGCTGTCTTCGATATTACAGCCGCAACTGCTGACATGACGCGTGATGGTGTTCACAATTCCTGGGCGGTCAGCACCCAGCGCAGTAATGACCAGATAGTGTTGCGATGACGATGTCAAACCTGTTCTTCCTTTGAGCGGTGAGGTAATCATAAGGAAAGCATAAAAAAAACATGCATACAACAATCAGAACGGCTCTGGTCGCTTGCTTTTATTGTCGTACCAAACGTACCATTGAGACACTTGTTTGCACAGAGGATGGCCCATGTTCACGGGAAGTATTGTCGCGCTTGTTACGCCGATGGATGAGAAAGGTAAAGTCTGCCGGTCGAGCCTGAAAAAACTGATTGATTATCATGTCGCCAGCGGCACCTCGGCGATCGTTTCGGTTGGCACCACCGGTGAGTCTGCCACCCTGAGTCATGATGAGCATGGCGATGTGGTGATGATGACCCTGGAGTTGGCCGACGGGCGTATTCCGGTAATAGCCGGAACCGGCGCCAATGCGACCGCGGAAGCCATTAGTCTGACGCAGCGTTTCAACGACAGTGGTGTTGTCGGCTGCCTGACGGTGACGCCTTACTACAACCGCCCAACCCAGGAAGGTTTGTTCCAGCATTTCAAAGCCATCGCTGAACATACTGACCTGCCGCAAATTCTGTATAATGTGCCGTCCCGTACCGGCTGCGATATGCTGCCGGAAACCGTTGGTCGCCTGGCGAAAGTAAAAAATATTATCGCTATTAAAGAGGCCACGGGGAACTTAAGTCGCGTTCACCAGATCAAAGAGCTGGTTCCAGACGACTTCATTCTGCTCAGCGGTGATGACGCAACCGGACTGGATTTTATGCAGCTCGGTGGTCATGGCGTGATTTCCGTAACGTCTAACGTTGCGGCGCGTGACATGGCTGAAATGTGCAAACTGGCGGCAGCCGGGCACTTTGCCGAGGCGCGGGTGATTAATCAGCGTCTGATGCCGTTACACAACAAACTATTTGTCGAACCCAATCCTATCCCAGTGAAATGGGCGTGTAAGGAGTTGGGACTTGTGGCGACCGATACGCTACGTCTGCCGATGACGCCAATCACGGACAATGCTCGTGAAATCGTCAAAGCGGCGCTTAAGCATGCCGGTTTGCTGTAAAGTTTAGGGAGATTTGATGGCTTACTCAGTACAAAAGTCGCGCCTGGCCAAGGTTGCGGGTGTTTCGCTTGTTATGTTGCTCGCGGCCTGTAGTTCTGACTCGCGTTATAAGCGCCAGGTGAGCGGTGATGAATCCTATCTGGAGGCCGCACCGCTTGCTGAGCTTCACGCTCCAGCCGGAATGATTCTGCCGGTTATGTCGGGTGACTATAATATCCCGGTAACCAACGGCAGCGGTGCCGTGGGTAAAGCGCTGGACATTCGCCCACCGGCTCAGCCGTTAGCACTGGTCACCGGCGCTCGCACTCAGATCGCGGGTGATACGTCGACGTTGCTGGTGGAAAATGGTCGTGGCAACACGTTGTGGCCACAGGTCGTTAGCGTCATTCAGTCTAAAAACTACACGATCACCAAACGTGATGATGCCAGTCAGACTTTGACCACCGATTGGGTTAACTGGAACCGTCTGGATGAAGACGAGCAGTACCGTGGACGTTATCAAATCTCGGTTAAACCGCAGGGCTATCAGCAAGCGGTAACGGTGAAACTGATTAACCTCGAGCAGGCGGGTAAACCCGTAGCCGATGCGGCATCAATGCAGCGTTACAGCGCTGAGATGATGAACGTTATCTCTGCTGGTCTGGATAAGAACGCCACCGACGCCGCGAATGCCGCGCAAAACCGCTCGGCAGCCACCATGGATGTTCAGAGCGCCGCCGATGACACCGGTTTACCGATGCTGGTGGTACGTGGACCGTTCAACGTGGTATGGCAGCGTCTGCCGGCAGCGCTTGAGAAAGTGGGGATGAAAGTGACCGACAGCACCCGCTCTCAGGGCAGCATCGCCGTCACCTACAAACCACTGTCCGATAGCAACTGGCAGGAGTTGGGCGCAAGCGATCCGGGTCTGGTATCCGGCGACTACAAACTGCAGGTCGGTGATTTAGACAACCGCAGTAGTTTGCAGTTTATCGATCCGAAGGGGCATACCCTGACGCAAAGCCAGAACGACGCGCTGGTCGCCGTCTTCCAGGCCGCGTTCAGTAAGTAAAAATAAAGGGCTGGATAACTCCAGCCTTTTTTTCTGATATGATACGCAAACGTGTGCGTCGGCAGAAAAACGCAATATTTATCGTTAATTCACACCCAGGAGTAATAAAGATGCAAAAGCAAGCTGAGTTGTATCGTGGTAAAGCGAAGACCGTATACAGCACGGAAAACCCGGACCTGTTGGTGCTCGAATTCCGCAATGATACGTCAGCAGGGGATGGCGCGCGCATTGAACAGTTTGACCGTAAAGGCATGGTGAACAACAAGTTCAACCATTTCATTATGACTAAACTGCAAGAAGCGGGCATTCCTACCCAGATGGAGCGACTGCTTTCCGATACCGAATGTCTGGTGAAAAAACTGGAGATGGTACCGGTTGAATGTGTGGTACGTAACCGCGCGGCAGGCTCACTGGTTAAGCGTTTAGGCGTTGAGGAAGGTATTGAACTGAATCCGCCGCTGTTTGATCTGTTCCTGAAAAACGATGCTATGCACGATCCAATGATTAACGATTCCTATTGCGAAACTTTTGGTTGGGTGAGCAAAGAGAATCTGGCGCGTATGAAAGAGCTGACCTACAAAGCCAACGACGTGCTGAAAAAGATGTTTGATGATGCGGGTCTGATTCTGGTCGACTTCAAACTTGAGTTCGGTTTGTATAAAGGTGAAGTGGTTCTGGGCGATGAGTTTTCACCGGACGGCAGTCGTCTGTGGGACAAAGAAACGCTGGATAAAATGGACAAAGATCGCTTCCGCCAGAGCCTGGGCGGGCTGATCGAAGCCTATGAAGCCGTCGCGCATCGTCTGGGTGTGAAGTTAGACTAATCCTCCCTCTGAGCCGGCGATCGCTCTCCGGCTCATCAATCCCGCTGATTTTGATTACTGTTTCTTATGGTAATCCTGTTCCGAACCGCCTACGATCATCATCATAATGAATAAAAAGTTGAGGTGATTATGCGCTGGCAAGGGCGTCGTGAAAGTGACAATGTGGAAGACAGACGAAACAGCTCCGGCGGTGGCCCCTCTATGGGCGGCCCTGGTTTTCGTTTGCCCAGTGGTAAAGGCGGCATCATCCTGCTAATCGTGGTGCTTGTCGCAGGTTATTATGGCGTGGATCTCACCGGATTAATGACCGGTCAGCCTGTTTCCCAACAGCAATCATCACACTCCATCAGCCCAAATGATGATGAAGCAGCGAAATTTACCTCGGTAATTTTGGCCACCACGGAAGATACCTGGGGACAGCAGTTTGAAAAAATGGGCCGGACCTACCAACAGCCGAAGCTGGTGATGTATCGCGGAGCAACGCGAACCGGCTGCGGCGCGGGCCAGTCCGTGATGGGACCGTTTTATTGCCCGGCAGATGGCACGGTATATATCGACCTCTCATTCTATGATGACATGAAAAACAAACTGGGCGCCGATGGTGATTTTGCTCAGGGTTATGTTATCGCCCATGAAGTGGGTCACCATGTGCAGAAACTGCTGGGTATTGAACCGAAAGTTCGCCAGATGCAGCAGAATGCCTCACAGGCTGAGGTAAATCGTCTTTCCGTGCGTATGGAACTGCAGGCGGACTGCTTTGCCGGCGTCTGGGGCCACAGTATGCAGCAGCAGGGCGTGCTGGAGTCCGGTGATCTGGAAGAAGCGCTGAACGCCGCTCAGGCCATTGGCGACGATCGCCTGCAGCAGCAGGGACAAGGACGCGTTGTGCCGGACAGCTTTACCCATGGTACTTCCGAGCAGCGTTTTACCTGGTTCAAACGCGGTTTTGACAGCGGCGATCCGGGACAATGTAATACTTTTGGTAAAGGCATTTAAGATACAGAGGCAGGGATGTCTGATATCACGGCGCTGAGCGCGTTAACCGAACAGATGAGCTGCGAAGGGATCCGTCGTCTGCTGATTATCAGCGGCGAAGGGAACTGGTGTCGGGAGCGGGCATTAGCGCTACGCAACATGTTACCCGGCGACTGGCTATGGGTAGGGGCGCAAGCCCCTGCTGAGCCGAACTGCACGCCGCAGGCGCTGCAAACGTTACTAGGGCGCGAGTTCCGTCATGCGGTTTTTGACGCAGGGCAGGGATTTGACGCTGCGGCATTTGCCGCCTTAAGCGGAACGCTGATTGCCGGAAGCTGGCTGGTTTTGCTCACTCCACCCTGGCATAGCTGGCACACGCATCCGGACGCGGATTCACTGCGCTGGGGCGACTGCGCTGAACCTATCCCAACACCGTACTTTGTTGAACACGTTAAACGGGTAATTTCCTGTGACGGGCAGGCTCTGCACTGGCAACAGCATCTGCCTGCATCCAGCCCAGGTTTTCCTGTTCGTGCAGACTGGCACGCGGCAACCGGTGAACCTCAGCCTGAACAGGCGCTGATTTTAGCGCAGTTGCTGGAGATGCCTCCCGGCGTGGTTGCGGTCACTGCCGCACGTGGCCGGGGCAAATCCGCGCTGGCGGGGCAACTGATAGCACGTATCAACGGGACAGCGATTGTTACCGCGCCTGCCAAAGCGGCAACCGATGTGCTGGCGCAATTTGCCGCAGAGCGTTACCGCTTCATGGCCCCGGATGCGCTGTTAAGCAGTTCTGCAACCGCAGACTGGCTGATTGTAGATGAAGCCGCCGCGATCCCCGCGCCGCTGCTGCACCAACTGGTGGCGCGTTTTCCTCGTACACTGTTAACCACCACCGTTCAGGGCTACGAGGGGACTGGCAGAGGCTTCTTGCTGAAATTCTGCGCCTGCTTCCCCACTCTTCGACGCTATGAGTTGCAACAACCCGTACGCTGGGCGCAGGGATGTCCGCTGGAGCAAATCGTCAGCGATGCGCTGGTGTTTGGTGATGAAACGTTCACGCATACCCCATTGGGGGATTTGCACTTCTCGGCGTTTGAGCAACGCGCCTGGCATACAAACCCGGCGCTGCCGTTAGCGGTATATCAACTGCTTTCCGGGGCGCATTATCGCACCTCGCCACTGGACCTGCGGCGGATGATGGATGCGCCGGGGCAGCATTTCCTTCAGGCTTCGGCTGCTGACTCGGTGGCGGGAGCCGTCTGGCTGGTCGATGAGGGGGGATTATCCGCAGAATTAAGCCAGGCCGTCTGGGCCGGATATCGCCGACCAAGAGGCAATCTGGTTGCACAGTCACTGGCGGCGCATGGCGGTGACCCGTTGGCGGCGACGCTTGTCGGGCGACGGGTTAGCCGAATTGCGGTTCATCCCTCGCGCCAGCGAGAAGGTATCGGACAGCAGTTGATTATGCAGGCCCTGCGTTATTCCATGCAGTGTGATTATCTGTCCGTCAGCTTTGGTTATACGGCTGAACTATGGCGTTTCTGGCAACGCTGCGGTTTTGTGCTGGTACGGATGGGCAATCATCGGGAAGCCAGCAGCGGCTGTTACACCGCTATGGCGATACTTCCCATCAGCGAAGCGGGTAAACGCCTTGCCCGGCGGGAACACCAGCGCCTGCGCAGGGATGCGGAAATCCTTGCGCAGTGGAATGGAGAGCACATTCCGCTGACCCCGCTGAAAGAGGCTACGCTTAATGGGGATGACTGGGCTGAGCTGGCTGGGTTTGCCTTCGCGCATCGACCATTGCTGACGTCGCTTGGCTGTCTGAGTCGTCTGCTTGAGCACAGCGAACTGCCTCTTCCGGCGCTTCGCGGGCGTTTACAGGCTAAACACAGCGACGCCGAATTATGCCAACGGCTGAAGATCTCAGGTCGCAAAGCGCTGCTGGCGGTTCAGCGCGCTGAGGCCGCGCAGGCCTTAAAACAGCTGGACGCTGAACGTGAACAGCGGCTACATAATCGCATTATGCAATGGCAATTTTTTCACTAACTTCTTCAATTTCCTGGCATGGTCATTGCGGTTAAGCGGCGTAGAATGATTCTCATCAGTTAAGGAGATCGCCATGAAAGATGACCATTTTGTTGTTCAAAGTCCCGATAAACCCGCTCAACAGCTATTGTTGCTGTTTCATGGCGTCGGCGATAACCCGGTTGCCATGGGGGAAATTGGCTCCTGGTTTGCGCCGCTGTTTCCGGATGCGCTAATCGTTAGCATTGGCGGGGCAGAGCCTTACGGTACAACTTCTGGACGTCAGTGGTTTTCGGTGCAGGGCGTAACGGAAGAGAACCGTCAGGCGCGTATTGACGCGATTATGCCGGTGTTTATCGAAACAGTGCGTTACTGGCAGAAGCAAAGCGGCGTTTCACCGCAGGCTACCGCGCTGATTGGTTTTTCTCAGGGTTCTATTATGTCGCTTGAGAGCATCAAAGCCGAGCCGGGGCTGGCGTCGCGGGTCATTGCCTTCAATGGTCGCTATGCCACTTTACCGGAGACGGCAACCACTGCGACTACGGTGCACTTGATTCACGGCGGTGAAGACCGGGTGATTGAGTTATCTCACGCCGTTGCCGCGCAGGAGGCGTTAATTCGCGCCGGTGGGGATGTGACGCTGGATATCGTTGAAAATCTGGGGCACGCCATTGATGAACGCAGCATGCAGTTTGCGCTCGATCATTTGCGTTTTACCGTACCGAAGCACTACTTTGATGAAGCGCTGAGCGGTGGTAAGCCTCACGATGATGATGTGATTGAGATGATTTAACCTGTAGGCCGGATAAGGCGAAGCCGCCATCCGGCATGACAGTCAGTGATAGTGCCGGATAGCAATGTGATATGTGTTATCCGGCCTACAAATTATTTCTTCGGTTGATCCTTATTCGGCCAATCGTCGTCGTCATCCCATTTATCGTTAAAGTCACGATGCGGGGGAAGTTCCGGCTTATTCGCAAGAAATTTCTTGTGGTCGACGCGCTTGAGATCTTTAATCACGTTCAGCAGTACGCCTACCAAAAACACCAACACCAGAATCCACCAGTACTTTGCCAGCCAATCCATGCTCATTTCCTCTTACAGGAACACTCATCAGGCGACGAGTTGTTCCATGATACGTTGATACATTCGGGCAAGCAGCTGCAGGTCGGCGGCATTAACACATTCATTAATTTTATGAATAGTGGCGTTGACCGGCCCAAGTTCTACTACCTGCGCCCCCATGCGAGCAATAAAACGCCCGTCGGACGTCCCGCCTGTAGTCAGTAACTGCGGTTTAATCTCATTATAGTGCTCAATGGCGTTCACCACCGCATCAACCAGTTTACCGCGTTCTGTCAGGAAAGGCTGACCGGAAAGCCACCAGTCGACGGTATAACGGAGCTGATGTTTCTCCAACAGCGCGTGAACCCGTGCTTTAATCATCTCATCGGTCAGCTCAGTGCTGAAACGGAAGTTGAACTGGATAAACAGTTCGCCGGGGATAACGTTGTTGCTGCCGGTACCTGCCTGAATATTGGCAATCTGCATGCTGGTCGCCGGGAAGAATTCGTTACCCTGATCCCACTCAATCGCCACCAGTTCGTTGAGCATTGGCGCCGCGCGGTGTACCGGGTTATCGGCCAGATGCGGATAGGCTACGTGGCCCTGCACACCGTGAATGGTTAGGTTGCAGGTCAGTGAACCACGACGTCCATTTTTCACCACGTCGCCAACGATCTCCGTACTGGACGGCTCGCCAACCAGACAATAATCCAGTCGCTCATTACGCGCCATCAGCGCTTCAACTACCTTCACGGTGCCGTTTTTAGCGCTGGCTTCCTCGTCGGACGTTATCAAAAACGCCAGACGACCCTGATGGTTTGGATGCTGGGCAACAAAACGCTCTGCGGCCACGACCATCGCCGCCAGCGAACCTTTCATATCCGCTGCGCCACGCCCGAACAACATGCCATCGCGAATGGTCGGTTCGAACGGGGGGTTAATCCAACGATCAACATCGCCGGCAGGCACTACGTCAGTGTGACCGGCAAATGCCAGAGTCTCACCTTTACCGCGCCATGCCCAAAAATTCTGTGTGTCACCAAAATCCATACGCTCAACGGTAAAACCTACCGCGCGCAGGCGTTCAATCATTAACGCCTGGCACCCGGCATCATCCGGGCTCAGGGAAGGACGGCGAATAAGCTGCTGTGTCAGCTCAATAACCGGGCACGACATAGACTACACCTCATTAAAAAACAGAGTATAACTGGATTCACTGAAACCAAGCAGCATAGGCTTACCCGGCGCGCAGAGCAATGGGCGTTTGATAATTGCTGGCATTTCAATCATCAACGCGGCGGCAGAGGAGGCATCTGTGATTTTACTGCGTGTAGCTTCATCCAGTTTACGCCAGGTGGTTCCACGCGTATTGAGCAATGGCTCCCAGCCTAATTCGTTAATAAAAGAGTGCAATAGCGCATTGTCCAGGCCGTCGACGCGATAATCATGAAAGCGGTATTCGACCCCATTGTCTTCGAGCCAGCGTCTGGCCTTTTTAATCGTGTCGCAATTCTTAATGCCGTAGAGGGTAATCATTTGAATCCTTATTGACATAAATTGAATATTTATTCTCGTATTCTATAACTATGAATAATACATATTGTCATCGAATCGTTATAGAAAAATATAACATTGTTGTTGAATGGTGAATAATGATTCCTGAAAGTTCCAAAACTCGCGGGAAACTGAAAATCAGAATTTGCCTGTTTGCATCAGCCTGTTTTTCCATCAGAATTGACAAAGTAGTAGATGATGTATGAATATTTCAAAATATTGCAGTAAGTCACATAAAATTTATGGGTTTAGCGCATAGTGATTACATATACCCCAGCACTGGAGGAAGTAATCACAACCATCGGTTAAATTGCCTTCTTTTAAAGATGATGATTTCGTAGAATGCCCATAATAATAAGAGAGGTTGTTATGATTGAACGTGAACTGGGGAACTGGAAAGACTTTATCGAAGTGATGCTTCGTAAATAATTTTCTGGAAGAAATTCATATCCTGCAAAGGATAAAAAAAGGCGACTCAACGTAAGTCGCCTTTTTTGTGTCCGATTATTCTGGGCGTGGCTTCAACGGGAAGCGTCTGCGCACCAGCACAAAGAACAGAGGAACGAAGTAAATCGCCAGGATAGTGGCTGAAATCATCCCGCCCATTACGCCCGTCCCCACCGCATGTTGACCACCGGAACCTGCGCCACTGCTGATGGTCATCGGCAGCACCCCAAAGATAAACGCCAGCGACGTCATCAGAATTGGTCGTAAGCGTTGGCGACAGGCATGCAGGGTGGCGTCGAGCAAGTCGTGTCCTTTCTCGTTCATTTCATTGGCGAATTCAACAATCAATATCGCGTTCTTCGCCGAAAGACCGATAACGGTGAGTAACCCAACCTGGAAGTACACGTCGTTTTCCAGGCCGCGCATCCAGGTGGCGAGCAGCGCGCCAATGACCCCCAGCGGCACCACCAGCATGACGGAGAAGGGAACCGACCAACTTTCGTACAGAGCCGCCAGACACAGGAATACCACCAGCAGAGAAATGGCGTACAGGGCGGGAGCCTGAGAACCTGACAGCCGTTCCTGATAGGACATCGCAGTCCATTCGAGGCCGAATCCGGTCGGCAACTGGCGCACCAGCGATTCCATTATGTCCATTGCCGTACCGGTACTGACGCCCGGCGCGGCTTCGCCGACAATCTCGACGGCAGAGTAGCCGTTATAGCGTTCCAGACGCGGTGAACCTGTTTCCCAGCGCGACGTGGCAAAGGCCGAGAAAGGCACCATGCCGCCGCTATTGTTGCGGACATACCACAGGTTGATGTCGTCCGGAAGCATGCGATATTTTGCCGCCGCCTGCACGTAAACCTTCTTCACGCGCCCCCGGTCCATAAAGTCATTGACGTAGCTGGAGCCCCAGGCCGTTTGCAATGTGTCGTTGATATCATCAATGGAAACGCCCAGTGCCTGGGCTTTGCGCTGATCGATATCAATTTGCAACTGCGGGCTGTCGTCCAGACCATTATGACGAACGCGGGTCAGGGAGGCGTCTTTCCCGGCCAGTTCGATAAGCTTGTCTCGCGCGGCCATTAACGCATCATGGCCCGCACCGGCGTGATCCTGCAGCTCCATATCGAAACCGGCAGAGCTTCCGAGGCCGCTGATAGCTGGAGGGCTGCTGGCGAAGACGCGGGCTTCTTTAATCTTGTTAAAGGCTTTGGTCGCACGTTCAATGATGGCGAAAGAGGTTCCGGTCGTGGTGTCGCGCTCATCCCAGTCTTTTAAGCGGACAAACATACGTGCCACGTTTTGACCGTTCCCGCCAGGGCCGGAGCCGACCGTGGAAAAGACTGACGTAATGTTGTCTTTCTCATGGGTGAAGTAATACTTCTCCACCTCCTCAACCACTTTCAATGTTTGTTGCTGCGTGGAGCCGCTGGGCAACTGCACCGAGGTTGTAAACATGCCGCGGTCTTCCAGGGGCAGGAAGGAGGTTGGCAGGCGCAGAAACAGGAAAACCATACCGCCAAGCAGCAGGCCGTAGATCAGTATCCAGCGCAGGCTGCGGTGCAGGATCCTGGCGACGCCTTTTTCATAGCGTTCGGCGTTGCGATTAAACATGCGGTTAAACCAGCCAAAGAAACCGGTTTGCCCGTGATGTTCGCCCTTATGCAGCGGTTTGAGCAGGGTGGCGCACAGGGCAGGGGTGAGGATCATCGCCACCAGAACAGACAGCACCATCGCGGAGACGATGGTTATCGAGAACTGGCGGTAAATAGCCCCGGTGGTGCCGCCGAAGAAGGCCATTGGGATAAACACCGCCGACAGTACCATCGCGATACCGACCAGCGCGCCCTGGATTTGACCCATCGATTTCCGCGTCGCTTCCCGCGGCGAAAGGCCTTCCTCGCTCATTATACGCTCGACGTTTTCCACCACCACAATGGCGTCATCGACCAGCAGACCGATCGCCAGCACCATTGCAAACATCGTCAGGGTGTTAACGCTGTAGCCAAAGGCGTAGAGCACCGAGAAGGTGCCCATCAGGACCACGGGAACGGCGATGGTAGGAATCAGCGTGGCGCGGAAGTTTTGCAGGAACAGGTACATCACGAGGAATACCAGCGCGATCGCTTCCAGCAGCGTTTTCACCACGTCGATAATTGAGGCTTTGACAAAGGAGGTGGTTTCATACGCTACCTTGTACTCCAGCCCGTGCGGAAAATACTGCGAAAGCTCGTTCAGGCGGTCGATAACCAGCTCCGCCGTTGCCATTTCATTAGCGCCGGAGGCCAGTTTTACCCCCAGACCGGAAGCCGGGTTGCCGTTGAAGCGGCTGAGGTAGTCATACTTTTCAGCGCCCATTTCGACCGTCGCCACATCGCCCAGTTTAACTTCTGAGCCATCCTGGTTGACGCGTAGCGTAATCGCGCGGAATTCATCCGGAGTCTGCAGCAAAGACTGGGCGTTGATTGTTGCATTTAGCGCCTGCTTGTCCACCGAAGGTGTACCGCCAAGCTGTCCGACGGCAATCTGCGCATTCTGTGACTCGATAGCGTCGGTCACATCTTTGGCGGTCATTTGAAAGCTGTTGAGTTTGGCCGGGTCGAGCCAGATTCGCATGGAATATTGTGAACCGTAAGCATCAATATCGCCCACGCCGTTTATACGGCTGAGCGGATCCTGGATATTACTGGCGACGTAGTCAGCGATGTCCTGCTTATCCATTGAACCATCGGTGGAGACGAAGGCGATGGTCAGAATATTGGTGTCCCCGGTCTTACGCACCGTGACCCCCTGATCCTGTACCGCCTGCGGAAGCTTACGCATTGCCGACTGTAGCTGGTTTTGCACCTGCTGGACGGCCTCGTCAGGATCGGTTCCGGCGACGAAGCTCAGCGTAACCGATGCCTGGCCTGTCCCACTGCTCTGCGATGACATATACATCAGATTATCGAGACCGGTCATGTTCTGCTCGATAACCTGGGTGACGGTGTTTTCCAGCGTTTGTGCGGATGCGCCAGGGTAGTTCGCGGTTATCCGCACGTTTGGCGGCGCCAGATCGGGATATTGCTCAACGGGCAGCGAAAAAATAGCCAGGGCTCCTGTCAGGCACAACAGGATAGCTAACACCCAGGCAAAAATGGGGCGATCGATGAAAAAATTCGCCATTAAAAGGGGACCTCGTGTTTCTGCGTATCGTTATGGGTATGACTTGCTTCACTTTAGCGGCAAGGTACGGGTCAAACGTGGAGAAAAAAAGAAGATAATGTAAATTATCATGCCCGTTTACAGCATACCTTTTGTGCCAACGCCGTCAGGCCTGGATCCAGCCCCGACGGCACTTTGCGGTTCTTTACGTTAGTTCACCGTCGGATTCTGCTGAACGAAAACTGATACTCACCAGCGTCCCCCCTCCGGAGGGTTGAGAGAAGGTCAGCGTGCCGCTCAGCCTTTCCGCCCGCTCGCGCATAATATTTAACCCATAGTGCCCCGTAGGCTCATGCGGCTCGCCAATGCCGATGCCGTTATCGCGGATATAAACCGTATGATTACCATCGGGTGCTGTTACGCAACTGACGGCAATTTCGGTTGCGTTGGCATGCTTAATCGCGTTCAACACCGCTTCACGGACGATCTGCAGCAGATGCACCTGCATTTGCGCGTCCAGCGCCAGCGTCGGCAATCGGCAATCCAGCGTCAGTTTAGCCGAGGTCTGATTTTGCAGCGTTTCCAGCATTTCATGCAGGGCTGAGGGAAGATCGGCCTGCTGTAAAGTCAGGCGGAAGGTGGTGAGCAGTTCGCGCAACTGGCGGTAGGCATCGTTCAGCGCCTGGGAGAAATCCGCCATAATGCTTTGCGCCGGGGCGTTATCTTCCGGGATCGAGCGCTTCAACAGCGTGAGCTGAATACGTAAATAAGAGAGCACCTGCGCCAGCGAGTCGTGCAGCTCGCGTGCAATCGTCGCCCGCTCCTCCATTAACAACAACTGCTGAAAATGTTTTTGCGCCTGGTTGAAGTACAACCCGCGTCCCAGCATTGAGGAGACGCTGTTGAGCAGCGGAGTGGAAGCGTTGACGTTGGGACTTTGCCAGTGCAGTTCCCCGTAAACGGTTTCCTGCATGGTGACTGGCAGGATCTGCATTGGTAACTCAGGACTTTTAGTCCCTTCGCTAATCCGCCAGTTATCGCCGACGGTGAGTTCCAGGAAATACGCGGCGTCATGCTCGCGGACAATCTGTAAAATATGGCGGAAACAGTGTACGTCAATCTGACTGGTATTTAATGCCTGGGAACACTGATACAACACCTCCAGACGGCGGTTGGCTTCGTGGAGATCGTGGGTCTTCTCAGCGACCGAAGCTTCCAGCGAGCGGTACAGTTTGTGTAATTCACTCGACATCTGGCTGAAGGTTTTACCCAGCAACCCAAGTTCGTTGGGCAAACCGGTATCCAGCGGCGGGATATCAAACTGCCCGTGTTCGATGTGCTGGCTGGCCATCACCAGCTTATTCAGCGGACGCACCACCTGCTGGCGAATTCGCCGCAAGGTAAAGAAGACGAGAGTGAATATGCCGATCCCACCCGCCAGTGAAATTCCAAAAACCAGCATCACTTTGCGTTCGGCATAATGCTGCAGCGCCAGCACAAAGAGATCGATTTGATCGACATAGCTATTGATATTGGCCTGGTACCATTTTAAATCGCCATCAATCAGACGGGCGTTCATTTCCAGCCAGTTAGCATGCAGACGTCCATAGCGGATTTTTACCGCTTGTGGCACATACCACGCGTTCAGGTTCTGAAGCGCCGGTGAGTTTAGCGCCTGCTGAAAAAGCTGGCGGTGAGCGTTGAGCTGTGGGCTTTGGCTTTGTAGATCGTAACCCAGACGATAACTTTGCATGCGCAATGAGCCAGCAACGTTGATGGCTTCGGCATCGCGCAAGCTGCTGGTCAGCGTGAGCAACGCAATACCCGTTGAGAGAATCGACAACAGCACGATGTAGAAAAAAGCTTTAGCCAGACTGGCCGAGACCGGACGCTTTACCGTCACTTGTGCATCCTCACACAATACACGTCGCGCCTTAAAACAGCCTGAACGATGCGGTGTATTTGATAAATGTTAATAAAACGCCATGAAACTGGATGGTAACTGAAACACAATTTCATATGCGATGAAATAAATTGATCTGCCACAGGTTCTGGATAAATAGTTGTGCTTCCTGGGCAAATGAACATTGCCGCTTCCTTCCGTGTCGGTTAATAACACTCTTATAAAGAATAAGGTTTTTGCAACCAAAAAAGAAGGAAGCCATGAATCGTTTTATTATGGTCAATAGCCAGCAGTGCCTGGGATGCCATGCCTGTGAGGTCGCCTGCGTCATGGCTCACAACGACGAGCAGCATGTCCTGAGCCAGAGGCATTTCCAGCCCCGAATTACCGTCATTAAACATCAGCAGCAGCGTAGCGCAGTGACCTGCCACCACTGTGAAGATGCGCCCTGCGCCAGAAGTTGCCCGAACGGGGCAATCAGCCATGATAACGACAGCGTGCAGGTGAATCCGCAAAAGTGCATTGGCTGTAAATCATGCGTTGTAGCCTGTCCTTTCGGCACGATGCAGATCGTACTCACTCCCGTAGCCAAAGGGAAGGTGAAAGCCACCGCGCACAAATGTGATTTGTGTCAGGGACGCGAACAGGGACCTGCCTGCGTCGAGAACTGTCCGGCACAGGCGTTACAGCTGGTGACGGAAAATTCGCTTACCGGCCTGTCAAAAGCGCGCAGGCTGCGTACCGCTAGTCTGGAAAGCCAGCCATGGCATGCCAGCGCTACCGATTTTGTTCCACATGTCATCACCAAACGTGAGCAAATGCAGGCGACGCCTGCGCGGGGCGAGCCGGATAAGCTGGCGATTGAGGCCCGTAAAACCAGCTTTGAAGAGATCTATTTGCCGTTTCGTACGGCGCAGGCGGAACGGGAAGCATCCCGCTGCCTGAAATGCGGCGACCACAGTATTTGCGAATGGACCTGCCCACTGCATAACCATATTCCTCAGTGGATTGAACTGGTCAAAGCCGGGAACATCGATGCGGCGGTTGAGCTTTCTCACCAGACTAACTGCCTGCCGGAAGTGACCGGTCGCGTGTGTCCACAGGACCGGCTTTGCGAAGGAGCATGCACGGTACGTAGCGAACATGGCGCGGTGACTATCGGTAATATTGAGCGTTACATCTCCGATCGTGCCCTGAGCAAAGGATGGCGACCGGACTTAAGCCACGTGCAGAAAGTGGACAAGCGGGTTGCTATCATCGGCGCAGGCCCGGCGGGTCTGGCCTGCGCCGATGTGCTGGCGCGCAGCGGTATCAGCGCCACCGTGTACGATCGCCATCCTGAAATCGGCGGTTTGCTGACGTTCGGCATTCCGGCCTTCAAGCTGGACAAATCGCTGCTGGCGCGCCGCCGTGAAATCTTCAGCGCCATGGGTATTCATTTCGAACTGAACTGTGAAGTAGGTAAGGATGTCGCGCTTGAAACGCTGCTGGAGGATTACGATGCCGTGTTCGTGGGCGTAGGAACCTATCGTTCCATGAAGGCGGATCTGCCGAATGAAGACGCGTCTGGCGTATATGATGCGCTGCCGTTCCTGATCGCCAACACTAAGCAGGTGATGGGGCTGGATGAACTGCCCGAAGAACCGTTTATCGATACTGCCGGACTGAACGTGGTGGTACTGGGCGGAGGCGATACGGCAATGGACTGCGTGCGTACCGCATTGCGCCATGGCGCAAGCCAGGTGACCTGCGCCTATCGTCGTGATGAAGCCAATATGCCCGGTTCGAAAAAAGAGGTGAAGAACGCTCGGGAAGAAGGAGCAAACTTCGAGTTTAACGTCCAGCCGGTTGAGCTGGTGTTGCATGCCGATGGGCGAGTCAGCGGCGTGCGTTTTTTACGTACACAGCTTGGCGAGCCGGATGCGCAGGGCCGCCGACGCCCGGTTCCCATCGCCGGGAGTGAGTTTGTCATGCCCGCAGATGCGGTGATCATGGCGTTTGGCTTTCACCCGCACGGCATGCCGTGGCTGGAGGCGCATGGCGTTAAGGTCGATCACTGGGGGCGCATTGCTGCCGATGTTGAAAGCGCATACCGATATCAAACCAGTAATCCGAAAATCTTTGCCGGTGGCGACGCGGTACGCGGTGCGGACCTGGTGGTGACGGCCATGGCGGAAGGACGGCATGCTGCCCAGGGGATAGTCGACTGGCTGGGCGTAAAATCAGTCAAATCTCATTAATCGGCGAGTAGGCCGGATAAAACGCGTTAGCGTTGCCATCCGGCAATGTGCCGCATGCATGCCTGATGGCGCTTTGCTTATCAGGCCTACATTGTTCCAAGACAAACCCGGTTTCACGGCGTAGTATTATTTCTCACTTCTTGCTGTGGAGCCGGTATGTCGCAAAAAATTACCCTCATCAAAGATAAAGTCCTCTCCGATAACTACTTCATCCTGCGCAATATCACCTATGACCTGACCCGTAGCACTGGGGAGGTGATTCGTCATAAGCGCGAGGTTTACGATCGCGGTAACGGCGCTACTATCCTGCTGTATAACCCGGAGAAGAAAACGGTGGTGTTAATCCGCCAGTTTCGTGTCGCCACCTGGGTCAACGGTAACGAAGACGGCCAACTGATTGAAACCTGCGCCGGGCTACTGGATAACGACGAACCGGAAGCGTGTATTCGTAAAGAGGCGATTGAAGAGACCGGCTATGAAGTGGGTGAAGTGCGTAAACTGTTCGAACTCTACATGTCGCCGGGCGGCGTAACGGAGCTGATCCATTTCTTTATCGCGCAATACAGCGACAGTCAGCGGGCAAACGCCGGCGGCGGTGTGGAAGATGAAGATATTGAGGTTCTGGAGCTACCGTTCACACAGGCGCTGGAAATGATTAAAACGGGTGAGATCCGTGACGGTAAAACGGTGCTTTTACTGAACTATTTGCAGTCGTCGCATCTCATGGATTAATGCACGGGATTTATATTTCTTTACAAATTTTCGGCCAATCCGACGATTCTTATTGAGCCACATCAGTCGCGCAAGGAAGATACCGCTTAGGCTGTGTGTTTTGACTTCGGGGTTGTACCGTCCATGCGCTATCGCGTTATTTTGCTTTTCCTGCTCGGGTTGCTACCCGTCCGTTTGCTGTGGGCTGCACCCGCTCAGCAAGCGTTTTCTGACTGGCAGGTAACGTGCAATAACCAAAACTTTTGCGTGGCGCGCAATACCGGTGAACATCACGGCCTGGTCATGACCTTAAGCCGCAGCGCCGGGGCGCATACCGACGCCGTGTTGCGTATTGAACTGGGTGGGTTGGAAACATCCACTGTCAAAGAGAGCGATATTGCGCCGCGTCTGCTCCTGGATGGCGCGCCGCTCTCGCTTCGCGGCGAACACTGGCGTATTACTCCCCGGCAACTGATGACCGACGATCCGGCGACCATCAGCGCCTTTTTACAAACCGTACAGGACGCGAAGGCGATAACCCTGCAAAAAGGGACGCAAACCCTGTCACTGGATGGGCTAAAAGCCGCGCTGCTGTTTATCGACGCCCAACAAAAACGGGTCGGTAGCGAAACCGCATGGATCGAAAAAGGCGACGAGCCTCCGCTCAGCGTTCCTCCGGCCCCCGCACTGAAAGGCGTAGCGGTCATTAACCCAACGCCAACCCCCCTCACACAACAAGAGCGCAGTGAACTGCTGGACTACGGTAACTGGCGGATCAACGGTATTCGCTGCTCGATCGATCCGCTGCGGCGCGAGATGCGCGTTACGGCCCTGACGGATGATAAAGCGCTGCTGATGATTGGCTGTGAGGCCGGGGCGTATAACACCATCGATCTGGCGTGGGTGGTTTCACGCACTAACCCTATGACTTCACGCGCGGTACGCCTGAGCCTGCCTTTTAAAACGGATGCGGAAAGTCGCGATATGGAGTTGACCAACGCCACGTTTGACGAGAAGTCGCGGGAGCTGGTAACCCTCGCCAAAGGACGAGGGATGGCAGATTGCGGTATCCAGACCCGCTGGCGCTATGATGGACAGCGGTTTCGCCTGGTGCGCTACGCCCAGGAGCCTAGCTGTGATAACTGGCATGGGCCAGATGCCTGGCCCACGCTGTGGATCACGCGTTAAGCACCTTGTGCGCTTTGTCGACGATGTTATCCACCGTAAAGCCGAAGAATGGGAACAACTTGTCCGCCGGTGCTGACTCCCCATAACCCGTCATGCCGACAATCGCCCCTTTCAGTCCAACATATTTGTACCAGTAGTCGGCAATTCCAGCCTCTACCGCCACGCGCGCGCTGACGTTTGCCGGCAAGACCGACTCCCGGTACGCCTCATCCTGGGCGTCGAAGATATCGGTTGAGGGCAGAGAAACCACCCGCACGTTACGACCTTCGCCGGTCAGTTTTTCCGCCGCCAGCAGCGTGATTTCCATTTCTGAACCGGTAGCAATGAGAATAACATCCGGCTTACCACCGCCATCCTTCAGCACATAGCCACCGCGGGCAATTTGCTGTACCTGCTCAGGCGTGCGTTCAACCTGCGCCAGATTCTGCCTCGAGAGGATCAGCGCCGTGGGCCCGTCATGGCGTTCGACCGCCAGCTTCCAGCCTACCGCCGCCTCAACCTGATCGCACGGCCGCCAGGTGCTGAAATTAGGCGTCAGACGCAGGCTGGCGAGCTGTTCAACGGCCTGGTGCGTAGGACCATCTTCCCCCAGACCAATCGAGTCGTGGGTATAAACCATAATTTGTCGGGCTTTCATCAGCGCCGCCATGCGCGCAGCATTACGGGCGTATTCAACAAACATCAGGAACGTTGCGGTGTACGGTACGAAGCCCCCGTGGTGTGCGATACCGTTGGCAATCGCGGTCATGCCAAATTCCCGCACGCCGTAGTGAATGTAATTTCCTGCATGATCCTCTTTAAGAGAAGTGGAGCCTTTCCAGATAGTCAGATTGCTGGGCGCCAGATCCGCAGAGCCGCCAAGCAGCTCAGGTAGTATCGGCCCGTAGGCGTTAAGGGTATTTTGCGAGGCCTTACGGGTGGCGATTTTGGCCGGATTGGCCTGCAGCTCGGTAATATATTTCTGCGTTGTTGCTTCCCACTCCTTCGGCAGTCCGCCGCTCATCCGGCGGGTAAACTCTGCCGCTAGCTCCGGATGCGCTTGTCGATACGCCGCGAATTTCTCATTCCAGCCCTGTTGCGCTTTTTCGCCTTTCTCGCGTGCGTCCCACGCCCGGTAAATCTCTTTGGGGATTTCAAAAGCAGGATGATGCCATCCCAGCTTCTGCCGGGTCAGCGCCACTTCTTCTTCGCCCAGCGCTGCGCCGTGCGCTTCCTCTTTCCCGGCTTTGTTCGGCGAACCAAAACCAATTACCGTGCGGCAGATAATCAGCGACGGCTTATCGGTAACAGACTGCGCTTCCTGAATCGCTTTTTTCACCGCCTCAGGGTCATGACCGTCAATCTCATGCACCACATGCCAGTGATAGGCCTCAAAGCGTTTCGCGGTATCGTCGGTAAACCAGCCGTCGGTTTCGCCATCAATCGAGATGCCGTTGTGATCGTAAAAGCCAATGAGTTTACCCAGTCCCAGGGTGCCCGCCAGCGAGCACGCTTCGTGAGAAATTCCCTCCATCAGACAGCCATCGCCCATGAATACGTAGGTAAAATGGCTGACAATTTCATGATCCGGCTGGTTAAACTGCGCTGCAAGCGTGCGTTCGGCAATCGCCAGGCCAACCGCGTTGGCTAAACCCTGGCCCAGCGGGCCGGTGGTGGTTTCCACTCCCGGCGTGTAGCCAATTTCCGGGTGTCCTGGCGTCTTCGAATGGAGCTGGCGGAAATTCTTTAACTCGTCGAGCGGCAGGTCATAGCCGGAAAGATGCAGCAGGCTGTAAAGCAGCATTGAGGCGTGGCCATTGGACAAAATAAACCGGTCACGATCGTACCAGGTAGGATCGGTCGGGTTATGGCGCAGAAAATCGTTCCATAGCACTTCAGCGATATCGGCCATCCCCATTGGTGCTCCAGGGTGGCCGGAGTTAGCTTTTTGGACGGCATCCATACTTAGCGCACGAATGGCATTGGCAAGCTCTTTACGGGTCATAGGAAATACTCCTTGAAAAGTAAAGTGTTAGATGCGTGTTGTGATTCACACTTTTGGGAAAATTGCGGGCGTTGTCAGCAAAAAGCATAGCAGACAAGCATGGTATTGCTGGATTAAGCAGGTAACATGGCTGTTATAAATTGATAACAAATTCTTTCTTTGAATGGTGAGAGTTTGGGGACCTTCAAAGTTTGTGCCGTTGACTGGGGTGATAATGTGCGGCTCAGTAGAATGGTTACCCGCGCCACTTTTTTTGATAGATACGTGAAAGGAACAACAAGATGGATGACCAGTTAAAACAAAGCGCCCTCGATTTCCACGAGTTTCCGGTACCCGGTAAAATCCAGGTTTCTCCGACCAAGCCTCTGGTAACGCAGCGCGATCTGGCGCTGGCCTACTCGCCGGGCGTGGCTGCACCGTGTCTGGAAATTGAGAAAGACCCGCTGGCCGCCTACAAATATACCGCGCGCGGCAACCTGGTTGCGGTTATTTCTAACGGTACAGCGGTGCTGGGCCTCGGCAACATTGGCGCGCTGGCCGGTAAGCCGGTAATGGAAGGCAAAGGCGTTCTGTTTAAGAAATTCGCCGGGATTGATGTTTTCGACATCGAAGTGGATGAGCTCGATCCGGATAAATTTATCAATGTGGTTGCGGCCCTGGAACCCACGTTTGGCGGCATTAACCTCGAAGATATTAAAGCCCCGGAGTGCTTCTACATTGAGCAAAAACTGCGCGAGCGCATGAATATTCCGGTCTTCCACGATGATCAACACGGTACGGCAATCATCAGTACTGCCGCTATTCTGAACGGTCTGCGGGTGGTTGAGAAAAATATCTCTGACGTGCGCATGGTGGTGTCTGGCGCAGGCGCAGCGGCGATTGCCTGTATGAATCTGCTGGTGGCGCTCGGGATGCTGAAGCACAATATTGTGGTCTGCGACTCCAAAGGCGTGATTTACAAAGACCGCGAACCGAACATGGCGGAAACCAAAGCGGCTTATGCGGTGGTAGATGACGGTAAGCGTACGCTGGATGATGTGATTGACGGCGCAGATATTTTCCTCGGTTGCTCCGGTCCGAAAGTGCTGACCCAGGAAATGGTTAAGAAGATGGCGCGTGCGCCAATGATCCTGGCGCTCGCCAACCCGGAACCGGAAATCCTGCCGCCGCTGGCAAAAGAGGTGCGTTCCGACGCCATCATTTGCACCGGTCGTTCTGACTACCCGAACCAGGTTAACAACGTCCTGTGCTTCCCGTTCATCTTCCGCGGCGCGCTGGATGTCGGCGCTACCGCCATCAACGAAGAGATGAAACTGGCTGCGGTACATGCCATTGCTGAGTTGGCGCACGCCGAACAGAGCGAGGTGGTGGCCTCTGCTTATGGCGATCAGGACCTGAGCTTCGGCCCGGAATACATCATTCCGAAACCTTTCGACCCGCGTCTGATCGTCAAAATAGCCCCTGCGGTGGCGAAGGCGGCGATGGACTCCGGTGTGGCAACGCGTCCGATTGCCGACTTTGATGCGTACATCGATAAGCTGAGCGAATTCGTCTACAAAACCAACCTGTTTATGAAACCGATTTTCTCCCTGGCACGCAAAGCGCCGAAGCGAGTGGTGCTGACGGAAGGGGAAGAGGCGCGTGTGCTGCATGCCACCCAGGAGCTGATCACGTTAGGTCTGGCGAAGCCGATCCTGATCGGTCGTCCGAGCGTTATCGAAATGCGTATCCAGAAACTGGGTTTGCAGATCAAAGCGGGCGTCGATTTTGAAATCGTCAACAACGAGTCCGATCCGCGCTTCAAAGAGTACTGGAGCGAGTACTATCAGATTATGAAACGCCGTGGGATTACCCAGGAGCAGGCGCAGCGCGCGGTGATTGCCAATACTACGGTGATCGGCGCGATCATGGTGCAGCGCGGCGAAGCGGATGCGATGATCTGCGGTACGATTGGCGACTACCATGAACACTTCAGCGTGGTGAAAGAGGTGTTTGGTCATCGCGATGGCGTGCATACTGCCGGGGCGATGAACGCCTTGCTGTTGCCAAGCGGTAACACCTTTATCGCCGATACCTACGTCAACGATGACCCTACGCCGGAGCAACTGGCTGAAATCGCCGTGATGGCGGCAGAAACCGTACGTCGCTTTGGTATCGAACCGAGGGTGGCGCTGCTGTCCCACTCCAACTTTGGTTCATCTGACTGTCCATCGGCCAGCAAAATGCGCGATGCGCTGGAGCTGATTAAGGCGCGTGCGCCAGAGTTGATGATTGACGGCGAAATGCACGGCGACGCCGCGCTGGTGGAAAGCATCCGTAATGACCGTATGCCGGACAGTCCGCTGAAAGGCTCAGCGAATATTCTGGTGATGCCGAATATGGAAGCTGCCCGTATTAGTTACAACTTACTACGCGTTTCCAGTTCTGAAGGCGTTACGGTTGGCCCCGTGCTGATGGGGGTTGCAAAACCGGTTCACGTATTAACGCCGATCGCCTCTGTTCGTCGTATCGTTAATATGGTGGCGCTGGCGGTCGTAGAAGCCCAAACGCAGCCGCTGTAATTTCACTTTAATTTATTTCCGGCGCGGGTTTCTCTCGCGCCTTTTTATTTTCCCTTTCTTAGTGATCCACTTCACCTTTTAAACCTGGTTGCCGAATTTTGTTATTTACTCTGACAAAAAATTGCCACGATGAGGGCAGTTTTAGAGGAGGCGGTGAGCAATGGAAAAAGAACGCATTATTCAGGAATTTGTGCCGGGGAAACAGGTCACGCTGGCGCATCTCATTGCGCACCCCGGCGAAGAACTGGCGAAAAAGATCGGCGTTCCCGAAGCGGGTGCCATCGGCATCATGACGCTGACGCCAGGTGAAACCGCGATGATTGCCGGTGATTTAGCCATGAAGGCGGCAGATGTACATATCGGCTTTCTCGATAGATTCAGCGGTGCGCTGGTTATCTACGGCTCAGTAGGCGCGGTAGAGGAAGCGTTATTACAGACGGTAAGCGGTCTGGGTCGGTTATTAAATTTCACTTTGTGCAATCTGACAAAAAGTTAATCAGAGGCGGCGATGAAACGTATTGCGTTTGTCGGTACGGTGGGGGCGGGGAAAACAACGCTCTTTAATGCGCTACAGGGGAATTATTCCCTCGCCAGAAAAACTCAGGCCGTGGAGTTTAATGAAAATGGCGATATCGACACGCCAGGGGAATATTTCAGCCATCCGCGCTGGTATCACGCCTTAATTACCACGCTGCAGGATGTCGATACGTTGATTTATATACACGCGGCAAATGATAAAGAAAGTCGCTTACCTGCCGGGCTGTTGGATATCGGCGCCAGTAAACGACAAATCGCCGTTATCAGCAAAACGGACATGCCGGATGCCGACGTCGCCGCAACGCGACAACTACTTCGCGGGATGGGGTTTCAGGAGCCGATTTTTGAGCTCAATAGCCATGACCCGCGCAGCGTGCAGCACCTGGTGGATTATCTGACTGAGCTCAGCCAAAAGGAGGAAAGGGCAGGTGAAAAAACTCATCACAGCTAACGATATTCGTGCGGCCCACGCACGCGGCGAACAGGAAATGTCGGTTGTTCTGCGCGCCAGCATCATCACCCCGGAGGCGCGCGAAGTTGCGGAGCTGCTGGGCGTCACCATCAGCGAATGCGATGAATCCGCGCCAACTGCTGCCGCTGCTGCACCGGCGTCGGTGGATGATGGCAAAACGGAAAGCCAACGTATTCGCGAAACCATTATTGCGCAGTTACCGGAAGGGCAGTTTACCGAAAGCCTGGTCGCCCAACTGATGGATAAAGTCATGAAGGAGAAACAGTCGCTGGAGCAAGGCGGAATGCAGCCGAGCTTTAACTCGGTAACCGGCAAAGGCGGTGTCAAAGTCATCGACGGCAGCAGCGTGAAGTTTGGTCGTTTTGACGGCGCACAGCCGCACTGCGTAGGTTTAACCGACCTGGTGACCGACCAGGATGGTAGCAGTATGGCAGCCGGGTTCATGCAGTGGGATAACGCTTTTTTCCCATGGACGCTGAACTACGACGAAATCGACATGATTCTGGAAGGCGAGCTGCACGTTCGTCACGAAGGCGAAACCATGATTGCTAAAGCCGGGGATGTGATGTTTATCCCGAAAGGTTCCAGCATCGAATTTGGCACGCCATCAACGGTGAAGTTTCTGTATGTAGCCTGGCCTGCGAACTGGCAGTCCTGCTAAGGCGGATGTATGAAGGATTTCATTACCGAAGCATGGCTCAGAGAGAATCATACGCTCAGCGAAGGGGCTGAAATTCATCTCCCCGCTGACGCTCGCCTGACGCCGTCTGCCCGGGAATTACTGGAAAGCCGACATCTGCGCATTAAGTTTATTGACGAGCAGGGTAGCTTGTTTATTGATGACGAAGAACAGCAGCCGCAGCCGGTGCATGGCTTAACCAGCAGCGATACGCATCCACAGGCCAGCTGCGAACTGTGTCATCAACCGGTTGTGAAGAAACCAGACACGCTGACGCATCTGACGGCGGACAAGATGGTCGCCAAAAGCGATCCGCGCCTGGGATTTCGCGCCGCGCTGGACAGCACCATCGCGCTGGCCGTGTGGTTGCAGATAGAGCTGGCGCAACCGTGGCAGCCGTGGCTGGCGGATATCCGTTCGCGCCTGGGCAACATTATGCGCGCCGACGCTATGGGTGAGCCGCTGGCAGCACAAGCTATCGTCGGTTTAAGTGACGAAGATTTACACCGGCTTTCGCATCAGCCGCTGCGCTATCTGGACCACGACCATCTGGTGCCTGAGGCCAGCCACGGACGTGATTGCGCGTTGCTTAATCTGCTACGTACTAAAGTCCGAGAAACGGAGACGGTGGCGGCCCAGGTTTTCATCACTCGTAGTTTTGAAGTTATGCGACCGGACATCATGCAGGCGCTCAACCGCCTTTCCAGTACGGTCTACGTGATGATGATTCTGAGCGTGGCGAAGCATCCGCTAACGGTTAGCCAAATTCAACAGCGACTGGGGGAGAAGCCATGATCATTGAACGTGCTCGTCAACTCGCCCAGCGCTCACCTGCACGGGTGGTGTTCCCGGATGCGCTGGATGTTCGGGTGCTGAAGGCTGCTAATTACCTGCACCAGCATGGTCTGGCACATCCCATTCTCGTCGCCAGCCCGTTTGCGCTGCGTCAGTTTGCCCTCAGCCATCGGGTGGCAATGGATGGCATTCAGGTTATCGATCCGCAAAGCAACCTGCCAATGCGCGAAGAATTTGCGCTGCGCTGGCTGGCCCGCGCGGGAGATAAAACGCCTGCGGATGCGCTGGAAAAACTCAACGATCCGCTGATGTTCGCCGCGGCAATGGTCAGCGCGGGCAAAGCAGACGTTTGTATTGCGGGCAATCTGTCATCGACGGCAAACGTGCTTCGCGCCGGGTTGCGCATTATTGGGCTACAGCCGGGCTGTAAAACGCTGTCGTCTATCTTCCTGATGCTGCCGCAGTACCTCGGGCCGTCATTAGGGTTTGCCGATTGCAGCGTCGTGCCGCAGCCCACCGCCGCACAGCTTGCGGATATTGCGATTGCCAGCGCGCAGACATGGCAGGCGATCACAGGTGAAGAGCCGCGCGTGGCCATGCTGTCGTTTTCAAGTAATGGCAGCGCTCGCCATCCCAACGTCGCTAACGTGCAGCAGGCGACCGAGATCGTCCGTGAGCGAGCTCCACAGCTTATCGTGGATGGGGAACTGCAATTTGATGCCGCCTTTGTTCCGGAGGTCGCCGCGCAAAAAGCGCCCGCCAGTCCGTTAAAGGGCAATGCCAATGTGATGGTCTTCCCGTCGCTGGAGGCAGGCAATATTGGCTACAAAATCGCTCAGCGTCTGGGAGGGTATCGCGCAGTTGGTCCGTTGATTCAAGGGCTGGCCGCACCGCTTCATGACCTTTCTCGCGGCTGTAGCGTACAGGAAATTATCGAACTGGCGTTGGTGGCAGCAGTGCCGCGCCAGACTGACGTGAGTCGTGAAAACGCCTCGCACACACTGGTTAATACACAAAATCATTCGCGCAGCGTCGAGGCGGCAAGTGCGGGAACCTCAGGAGCTTACTTAAGTAAGTGACTGAGGTGAGCAAACGCAGCCAACAAAGAGGCTGTGTGAAGGATGAAGTGTATGTATAGGTCCCGTTCTGGACCCCTTAATGAGAGGAAAACACAATGGAAGCATTAGGAATGATTGAAACCCGGGGCCTGGTTGCACTGATTGAGGCTTCTGACGCAATGGTTAAAGCGGCACGCGTGAAACTGGTTGGCGTGAAGCAAATCGGTGGCGGTCTGGTCACTGCCATGGTCCGTGGCGACGTAGCGGCATGTAAAGCGGCAACGGATGCTGGTGCTGCAGCTGCGCAGCGTATCGGTGAGCTGGTTTCCGTACACGTGATCCCGCGTCCGCATGGCGATCTGGAAGAAGTGTTCCCGATCAGCTTTAAAGGCGACAGCAACGACATGTAAGTCGTCCATGTGACGCCACAGACTTCATTGCTGGCGTCACCCTCTCTCCTTTTCACATTACCTTCTGCGGAGGGTAGGGGGAGGTTTTACCTGAAATATGCCACGGAGGCGCGTATGAAACTGGCAATCGTCACAGGACAAATTGTTTGTACCGTACGCCATCAGGGGCTCGCGCACGACAAGTTGCTGATGGTGGAAATGATTGACGCCCAGGGAAATCCCGACGGGCAATGTGCTGTTGCGATCGACAGCATCGGGGCGGGAACCGGAGAGTGGGTGCTGCTGGTCAGCGGAAGCTCAGCCCGTCAGGCGCACCGGAATGAATCATCACCTGTCGATCTGTGCGTGATTGGCATTGTCGATGAAGTGGTGGCAGGTGGTCAGGTGATCTTCCATAAATAAGGCAGAAAATCATGAATCAACAGGATATTGAACAGGTCGTGAAAGCGGTGCTGCTGAAAATGAAAGACAGCAGCCAACCGGTCAGTGCCGTTCAAGAAATGGGCGTTTTTGCCTCCCTGGATGACGCAGTGGCGGCAGCAAAACTGGCCCAGCAGGGGCTGAAAAGCGTTGCCATGCGCCAACTGGCTATCACGGCTCTACGTGAGGCGGGCGAAAAGCACGCCAGAGAATTAGCGGAACTTGCCGTCACAGAAACCGGCATGGGACGCGTTGAAGATAAATTTGCCAAAAACGTGGCGCAGGCGCGCGGCACGCCGGGGGTGGAATGCCTGTCTCCACAGGTCCTGACCGGCGATAACGGCCTGACGCTGATTGAAAATGCGCCGTGGGGCGTGGTGGCCTCGGTAACCCCATCCACCAACCCGGCCGCAACCGTCATTAACAACGCTATCAGCCTGATTGCCGCTGGTAACAGCGTGGTCTTCGCACCGCATCCGGCGGCGAAAAAAGTCTCTCAGCGCGCTATCACCCTGCTTAACCAGGCGGTGGTTGCTGCAGGTGGTCCGGCAAACCTGTTGGTGACGGTTGCCAACCCGGATATCGAGACTGCGCAGCGTCTGTTCAAGTACCCAGGTATCGGCCTGCTGGTGGTGACCGGTGGTGAAGCCGTAGTAGACGCCGCGCGTAAGCACACCAACAAACGTCTGATTGCTGCTGGTGCGGGTAATCCGCCAGTGGTGGTTGATGAAACGGCCGACCTGGCCCGCGCGGCGCAGTCGATCGTTAAAGGCGCTTCGTTTGACAACAACATCATCTGCGCCGACGAAAAAGTGCTGATCGTGGTCGATAGCGTCGCTGATGAACTGATGCGTCTGATGGAAAGCCAGCATGCGGTGAAACTGACTGCGGCTCAGGCCGACCAGTTGCAGCCGGTGCTGCTGAAAAATATCGATGAGCGCGGTAAAGGCACGGTCAGTCGTGACTGGGTAGGCCGCGATGCAGGAAAAATCGCTGCGGCGATTGGTCTGAACGTACCGGATCAAACCCGGCTGTTATTCGTCGAAACCTCAGCGACGCATCCGTTTGCCGTCACCGAACTGATGATGCCGGTTCTGCCGGTTGTGCGAGTCGCCAACGTTGATGAAGCCATCGAACTGGCGGTCAAGCTTGAAGGCGGCTGCCACCATACGGCGGCGATGCACTCGCGCAATATCGACAACATGAACCGTATGGCAAACGCCATTGATACCAGCATTTTCGTCAAGAACGGACCGTGTATTGCCGGTCTTGGGCTCGGCGGCGAAGGCTGGACCACGATGACCATTACCACGCCAACCGGGGAAGGGGTGACCAGCGCGCGTACGTTTGTGCGTCTGCGTCGCTGCGTGTTGGTGGACGCCTTCAGAATTGTATAAGGAGTAAAAGAGATGGCGCACGACGAACAACGTTGGCTGACACCCAGGCTGCTCAAAGCGGCAA
This sequence comes from Citrobacter sp. Ce119, assembly GCF_030334525.1. Classification (NCBI taxonomy): domain Bacteria; kingdom Pseudomonadati; phylum Pseudomonadota; class Gammaproteobacteria; order Enterobacterales; family Enterobacteriaceae; genus Citrobacter; species Citrobacter sp. Ce119. The sequence continues at coordinate 157,663 of NZ_JAOWDR010000060.1, forward strand.
CGCTATGTAACCAGACGCCTGCTGCGAGCGATTCACCGCTGTGGCTGGGCGTGGATTTGGGAACGTGTGATGTGGTGTCGATGGTTGTCGACAGCGACGGGCAGCCGGTTGCGGTTTGCCTGGACTGGGCCGATGTCGTGCGCGATGGCATCGTCTGGGATTTCTTCGGTGCGGTGACCATCGTTCGTCGCCATCTCGATACGCTCGAACAACAGCTGGGTTGCCGTTTTACCCATGCGGCAACCTCGTTTCCACCGGGAACGGACCCGCGAATTTCGATCAACGTGCTGGAGTCTGCCGGGCTTGAAGTAAGTCATGTACTCGACGAACCGACCGCCGTGGCGGACCTGTTGCAGCTCGATAACGCTGGCGTGGTGGATATCGGTGGCGGCACCACCGGGATAGCCATTGTGAAGCAGGGCAAAGTGACTTATTCCGCCGATGAAGCGACCGGTGGGCACCATATTTCTCTGACGCTGGCCGGGAACCGCCGCATCCAGTTGGAGGAAGCCGAGCAGTACAAGCGCAGCAACGGCAAAGAAATCTGGCCAGTGGTTAAGCCGGTCTACGAAAAGATGGCGGAGATCGTGGCTCACCATATAGCAGGACAGGGCGTCATTGACTTGTGGCTGGCCGGTGGCTCCTGTATGCAGCCGGGCGTTGATGAACTGTTTCGTAAGCGTTTCCCGGAACTGCAGGTGCATTTACCCCAGCACAGCCTGTTTATGACCCCGCTGGCGATTGCAAATAGCGGAAAAGAAAAAGCGGAAGGAATCTATGCAAGCTGAATTGCAGACCGCGCTCTTTCAGGCATTCGATACCCTGAATCTGCAACGCGTAAAAACGTTTAGCGTTCCACCGGTTACGTTATGTGGACTGGGAGCGCTCAGTACCTGCGGACAGGAAGCACAAACGCGCGGACTGACGCATATGTTCGTCATGGTTGACAGCTTCCTGCATCAGGCAGGGATGACCGCCGCACTGGAGCGTAGTCTGGCGATGAAGGGCGTGGCGATGACGCTGTGGCCATGTCCGGTGGGCGAACCGTGCATTACGGACGTCTGCGCAGCGGTCGCGCAAATGCGTGAATCGAAGTGCGATGGCGTAGTGGCCTTCGGCGGCGGTTCCGTACTGGATGCCGCAAAGGCAGTGGCGTTGCTGGTGACCAACCCCACCCAGACGCTGGCTGACATGGACGAGCGCAGCACGTTACGCCCACGTCTGCCGCTGATTGCCGTACCGACTACCGCCGGAACGGGCTCAGAAACCACTAACGTCACGGTGATTATCGACGCCGCGACTGGACTCAAACAAGTGCTGGCCCACGCAACACTGATGCCGGATGTGGCGATCCTTGACGCCGCGCTGACGGAAGGTGTGCCCGCACACGTCACGGCGATGACCGGGATCGATGCGCTGACGCACGCTGTTGAAGCGTATAGCGCGCTGAACGCGACGCCGTTTACCGACAGCCTGGCGATTGGCGCGATTGCGATGATCGGTAAATCGCTGCCGAAGGCCGTCGGCTACGGTCAGGATCTGGCGGCGCGGGAAAGTATGCTGCTGGCTTCCTGTATGGCCGGGATGGCGTTTTCCAGTGCGGGGCTGGGTCTGTGTCACGCGATGGCGCACCAGCCGGGCGCTGCGCTGCACATCCCGCATGGACAGGCTAACGCCATGCTGCTGCCGACGGTAATGGGGTTCAACCGCCTGGTGTGTCGTGAGCGCTTCAGCCATATCGGACGGGCGTTAACCAACAAGAAGTCGGACGATCGCGATGCCATCAACGCTGTCAGCGAGCTGATTAGCGAAGTGGGCCAAACCAAACGACTCTCAGACGTGGGAGCAAAACCCGAGCATTACAGCGCATGGGCTCACGCCGCGCTGGAGGATATTTGTATTCGCAGTAACCCACGCACCGCCACGCAGGCACAGATTATCGACCTGTACGCGGCTGCCGGGTAATGCCTGTAGGCCGGATAAGGTGCTCGCACCGCCATCCGGCAATAACACGGCGTTAATGCCGGAGGCGACGTAAACGTCTTATCCGGCCTACAAATCACAAATGACAGGGAGTAGGGGCTATGGGAATTAACGAAATCATCATGTACATCATGATGTTCTTTATGCTGATTGCCGCCGTGGACAGGATCCTGTCGCAGTTCGGCGGTTCGGCGCGCTTCCTCGGTAAGTTCGGTAAGAGTATTGAGGGGTCGGGCGGCCAGTTTGAAGAAGGTTTTATGGCGATGGGCGCGCTGGGCCTGGCGATGGTCGGTATGACCGCTCTGGCGCCGGTACTGGCGCATGTGCTCGGGCCGGTGATTATTCCGCTGTACGAAATGCTGGGCGCGAACCCGTCGATGTTTGCCGGAACGCTGCTGGCGTGCGATATGGGCGGCTTCTTCCTGGCGAAAGAACTGGCGGGCGGCGACGTTGCGGCGTGGCTGTACTCAGGCCTGATCCTCGGGGCGATGATGGGGCCGACGCTGGTGTTCTCCATTCCGGTTGCGCTGGGGATTATTGAACCATCTGACCGTCGTTATCTGGCGCTGGGTGTGCTGGCCGGTATCGTCACCATTCCGATTGGTTGTATTGCGGGTGGTTTGATAGCGATGTACTCCGGCGTCGAAATCAACGGGCAGCCGGTGGAGTTCACCTTCGCGCTGATCCTGATGAATATGATCCCGGTGCTGATCGTGGCCGTGCTGGTGGCGTTGGGACTGAAATTCATCCCGGAAAAAATGATCAACGGTTTTCAGATCTTCGCGAAATTCCTCGTGGCGCTGATCACCATCGGCCTGGCGGCAGCGGTAATTAAGTTCCTGCTCGGCTGGGAGCTGATTCCGGGTCTTGATCCCATCTTCATGGCACCGGGCGACAAGCCGGGTGAAGTGATGCGCGCCATCGAAGTTATCGGTTCTATCTCTTGCGTACTGCTCGGTGCGTACCCAATGGTTCTGCTGCTGACCCGCTGGTTTGAAAAACCGCTGATGAGCGTCGGTAATCTGTTAAAAATCAATAATATTGCGGCTGCAGGCATGGTCGCGACGCTGGCGAACAACATCCCAATGTTCGGCATGATGAAGAATATGGATACCCGCGGCAAAGTGATCAACTGCGCCTTTGCGGTCTCCGCGGCCTTTGCATTGGGTGACCACTTAGGCTTCGCCGCTGCCAACATGAACGCGATGATTTTCCCGATGATTGTCGGCAAGTTGATTGGCGGCGTGACGGCGATTGGTGTGGCTATGCTGTTGGTACCGAAAGATGAAGATGTGCCAGCAGAAGTAGAAACCAACCCGGAGGCGCAATCGTGAATACTCGCCAGCTACTGAGCGTCGGTATCGATATCGGCACCACCACCACTCAGGTGATCTTCTCGCGCCTTGAGCTGGTTAACCGTGCGGCAGTGTCGCAGGTGCCGCGCTACGAATTCATCAAACGCGAAATTAGCTGGCAAAGCCCGGTTTTCTTTACCCCCGTTGATAAGCAGGGCGGGTTGAAAGAGGCCGAACTTAAGGCGCTGATCCTCGCCCAGTATCAGGCAGCGGGTATCAAGCCTGAGGCCGTCGATTCCGGTGCGATCATCATTACTGGAGAAAGTGCCAAAACCCGCAATGCGCGACCGGCGGTGATGGCGCTCTCCCAGTCGCTGGGGGACTTCGTGGTTGCCAGCGCCGGTCCGCATCTGGAATCGGTGATTGCCGGTCACGGCGCGGGGGCTCAAACCCTGTCAGAGCAGAAGTTGTGCCGCGTACTGAATATCGACATCGGTGGCGGTACGTCGAACTACGTCTTGTTTGATGCCGGAAAGGTCAGCGGTTCGGCTTGCCTGAACGTCGGCGGACGATTGCTGGAAACTGATGGCCAGGGGCGAGTGGTGCATGCGCATCAGCCGGGGCAAATGATTGTTGATGACGTATTTGGCCCAGGTACCGACGCTCGTTCGCTTAACGCCACGCAACTGGTTCAGGTGGCGCGACGGATGGCGGCGCTGATTGTGGAAGTGATTGACGGTACGCTTTCACCGCTGGCGCAGGCACTGATGCAAACCGGTCTGCTGCCTGCGGGCGTGAAACCGGAAGTGATTACGTTGTCCGGCGGGGTGGGCGAGTGCTACCGCAACCAACCTGCCGATCCGTTCTGTTTTTCCGACATCGGGCCGCTGCTCGCCACGGCGCTGCATGAACATCCGCGCCTGCGTGAGATGAACGTGCAGTTTCCGGCGCAAACCGTGCGTGCCACGGTGATTGGCGCCGGGGCGCATACGCTGTCGCTTTCGGGCAGCACTATCTGGCTGGAAGGTGTGGCGCTTCCGCTGCGCAATCTGCCGGTGGCGATTCCGGTTGATGAGGCTGATTTGGTAGCCGCCTGGCAGCAAGCGCTGATGCAACTCGATCTGGACCCGCAAACGGACGCCTACGTGCTGGCGCTGCCCAGTTCGCTGCCGGTGCGCTACGCCGCGCTGTTAACGGTTATTGATGCGCTGCTGGCTTTTGTCGCGCGCTATCCGAATCCGCATCCCCTGCTGGTGGTAGCCGAGCAGGATTTTGGTAAAGCCCTGGGCATGCTGTTACGCCCACAGTTACAGCAACACCCGCTGGCGGTCATCGATGAGGTGGTTGTCCGGGCGGGGGACTATATCGACATTGGTACGCCTCTTTTTGGCGGATCGGTTGTGCCGGTGACGGTGAAATCACTCGCATTTCCTTCCTGAGGGAACGACTTATGAAACTAAAGACCACATTGTTCGGCAATGTTTATCAGTTTAAGGATGTTAAAGAGGTGCTGGCAAAAGCCAACGAACTGCGTTCGGGGGATGTGCTGGCAGGGGTAGCTGCAACCAGTTCACAGGAGCGCGTGGCGGCCAAGCAGGTGCTGTCGGAAATGACGGTGGCGGATATCCGCAATAACCCGGTGATTTCCTATGAAGAAGACTGCGTGACGCGTCTGATTCAGGATGACGTCAACGAAACGGCCTATAACCGCATCAAAAACTGGAGCATCAGCGAACTGCGCGAGTACGTGCTGAGCGATGAAACCTCCGTGGATGACATTGCGTTTATGCGCAAAGGGTTAACGTCAGAAGTGGTCGCAGGCGTGGCAAAAATTTGCTCCAACGCGGATCTGATCTACGGCGGTAAGAAAATGCCGGTGATCAAAAAGGCCAACACTACCATTGGTTTGCCGGGCACCTTTAGCTGCCGTTTGCAGCCGAACGATACCCGTGATGACGTGCAGAGTATTGCCGCGCAAATCTACGAAGGGCTGTCATTCGGCGCGGGGGATGCGGTGATCGGCGTTAACCCGGTAACGGATGACGTGGAAAACTTAAGCCGCGTACTGGATACCGTGTACGGCGTCATCGACAAATTCAACATTCCGACCCAGGGCTGCGTACTGGCGCACGTTACCACCCAGATCGAAGCGATTCGCCGCGGCGCGCCGGGCGGGCTGATTTTCCAGAGTATCTGCGGCAGCGAGAAAGGCTTAAAAGAGTTCGGCGTTGAGCTGGCTATGCTGGATGAAGCACGTGCAGTGGGGGCTGAGTTTAACCGCATCGCCGGGGAAAACTGCCTGTACTTCGAAACCGGGCAAGGGTCTGCGCTCTCTGCTGGCGCTAACTTTGGTGCCGATCAGGTGACGATGGAAGCACGTAACTACGGGCTGGCGCGCCACTACGATCCGTTCCTGGTGAACACCGTGGTGGGCTTTATCGGGCCGGAGTATCTGTACAACGACCGTCAGATTATTCGCGCGGGTCTGGAAGATCACTTTATGGGCAAGCTGAGCGGTATCTCAATGGGCTGTGACTGCTGCTACACCAACCATGCTGATGCTGACCAGAACCTCAACGAAAACCTGATGATTTTGCTCGCCACCGCTGGCTGCAACTACATCATGGGCATGCCGCTCGGTGACGACATCATGCTCAACTATCAGACCACCGCGTTTCACGATACCGCCACCGTCCGTCAGTTGCTGAATTTACGGCCGTCGCCGGAGTTTGAACGCTGGCTGGAAACCATGGGCATTATGGCAAACGGTCGCCTGACCAAACGGGCGGGCGATCCGTCACTGTTCTTTTGATGACGCGGGGATGACACATGATGGATCAAAAGCAGATTGAAGAAATTGTACGTAGCGTGATGGCATCAATGGGGGAGTCGCAGCCGCAGGCTCAGGCTCAGACGCCGTCAGCACAAGCAAAATGCAGCACCACGCAGTGCGCCGCGCCGACTGGTGAAAGCTGTGCGATGGATTTAGGCTCCGCCGAAGCCAAAGCGTGGATTGGCGTTGAGGATCCGCATCGTGCAGATGTGTTGACCGAACTGCGTCGTAGCACCGCAGCGCGCGTATGTACCGGCCGTGCCGGTCCTCGCCCGCGTACTCAGGCGTTGTTGCGTTTCCTTGCCGACCATTCGCGTTCGAAAGATACGGTCTTAAAAGAAGTGCCGGAAGAGTGGGTAAAAGCTCAGGGGCTGCTGGAAGTGCGCTCGGAAATCAGTGACAAAAATCTGTATCTGACGCGTCCGGATCTGGGGCGTCGTCTGAGTGCGGAAGCCATTGAAGCGCTGAAATCACAGTGTGTAATGAATCCGGATGTACAGGTAATTATCTCTGATGGCCTGTCGACTGATGCTATCACCGCCAACTACGAAGAGATCCTGCCGCCGCTGTTGTCGGGCTTAAAACAGGCCGGATTGAAGGTGGGGACGCCATTCTTTGTTCGCTATGGTCGCGTGAAAATCGAAGATCAGATCGGCGAACTGCTGGGCGCGAAGGCGGTGATCCTGCTGGTTGGGGAACGTCCGGGCCTTGGCCAGTCTGAAAGCCTTTCCTGCTACGCCGTCTATTCGCCGCGTGTGGCGACGACCGTTGAAGCTGACCGTACCTGTATCTCGAACATTCACCAGGGCGGTACGCCACCGGTTGAAGCGGCGGCGGTGATTGTGGATTTGGCCAAGCGCATGCTGGAGCAAAAAGCATCCGGCATCAATATGACCCGTTAAGGAGGCATCATGCCAGCATTAGATTTGATTAGACCTTCAGTCACCGCAATGCGCGTGATTGCCTCGATAAATGACGGTTTTGCCCGTGAACTTAAATTACCGCCACATATACGTAGCCTCGGACTCATCACAGCAGATTCTGATGACGTGGCGTATATTGCTGCAGACGAAGCGACAAAACAGGCAATGGTCGAAGTGGTTTATGGCCGCTCGCTGTATGCCGGCGCGGCGCACAGTCCCTCTCCAACCTCGGGCGAAGTACTGATTATGCTCGGAGGGCCAAACCCGGCCGAAGTTCGCGCAGGTCTGGATGCGATGGTGGCCAATATTGAAAGCGGCGCGGCGTTCCAGTGGGCGAATGACGCAGAAGATACCGCTTTCCTGGCGCACGTGGTTTCGCGTACCGGGTCGTATCTTTCGGCTACCGCAGGATGCCGACTTGGCGATCCGATGGCGTATCTGGTGGCGCCGCCGCTGGAAGCGACATTTGGCATTGATGCTGCGCTGAAATCTGCCGATGTACAACTGGTGACCTACGTCCCACCGCCGTCAGAAACTAACTACTCGGCCGCGTTTTTGACCGGGAGCCAGGCCGCTTGTAAAGCTGCATGTAACGCCTTTGCCGATGCCGTTCTGGATATTGCCCGTAATCCAGTCCAGCGCGCGTAAGAGAGGTTGTGATGATCAATGCACTGGGATTACTGGAAGTGGATGGCATGGTGGCTGCCGTGGATGCGGCAGATGCCATGCTGAAAGCCGCGAATGTGCGTCTGCTTAGCCACGAAGTGCTCGATCCTGGCCGGTTGACGCTGGTGGTGGAAGGCGATCTGGCGGCGTGCCGCGCAGCGCTTGATGCCGGCAGCGCCGCCGCAGCGCGTACGGGCCGTGTTATCAGCCGTAAGGAAATAGGCCGGCCGGACGATGACACCCAGTGGCTGATCGGCGGTTTTAAGCGCCAGCCGAAGAAACCAGAACAGAAGCCAGAAGTGAAAGCAGACGTAAAAGCAGAGAAGACGCAGGACGCCCCGTTGACGCCTGAATCCTCTGAGCAACTTCTGACGCTGTTGGCATCGGTCCGTCAAGGAATGACGGCAGGGGAAGTGGCTGCCCATTTTGGCTGGTCACTTGATGAAGCCAGAAAGGCGCTGGAACAGCTCTTTTCTGGCGGAGCGTTGCGTAAACGCAGTAGTCGCTATCGCTTAAAAAACTAACCTGTCGGAGGGCCGGGGGCTTCGTTGAAGCTTCCGGCTTAAAAGATCATGAAAAAGAAACGTACTGCAAACCTGCACCATCTTTATCATGAAGCATTACCCGAAGACGTTAAACTTACGCCGAAAGTGGAGGTGGACAACGTTCACCAACGGCGAACAACGGATGTGTATGAGCATGCGCTGACGATTACCGCATGGCAGCAGATCTACGACCAGCTGCATCCGGGAAAATTTCATGGCGAGTTCACGGAAATCCTGCTCGACGATATTCAGGTGTTCCGTGAATACACCGGACTGGCACTACGTCAGTCGTGTCTTGTCTGGCCGAACTCCTTCTGGTTTGGTATTCCGGCCACGCGCGGCGAACAGGGATTTATTGGCACCCAGTGTCTCGGTAACGCTGAAATTGCCACCCGACCTGGCGGGACGGAATTTGAACTGAGTACACCGGATGATTACACCATTCTGGGTGTCGTTATTTCGCAAGAGGCGATTGCCCGCCAGGCCAACTTCCTCCACAACCCGGAAAGGGTGCTGCATATGCTGCGTAACCAGTCGGCGCTGGAGGTAAAAGAGCAACATAAAGCTGCGCTATGGGGCTTTGTGCAGCAGGCGCTGGCGACATTTAGCGAGAATCCGGAAAACCTCCATCAACCTGCGGTGCGCAAAGTGCTGGGCGATAACCTGTTGCTGGCGATGGGCACAATGCTGGAAGAAGCGCAGCCGATAATCACGGCCGAGAGCATCAGCCATCAGAGCTATCGTCGCCTGCTGTCGCGTGCGCGCGAGTATGTGCTGGAAAATATGTCAGAGCCGCTGACGGTACTCGACTTGTGTAATCAACTTCACGTCAGCCGTCGGACGCTGCAAAACGCTTTTCATACGATACTCGGAATTGGTCCGAACGCATGGTTAAAACGTATTCGTTTGAACGCCGTGCGTCGCGAGCTGATAAGCCCATGGTCGCAAAGCGCGACGGTAAAAGATGCCGCCATGCAGTGGGGATTCTGGCATTTGGGGCAGTTTGCCACCGACTACCAGCAATTGTTTGCGGAGAAACCGTCGTTAACGCTACATCAGCGTATGCGCCAGTGGGCGTGATGACACTATTGTGCCGGATGCGACGCTTTGCGTCTTATCCGGCCTACGGGGCTGTGCCGTTGTAGTTGTAAGCCTGAAAAGCGTAGGGCCATCAGGCAATTACACCCAGTCGCGGACCTGTATAAACTCGCTAAGGGCGGCTTCCGGGCTGTTCGTTTCCGGCTGCCAGTCATACTCCCAGCGCACCAGCGGCGGCATCGACATCAGAATCGATTCCGTACGCCCGCCGGTCTGTAAACCAAATAACGTGCCGCGATCCCACACCAGATTAAATTCCACATAGCGCCCGCGACGATAGAGCTGGAAATCGCGCTCGCGCTCGCTCCAGCTCATCGCTTTGCGGCGTTCGACGATCGGTAGATACGCCTCGGTGTAACCTTGTCCTACCGCCTGCATAAAGGTGAAACAGTGGTCGAAATCCGGCGTATTCAAATCGTCAAAAAACAACCCGCCGATGCCGCGCTGTTCGTTACGATGCTTGAGGAAGAAGTAGTCATCGCACCACTTCTTGTAACGGGGATAAACGTCATCACCGAACGGTTGGCACAGATCCCGCGCCGTGCGGTGCCAGTGAACCGCATCCTCATCAAAGCCGTAGTAGGGCGTTAAGTCAAAGCCGCCGCCAAACCACCAGACCGGATCAGCGCCCGGCTTTTCCGCGATAAAAAACCGTACGTTGGCATGACTGGTCGGAATGTAGGGATTCTGCGGATGCACCACCAGTGAGACGCCCATGGCTTCAAAGCTGCGCCCGGCAAGCTCCGGGCGATGCGCGGTAGCCGAGGCCGGCATTGCCTCGCCGTGGACATGGGAGAAGTTAACGCCTGCTTGCTCGAAAATACCGCCGTTACGTAGCACCCGACTGCGACCGCCGCCGCCCGCTTCGCGCTGCCAGTTATCTTCAACAAACTCAGCGCCATCTACGGCGGACAACTGCTGGCAAATATTATCCTGCAGGCTGAGCAGGAACTGTTTTACGCGCTGTGCATCGGGCTTCATGGTTAACGTTTCTTCGAGTGTGCTTTCTGGTTATCAAACCAGTGGAAATAGCTGATGATGCCATTAGCGATAGCGGTGGCGATTTTCTGGCGAAATGCCGCCGTACCCAGCAGACGTTCTTCTTCCGGGTTGGTAATGAACGAGGTTTCGACCAGTACCGACGGAATTGATGGTGATTTTAACACCACGAAGGCGGCCTGTTCGGTGCTGCGACTGTGCAGACGGTGTACCGGCTTGATCTTCTTAAGAATATGCGAACCTAACGTCAGGCTGTTTTTAATGGTGTCAGTTTGCACCAGATCGAACAGCACCTGCTGCAGCAAATGGTCTTTGTCGGTGGCCTTCTTTCCGGCCACTTCATCGGCCCGGTTTTCACGATCGGACAGATACTTCGCCATGGCGCTACTGGCACCGCGATTGGATAACGCAAAGACTGAAGCACCTGCCGCGCTTGGGTTGGTAAATCCGTCGGCGTGGATCGACATGAACAGATCGGCGCCATGTTTATGGGCGATCTCGACGCGATCGTAAAGCGGAATAAACGTATCGCCGGAGCGGGTCAGGCGTGCATCAATCCCCTGGTTGCGTAGAATCGAGCGCACGTTTTTGGCAATTGCCAGTACCACATGCTTTTCCTTCGAGCCATTGCGACCAATTGCGCCGGTATCAATTCCTCCGTGACCCGGATCAAGAACAACAACGCGCTTAGCGCCGGATTTTTTCGCTTTCGGTTTGCTGTGGCCATTGCTGGTCTTAAGCGCTTCTTCTTTAGCGATGGCTTGCGACATGCCTGACAGCGTCAGGGCGGCCAGCCCGGCTTTCAACACCTGGCGGCGCGATGTGAGTGTTTTTAGTGGTTTAAAAGTGCTCATACGGCCTGAGTTGTAAAAAAAAGGTTCTAAACGTTATATCGTATCGCGTTGTCCGTTGCGACGGATCGGGATAAGAATTGTTTTACTTTTCATTTCAATACGTGACAATTCCGTATTATGCCATTTTTTCCGCCGCTTCGCGTCAGATATTGGCTAAATCAGCCGTTCGCGCCATAATCGCTTTTTAACGTCCTGAAAAGGTAACCAATACCATGGAAATACGCGTTTTTCGCCAGGAAGATTTCGAAGAGGTGATCACCCTCTGGGAGCGCTGTGATTTGCTGCGTCCATGGAACGACCCTGAAATGGACATCGAACGTAAAGTAAATCATGACGTCAGTTTGTTCCTGGTTGCTGAAGTGAACGGCGAGGTGGTCGGTACGGTGATGGGCGGATACGACGGACATCGCGGCTCGGCCTATTACCTGGGCGTGCATCCTGAGTTTCGCGGCCGCGGCATCGCCAATGCGCTACTGAACCGGCTGGAGAAAAAGCTCATTGCCCGCGGTTGTCCGAAGATTCAAATCATGGTGCGTGACGATAACGACGTTGTACAGGGCATGTATGAGCGTCTGGGTTATGAGCATGCGGATGTACTCAATCTGGGTAAGCGCTTGATCGAAGATGAAGAGTACTGAGTTTCATCCGGCCGACTATGACGGTCATGGGCGTCTGCGCCTGCCTTTTCTGTTCTGGTGCGTACTGCTGTTGCAGGCGCGCACCTGGGTTCTGTTCGTGATTGCCGGTTCTTCACGTGAACAAGGCAACACGTTGCTGAATCTGTTTTATCCCGATCATGACGCATTCTGGTTGGGATTGCTTCCCGGCGTTCCCGCGGTGCTGGCGTTTTTACTCAGCGGGCGACGCTTTGCGTTTCCGGTGATATGGCGCTGGCTGCGCGGATTACTGATCCTCGCTCAGTTGGTGCTGTTGTGCTGGCAGCCGACGATGTGGCTGGCAGGCGATCCGGTCAACGGCGTCGGGCTGGCGCTGCTGGTAGCGGATATTGTCGCGCTGATCTGGCTATTAACCAATCAACGCCTGCGCGCCTGTTTTTCCTTTGAGAAAGAATGACGGCACTTTTCTTTGAAACCGGACTCCAAGCAACGTTGATAAATAAGGAAGGAAGTGAAATGAAATCACTGCGTTTGACTTTATGCGCGATGCCGCTGCTACTGACCGGGTGTTCAACGTTGTCGTCGGTAAACTGGTCTGCCGCCAATCCGTGGAACTGGTTTGGTTCTTCAACGCAGGTCACTGAGCAGGGCGTCGGCGCGTTAACGGGCGCGACGCCGTTGGATGAAAAAGCCATTGCTGATGCGCTGGACGGTGATTACCGCCTGCGTAGCGGGATGAAGACCGATAACGGTAATGTGGTGCGCTTCTATGAAGCGATGAAAGATGACAAGCTGGCGATGGTCATCAATGGCAGCCAGGGAACCATCAGCAGAATTGATGTATTGGACAGCGCTATCTCGTCCTCCGCGGGTGTTGAAATGGGTACACCGTTTAGTGACCTTTACACTAAAGCTTTCGGTAATTGTCAGAAAGCAACCGGAGATGACAGCGCGGGCGTAGAGTGTAAAGCTGAAGGAAGTCAACATATTAGCTATGTCTTTTCCGGTGAGTGGAGCGGGCCTGAAGGCTTAATGCCGTCTGACGACACGTTGAAAGCATGGAAAGTAAGCAAAATTATCTGGCGGCGTTAATTTGCGTCTGAACAAATCAGCTTGTTAAAAAAACAGGTAGAATAGCGCCCAACAATGCCACGATGTCGTGGCATCTTTTTTTCAGGAGGAACAATGTCTCAGGTTCAGAGTGGCATTTTGCCAGAACATTGCCGTGCGGCGATTTGGATTGAAGCCAATGTTAAAGGCGACGTTGAGGCCCTGCGAGCGGCCAGCAAAATCTTCGCCGATAAGCTGGCGACCTTCGAAGCTAAGTTCCCGGACGCGCATCTGGGCGCGGTTGTCGCTTTCGGCAACAATACCTGGCGTACGCTGAGCGGCGGCGTTGGCGCAGAAGAGTTAAAAGACTTTATCCCTTACGGTAAAGGCCTGGCGCCAGCCACCCAGTATGATGTGCTGATCCATATTCTCTCTTTGCGTCATGATGTGAATTTCTCCGTCGCGCAGGCGGCAATGGAAGCATTTGGCGACTGTATTGAAGTCAAAGAAGAGATCCACGGTTTCCGTTGGGTTGAAGAACGCGATCTCAGCGGCTTTGTTGACGGTACGGAAAACCCGGCAGGCGAAGAAACGCGCCGTGAAGTTGCCGTTATCAAAGATGGCGTGGATGCTGGCGGCAGCTATGTGTTTGTGCAGCGTTGGGAACATAACCTGAAGCAGCTTAATCGCATGAGTATCCATGACCAGGAAATGATGATTGGTCGTACTAAAGAAGCCAACGAAGAGATCGACGGTGATGAACGTCCGGTCACCTCTCACCTGAGCCGTGTCGATCTGAAGGAAGACGGTAAAGGACTGAAAATTGTGCGCCAGAGCCTGCCATACGGCACCGCCAGCGGCACGCACGGTCTTTACTTCTGCGCCTATTGCGCCCGCCTGCACAACATTGAACAACAGCTGTTGAGCATGTTTGGCGACACAGACGGTAAGCGCGACGCGATGCTGCGTTTCACCAAACCAGTGACCGGCGGCTATTACTTTGCCCCATCGCTGGATCGTTTATTGAGCCTGTAATTTTTGTGCCAGATGGCGGCGTCAGCGCCATCTGGTAAAAAATAGCTATTCCCCAAGCCACACAACGTCTGCCATGTCGATAATGCACCCGCATTGATGCTCTCCCTGGAAAATCTCTCCCCAAGTTCAGTGCTATTAACCTGCCAGTTTATTCGTATAACAACAGTATTAAATGCCACTATTTAGAATCAATAAGCTATTAATAACAATTTATTACTTTAAAAATTCTGAATATATCTGAAATAAAAAATGATTTAAATGTGATAAAGATCTGATTTTTTCGCGTGATTCACAAAAATAAATACGCTAATAAGTGTAATTAATTCCTATATAAATTGATTTAATGGCTTCATTTGTTGACAATTAAAATGACAGTCTTGTAATCTGAAAATGACCGAAAAATAACGGAATTTTTATTTAACTATTTTGCAACAAAAACTCCCTGGAGGTTTTATGTCTACAAAATTATGGGGTGGGCGCTTTGATATGCCTACAAATAAACTGGTTGAATCCTATAACGCGACAATTATGTTGGAACAACGTCTCTGCCCTTTCGATATTCAGGGGAGTATTGCTCATGCCACTATGTTGGGCCGTCAGGGAATTATCACGCAGGATGAAGCGAATAAGATTATTGCTGGCTTAAGGCAAGTAGATAAAGAGATTAAGGAAGGGCAGTTCGTTTTTGATACCGTTGATGAAGATATTCATATGGCGATTGAGAGACGTATGACAGAAATAATTGGTCCTGTTGGCGGGAAGTTACATACAGGCCGAAGTCGTAATGACCAAACGACTGTTGATTCTAAAATGCATATGAGATCAACTATTCGGGAAATTCAGCAGGATATCGTTAATCTGCAAAAAGTTATTATCAGCAAAGCTGAAAATAACATTAATGCGATTATGCCCGGTTATACTCATTTGCAGACCGGGCAGCCCATTCTTCTGTCGCACTGGATAATGGCATATTACTGGATGTTACGCCGTGACTGGACCCGTTTTGAAGACCTTTATCAACGCATGGGGGAATGCCCTTTAGGTTCAGCGGCCCTTGCTGGTACAACTTTCCCCATTGATCGTGATTTCACGGCTCAAGAGCTTGGTTTTGACAAGCCGACTGAGAATAGTATTGATTCTGTCAGCGATCGCGACCATATGGTTGAATTCACTGCTGCAGCGGCTATGTGTTTTATGCATCTTACCCGTTTGTCTGAAGAGCTGGTTTTATTCTCAAGTCAGGATTTTAAATTTATTGAGCTTTCAGATGATTTCTGTACCGGCTCCAGCATTATGCCACAGAAGAAAAATCCCGATGTGGCCGAAAAAATGCGTGGTAAAGGTGGGCGTATGTACGGAAATCTAATGGCGATGCTGACCATCATGAAAGGTATTCCTCTCGCCTACAATACTGATATGAGTGAGGATAAAGAACAGGTCTATGACTCTATGGATACCTTACAGACCAGTTTGAAAATTATGGCGCCGATGCTCGAAAAAATGGTTATTCTCTCAGAGAATACTCGCAGCGCAGCAGCGAGAGGTTTTTCAAACGCGACCGATATGGCTGACTACCTGGTTCGAAAAGGAATCCCTTTCAGGGAAGCTCACCATATTGTTGGCAGTGCTGTTAATTACTGTATAAAACATAGAAAAATGTTGGAAGAACTTACCCTGGATGAATTCCATTCATTTGATGATAAGATTGATAATGATATTTATGAGAGTATATCTCTCGAAGCATGTATTAAATCAAGAATGTCTTATGGTGGAACTGGCACTGACGCTGTTAAAAAACAGATCGAAGTTGCTAAATCATATTTAAACTAATCCTGAGCATAATAATTAATATCTCCCGGATGCAATATCCGGGAGATGCTTAGAGGTGAAAAATGGATGCTTTATTTTTTATACAATTACTAATTGTACTCGCCTGTATTGGTATAGGCGGGCGTTATGGCGGAATGGGGCTTGGTGCTGGTGGAGGACTTGGCGTTGCAATATTAGTTCTGGGCTTTGGACTTAAACCCTCCACACCATCTATTACTGCAATGTTAATTATTATTTGCGTGATTGGCGCTGTCAGCGTATTACAGGCCGCTGGAGGACTTGATTATCTTGTGCGTGTGGCTGAAAAATTACTGCGTAAAAAACCACAGGCTATTACTTTTGTTGCCCCAATATTAACTTCCATATTTACACTATTCTGTGGCACTACTTACGTTGCTTTCTCTTTGTATCCGGTTGTCGCTGAGGTTGCTGCTGAAGCAAAGGTCCGTCCGGAGCGAGCGTTGTCCGCAACGGTTATTGCGGCCAGTGTCGCGGTTGCAGCCAGTCCGATGAGTGCGGCAACCGCGGGGATGCTGGCAATCCTGCATGAATATGCTGGGATTACTCTTGGGCAAATACTGACAATTGCTCTCCCTTCATTCTTTTTGGCTGCCATTGTTACCAGCTTTTCGGTTTATAAACGCGGAAAAGAGCTGGAGGACGATCCGGAATTTCAGAGGAGAGTAGCCGCTGGCGAATATGAGTTCATGCATACTGAGCAGAAAAAAGAATATGTTGCTACGGCCGGCGCTAAAAAAGGCGTTGTGATCTTTGCGATTGGCGTAGTACTGGTGCTTATTTTAGGTTCTTTTACAGGGTTACTTCCTTCCTGGGATGGAAAAAGACTGTCAACCCCAATGGTTATTCAGATGATTATGTTGACAGCAGCTTTGTTTATTATGATCGTCAGTAAAGTACCAAGCAGTAGCTTGAATAGCGGCTCAGTCTTCCGTGCTGGTTTAATGGGGGTGGTGGCAATCCTTGGCGTTTCATGGATGACTGCGACGTTTTTTGATGCCTATCAGCCAGAATTGATTAAGGTCTTTGGTGGCATTGTAAATGGCGCTCCAATGCTATTTGGTGTGGTTGTATTCTTGTTCTCTCTGGTCATTATGAGTCCTGCGGCGACGGTAGCTGCCATCATGCCACTTGGTGTTACCTTGGGTATACCAGCCCCGTTTCTTATTGCTATTTTTGCCTGTACCTGTGGTGACTTCATTATACCGGGAGCAAATCAAATCGGTTGTGTTGCATTTGACCGAACAGGTACCACAAAGATTGGACGCTTTGTTGTCAACCATAGCTATATTCGTCCGGGCTTTGTCATGGTCATCTCTCAGGTAATTTTTGCTTATCTAATTGCTCAGGTTGTTCTGTAAAGTACGTTCTGTGGAAAACTGCAGTGGCGATATTCAAAAATGAGTAATGGGCATCCTCTCTGAGCTCGTTCAGGGGGGATGCCATGAAGAAAAGGTATTACCACAATTAACGAGCTCTCTCGCTCTACATCAGCATTCTGGAAAAAAGGAAGCAAAAAAGGGTTGATGCTACAACGGTAACAAGGCCTGGTAGCATGTAGCTGTGATTAACCACATACTTGCCAATTCGAGTTGTCCCGGTTCGATCAAACGCCACACAGCCGATCTGTGCCCCTCCAGGAATAATGAACGATCCACAAGTAAGCGGGAGCAGGGCGACCAGAGTTTCTGCCGGATATCCCATTAACACGCCAGCGGGGAGTAGCGCTACAGCAGTTGCAGCTGGGCTATAAATTACGGCAGAAAGGCCAAAAACAATAATGCCAAACAATACGGGATTCTGAAAACCGTGGAAGGCAGTGTTAAATAATTCGTGCCATGCCTCAAAGAAGGAGTTCATCATCCATGACAGACCAAATATGGCGACGACACCTACAAGACCTGCTTTAAAAACTGAACCTGAATCTAGTTTTGATGGAGAAATTCGGCACACCATCATAATAATACATGCTGTTGTCAGCATAACTATTTGCAGTGTGGTTGGGATACTCATACGTTCCATTCCGCTACCGTTATTCCACTGTGGACGTAACTCAGGAATTGAACCCATAAGCACCACCAGAATGATACCGGTAAGGAAAATCAGCAATCCTCTCTTCGCTTCTTTTGTCACTATATTGGCGGTTCGCTCTTCAGCTTTTACTGATTCAAACTCACCTTCAGCAACCCTGCGTTGGAATTCCGGATCGTTTTTAAGCTCATGACCTCTCTTAAAGACGAACAGGCAGCCGACAATACAGCCCAGGAACGTTCCGGGAACGGTGACCAACAAGATATCTAAAGCAGAGACATGTAATCCAGCAAGGACAGCAATTGTCCCTGTAACGACCGCACTGACTGGGCTGGCAATGAGCCCAAAATTGGCAGCGATTACTGACATAGACATGGCCCTTTCTGGCCGTACCCTGGCATCTGCTGCAATTTCAGCAATTACTGGATAAACGGAAAAGGCAACATACCCTGTTCCGCAGATAGCAGTAAAAAGGTAAGCGACGGCTGGGCCGAGAAAAGTGATAGCGCCTGGCCACTTTCTGAGGATCCGTTCTGCCATCGTAACGAATAAATCAAGCCCACCAGCCGCCTGGAGGATTGTGATGCATGTGATAACCGCAAGGATAATAGAAATAACAGTAATAGGAGGTGAGTCGGGGGGGAGCCCAAAACCAAAAGTCAGGATAGCGAGTCCCAACCCGCCAGCAGCCCCGAGGCCAATCCCGCCAAAACGCCCGCCTATACCGATACATATCAGTACTATCGCAAACTGAGTTACGAATAACACCATAATTAATTCCTTTTTATTAACAAATGACCTGATATAATTTGAATAATAGGGGCTATAATCTTACCATAACAGTATATTAAGCAATCTAACTTATTAGATTATTTATACTCATGATTTTTACAGCACTTTAATCAGAGAGTGTTTATGGATAACAAAAACGAACTGTTTGAAAGCATTAAAAATTATCTGCTTGATGATGCTAACCGCAATGCTGATGGGCGCATTGAAACTGAAACTGAACTTGCTGTTCGTTTTAATACATCAAGATATAAAGTTCGTCAGGCGCTCAGTACGCTGGTACAGATGGGAATGCTTGAACGTTCTCCCCGTCGTGGTAGCGTCTTGAAAAATTTGGAACAGCACAATATAAATCACCAGTTGTTAATGCAGTTTGATTTGTCCGGGTTTGATATCACGGAATTTACAGAGGCAAGGATCCTGATTGAGTGTGCGATTATCCCTCTGGCAACGCGTAGAATCTTCCCGGCAATGCTCTCCAAACTTGAAAATGAGCTAAGGCTTATTGAAGAAAATGCGGATAACCCCCTGGTGGCCGATCGTCACGATAGAGATTTTCATTTGCTCTTGCTACAGGCGAGTGGCAATCGAGTGCTGCAGGTTTTCTCAGATGTCCTGATTACTTATTTTGAGAAAACAAGGGAGTCGTTACCTGCGAACGATCGTCAGTATTTTCTTGATACGGCGACAAAGCAGAGGGAAATACTGCTTCATATTAAGAAAGGGGATGCGCAGATGGCGTCGGAGTTGATGAGAGCACATTTGCTGGAAAAACGGCTGTAAATCTTCTGATAACGTAGTCAGAACATGTTTGCTGTTGGGTCCCCGCATCGTCGGGGATTTTTTTACCTGAGATTAACCTGATTTAGTGAGCTATTCCTCAGCACTAATTTGTTATTGCTGTATCTTCTGCGTGAATGAAGTGAATGCTTCATATTCAAAAGGAGAATATTGAAATGGGAAAACTCACGGGCAAAACAGCATTGATTACGGGCGCATCTCAGGGTATTGGCGAAGGGATTGCCAGAACGTTTGCCCGCCATGGCGCGAACTTAATCCTGCTGGATATCTCCGATGAGATTGAAAAACTGGCGGATGAACTGGCTGGGCGTGGACACCGTTGCACAGCCGTTCATGCTGACGTCAGAGATTTTGCGTCGGTAGCGGAAGCGGTAAAACGCGCGAAGAAAATCGAAGGCAAAATCGATATTCTGGTCAACAATGCGGGCGTCTGTCGCCTCGGCAACTTCCTTGATATGAGCGATGAAGATCGCGATTTCCACATTGATATTAACATTAAAGGCGTCTGGAACGTGACGAAAGCCGTTCTGCCGGAGATGATTGCGCGCAAAGATGGGCGCATCGTGATGATGTCATCTGTGACTGGAGATATGGTTGCCGATCCGGGCGAAACGGCTTATGCGTTGTCGAAAGCCGCAATTATCGGTTTGACCAAATCCCTGGCGGTCGAATACGCGCAGTCCGGCATTCGCGTGAATGCCATTTGCCCGGGCTACGTTCGTACGCCGATGGCGGAAAACATCGCTCGTCAGTCTAATCCGCAGGATCCGGAATCCGTATTAGTCGAAATGGCGAAAGCTATTCCGATGCGCCGTTTGGCCTGCCCGCTTGAGGTCGGTGAACTGGCGGCATTCCTGGCGTCGGATGAGTCCAGTTACTTAACTGGCACGCAAAATGTGATTGATGGCGGCAGCACCCTGCCTGAAAGCGTTAGCGTTGGCGTCTGATTGATGCCGGTCTCCTCCCTGGTGAACCTGGGGAGGTGCCCCCCTTATTCTCTTTTCAACTTTCAAATCATCAAACGGTATATAAAACCGTTACTCCTTTAGCACTGGTTATAAATATGATGACCATAAGAAAGTCATTTAATTTATAAGGGTGCGCAATGGCCGTTAACTTACTGAAAAAAAGAACCCTGACGCTGGCAGCAATGCTGTTGCTGGTGGGTCAGGCGCAGGCAACGGAACTGCTGAACAGTTCATACGATGTTTCCCGCGAACTGTTTGCCGCCCTTAACCCGCCGTTCGAACAGCAATGGGCGAAGGATAACGGCGGTGACAAACTTACGATTAAACAATCTCATGCCGGGTCATCAAAACAGGCGCTGGCGATTCTGCAGGGACTGAAAGCCGATGTGGTGACCTATAACCAGGTGACCGACGTACAGATCCTGCATGACAAGGGCAAACTGATCCCCGCCGACTGGCAAAGCCGTCTACCGAATAACAGTTCGCCATTCTATTCCACCATGGCGTTTTTGGTGCGTAAGGGTAACCCAAAAAATATCCACGAATGGAACGACCTTGTTCGCCCGGACGTGAAGCTGATTTTCCCGAATCCGAAAACCTCCGGGAACGCGCGTTATACCTATCTGGCAGCGTGGGGCGCGGCAGATAAAGCGGATGGGGGCGATAAAGCCAAAACCGAACAGTTTATGACCCAGTTTCTGAAGAACGTGGAAGTGTTTGATACCGGTGGTCGCGGTGCAACGACCACCTTTGTTGAACGCGGTCTGGGTGATGTGCTGATCACGTTTGAATCGGAAGTGAATAACATCCGTAAACAGTATGAAGACCAGGGCTTCGAAGTCGTGGTGCCGAAGGTCAACATTCTGGCGGAGTTCCCGGTGGCCTGGGTAGATAAAAATGTGCAAGCCAACGGTACTGAAAAAGCGGCAAAGGCGTACCTGAACTGGCTGTACAGCCCGCAGGCGCAGACCATCATCACGGATTACTACTACCGGGTGAATAACCCGCAGGTGATGGACAAGCTGAAAGACAAATTCCCGCAGACCGAGTTGTTCCGCGTGGAAGACAAGTTTGGCTCGTGGCCTGAGGTAATGAAAACGCACTTTGTCAGCGGCGGTGAGCTGGACAAACTGTTGGCGGCGGGGCGTAAGTAAATGTTTGCTGTTTCTTCCCGACGCGTGCTGCCCGGCTTTACCTTAAGCCTGGGCACCAGCTTACTGTTTGTCTGCCTGATATTGCTGCTGCCGCTCAGCGCGCTGGTGATGCAATTGGCGCAAATGAGCTGGGCGCAATACTGGGATGTAATTACCAATCCGCAGGTGGTAGCAGCTTATAAAGTGACGCTGCTGTCAGCGTTTGTGGCATCGATTTTTAACGGCGTGTTTGGTTTGCTGATGGCGTGGATCTTAACCCGCTATCGCTTTCCGGGCCGTACGCTGCTGGATGCGTTAATGGATCTGCCGTTTGCGCTGCCTACGGCTGTGGCAGGCCTGACGCTGGCATCGCTGTTTTCAGTCAACGGTTTCTACGGCGAGTGGCTGGCGAAGCTGGATATTAAGGTGACCTACACCTGGCTCGGCATCGCAGTGGCGATGGCGTTTACCAGCATTCCGTTCGTGGTGCGTACCGTACAGCCGGTGCTGGAGGAGTTAGGCCCGGAATATGAAGAGGCGGCGGAAACGCTCGGCGCCACCCGCTGGCAGAGCTTTCGTAAAGTGGTGCTGCCGGAGTTGTCTCCCGCGCTGGTGGCGGGCGTTGCGCTGTCGTTTACCCGAAGCCTCGGTGAGTTTGGCGCGGTTATCTTTATCGCCGGGAACATCGCATGGAAAACGGAAGTGACCTCGCTGATGATTTTTGTTCGCTTGCAGGAGTTTGACTACCCAGCCGCCAGCGCGATTGCTTCTGTGATCCTCGGGGCGTCGTTGCTGCTGCTGTTTTCAATTAACACCCTGCAAAGTCGCTTTGGTCGACGCGTGGTAGGTCACTGATGGCAGACATTACCCAATTGAAACGCTATGGCGCACCCCGCATCAACTGGGGTAAATGGTTTTTGATCGGCACGGGCATGCTGGTCTCCGCCTTTATTTTGCTGGTGCCGATGATTTATATCTTCGTGCAGGCGTTCAGCAAGGGGTTGATGCCGGTATTAAATAACCTGGCTGACCCGGACATGCTGCATGCCATCTGGCTGACGGTACTGATTGCGCTGATTGCGGTGCCGGTGAACCTGGTGTTTGGTGTGTTGCTGGCCTGGCTGGTGACTCGCTTTAACTTCCCCGGCCGTCAGCTGTTGCTGACGCTACTGGACATTCCATTTGCCGTTTCGCCGGTGGTCGCCGGTCTGGTCTATCTGCTGTTTTACGGCTCTAACGGTCCGCTTGGTGGATGGCTGGATGAGCACAACCTGCAAATTATGTTTGCCTGGCCGGGGATGGTACTGGTGACGGTATTCGTGACCTGTCCGTTTGTGGTGCGCGAACTGGTGCCGGTGATGTTAAGCCAGGGCAGCAATGAAGATGAAGCGGCTGTGTTGCTGGGCGCGTCCGGCTGGCAGATGTTCCGACGCGTTACGCTGCCAAATATTCGTTGGGCATTGCTGTACGGCGTGGTGTTGACCAACGCGCGTGCGATTGGCGAGTTTGGCGCGGTGTCGGTGGTTTCCGGCTCGATTCGGGGCGAAACCTTGTCGCTGCCGCTACAGATTGAATTACTGGAGCAGGACTACAACACGGTCGGCTCCTTTACCGCCGCGGCGCTATTAACGCTGATGGCGATTATTACCCTGTTTTTGAAGAGCATGTTGCAATGGCGTCTGGAGAACCAGGAGAAACGCGCGCAGCAGGAGGAAAACCATGAGCATTGAGATTGCCAATATTAAGAAGTCTTTTGGTCGCACCCAGGTGCTGAACGATATCTCGCTGGATATTCCTTCAGGTCAGATGGTCGCGCTGCTGGGGCCATCCGGCTCGGGAAAAACCACGCTGCTGCGCATTATTGCCGGACTGGAGCATCAGTCCAGCGGGCATATCCGTTTTCACGGTACCGACGTCAGCCGATTGCACGCCCGCGACCGTAAGGTGGGGTTCGTGTTCCAGCACTATGCGCTGTTTCGTCATATGACCGTTTTCGACAACATCGCTTTTGGCCTGACGGTCCTGCCACGGCGTGAGCGCCCGAATGCGGCGGCCATCAAAGCAAAAGTGACCAAACTGCTGGAAATGGTTCAGTTGGCTCATCTGGCGGACCGTTTCCCGGCACAGCTTTCCGGCGGGCAAAAGCAGCGTGTGGCGTTGGCGCGTGCGCTGGCGGTAGAGCCACAGATCCTGCTGCTCGACGAGCCGTTTGGCGCGCTCGATGCTCAGGTGCGTAAAGAGCTGCGTCGCTGGCTGCGCCAGTTGCATGAAGAGCTGAAGTTTACCAGCGTGTTTGTGACCCACGATCAGGAAGAAGCGACGGAAGTTGCAGACCGTGTGGTGGTGATGAGTCAGGGCCATATCGAACAGGCCGATGCGCCGGATCAGGTATGGCGCGAACCGGCTACTCGTTTCGTCCTGGAATTTATGGGTGAGGTTAACCGCCTGCAGGGGACGATTCGCGGTGGACAGTTCCACGTGGGCGCACATCGCTGGCCGTTGGGCTACACGCCAGGCTATCAGGGACCGGTGGATCTGTTCCTGCGCCCGTGGGAAGTGGATGTCAGCCGTCGTACCAGCCTGGATTCGCCATTGCCGGTTCAGGTGCTGGAAGCCAGCCCGAAAGGACACTACACCCAATTAGTTGTGCAACCACTGGGGTGGTATAACGAACCGTTGACGGTGGTCATGCAGGGCGATAATTCCCCGAGCCGCGGCGAACGTTTGTTCGTTGGACTGCAAAATGCGCGTCTGTATAACGGCGACCAGCGTATTGAAACGCGTGAAGAGGAACTTGCCCTGGCGCAATCTGCCTGATAGGTTAATTTGCATAGTTATCGCCCGGTGGCGCTACGCTTACCGGGCTTTTTTATGAGCTGAAAACGTGAACACATTAGAACAAACAATTGGCAATACGCCTCTGGTGAAATTACAACGTCTGGTGCCGGATAACGGCAGTGAAATTTGGGTCAAGCTGGAAGGCAATAATCCCGCGGGTTCGGTGAAAGACCGTGCCGCGTTGTCGATGATCGTCGAAGCGGAAAAACGCGGAGAAATTAAGCCTGGCGACGTGCTGATTGAGGCGACCAGCGGTAATACCGGAATTGCGCTGGCAATGATCGCCGCGTTGAAGGGTTACCGCATGAAGCTGCTGATGCCAGACAACATGAGTCAGGAACGCCGTGCGGCGATGCGTGCTTATGGGGCTGAACTGGTTCTGGTGACCAAAGAGCAGGGGATGGAAGGGGCGCGCGACTTAGCCCTTGAGATGGCGCAGCGTGGAGAAGGTAAACTGCTCGATCAGTTCAATAATCCTGATAACCCATACGCGCACTACACCACCACCGGACCCGAAATCTGGCAGCAGACATCAGGCCGTATCACGCATTTCGTTTCCAGTATGGGAACGACTGGCACGATTACCGGCGTGTCGCGTTTTCTGCGCGAGCAGGAAAAACCGGTCACCATCGTCGGTCTGCAGCCGGAAGAGGGCAGCAGCATTCCAGGCATTCGCCGCTGGCCAGTAGAATATATGCCGGGTATTTTTAACGCTTCGCTGGTGGATGAGGTGCTGGATATTCATCAGAACGATGCGGAAAACACCATGCGTGAACTGGCCGTGCGTGAAGGTATTTTTTGCGGTGTCAGTTCTGGCGGCGCGGTGGCAGGCGCGTTACGCGTGGCGCGCGCGACACCGGGGGCAGTGGTGGTAGCGATCATCTGCGATCGCGGCGATCGCTACCTTTCGACCGGCGTTTTTGGTGAAGAGCACTTTAATCAGGGGCTGGGAATTTAACTTGTTGGCCTGATAAGCTCAGCGCCATCAGGTAACTGCCTGGCACGATGGCCGGATAATGTTTTATCCGGCCAGGGATGATTAATCGTTACGTTTTTCCACCAGCTTATCCAGGAATTGCCACAGCTTCTCATTCATCTGCTGGTAATCACAGGCGCGCATCTCTTCCACAGAGCGGATGAAGCGTTTCCCTTTGGCTTCGGCAAGTTCTTGCTCAGAGTGCTGAATTAATCCTTCTACCGCTTCGGCGTTAAACTCCATATGGCACTGAAAACCATAGATGAAATTACCGTATTGCACGATTTGTCGCGGGCAGCCCTCGCTTGCGGCAAGAATTGTCGCCTGGTCGGTTAACCCTGGCATGTCATTGTGCCAGTGACCGACGGTGAGCGGTGAGCCGAAATGGTTGAATAACGGATGCTGTTGGCCTGCCTCGGTGAGGACGATCGGGTAGTGACCTATCTCTTTTTCCGGACTTTGGCACACCTTCGCGCCCAGCGCTTCACCGATTAACTGCGACCCCAAACAGATGCCCACCACGATTTTTCGTGCCGAAATCGCCTGGTTAATCAGATGCTGCTCGGCCTGAGAGTCAAAGTATGGGCACTCTGCCAGCGTGGTGCGGGGTGACTGCGGGCCGCCAAATACCACCAGCATATCGAAGCCATCGGCATTAGCGGGGACCGTTTCTCCGGCGTAAACGCGTGACCAGGTGATGGTATAGCCGCGTGATTCGGCCCACGGCAGGTACGCGCCAGCAGATTCGAAAGACTCATGAATAACAAAATGAACTCGCACTTTTTCTCTCCTGTTAGCGCTTTAGCGCCAGATGAATATCAGCCGCCAGCTTGTTAATGTCGCTGTCAGTTAAGGTTGACAGCGTAATGCGCAGGCCGTGCGCAGGCGTATTGACGCCAAACACTTCGCCTTCACGTACCAGCCAGCCAGATTTTGCCAACGCAAAAGCGGTCGCCTGGCTGTTATTTTCCAGCGGTAGCCATAGATTCAGCCCGTCACCGGCGGGCAGATCAATGCCATGTTGGCGCAGAGCCGCTGCCAGTTTTTGTTGCTGGGCAGCGTAAAACTGCTGAGTTTGCGCCAGCGTGTGTTGATATGTCTCGTCACTCAGGCAGGCGCAGGCTAAATCCTGGAGCAGATGGCTGACCCACTGACTGCCGGAGTTGAGCCGTAAACGCAGTTTTCCGGAAGTGAGCGGATCGCTGGCCACAATGGCCAGGCGTAAATCCGGGCCTAACGTTTTTGACATCGAGCGGACAACCGCCCAGTGCGTGGTTTCCTTAGCTATTACCGGATACCAGCGGCAAGCGGACAACAGCGCAAAGTGGTCGTCGACGATCACCAGCGTTTGCGGATAGCGAGCCAGGATTTCCTGCAATTGCGCCGCACGGGATGCGCTCAGACTGCATCCTGTAGGGTTGTGCGCGCGCGGCGTCAGAATCACCGCCCGCGCGCCTTTCTGAAGCGCGGTTTCCAGCATGTCTGGCTGCATGCCTTCGCGGTCAACGCTGACCGGACTGGCGGAGAAACCGGCATAGCGCAGCATGTTTATGCTACTCAAAAAGCACGGATCTTCTACGGCAACGCTGTCGCCAGGCAGTAAATGGGCGCACAGCAGCCGCTCAATGGCATCAATGGCGCCACTGGTGATATCAATTTCACCCTTGCAAGGCATTACATCCTGCATCCACTGCGCGGCCCATGCTTTAAGTCCTGGCGACACGGCAGCATCACCATACAACCGCGGATTCTTATTTATCTTCGCGAAATAACTACTCAGATCGGGAAGACGCGAGGGCGCAGGATTACCGCCGGAAAGATCGATAAGCGGGGTATCCGGATCACCGCCTTCCAGCGCAACGGGGGCAGAAATTTCTTTGATCACCGTGCCATTGCGTCCCAGACTTTGTGCCAACCCGGAGGTGACCAGGCGCTTATAAGCCGCTGCGACAGTATTGCGGTTGACGTTTAATGCCGTTGCCAGTTCACGTACTGGCGGTAACGTTTCGCCCGCTGCCAGCGTGCCTGTAGCGACATGTTGACGAATACTGTCAAAAATTTCGCTAGCGGTTTTTCCGTCGATCATTATTGACCTATGACAAAATGAATTTTAGCATATGACGATAATAGTGAGGTGTAAGCCCGCTGTCCAGCGAGAGGAGAAATTTATGGAGCAGGGGAATGATATTCAGTCGGTGCTCTTCGACGACAAGCATCGGGCGTTACAGACCGATATCGTCGCCGTCCAGTCACAAGTGGTGTATGGCAGCGTAGGCAACAGCATCGCTGTTCCGGCCATTAAGGCGCAGGGATTACGCGTGACGGCAGTCCCTACGGTGCTGTTCAGTAATACCCCGCATTATGAAACCTTTTACGGCGGCGTTATTCCGCCCGACTGGTTTAGCGGTTATCTCCGCGCCTTAAATGAGCGTGATGCTTTACGCGAGCTAAAGGCGGTGACCACGGGCTATATGGGGAGCGCGGAGCAAATCGCCTTGCTGGCGCAGTGGCTGGAAACGGTGCGGGCTACGCATCCGGCACTGTGCATTTTGGTCGATCCGGTCATTGGCGATACGGACAGCGGAATGTATGTGAAAGCTGAAATTCCGCAAGCTTATCGCAAGCACCTGTTGCCGCTGGCTCAGGGGCTGACGCCGAACGTGTTTGAGCTACAAATGCTGAGCGGAAAACCGTGTCGTACGCTTGATGAAGCTATCGCGGCGGCACAATCGCTGCTCACCGACACGCTGAAATGGGTGGTGATTACCAGCGCGCCGGGGGATAGCGAAGAGATTATTAACGTTGCGGTGGTGACGGCTGAAACGGTTGAGGTGCTGGCCCACCCGCGGGTGAAAACGGATCTGAAGGGGACTGGCGATTTGTTCTGTGCTGAGCTGGTGAGCGGTATTGTGTTGGGTAAAGCGCTGACGACCGCGACGCACGACGCCGCACAGCGGGTGCTGGACGTGATGACGTGGACCAACCTGTGCGGTTGTGATGAATTAATTCTGCCACCGGCAGGGGAGGCGCGATGAAAAGTTACCGGCTGGTGGTTCGCCAGAATGGGCGTATGGTTGGACATTTTGACACCAGCGGGGCTGCAGCGCTGGAAGATATCTGCGTGGCGCGGGCGATGTTTGGTATTACGGGTGGCTACGATTGTGAACTGTTAGTGGCGGATTCGGAACGACGGATGTTGGAAAGCGGGCCGGAGGGAATGAAAATCCTGATGCGCGAAGCGTGTTACCGACCGGTCATCTCACAAATTTAACGCTTTTCCGACCTACAAAAAATCGTTGTCGGGGTATACATATATAAAAGAATGGCGCCATCAGGCGCCATTCTTCTCTGCAACAAGAATTACTTCTTGATGCGGATAACCGGAGTTTCACCCACCGTCACGCTACCGGACAGTTTGATCAGCTCTTTGATTTCGTCCATGTTGGAGATAACAACCGGAGTCAGGGTAGACTTGGCTTTTTCTTCCAGCAGCGGCAGATCGAATTCAATAACCGGGTCGCCCACTTTCACGCGTTGACCTTCTTCAGCGATGCGTTTAAAGCCTTCGCCTTTCAGTTCAACGGTATCAATACCGAAGTGAACAAACAGCTCAATGCCGCTGTCGGATTCGATAGAGAAAGCGTGGTTGGTTTCAAAGATTTTGCCGATGGTGCCATCAACAGGGGCGACCATTTTGTTACCGGTTGGTTTGATAGCGATGCCATCACCAACGATTTTTTCAGCAAAAACTACATCCGGCACGTCTTCGATGTTGACGATCTCGCCAGAGAGCGGAGCAACAATCTCAATAGTTCCGGTGTCTTTCTTATCATCAGAAACCAGAGATTTCAGTTTATCGAACAAACCCATGATCTTCTCCTAAGCAGTAAATTGGGCCGCATCTCGTGGATTAGCAGATTGTTTTTTCTTCAATGAACTTGTTAACCAGCGTCATTAACTCGTCCGTTGTCGGTTGAGCAAGAGCCTGCTCTGCTAACACCTTCGCATCTTCGAAGTTCGTGTTACGGATAATCTTCTTAATGCGCGGGATAGAAATGGCGCTCATAGAGAATTCGTCCAGACCCATCCCCAGCAACAGAAGTGTAGCACGTTCGTCGCCTGCAAGCTCACCACACATGCCAGTCCATTTGCCTTCCGCATGAGAAGCATCAATAACTTGCTTGATCAGCGTCAGTACAGATGGCGACATCGGTTGGTAAAGGTGTGAAATCATATCATTACCACGGTCAACTGCCAGGGTGTACTGCGTTAAATCATTGGTGCCGATACTAAAGAAATCAACTTCTTTGGCTAAATGACGCGCAATTGTTGCCGCTGCCGGTGTTTCCACCATCACGCCAATCTCAATGCTTTCGTCAAATGCTTTACCTTCGTCGCGCAGTTCCTGTTTGTAGATTTCGATCTCTTTGCGCAGTGCACGCACTTCTTCAACAGAGATGATCATTGGGAACATGATGCGC
Organism: Citrobacter sp. Ce119; assembly: GCF_030334525.1. Lineage (NCBI taxonomy): Bacteria > Pseudomonadati > Pseudomonadota > Gammaproteobacteria > Enterobacterales > Enterobacteriaceae > Citrobacter > Citrobacter sp. Ce119. Next base: position 187,426 of record NZ_JAOWDR010000060.1, read on the forward strand.
AGTTTGCCGAAAGCAGAGGCGCGCAGAATAGCGCGAACCTGGTCACGCAGGATCTCTTTACGATCCATGGCGATACGCACAGCACGCCAGCCCAGGAACGGGTTCTCTTCTTTAGGGAAGTTCATGTACGGCAGCTCTTTATCGCCGCCGATGTCCATGGTACGGACGATGACCGCCTGAGAGCCACAGGCTTCAGCGACGGCTTTATACGCAGCAAACTGTTCTTCTTCAGTTGGCAGCGATTCACGGTCCATGAACAGGAATTCGGTACGGTACAGACCCACACCTTCAGCGCCGTTACGCTCAGCGCCTTCAACGTCACGAACGGTACCGATGTTGGCGCAAACTTCAACCTGATGTCCGTCCAGCGTGATAGCCGGCAGATCTTTCAGCTTAGCGAGTTCCGCTTTCTCGGTAGCAACCTGCTCCTGAACGGCACGCAGTTGCTCAATAACGTCGTTGGTCGGATTGACGTAAACCTGGTTGTTTACGGCATCCAGAATCAGATAGTCGTCGTTTTTCACCTGAGAGGTGACGCTACCCGTACCTACGATGGCAGGCAGTTCCAGAGAACGCGCCATGATAGAGGTATGGGAGGTACGTCCGCCCGCGTCAGTAATGAAACCCAGCACTTTGTTCAGGTTCAGCTGTGCGGTTTCTGACGGGGTCAGGTCAGCGGCTACCAGGATAACTTCGTCCTGAATCGCGCTCAGGTCGATAATTGCCAGACCCAGGATATTACGCAGCAGGCGTTTACCGATATCACGTACGTCAGCCGCACGTTCTTTCAGGTATTCATCATCCAGCTCTTCCAGGGCTGTGGCCTGACCTTCGATAACTTCATGCGCAGCTGCATCAGCCGTCATGTGCTTATCTTTAATCAGGGCTATGATTTCCTGCTCCAGCTCCTCATCTTCGAGCAGCATAATATGCCCTTCAAAGATGGCTTCTTTTTCTTCACCGAACGTTTCACCAGCTTTAGTTTTGATCGCTTCCAGTTGCGCAGATGCCTTGGCACGACCGCTCAGAAAACGTTCAACTTCCTGATCAACCTTGTCGGCAGAAATTTTTTTCCGGTCAATGACGATCTCGTCTTCTTTCAGCAGCAATGCTTTACCGAAAGCGATACCCGGGGATGCTAAAATGCCTGAAATCATAACCCTACCTTACTTGTGACTGATATTTAAAAGAACTCGTTGAACTTACTCGAGTTCAGCCATCAGTTTAACCAGATGCTCAACTGCTTTCTGCTCGTCTTCACCTTCTGCGGACAGGGTGACAACGGTACCCTGAGTCAGGCCCAGAGTCTGCAGTTTAAACAGGCTTTTGGCGCTAGCGCTTTTGCCGTTGGAAGTCACAGTAATTTCAGAAGAAAAGCCTTTTGCTTCTTTAACAAACTGAGCAGCAGGGCGAGTATGCAGACCGTTCGGAGCGGTAATGGTAACTTCTTGCTGGAACATTATATTTCCCCAACTTATAGGTTTAGTGTTGTGGAACTAAAGTCTAGCCTGGCGGCTCAACTTTAGCCTGTATTGTTAGCATCGGCGTAAACTGGACGCGACACAAAAGGAGTTCGGTGCAATCCGTTGCTGGCAACTTCTTGCCGCTGACGTTTCGTTCGTCATTAAACATTATGCCGCGAAAGGAAGAGTTGAACCAAATCATAAAATCGATTCAGCTAGCGCTTTTCCTGTAACGATTAATTTCGCGCATCAAAATAATTAGTTTGGTTAAATACCAGTTCCGGCGGGTTGAATCAATGCCAGGAGAGGTGAAACTTTGAAGCAGGCCACAAAAAAGCACCCAAAAGGGTGCTTTTTTACGCGTTTTTAACATGCTGGCATTACTGTTGCAGTTCTTTCTCTGTGAAGAGATCGGCAAACAGTGCAGTGCTCAGATAACGCTCACCCGATGACGGTAGGATAACCACAATATTCTTATTGGTAAAGGTTTCATCTTCCTGGAGCTTAAGCGCGGCAGCAACCGCTGCGCCGGAAGAGATCCCCGCCAGAATACCTTCTTCTTCCATCAGGCGACGTGCAGTAGAAATCGCTTCATCATTGGTGATGGCAACGACTTTATCGATAAGCTTCAGATCAAGGTTGCCAGGAATGAAGCCTGCGCCGATGCCCTGAATTTTATGCGGGCCTGGTTTAAGTTCTTCACCCGCCAGGGCCTGGGCGATAACAGGGGAGTCGGTAGGTTCAACCGCAACGGTGATCAGGTCGGTTTTACCTTTGGTGCCTTTAATGTAACGGGTCACGCCAGTCAACGTACCGCCGGTACCTACGCCGGAAATAAAGACATCAACCTGGCCATCGGTATCTTCCCAGATTTCCGGGCCGGTGGTTTTTTCATGGATTTCCGGGTTCGCCGGGTTACTGAACTGCTGCAGCAACAAGAATTTTTCCGGATCGCTGGCGACGATTTCTTCCGCTTTCTGGATTGCGCCCTTCATGCCTTTTGCGCCTTCGGTCAGTACCAGGTTCGCGCCCAGCGCTTTTAAGAGCTTGCGGCGCTCAATGCTCATGGTTTCCGGCATGGTCAGCGTCAGTTTGTAACCGCGAGCGGCGGCGACGTAAGCCAGTGCAATACCGGTGTTACCGCTGGTCGGTTCTACCAGCTCAACGCCCGGTTTCAGCACACCACGCTTTTCGGCATCCCAAATCATATTGGCACCGATACGGCATTTGACGCTGAAGCTCGGGTTGCGTGATTCCACCTTCGCCAGAATGCGTCCGTTACCGATACGGTTCAGTCGAACCAGCGGCGTATGACCGATAGTCAGCGAGTTATCTTCAAAAATCTTACTCATGGCCTGTCCTTAACTGTATGAAATTGGGATACCGCTTCAGCATACCTGTTGAGAAAGTATGGGGAAGTAAGGAATTCGCATATCTATATGCTGATGAGAAATAATGCGTAGCAGTATGGAATAAGAGCGGGCATAAGCCAGCCCGCTTTTACACATTTTTGCATTACTTCCATAACGCGTGCTTAGCACGATAGCAGTCTACCCACATCGCCGTGGCACCACAAACCGCGACCGGCATGATGAACAGGTTGAGCACCGGAATCATGGTGAACAGGCTGGTTAACGCGCCAAATTGCATATTGGTTACCTTGCGTGTGCGCAGCGCGACGCGCATCTCTTTAAAAGGCACCTTATGGTTATCAAACGGATAATCGCAGTACTGAATGGCCAGCATCCACGCGCTGAACAGGAACCACAGCACTGGGGCAACGGTCTGCCCAATGCCTGGAATAAAATAGAGGATCAGCAACACGAAGGCGCGCGGGAGATACCACGCCAGCTTTTGCCATTCGCGTTTCATAATGCGCGGAACGTCTTTCATGATGCCGAGAACGCCGGTGTCAGGCGGCGTGGCGCCCGTTAAGCGTGCTTCCAGCTGTTCCGCCAGCAGACCGTTAAACGGTGCGGCAATCCAGTTAGCAATAGTCGAGAACAGATAGCCGAATACCAACAGCACAGAGACAGTCACAATCGGCCACAGTAAATAGCTGAGCCACTGAAGCCAGTCAGGGACGTGGCTCATCAGCGCGGGGATCCAGCTATCGAGTTGTGTAAATAACCACCAGAATGCGCCGCCCATCAGCAGGATATTCACCAGTAAAGGCAGGATAACAAACCGACGAATACCCGGTTGAGTGATGAGCTTCCATCCCTGAGAAAAGTAATATAGGCCGCTGCGAGGTACAACTGCAGATGATGAAACCATGGTCAGGACATACTCCTTGTTATATAAGCTCTGGTAAACTTTGCGTATCTTACCGGGTTGTTGAGCGTTAAGCTGTTCGGAAATGTTCGAAAAAACAGCAAAAAGCACAATTTTGTTCATCTTTATGCTGTGAAAGCCAAGAGTACACTTGCACTTGGCGTAATCGACAAATACTCTTAGTGAGTAAATGTTTGCCGTGGTGGCAAGGTGTTAGAACAACAGAGAATATAATGATGCAGGATTTGCGTCTGATATTAATCATTGTTGGCGCGATCGCCATAATCGCTTTACTGGTACATGGTTTTTGGACTAGCCGTAAAGAGCGGTCTTCTATATTCCGCGATCGCCCACTGAAACGCATGAAGTCTAAACGTGAAGACGAGGATTCGTTCGACGACAACGTCGAGGAAGACGAAGGCGTGGGCGAAGTTCGCGTTCATCGTGTGAATCATGCTCCCGGTAATGCGCAGGAACATGGGGTTCCTCCTCAGTCGCCGCAACACCAGTACCAGCCGCCTTATGCGTCTGCTCAGCCGCGTCAATCCGCGCAGCAGCCTGCACAAGCGCCGGTACCGCCGCCGCATGTTCAGCAGCCGCCGCAGCCTGTACAACCGCAGCAGCCGGTGCAACATCAGCCTGTTCAGCAGCAACCTGCGCAACAGCCGATGCAGCATCAACCCGCTGCGCCGCAGGTTCAGCAACCCGTGCAGCAAGCCCCGCAACCTGCGCCGCAGACCTTCCAGCCAGCTGAGCCTGTCGTTGAACATCAACCGCAGCCTGAGCCAGTAGTAGAAGAAGCGCCTGTTGCTGAAAAACCGCAGCGTAAAGAAGCGGTCATCATTATGAACGTTGCTGCGCATCACGGTAGCGAGCTCAACGGTGAAGTGCTGCTCAACAGCATTCAGCAGGCCGGTTTCAAATTTGGTGATATGAATATTTTCCATCGCCATTTGAGCCCGGATGGCAGCGGTCCGTCGCTGTTTAGCCTTGCCAATATGGTTAACCCGGGAACGTTTGACCCAGAAATGACGGGCGACTTCAGCACTCCTGGCGTGACCATTTTTATGCAGGTTCCGTCCTACGGGGACGAGCTGCAAAACTTTAAGCTGATGCTGCAGTCCGCACAGCACATTGCCGATGAAGTGGGCGGTGTGGTGCTCGACGATCAACGTCGCATGATGACGCCGCAGAAACTGCGCGAGTATCAGGACCGCATCCGCGAAGTTAAAGAATCTCACGCCTGATTTTCCTCTGGCGTGACATCTCCTTGCTAAACCCCCGCCTGTCGGGGGTTTTTTATCATTGATGGTGCGATATGGAATCAATCGAACAACAACTGACAGAACTGCGAACCACGCTTCGCCATCATGAGTATCTCTACCATGTGATGGACGCGCCGGAAATTCCTGATGCGGAGTACGATCGCCTGCTGCGTGAACTGCGCGAGCTGGAAGCACAGCATCCGGACCTTATTACCCCCGACTCGCCAACCCAGCGCGTTGGCGCCGCTCCGTTAACGGCGTTTAGCCAGATTCGCCATGAAGTGCCAATGCTGTCGCTGGATAACGTATTTGATGAAGAGAGTTTTCTGGCCTTCAATAAGCGCGTTCAGGACAGGCTGAAGAGTACCGATAAACTGACCTGGTGCTGTGAGCTGAAGCTGGACGGGCTGGCGGTCAGTATCCTGTATGAAAACGGTGTGCTGGTTAGTGCCGCAACTCGTGGTGATGGCACCACGGGTGAGGACATTACTTCTAACGTGCGCACCATTCGCGCGATCCCGTTAAAACTGCGTGGCGATAACATTCCGACGCGTCTGGAAGTGCGCGGTGAAGTGTTCCTGCCGCAGGCCGGATTTGAAAAAATTAACGCAGAGGCCCGTCGCACGGGTAACAAAGTTTTTGCTAACCCGCGTAACGCGGCGGCCGGGTCATTGCGTCAGCTTGATCCGCGTATCACAGCGAAGCGACCGCTTACTTTCTTCTGCTATGGCGTGGGGGTACTGGAAGGCGGCGTGCTGCCTGATACTCACCTGGGCCGCCTGCTGCAATTTAAAGAGTGGGGATTGCCGGTAAGCGACAGAGTCATGCTTTGCGACTCTCCGGAGGAAGTACTCGCTTACTATCATAAAGTTGAAGAAGACCGACCAACGCTGGGATTTGATATCGACGGCGTGGTTGTCAAAGTCAACTCTATGGCGTTGCAGGAACAACTGGGCTTTGTTGCCCGCGCACCGCGTTGGGCGGTGGCCTTTAAGTTCCCGGCGCAGGAGCAGATGACCTTTGTGCGTGATGTTGAGTTTCAGGTCGGACGTACCGGGGCGATTACGCCCGTTGCCCGCCTTGAGCCGGTCCAGGTTGCCGGGGTGCTCGTCAGTAACGCAACGCTGCACAACGCTGACGAAATCGAGCGGTTAGGTTTGCGTATCGGCGATAAAGTCGTCATTCGCCGCGCGGGTGATGTTATCCCGCAGGTGGTGAACGTCGTGCTTTCCGAACGCCCGGAAGATACTCGCGAAATTGTGTTCCCAGAGCATTGTCCGGTTTGTCACTCTGACGTTGAACGTGTCGAAGGCGAAGCGGTCACTCGCTGCACCGGTGGTTTAATCTGTGGGGCTCAGCGGAAGGAGTCGCTGAAACACTTTGTTTCCCGCCGCGCGCTCGACGTTGACGGTATGGGCGACAAAATAATCGATCAACTGGTCGAAAAAGAGTATGTCCATACCCCAGCGGATCTCTTCACCCTGACCGCAGGTAAACTGACTGGTCTTGATCGTATGGGGCCGAAATCGGCACAAAACGTGGTGAATGCGTTGGAAAAAGCGAAGGCAACGACGTTTGCCCGTTTCCTCTACGCGCTGGGAATTCGCGAAGTCGGCGAAGCCACGGCGGCAGGTCTGGCGGCGCATTTCGGCACCCTCGAGGCGCTGGAAGCAGCCTCTATTGAAGAGCTGCAAAAAGTGCCGGATGTCGGCATTGTGGTAGCGACCCACGTATTTAATTTCTTTGCCGAAGAGAGCAACCGCGAGGTGATCGTGCAACTGCTGGCGCAGGGGATTAACTGGCCAGCGCCGGTGGTCATTAACGCTGAAGAAATCGACAGTCCCTTCGCGGGTAAAACAGTGGTGCTGACCGGGAGTCTGAGCCAGATGTCACGCGATGACGCCAAAGCGCGACTCACCGAGCTGGGCGCAAAAGTGGCTGGCAGCGTATCGAAGAAAACCGATCTGGTGATTGCCGGTGAAGCGGCGGGCTCGAAACTGGCGAAAGCGCAGGAGCTTGGGATTGCCGTGATCGATGAAGCTGAAATGATCCGCTTGCTGGGTGCCTGAGATGGAAAAAGAGCAGCTGGTTGAAATCGCCAATACCGTGATGCCCTTTGGCAAGTATAAAGGTCGTCGGCTGATTGATGTACCGGAAGAGTATCTGCTGTGGTTTGCCCGAAAGGATGAGTTCCCGCCGGGCAAGCTCGGCGAACTGATGCAAATCACGCTGCTGATTAAAACTGAGGGGCTGACGCAACTGGTGCAGCCCCTGAAACGCCCGCTTTAAGCCTTCGCGGCGCGGCTTTTCTGCTGCGCCTGTAATGCATCCGTCTGCTGCTTGTAGCGACGCGCCAGCACGGCGCACGCCATCAGCTGTATCTGGTGGAAGATCATCAACGGCAGCACCATCATCCCAATCACCGACGTCGGGAACAGAATATTTGCCATTGGGATCCCGTTCGCCAGGCTCTTTTTCGAACCGCAGAACACAATGGTGATTTCATCGGCTTTGTTGAAGCCGCATTTACGCGCAACAAAGACGTTTATACCAATCACGACGGCCAGCAGGATGATGCTGACCACCACGATAAACAGCAATGAACCCACCCCCACTTTATGCCAGATCCCGTTAACCACGGCTTCACTGAAGGCGGAGTACACCACCAGCAAAATAGAGGATTGATCCGTTTTCGCGATCCATTTTTTATGTCGTGCTACCCAGTTTCCAATCCACGGACGCGAAAGGTGACCTAGCACAAACGGCAGCAGCAGCTGCAGCATGATTTTTCCTACCTGCTCCAGACTGCCTTCTGCGCCGTGCATATTCATCACCAGCCCGACCAGAAGCGGCGAAAGAAAAATACCCAACAGGCTGGAGGCGGAAGCAGAACATACGGCGGCGGCAACGTTACCGCCTGCCAGCGACGTAAAGGCGATGGCTGACTGCACCGTGGCGGGCAAAATACACAGGTACAGGAAACCGGTGTAGAGCATTGGGTCAACGTTGACTGGCGCCCACCAGGCGAAAAGAACGCCCAGAACCGGGAAGACAACAAACGTGCTGCACATTACCCACAGATGCAAACGCCAGTGGCTACCACCAGCAATAATGGCCTCACGAGAGAGCTTCGCCCCGTGCATAAAAAACAGCAGGGCAATGGCGGCGGTGGTTAAGCCTTCAAAGAAAGGCACAAAGCCACCCTCGGCCGGGAAAAAGGACGCTAGCAAAACAACCGTAATCAGCGTTATCGTGAACGGATCAAGGATACGAAAAAGTTTCATAAAAGCTCCTGAAATTCGGTAGTAACATTTTGCGTTTTTCCGTTTGAGAAATAAAATTGATTTATTGCATCCATATATGAATCGAATAGATGAATTACTCTCTGCGTCAGCTGCGTATCTTTGTTACCGTCGCTCAGGCCAAAAGTTTTAGCCGGGCGGGGGATATCATTGGCTTAAGCCAGTCGGCGGTCAGCCATAGCGTTAAAGAGCTTGAAGCGCAGACGGGTGTGCGCCTGTTGGACAGAACGACGCGGGAAGTGGTGCTGACGGAAGCTGGCCATCAGCTGGCGGCGCGTCTGGAACGCATTCTGGACGAACTGCACAGCACCTTGCGTGAAGCAGGCCAGGTAGGGACGCAGTTAACCGGGACGGTCAGAGTGGCTGCCAGTCAGACTATCTCGGCGCACCTTATTCCCCAGTGTATTGCCCAGAGCAATCAGCTTTATCCGGCGATCGATTTTGTGCTGCACGACCGGCCACAGCAATGGGTACTGGAAAGTATTCGCCAGGGAGAAGTCGATTTTGGCATTGTGATTGATCCCGGCGCCGTGACTGATTTGCAGTGTGAAGCCGTGCTGTCCGAGCCTTTCTTGTTGCTGTGTCGGCAGGACCATCCTTTAGCCCAGCGGGAATGGGTAAACTGGCAGGATCTCTACCATGAGCGTCTGGTGCTACAGGATTATGCTTCCGGCAGTCGGCCGCTGATCGATGCGGCGCTGGCCCACTTTTCCATTGATGCCAATATTGTTCAGGAGATTGGTCACCCGGCCACGCTGTTCCCGATGGTTGAGGCGGGAATTGGTATTAGCGTACTCCCCGCGCTGGCGCTCCCTTTACCGCAGGGCAGTCATCTGCAGGTGAAGCGTCTGACGCCGGTGGTTGAACGGCAACTGATGCTGGCGCGACGTAAAAACCGTTCTTTATCGACCGCGGCTCAGGCGTTATGGGACGTGGTGCGGATGCAGGCCAGTGAATTAACCGCCGGTCGTGCTAGCGATCCTTTGTATCAGATATAAATATCGACCCGATGTGGGTCGGTAGCATTGTTGACGCCGCTAGCTTTTCTTTGATCGGCGCTTTGCTTTTGCTGTGACTCCTCGGCCTGCTGGCGCAACAATTGAGCCAGCTGTGCTTGTAACATCTTGATTTGAGTCTGAATAAGCTCCTGCTGCTCGCGCTTCTGCTCAACACTGCCACTGCTATTGGGGATATCTTTGAGCTGCTGGGTTAGCTTGGTTATCTTATGGGTGATTTGTGCAATCTGTGCGGAGATATCATTCCCGGCTGATGCTTTTCCACCGCCGCTACTGCTTTGAACAGTTGGGGTGGAAACGTTGATAGTTGTCATACGGATCCCTCGTGCCATAAAACATGAGTATCGGCATCAGCGAACAGAACTTCAGCAATAATACGGCCGAGTGGAGTTTAATCATAAAAATCCCAAACCTTAATGTATCTGTTTTCCTGTGCCATTTCTGGCTCGAAAATAATGTGATTTCAGGCTGATTTAGCGCACCTCATCGATACCGATTTACTATCGGTTGTCGGGATAAACGGTATTGGTAATCGATTGCGTAGTCTCGCTATAACTGTGCTGTACGCTACGTCATTTTCGATTACTCAGTGTTAAGGACATCTTATGAGCCACTCTCTTTTCTCGCAAAACCCATGGTACAGCGCCGATATTATTCGTGGTTACAAACCGGATTTCACGCCGCGTGTAGCGTTTATCCTTGGTTCTGGTCTGGGCGCGCTGGCGGATCAAATTGAGGATGCGGTGGCCATCTCTTACGAGAAACTACCGGGTTTCCCGGTGAGTACCGTACACGGTCATGCCGGTGAACTGGTGCTGGGAAATCTGTCAGGCGTACCGGTGGCCTGTATGAAAGGACGTGGACATTTCTATGAAGGGCGGGGCATGACGGTGATGACGGATGCCATTCGTACGCTGAAGCTGCTGGGCTGTGAGCTGCTGTTTTGCACGAATGCCGCAGGTTCTTTGCGTCCCGAAGTCGGGCCAGGTCGTCTCGTTGCGCTTAGCGATCACATCAATACGATGCCGGGTACGCCTATGGTAGGGCCAAACGATGAGCGTTTTGGTGAGCGATTCTTTTCACTGGCGAATGCCTATGATGCTGACTACCGCGCGGTCCTGCAAACCGTTGCCGCTGAGGAAGGGTTCCCACTGAGTGAAGGGGTTTTTGTCTCTTATCCGGGACCGAACTTTGAAACCGCGGCAGAAATCCGCATGATGCAAATTATCGGTGGTGATGTAGTGGGAATGTCGGTGGTGCCGGAAGTTATCTCTGCGCGCCACTGCGGTCTGAAAGTCGTTGCGGTGGCAGCCATCACTAATTTGGCGGAAGGTCTGGGTGATGTGAAATTATCTCACGCACAGACGCTGGCGGCAGCGGAACTGTCCCGGCAGAATTTCATCAATCTGATCTGCGGCTTCTTGCGCAAACTGGCCTGAATAATTAAAAAATGACCCCGCTTGCGGGGTCTTACTTTTTTGGCAAGGAACGGAAAAATGGGTATCGCATCTCGCTTAAAGCTCATGTCGTTTTTGCAATATTTCATCTGGGGAAGCTGGCTGGTAACCCTGGGTTCTTACATGATTAACACCCTGGATTTTACCGGTGCCAACGTCGGTATGGTTTACAGTTCGAAAGGGCTGGCGGCGATTATCATGCCGGGCATTATGGGTATCATTGCCGATAAATGGCTACGTGCCGAGCGCGCTTACATGCTCTGCCATCTGGTGTGTGCTGGCGTGTTGCTATACGCCACAACCGTTACCGATCCCCAGACAATGTTCTGGGTGATGTTGGTTAACGCGATGGCGTATATGCCGACAATAGCGTTATCGAACAGCGTTTCATACTCGTGCCTGGCGCAATCGGGTCAGGATCCGGTCATTGCGTTCCCGCCAATTCGTGTGTTCGGCACGATAGGTTTTATTGTGGCGATGTGGACGGTCAGCCTGATGGGATTGGAGTTGAGTAGCGCGCAGCTGTATATCGCGTCAGGTGCTTCATTGCTGCTGGCGTTATACGCTCTTACATTACCCAAAATTCCGGTTGCCGAGAAAAAAGAGTCCGCCACGCTTGCCAGCAAACTGGGGCTGGACGCCTTTGTCCTGTTTAAAAAACCGCAGATGGCAATCTTCTTTTTGTTTGCGATGATGCTGGGGGCGGTGCTGCAAATTACCAATGTCTTTGGTAATCCGTTCCTGCATGATTTTGCCCGTAACCCAGAATTCGCCGACAGTTTTGTGGTGAAGTACCCCTCCATTTTGCTTTCGGTTTCGCAAATGGCTGAGGTAGGCTTTATTCTCACAATCCCGTTCTTCCTCAAACGCTTTGGCATTAAGACGGTGATGCTGATGAGCATGCTGGCATGGACGCTGCGCTTTGGCTTTTTTGCCTTTGGCGATCCGTCACCGTTTGGTTTTGTGCTGCTGCTGATGTCGATGATTGTCTACGGCTGTGCGTTTGATTTCTTCAATATTTCAGGGTCGGTATTTGTTGAGCAGGAGGTTAGCTCAACTATTCGCGCCAGTGCGCAGGGGCTGTTTATGACGATGGTAAACGGCGTTGGCGCATGGGTGGGTTCAATCCTGAGCGGTATAGCGGTGGACTATTTTTCTGTTGATGGTGTTAAAGATTGGCAGACAATCTGGCTGGTCTTTGCCGCCTATGCGCTGGCCCTGGCAGTTATCTTTGCATTGTTCTTTAAATACAATCATGAGCCTGAACGACGGGTACAGAAATCACCGGCACATTAACGTCCCATTAGCGGCGGGTTCCGATACCCGTCGTTTCATTTTCTGCGAGCCAATATGGTAACTTTGCGCATTACCCTTATTTCAGGAGCGCATTATCCATGGAACGCACGCACCGCATCGATCTGAAGTTACTGCGTTATTTTCTTGCTGTTGCAGAAGAACTGCATTTTGGACGCGCTGCTGCTCGCCTGAATATGTCGCAACCGCCGATCAGTACCCATGTTAAAGAGCTGGAACAGCAGCTCGGGACTTTGCTATTTATCCGTCATTCCCGCAGCGTAGCGTTAACCCACGCTGGAAAGATATTGATGGAAGAGTCGCGCCGACTGTTATCCAGCGCCAATCAGGCGCTGGCGAGAGTGGAGCAGATTGGTCGCGGTGAGGCAGGGCGAATTGAACTCGGGGTCATCGGTACTGCGATGTGGGGAAAAATGCGCCCGGTAATGCGGCGTTTTCTGAAAGATAATCCCAACGTGGAGGTGCTTTTTCGCGAGAACATGCCCGCGATGCAGATGACGATGCTGGAACGCCGTGAACTGGATGCGGGAATTTGGCGGATGGCTACGGAGCTTTCCCCCGGGTTTACCAGTTTGCGTTTGCATGAGTCCTCTTTTCTGGTTGCCATGCCTGAAGAACATCCTCTTACCGCCAGTGAATTCGTTCCTCTGGAGGCGTTGAGAAATGAATATTTTGTCACGATGCCCTCCATTCATACCGACTGGGCATTTTTGCAGCGCGTATGCCTGAGCGCTGGATTTTCACCGATGATTATTCGTGAGGTGAGGGAGCCGCAAACGGTGCTGGCGATGATCAGCATGGGGATTGGTATTACGTTGATTGCTGACAGTTATGCGCAGATGAGCTGGCCGGGTGTGGTATTCCGACCGTTAGAGGAACGTATTCCGGCGGATTTGTATATTGTGTATGACCAACAGCAGGCGACGCCCGCGCTGGAGAAACTGGTGGCAGCATTGACGGTATGATATCTGTGCCGGATGGCGACTAACGTCTTATCCGGCCTACGCGTGCGGTATTGTCTGTAGGCCTGATAAGCGCAGCGCATCAGGCAAGGCCCGAACCTGCTGCAGGTTCGAATCTTATAAATCGCAGATAGCAAAAAGGCGCCTTTAGGGCGCCTTTTTACATTGGTGGGGCGTGCAGGATTCGAACCTGCGACCAATTGATTAAAAGTCAACTGCTCTACCAACTGAGCTAACGCCCCGAAGTGGTGGGTGATGACGGGATCGAACCGCCGACCCCCTCCTTGTAAGGGAGGTGCTCTCCCAGCTGAGCTAATCACCCCCGCTGTGTGGAGTCGCATTATAGGGAGAGTTGAAAATGAGTCAACGCATTTTCTAAAGAAATTGTTCGTTCGTCGTAAATTTAAACAAAACGATCGCAAAACAATCCATGCGGCATGATTTGTATACGAAAATGGCAAAGCGTGATGTTCCAACCCGATCAACATTGAGGAATCAGACCACAGTGATAGAATACGAGCCTGATAATCTTCCCTGGATTTGCCGGTTGTCGGCATCTTTATAAACGTAAGGCCATTTCATGAAAATCAAAACTCGCTTCGCGCCAAGCCCGACAGGTTACCTGCACGTCGGCGGTGCGCGTACTGCTCTTTATTCCTGGCTTTTTGCACGTAACCATGGCGGTGAGTTTGTGCTGCGTATTGAAGACACCGATCTCGAACGCTCCACGCCGGAAGCTATTGAAGCCATTATGGATGGCATGAACTGGCTGAATCTGGAATGGGATGAAGGCCCGTACTTCCAGACCAAACGTTTTGATCGCTACAACGCTGTGATTGATGAGATGCTGGAAGCAGGTACTGCATATAAATGCTACTGCTCCAAAGAGCGTCTGGACGCGCTGCGCGAAGAGCAAATGGCGAACGGTGAAAAACCGCGTTACGACGGCCGCTGCCGCCACGGCCACGAACATCACGCTGCTGATGAACCTTGCGTGGTGCGTTTTGCCAACCCGCAGGAAGGTTCCGTTATTTTTGACGACCAGATCCGTGGGCCGATCGAATTCAGCAACCAGGAGCTGGACGATCTGATCATCCGCCGTACCGACGGTTCTCCGACCTACAACTTCTGCGTTGTGGTTGACGACTGGGATATGGAAATCACTCACGTCATTCGTGGTGAAGACCATATCAACAATACTCCACGTCAGATCAACATCCTGAAAGCGCTGAATGCGCCGGTACCGGTTTACGCGCACGTGTCGATGATCAACGGCGACGATGGTAAAAAACTCTCCAAACGTCACGGTGCGGTCAGCGTTATGCAGTATCGCGACGACGGTTACCTGCCGGAAGCGCTGCTGAACTATCTGGTGCGTCTGGGCTGGTCCAGCGGCGATCAGGAAATCTTCACTCGTGAAGAGATGATCAAACTGTTCTCCCTTGGTGCAGTGAGCAAATCTGCCAGTGCGTTCAACACCGAAAAATTGCAGTGGTTGAACCATCACTACATTAATGCGCTGGCGCCGGAATATGTGGCAACGCATCTGCAATGGCACATTGAGCAGGAAAATATCGATACCCGCGTTGGTCCGCAGCTGTCAGAGCTGGTTAAACTGCTGGGCGAGCGTTGCAAAACGCTGAAAGAAATGGCGCAGAGCTGCCGCTATTTCTACGAAGACTTTGCTGAGTTCGATGCTGACGCGGCGAAGAAACACCTGCGTCCGGTAGCGCGTCAGCCGCTGGAAGTGGTTCGCGACAAGCTGGCTGCGATTAGCGAGTGGACGGCAGAAAACGTGCACCACGCGATTCAGGCAACCGCTGATGAGCTGGAAGTGGGTATGGGTAAAGTTGGGATGCCGCTGCGCGTAGCCGTTACCGGGGCAGGTCAGTCTCCGGGATTAGACGTCACGGTGCATGCGATTGGTAAATCCCGCAGCATTGAGCGTATTAATAAAGCGCTGGCATTTATTGCTGAGCGTGAAAGCCAGCAGTAAGACCGATAGACCGATGAAACAACGGCAGGAGTGCATCCTGCCGTTTTTTTTGCCTGTTATTCAGACTCATCAATATCCAACCGGGCAAGAAAATTACGAATACCTTCGCGCGAGATAAACTGCCACAACTTTTCTTGTTCCGTAGGGGACATGTTGTCCAAAGAGCTAATTATCTGGCGACAGGCGTGGCTGCGCACCACGGGGGTGTATTCTGCCAGCGATTCTTCAGCCTGATAAACCTCAGGGACTTTGCGAAAAGCCGGAATATTGAGCAGAAACGTGCGGACGCTGGAGTCGATATGAATCAGCCTTGCACGACCACCTTTAACGCCGGGAAATTTTTCGGTGGTCCAGTTTTGTTCCCTGATCCAACGATTGACGGTTTGTTTGGCAACCCCGAGACATTCCGCCAGTTCTTCGGTCGTCATTTTGCTGCGTAATTTTTTCATATTATTTGTTTTCGCGGATCCCTAAGCGTTGTAATAAACCCGTAATGCCTTCACGCAGGATCAGAGACGTAAACATTTTCTGTTCTGACGGCGTCATCTCTTTGGCGAGTCTAATCAGCAGTGCCTCAATAGAAGTATCGCCGGATAACGATAAGTTATCTGATAAACCTTCGGCTGAACGCTCAGCGCTGCGAATGTATTCACGAACTTGTTCGGTGACGTGAACCAGTCGGGCTTTACCGCCCTGTACGCCAGGTTTTGGTGATGTAGCCCAACCCTCCTTGCGCACCCATTTATTGATGGTCTGTCGGCTGTATCCGGTCAGATTAGCAAGTTCTTCTGGCGTCATCCGTTCCTTGAACATAACGATTCCCTGAATAGTCGTGGGGTTAATTAGTGGCTCATTTTATAGCACCATTTTAGTAGAAACCGTGACGCGTTTAACTACTGAATGCGAGTTGTTACGCAATGTTCTTCATTTGACTGCTTTTTCAGCGATTGAATTCTTTGAGTTAATTTTGCCGTTGACACACGCGAAGGGAATTCATATGATGCCGCCCGTCAACTCGACAAGCTTTACGTTGTGGGGCTATAGCTCAGCTGGGAGAGCGCTTGCATGGCATGCAAGAGGTCAGCGGTTCGATCCCGCTTAGCTCCACCAAATTTAATCCCAATAAATTTGGTACATACGTAAAAGCATCGTGGGGCTATAGCTCAGCTGGGAGAGCGCTTGCATGGCATGCAAGAGGTCAGCGGTTCGATCCCGCTTAGCTCCACCAAAATTGAAACCCTCGCTGAAAAGCGGGGGTTTTTTGTTTCTGTATCTTGCACAGTCTGTGCCTGTATCTCTTTGGATTGCTAAATAGCAGGCATAAAAAGGCCGGGGAATCCCCGGCCTTTTCACTACGACGTTGTCTTACGCTTACAGCACCAGTGCTGCGATAGATGCAGACAGTACGCTCACCAGCGTAGAGCCATACACCAGCTTCAGACCAAAGCGGGAAACCACGTTACCTTGCTCTTCATTCAGGCCTTTAATCGCACCGGCGATAATACCGATAGAAGAGAAGTTAGCGAAGGAGACCAGGAATACAGAGATGATGCCTTCTGCGCGCGGAGAGAGCGTGGAGGCGATTTTCTGCAGGTCCATCATCGCAACGAATTCGTTGGAAACCAGCTTAGTTGCCATGATACTGCCCACCTGCAGCGCTTCGCTGGACGGCACACCCATTACCCATGCAACCGGGTAGAAGATGTAACCCAGGATGCCCTGGAAGGAGATGCTGTAGCCAAACCAACCGGTCACGGTCGCGAACAGGGCGTTCAGGGCAGCGATCAGCGCGATGAAACCAATCAGCATCGCCGCAACGATAATTGCCACTTTGAAACCCGCCAGGATGTATTCACCCAGCATTTCGAAGAAGCTCTGGCCTTCGTGCAGGTTAGACATCTGGATATTTTCTTCGCTGGCATCAACGGTGTACGGGTTGATAAGCGACAGTACGATAAAGGTGCTGAACATGTTCAGAACCAGCGCCGCAACAACGTACTTCGGCTCCAGCATGGTCATGTACGCGCCGACGATAGACATGGAAACGGTCGACATCGCCGTTGCAGCCATGGTGTACATACGGTTGCGAGACATTTTGCCGAGAATATCTTTATAGGCGATAAAGTTCTCGGACTGACCCAGGATCAGCGAGCTGACGGCGTTGAAGGATTCCAGCTTGCCCATACCGTTCACTTTGGATAACAGGAAACCAATTGCGCGGATGACAACCGGCAGAACACGGATATGCTGCAAAATACCGATCAGCGCGGAAATGAAGACGATCGGGCAAAGCACTTTCAGGAAGAAGAATGCCAGGCCTTTATCGTTCATGCTGCCGAAGACAAAGTTTGTTCCTTCATTAGCGAATCCGAGAAGTTTCTCAAACATCTCGGAGAAGCCTCTCACGAAGCCCAGACCAACATCAGAGTTCAGGAAGAACCATGCCAGTAACACTTCAATAACAAGCAACTGAATAACATAACGAATGCGGATTTTTTTACGGTCACTGCTTACCAGCAGTGCGAGTACCGCAACCACGGCAAGGGCCAGGACAAAATGAAGAACACGGTCCATATTTGCTCCAAATATGAGGCAGGTTTAGTTTTCGTGCACATTCTATGTAACAACCATAAAGAAAACGAGATCAAACACACACTATAATAAGGACCTGTGACGAGATTCAAAATTAGTGATCGGTGATACACTTCTGTTATGTTTAGTATGGAAGTGAAAAGTTATGTCATTGTGCTAATCTCATAACAATAATTAAACATCTCACCGGTATTTCCAGAATCCTTATCGATCCATAGACAAACGCTATCAGAGGAATCAACTTCACCCATCAAAATGAATTTGATAATCATTCTCAACAGGCGTAGCTTGAAACATAGCAAAGGCTATGTTTCTGAGGCACTAAAATGACTAACGATCGCGTTGAGAGTAGCAGTGGACGGGCAGCGCGCAAGTTGAAGCTCGCATTAATGGGACCTGCGTTCATCGCGGCGATCGGCTATATCGATCCGGGTAACTTTGCCACCAATATCCAGGCGGGGGCCAGCTTTGGCTACAAACTGCTGTGGGTAGTGGTCTGGGCAAACCTGATGGCGATGCTGATCCAGGTGCTGTCGGCGAAACTGGGTATTGCCACGGGTAAAAACCTGGCGGAGCAAATTCGCGATCATTATCCTCGCCCGGTGGTGTGGTTCTACTGGGTGCAAGCCGAAATTATCGCCATGGCGACGGACCTTGCTGAATTTATAGGCGCCGCGATTGGCTTCAAGCTGATCCTCGGCGTTTCCTTATTACAAGGGGCCGTGCTCACCGGGATTGCGACGTTCTTAATTCTGATGCTGCAGCGTCGCGGGCAAAAGCCGCTGGAAAAAGTCATCGGCGGCCTGCTGCTGTTTGTGGCTGCGGCTTACATTGTGGAGCTGGTTTTTTCGCAACCGAACTTCGCGCAGCTTAGTAAGGGAATGGTGATCCCAAGCCTGCCTAATTCCGAGGCGGTGTTCCTGGCAGCCGGGGTGCTCGGCGCGACTATCATGCCGCACGTCATTTATCTGCACTCTTCCTTAACCCAACATCTGCACGGCGGAACGCGTCAACAGCGCTATGCGGCCACGAAATGGGATGTGGCTATCGCCATGACGATTGCCGGATTTGTCAATCTGGCGATGATGGCGACGGCTGCCGCGGCATTTCATTTTAGCGGGCATACCGGTATTGCCGATCTCGATCAGGCGTATCTGACCCTTGAACCGCTGTTGAGTCACGCTGCGGCGACGGTGTTTGGTTTAAGCCTGGTGGCTGCGGGGCTCTCTTCTACCGTGGTCGGTACGCTGGCGGGGCAGGTGGTGATGCAAGGATTTATCCGCTTTCACATTCCGCTATGGGTACGCCGCACCGTTACCATGATGCCATCATTTATTGTGATTTTGATGGGATTGGATCCGACCCGCATTCTGGTGATGAGCCAGGTATTGCTTAGTTTCGGTATTGCGCTGGCACTGGTGCCGCTGCTGATCTTCACCAGCAACAGTCAACTGATGGGCGATTTGGTAAATACCCGCTGGGTAAAACAACTGGGCTGGGTGATTGTTGTGTTGGTGGTGGCACTCAATATCTGGCTACTGGTGGGAACCGCGCTCGGTTTGTAGTAGGGTTTGCTTTTGCTTATGGTTACCCGGATGTACCGGGTAACCATGGCATTTATTTTTTATTCAGGTGGCTACGGTAGGTATCCAGTACCACTGCAACGATAATAACCGCTCCTGTGATAAAGCGTTTTGTGGGCTCGCTTGCCCCAACTTGCGCCAGCCCTGCAGCCAGAACGGAAATAATTAAGGCGCCAAGAAAAGTGCAGATAATTGAACCTCGTCCTCCCATCAAGCTTGTGCCACCAATCACGACAGCAGCAATAACCTGTAGCTCCATGCCAACACCACTATTCGGGTCAGCGGCCTCAAGACGTGCCACCTGAAACAGTGAAGCCAGACCGGATAATCCCCCCATAAGCGCAAATACAGCGATCTTATAAGGTCCGGGATTAATGCCTGATAATCGAACTGCTTCTTCATTGGTACCAATACCAATTAAATGGCGGCCAAATACGGTTCGGGTTAATACCAGATGCCCGACAATAATGACTACGATAGCAATAATAAAAGAAGGGGAGACGCCGAAGAAAATGGGGTCGGCCAGGTAGTCATAAATCGAACCGATATAAGCCGTTCGCGAATCAGTCAACTGGTATGCTGCTCCACGAGCCATTTCCAGCACCCCGAGAGAGACGATAAATGCCGGAATACGCCAGGCTACAGTAATCAAGCCTGTTAACGCCCCTACCAGTGTTGCGAGCGCTATACCAGAGAGGGCAGCTAGCCATGGCGACCACTGGAAATTTAAATAAGTAACGCTTACTACTGCGGCGGCAAGAGCCAGTAGCGACCCCACGGAAAGGTCGATACCGGCAATAATTAATATAAATGTCATCCCCACCGACATAACGATTAAGTCAGGGATTTGATTCGCAATAGTACTAAAAGTATTCATGCTCAGGAAATGCGTACTGAGGCATGAAAAGAGCACGATCATCGCTAATAATGCTCCGAGTAGCCCGATGTAGCTACTTAACCCTGTCCATGACGTCTGGGTGTTTCCCTTCTCTGCTGCCGTTTGTTTTGTCGCTAAGTTATTCTTCATTTTTTTATCCCCGGCTATTCGGTGGAAGTCTTTTCTACGTGCTGATATGCAGAAAATGCTGCTGCTAAAATTCGATCCTGGCTCCAGTCATCCCGCGAAAATGTGTTCACTAACTTTCCATCGGAAATTACCGCAATACGATCACAAACGAGCATCAGTTCGCGAAGGTCACTTGAAACGACAACCACGCCCTTCCCCTTTGCCGTCAGCGTATTCATTAATTGGTAAATATCTTGTTTTGCGCCGACATCGATACCGCGAGTGGGTTCATCAAATAATACAACGTCGCAATCTCGTTCCAGCCAACGGCTAATCAGCACTTTTTGCTGGTTGCCACCCGATAAACTCTCCACCGCCTGTAAAGTGTTGTTCGTACGGACACCTAAACTTTTAATGTGTTTGTTCGCTAACGTCGTTTCGCTTAAAGAGTTAACAACCGACAGATGACTTATTTTGTCGCTGTTGCCCAGCGAAATATTGGCTGCAACCGATTGAGGTAATAAAAGACCTTCACCTTTACGGTCTTCTGTGACTAAAGCAATACCGTGCCGTATGGCGTCTGCAGGAGAGCGAATCGCTATAGGTTTTAATGGATCGCCAGTCTGTAATGTACCGCTGTCAATTTTATCTGCGCCAAAAATAGCGCGCAGAAGTTCGGTTCGACCAGAGCCAACCAGACCGCTAATACCTAACACTTCACCACTGTGCAACGTAAACGAAGTATCCCGAATGATTTTCCCTCGCTTGAAATTTTCCACCTTCATTATGGGGCGGCCAGCCCGACGTCCACTTAAATCAAATGAACTTTCCAAATCACGTCCGACCATCAGGGAAACAATCTGATCGCTGGTAAAATGCTTGATCTCGTCTACGCAAACTAAATGGCCATCTCGCAGAACAGCAATATCATCTGCAATTATGGCTAACTCATCCAGCCGGTGAGAGATGTAAATTATTGAAACCCCGCGGGCTTTGAATAGCGCTATCTGTTTAAACAATAATTCAACTTCGCGGCTACTGAGCATGGCTGTCGGTTCATCCAGAATAAGCACCCGGCTTTCACCAATTAAGTTCCTAGCAATTTCAATCATTTGTTGATGGCCGATGCCTAATTCACCCACCAGAGTATTCGGGTCGATTGATTGTAGTCCGACCATTGCCATGACGGGGCGAGCCATTTGCTCTAACTTTTTACGATCAATCCAGCCAAATCGGTGAGGGAGTTGTTCGAGAAACAGATTCTCTGCCACCGACAGCGTAGGCAGTAAATTGAGTTCCTGCATAACCATGCGAATACCCAATTTTTCCGCATCTTTCCTGCTTGTTGGTGCGTAAGGTTGTCCCTGATAAATCATCTGTCCGGCGGTTGCGCTGGTGAGTCCCCCAATGATTTTGGATAAGGTACTTTTTCCAGCACCGTTTTCCCCCGTCAACGCTAATACTTTTCCTGGATATAATGCTAGCGTTACATCCACCAGGACAGGTTCACTATAGGTTTTACCTATTCCCTGTATTGCGAGGATCTCTTGTCCACTTTTCATATTCTGACCCTATCCGGTAAGCCGCTGTGATACCTGAGTCGTTGCAATATCACAGCGGCGTACTGTTATTAGCTTATTGTTTAACAATAAGTTTTATTGGCGTTTCAACGTTGCTGGACAACTCACTCTGCTTTTTGCCATTTTTTAGCGCGTCGAGTGCGGCATCAATGCCGAATACCGCCTGCTGGGACGCAAATTGATCGGCTGTTGCTAAGACGCGGCCATCATTCAGCATAGGTTTAATCGCTTCGATATTGTCATAGCCAACCACCATAACCTGTCCTTTTTTTCCGGCTGAACGAATCGCAGAAACGGCGCCTAATGCCATATTATCGTTATCTGCTAGCAACGCTTTGATATCGGGATATTCGCTTAACATTGCAGCGGCTACCGCATTAGCGTTGTTAATTTCCCATTGACCGGATTGAACGGAGACCACCTTCATTCCACCCTGCGCCATTGCATTCTGGAAACCCAGAGTTCGTTGCTGAGAATTGCTGGAGGTTGGAATACCTTCGATAATACCAACCTGGTCGCCCGGTTTGAGGTGTTTCGCTAAATAATCACCAATATCTTTAGCACCTTTTTGGTTATCTGGACCAACAAAAGGAATGTTTAATTTTTTATCTTTGAGTACGCCATCATCAAATTTATTATCAATGTTAATAACAATTATTCCTGCATCAATCGCTTTCTTAATTACCGGCAGGAGTGCTTTTGAATCTGATGGTGCAATAATGATAGCATCGGCTTTAGAGACGATCATTTGCTCTACAATCTGGATTTGATTTGCCGTATCCGTTTCGTTCTTGATTCCGTTAGAAATCAAGTCAAATTTGTCTGCATTTTTTTTCTGATAATCCTTTGCTCCTGTCTCCATTGTCAGGAAAAACTCGTTTGCTAGCGATTTCATGACCAGCGCGACTTTAGGTTTATGCGTCTGGGTATCAGCGGCAAAAGCAGGCGCGGCGAAGGCGGCGGAAAGCGTTAATCCGACAGTTGCACCGATAACATGATAAAACAATTTATTTTTCATCTAATTATCCTATAGGTGTAGGGGGGGATGATGCTCTAAATAGTTACTGCATTCGGTGATAAACGAGCGAGTTACTGGGCATGTTTGATGCACCTTTACGTTCAACTTTCAACGAGGCAAACGCAGAAGCATACTGCGCTGCATGGATGAGTCCTTTGCCATTTGCAATACATGCAGCCAGTGCTCCGGTAAAGGCATCACCTGCTCCACTGGTATCGACGACAGCTGATTTATAGGCAGGTATATGGGTAAAAACTTTGCCATCAAAGATCAGACAACCTTCGCTACCTAACGTGATAATGACGCATTTTGCGCCTTGAACATGAATGTTTTTGGCAGCATTTTTTGCCGAATAAATATCGACAATGGTGATGCCAGACAGTGCTTCAGCTTCAATTTTATTTGGGGTAATAATATCTATTAGATGTAATATTTCTTTTATTTCTGAAACATACGGCGCTGGGTTTAACACAACGAGAGATTTTCCAATTTTTGCCTGCATTACAGCATAACGGGTTATAGGGAAATTGTTTTCTAATTGAGTTAAAAATACCTTGCAATTGCGAATGGTATCAATATCCAACAAAATATCCTCTTGGGTAAATGTTTCATTGGCCCCAAGATCGATGCTGATCATGTTGTCTCCGGTGGCACCAGAAACCCATACGATAGCAATCCCAGTTGATGACATTTCATTTTCAAAAAAAGAAAATGATGAGATTTCAGTGTTTGTTAAATATCGCTTAGCTTTTTTGGAAAACTCATCGGCACCTAACTTTACCGTTAAGTGAACATTGTTATTGATTTTTGCCGCAGCGACGGCCTGATTTGTACCTTTTCCCCCGGCATAAAAATGGGTTGCCGATGCGCGTATTGTTTGCCCTACCTGGGGTAGTGTTGTTGTTTCAGAGACAATATCAACGTTAAACGAACCGAGGATGTAAATGCTTTCATCAATATAGTTGTTTTGTGTAGAACGGGTTGCCGCAGGCGCAATATCTTTGTCGCTTTTAAATCCATTCAATATCGTTTTTGTAAACGATTGTTCAAATAAGGATTCATCATCAGGTGTGTTTTTTAATTGTGCGCCACCATGAAATAATGAGAATAGAGTATTTTGGCATAACTCGTTTAGATCATTACGAATAGTTCGAGTTGTTACCGATAATTCCTTTGCTAATTCGCTAACATAAACTTTTTTATCCGTTACCAGCTTAACGCGAATGGCTTTATGTCGTTCTTGTTTTTTCATTAGCGCCCCCCCCCAACTTTTATAGTATTAAATTTATGTTAATATTTATGGCGTAAAGCTCAAAAAAAGCACCATAAATCGGAATTTTTTTTTCCGATTTTGCGAATTAGTGAAATGATGAGGAAAGTTGAGAAAATCTGGGCGGCTTTGCTGCGAGTGAGCGAAAACTGGCTTTTGGGTAAGAATGACGCAAAAGGGTCCCTGTAAAGACATGGACCCTTTTTTAAACCTGCCAACAAAGTCTGGGATTGCTCCCTTGTAGGAAGGGGATTACATACTGGCTTTTTGTTACATTAATGATGATGCTTGTGGCCGCGCCCACGACCGCGGTGGTCATCGCGATCGTTCCAGCCTTCACGATAACCGCGCTCATAAGCTTTGCGTTTGTCCCAGCCACGATGGTAGCCGTTGTCATGACGCCACCAGCGATTTTTGCGCCACTCATAGTTATGGTGCCAGTAATCCCGGTCGCGCCAGCGGCCGCCATCCCAGTAGTTACCGTAATTATCGCGATCGCCAATTTGTAATTTTATGGATGGCAGCAGGGTGATTTCGCCGGCGTTCGCGGCCAGCGGTGTAAACGCCAATAAGACTGCCGCCAGAATCAGTGACCTGAACATGTTTTCTCTCCTTCACGATCGAGCCGTAGCCGGCCTGTTAAGGTAATATTACGGGGCAGTAAAGCCCCGTTTCATCGCCACAACTCTTAAATCGCAAGTGAGAGCACTTTTTGTTAATAAATGTGTCTTTATTTCAATCAACTCAGGATGGCATCAATCTCCGCGCACTCTGCAGGCGTAAAGTGACGGTTTGCCAGCATCCCAACGGCATCTTCAATTTGCGCCGGTTTACTGGCGCCAATCAGCACCGACGTGACGTTGTCATCCCGGAGCACCCACGCGAGCGCCATTTGAGAAAGCTTTTGTCCGCGTCGCTCTGCCAGCGCGTTCAGCGCCCGCACCTTTTCCAGTTTTTGTGGGGTTAACTGGTCTGGGTTCAGAAAACGGCTGGTGCTTGCCGCGCGAGAATCCGCAGGAATACCGTTCAGATAGCGGTCGGTTAACTGCCCGCCAGCCAGTGGTGAAAAGGCGATACTGCCGACGCCTTTTTCTTTTAATAGCGACAGCAATCCCTCTTCGACCCAACGTTCAAACATAGAATATTTGGGCTGGTGGATGAGGCAGGGCGTACCTAAATCGTCAAGTATTTCAATCGCTTGCTTTGCAAGATCGGCCGGATAGTTAGACAGCCCGACGTACAGCGCTTTGCCCTGACGGACGATATGATCCAACGCGCGCATGGTTTCTCTGAGCGGTGTTTCAGGGGCGGGGCGATGGTGGTAGAAGATATCGACATACTCCAGCCCCAGACGCTTCAGGCTTTGGTCGAGGCTGGCAATCAGGTATTTGCGTGAGCCCCAGTCCCCGTAAGGGCCTTCCCACATGGTGTAACCCGCTTTGGTGGAGATAATAAGCTCATCCCGCCACGGTAAAAAATCTTCCTGCAGGATGCGACCAAAATTCCGTTCCGCTGAACCTGGCGGCGGACCATAGTTATTCGCCAGATCAAAATGGCTGATCCCCAAATCGAACGCGCGCTGTAACAACGCCCGACTGTTCTCGACCTGCGTGGTATCACCAAAATTGTGCCACAAGCCCAGAGAGACAATCGGCAGTTTAAGACCGCTCTGACCGCAACGGCGATACTCCATTGTTTGATAACGATTTTCATCAGCCTGATAAGCCATGTAGCCTCCTGTCGGATAACGTGTATCTCTGAGTGTATACGTTTACACAAAATGGGTAACAATGAAATTTTCGGGTGAAAACTGTACATCTTGCTTTCCACCCCTTCACTGCGACTTTCCTGGACAGTCATCACAGTTCTTCGATACTCAACATGAGGTTACCGTCAGAAGGATAGCTGTCATGCAAACCCCGTATTCCGTTGCTGATTATCTGCTGGACAGGCTGGCAGGCTGTGGCGTCGGCCATCTCTTTGGTGTGCCTGGCGATTATAATTTGCAGTTTCTTGACCATGTGATTGAACATCCCAGCGTACGTTGGGTCGGGTGTGCGAACGAGTTGAATGCGGCTTATGCTGCGGATGGCTATGCCCGGGTATCCGGGGTGGGGGCGCTGCTCACTACGTTTGGCGTTGGGGAGTTAAGCGCAATTAACGGTATCGCTGGAAGCTATGCGGAATATGTTCCAGTTTTGCATATTGTTGGTGCGCCCTGTCGCGGAGCGCAACGTCGTGGGGAGTTAATGCATCACACTCTGGGTGACGGTGATTTTCTGCATTTTTATCGTATGCAGCAGGCGGTGACGACGGCCAGCGCGGTGCTGGATGAACAAAACGCCTGTTATGAGATTGACCGTGTGCTGCGAACAATGCTTATCGAACGCAGGCCGGGCTATCTGATGTTACCTGCGGATGTGGCAAAACAGCCCGCTACGCCGCCGGATGACATTCTGATTGTTCCTCTGAGCGAGCCGGAAAGCAGTGTGGCAGAAGCGTTTCGCTATCATGCCCGCGAGCGATTGCTGGATAGCCCGCGCGTAGCGCTCCTGGCAGACTTTCTTGCGTTGCGCTTTGGCCTGCAGCCAGTTTTGCAACGCTGGATGGCGGAAACGCCGATGGCTCACGCCACGCTGTTGATGGGCAAAGGGCTGTTCGATGAGCGTCATCCGGCGTTTGTTGGCACATACAGCGCTGGAGCCAGCAGCGACTATGTGCGTCAGGCGATAGAAGATGCCGACACGATAATGTGTGTCGGCACACAATTTGTCGACACCCTGACCGCCGGCTTTACGCAACAACTACCGCAGGAACGCACGATTGAGGTGCAGCCACATGCCTCACGGATTGCAACCAGATGGTTTAACATCCCAATGGAGCAGGCAGTCACCACCTTGCGGGAACTGTGTCTGGAAATGTCCTTTTCACTACCGCCAGAACGCCCGCCCACAGGACGTATTCAGATTGAGAAGGGGCCTCTGACGCAGGAAAATTTCTGGCATACGGTGCAGCAGTTTCTCGCGCCCAATGACATTATCCTCGTCGACCAGGGAACCGCTGCCTTTGGCGCGGCAGCGCTCACGCTACCCGGCGGAGCGGAAGTGCTGGTTCAGCCGCTGTGGGGGTCTATCGGCTACGCGCTCCCGGCTGCATTCGGTGCGCAAACTGCCTGCCCCGAACGCCGGGTGATCCTGATTATTGGTGATGGCGCGGCGCAGCTCACCATTCAGGAGCTGGGCTCTATGCTCAGGGACGGCCAGTCTCCCGTTATTCTGCTGCTCAATAATGATGGCTATACCGTGGAGCGGGCCATACATGGGGAAAATCAGCGTTATAACGATATCGCCGCCTGGAGCTGGACGCAGGTGCCGCAGGCGTTTAGTCGTGAATGTCAGGCCGAATGCTGGCGGGTAAAGCAGGCGGTACAGCTGGAAGAAGTGCTGGCACGGTTGGCCCGTCCGCAACGATTGTCGTTAATTGAGGTAGTGCTACCGAAAGCCGATCTTCCTGAGTTATTGCGCACGGTAACCCGTGCGCTGGAAACGCGTAACGGAGGATAGTTATTTATCCGGGCGCTCGGCGACCATCATCGGTTTGCCCGCCAGCAGTAGCCAGGCGGGTAGCATGACGATGCACAGTAGCGGCAGCAGGGTGGAGTCTGGCACCACCACTGCTGCCATAAACAGGCTCAGCCAGGCGTCACGGGTAACGACCAGCACCAGTCCAAGGATCGCGCAGGAGACCGTGATGGCCGCTGGCACCGCTTCAACGTGGGCGTGCAGCATCAGGCCAAGCGCGACGCCAACGAACACTGCCGGGAAAATTCGCCCGCCGCGAAAACCGCTCGCAGCTGCAACCACCAATGCCGCCAGTTTGATCACGGCGAGCATGAAATAATCCGATGTCCCCAGCGTCTGGCTGAACGCCATTTGCTGCATTTCGTCCAGCCCTTTAAACAAGGTGAGCGGTCCACCAATAACGCCCAGAATACCGAGGATAAAGCCGCCAACGCCAAGGATCAGAACCGGGTGTTTTAATCGATGCATTAAACGGTGTAAACGCGGCAGACACCAGACGGCCACCATCCCGGCGGCAATGGCGATGGCGGCAACGACCGCACCGCTGAGGATATCGATCAAGTGCATCTGCGTGTAGTGTGCAATGGGTAATGAAAAATGGGGGTGAAAAAACAGGCTGGTGGTCAGTGAACCCGCGGCGGCGGCCATTAACGGTGCAAACAGGCGATCCCACAAGGGCACTTCGTTCGAGCTATTCAGCGTTTGCGAAAATACCAGTGCGGCGGCAACGGGGGTGCCAAATAGCGCGCCGATGGTGCCGGCAGAGGCAAGGATAGTCCAGTCCAGCTTCGCAATGCGCGGAAACATGCGGCTGCCGAGTGCCACAGCCAGTGCGATGTTCACGGTCATAATCGGGTGTTCCGGACCCAGACTGACGCCTCCCGCGAGGCCAAGGATGAGCGCGGCCAGCAGGCCCGGTATTGCTGATGTTGGCACCGGCATACCAATTAACGGTTCACAGGCAGGATCCGGTCCCGCGTGGCCCTGGCTGTAGCGAATAACTAACCCGACCATGATCCCCGTGAGCGTCAGCATACCGATAATCCACAGCGCAGAGTCCTGGGCAATACCAATGCTAACGGGTAGGCGCTCCCACAAAAATTGCTGTAAAACGGAAGCCACTTTCATCACAACGATCAACACCAGGCTGGACGCTATGCCAATGATTAGCGCTGGAGTTGATAGCAAGAGCATCGTTCTGGCGCGCGGATGGAGCATTTTCTATTCCTTAAAACAGAGTCATAGACATAGTTTGCACAGCCTGCGTAACCGCATCGCTGCAAATGGTGCTGAAACGATAAAGTAATTATGTGATCTGGATCGATTTTCCACGGGCATCAGCCTTCAGGCCGTTGTTGTTATGCCCCCATGAATTTACAGTGTGGCAAAGATTTATTCTGACTTTAGCGGAGCAGTGGAAGAATGACAAAATATGCTTTAGTAGGTGATGTTGGCGGCACCAACGCGCGTCTTGCTCTGTGCGACATTGCCAGCGGCGAGATTTCGCAGGCAAAAACCTATTCCGGGCTGGATTACCCAAGCCTCGAGGCAGTGGTGCGCGTGTACCTGGATGAGCATAGCGTCAGCGTTGAAGATGGCTGCATTGCCATTGCCTGCCCGATCACCGGCGACTGGGTGGCAATGACTAACCATACCTGGGCATTCTCTATTGCTGAGATGAAAAAAAATCTGGGCTTCAGCCATCTGGAAATCATTAATGATTTCACCGCTGTGTCGATGGCGATCCCGATGCTGAAAAAAGAGCATTTGATCCAGTTTGGCGGCGCGGAACCTGTGGAAGGCAAACCTATTGCTGTGTATGGCGCAGGAACCGGGCTCGGTGTGGCGCATCTGGTGCACGTGGATAAACGCTGGGTAAGCCTCCCAGGTGAAGGCGGCCACGTGGATTTTGCGCCTAACAGCGAAGAAGAGGGGATTATCCTTGAGGTTCTGCGCGCGGAAATTGGTCACGTTTCTGCAGAGCGCGTGCTGTCCGGCCCGGGGCTGGTGAACCTGTATCGCGCCATCGTCAAGTCAGACGGGCGCCTGCCGGAAAATCTGCAGCCAAAGGATATCACCGCCCGTGCGCTGGCTGATTCCTGTATCGACTGTCGTCGGGCGCTGTCGCTGTTTTGCGTCATCATGGGGCGTTTTGGCGGCGATCTGGCGTTGACGCTGGGCACGTTTGGCGGTGTGTACATCGCAGGCGGCATCGTACCGCGCTTCCTCGAATTCTTTAAAGCTTCCGGCTTCCGCGGTGGTTTTGAAGATAAAGGGCGTTTTAAAGCCTATGTACAGGATATTCCTGTGTATCTGATCGTGCATGATAACCCGGGCCTGCTTGGTTCTGGTGCCCATCTGCGCCAGACGCTGGGCCATATTTTGTAAGACCAATGCCGGATGGCATTTAGCGGTCATCCGGCCTGCATTCCCACAAAACCGCGCTCCTGACGCGGTTTTTTTATGCCTGCTAACCGCCTTTCCGACCTTCGTCACATTTCCGAGTGACGGAATCATTTGTCCAGTAAAAGCATTATTTGTCTGATAACGGTCGTTACTTTCCCCGGACCATAATTTCACTCGTCAACGATTAAGAGGAAATGATTATGAGCAAAAAACTGATTGCCGTTTGCGCGTGCCCAATGGGTCTGGCCCACACCTTCATGGCGGCTCAGGCGCTGGAAGAAGCCGCAGTTGAAGCGGGTTATGAAGTAAAAATTGAAACCCAGGGCGCGGACGGAATTCAAAATCGACTGACGGCGCAGGATATCGCAGAGGCAACGTTAATCATCCACTCTGTTGCCGTTACCCCGGAGGATAACGAGCGTTTTGAGTCGCGTGACGTCTACGAAATTACGTTACAGGACGCGATAAAAAATGCGGCCGGCATCATTAAAGAGATCGAAGAGATGGTTGCCGCTGAACAACAATAATCATCGACAGGGAATTACTTATGGCCATTAAAAAACGCAGTGCAACCGTTGTGCCAGGCGCATCTGGTGCGGCAGCGGCAATAAAAAATCCACCGGCCTCCCGCAATAGCTTCTGGGGCGAACTTCCGCAACATGTGATGTCGGGTATTTCGCGCATGGTGCCGACGTTAATTATGGGCGGGGTCATTCTCGCCTTTTCGCAACTGATCGCCTATAGCTGGCTCGATATTCCTGCTGACACCGGCATCATGGATGCGCTGAACAGCGGAAAATTCACCGGTTTTAATCTCTCATTACTGAAGTTTGCCTGGCTGTCGCAATCTTTTGGCGGCGTGCTGTTTGGGTTTGCTATCCCGATGTTTGCCGCATTTGTCGCCAACTCTATCGGCGGCAAGCTGGCGTTTCCGGCGGGGTTTATCGGTGGGTTGATGTCCACTCAGCCCACGCAGATACTGAATTTTGACCCCGCAACGCTGCAATGGGCTACCAGTGCTCCCGTTCCGTCAACCTTTATTGGCGCGCTGATTATCTCGATTGTCGCCGGGTATCTGGTGAAGTGGATGAATCAAAAAATCCAGTTGCCGGATTTCCTGCTGGCGTTCAAAACCACTTTTTTACTGCCCATTCTTTCCGCGATATTCGTCATGTTGGCGATGTATTACGTGATTACGCCGTTTGGCGGTTGGATTAACGGCGGAATTCGTACACTGCTGACGGCAGCCGGAGAGAAAGGCACGCTGATGTACGCGATGGGGATTTCCGCGGCAACGGCGATTGACCTCGGCGGTCCGATTAATAAAGCCGCAGGATTTGTCGCCTTCAGCTTTACCACCGATCACGTTTTGCCGGTAACCGCGCGCTCTATTGCTATTGTCATTCCCCCGATTGGCCTTGGGCTGGCCACACTTATTGACCGTCGCTTAACCGGCAAACGCTTGTTCAGCGCACAGCTCTACCCGCAGGGGAAAACGGCAATGTTCCTCGCGTTTATGGGTATCAGCGAAGGAGCGATCCCGTTTGCGCTGGAAAGCCCCATCACGGCAATTCCTTCCTATATGGTTGGCGCCATTGTCGGGTCGACGGCTGCCGTCTGGCTGGGGGCGGTGCAGTGGTTCCCGGAATCGGCTATCTGGGCATGGCCGTTGGTCACTAATCTCGGCGTCTATATGGCGGGGATCCTGTTAGGCGCGGTGATTACGGCGCTGATGGTGGTGTTCCTGCGCCATCTTATGTACCGCAAAGGCAAGTTGCTGATTGAAAGCCTCTGATTAAAAGGATTGTAACCATGAGCTTACTTGTCTCGCTGCGCGACTGGCTGACGGAGCAACATCTCGACGCGATGCTGCTGTCATCGCGGCAGAATAAACAGCCGCATAT
Organism: Citrobacter sp. Ce119; assembly: GCF_030334525.1. Lineage (NCBI taxonomy): Bacteria > Pseudomonadati > Pseudomonadota > Gammaproteobacteria > Enterobacterales > Enterobacteriaceae > Citrobacter > Citrobacter sp. Ce119. The sequence continues at coordinate 219,415 of NZ_JAOWDR010000060.1, forward strand.
GGGGATCTCCAGCAGTTCAGGGTTTGTGTTTATCAGCCATGAAAGCGCGCATATCCTGGTCGACGGCCGTTACTACACCGATGTCGCCACGCGCACTCAGGGCTACCAAATCCATCGACTCGATGGAACGCAGACGCTGTATTCGCAGGTGAATCACATTATTGCGCTCGAAAAGCTGCAGACGGTGGGATTCGAAGGTGAGCAGGTAAGCTGGGATACCGCGCAGGTCTGGTCGGGCAAACTGCATGCCCGACTGGTGAGCGCTGTGCCGGACGTGCTTCGACAGGTGAAAACCGCGCAGGAGATAGCCTGCATCCGCGAAGCCTGCCGGATAGCTGACCTGAGCGCGGAACATATACGCCGCTTTATTCAACCCGGTCTTAGTGAGCGCGAAATTGCCGCCGAACTGGAGTGGTATATGCGTACGCTCGGCGCAGATAAAGCCTCTTTTGACACCATTGTCGCCAGCGGCTGGCGCGGCGCTCTGCCGCACGGTAAAGCCAGCGACAAGCGTGTCGAGGCAGGTGAGTTCATTACGCTGGATTTTGGCGCACAGTATCAGGGCTATTGTTCTGATATGACGCGAACCTTTCGCATCCCCGACGCCAACCAGCCAGCGGAAGAAAGCGCGCTGTTTGCCGTGTATCAGATTGTCCTGGCTGCGCAACGTGCCGCGGTGGCGGCAATTCGACCAGGCGCGCGTTGCAATGAGGTAGACGCCGCAGCCAGGCGGGTCATTATGCAGGCGGGCTATGGCGATGCGTTTGGTCACAATACCGGACACGCTATCGGTATTGAGGTGCATGAAGACCCACGTTTTTCCCCCACAGATACAACACCTCTGGCGGCTGGCATGTTGCTCACCGTTGAACCGGGTATTTATCTGCCGGGGCAGGGCGGAGTGCGTATTGAGGATGTGGTGCTGGTTACGCCAGACGGCGGCGAGGTGCTCTATACCATGGCGAAAACATTGTTACACACGGGAGAGGCGTAATGGATTTGTCGCTACTGAAGGCGCTGAGCGAGGCGGACGCGATCGCCTCTTCTGAACAGGAAGTGCGTCAGATCCTGCTTGAAGAGGCGGATCGTCTCAATAAAGAGGTGCGCTTCGATGGACTGGGATCGGTGCTGATCCGGCTCAATGAATCAACCGGTCCGAAGGTGATGATCTGCGCGCATATGGATGAAGTAGGATTTATTGTGCGCAGTATTTCCAGCGAAGGGGCGATCGATGTATTGCCGGTGGGAAATGTGCGTATGGCGGCCAGGCAATTGCAGCCGGTGCGGATCACCACCCGTGAAGAGAGCAAGATCCCTGGTCTGCTTGACGGAGAGCGCAGCGGTAATGAAGTCAGTGCGCTGCGGGTGGACATTGGCGCGCGGTCCTATGAAGAGGTACTGCAGGCAGGTGTGCGCCCGGGCGATCGCGTCACCTTTGACACAACCTTTCAGGTTTTGCCGCACCAGCGAGTCATGGGAAAAGCCTTTGATGACCGACTTGGATGTTATTTGCTGGTGGCGCTGCTGCGTGAATGGCATGACGCCATTCTCCCTTGCGAGGTGTGGCTGGCGGCCAGTTCCAGTGAAGAAGTGGGATTGCGCGGAGGACAAACCGCAGCACGCGCGGTCGCACCGGATGTGGCGTTTGTGCTGGATACGGCCTGCTGGGCCAAAAACTTTGATTGCAGTGCGGCCAACCACCGACAGCTCGGTAAAGGCCCGATGCTGGTGTTGAGCGATAAATCACTGATTGCCCCGCCGAAGCTGACGACGTGGGTTGAAAACGTGGCCGCTGATGCGGGTATTACCCTGCAGCTCGACATGTTCAGTAACGGCGGCACCGACGGCGGTGCGGTGCACGTCAGCGGCACGGGGGTCCCAACGGTTGTCATAGGGCCTGCCACACGGCATGGACACTGCGCGGCATCGATTGCCGACTGTCGTGACATCATCCAGACACAGCAGTTGTTGTCAGCTCTTATTTCACATCTAACGTGCGAAACCGTGGCTCATCTGACGGATTTCAGGTGCTGATTTCGCGCTAATCAGGAGTTGTTATGTTAACGATTCAATTTCTTTGCCCGTTACCCAATGGCCTGCATGCGCGTCCGGCGTGGGAGCTGAAAGAGCAGTGCAGCCAGTGGCAAAGTGAGGTGATATTTATTAATCATCGCCAGAACGCGAGGGCGGATGCGAAAAGCTCGCTGGCGCTGATTGGCACCGGGACGCTGTTTAACGACAGTTGTAGCCTGACCATTACCGGTCGCGATGAAGAACAAGCCCGGCGAACACTGGAGGAGTATCTCCAGCACCGGTTTATTGACAGCGACAGCGTTCAGCCGACGCCGGCGGAACTGGCGGCACATCCATTGCCGCGTTCGCTGATTCGCCTCAACCCGGACCTGCTGTACGGTACCGTGCTGGCAGGAGGCGTGGGGACCGGTTTGCTCACGCTTTGGCAAAGCGATAATCTGGAAAATTATCGCGCGATAGCGGCGAGTGCGGAAGATAACGCCCGGCTGGAGCACAGCCTGGCGACGCTTGCCGAGCAGCTCAATCAACAGCTGCGCGAGCGCGACGGCGAGAGTAAAACCATTCTCAGCGCGCATCTGTCTCTGATTCAGGATGATGAGTTTGCCGGGAATATTCGCCGTTTAATGCAGGGTCAGCATCTGGGGCTGGGGGCGGCGATTATCGTCAATATGGAACAGGTATGCGCCAGGCTATCGGCCTCCGGTAGTGATTATCTGCGCGAACGCGTCAGCGACATCCGTGATATCAGCGAACAGTTGTTGCACATCACCTGGCCTGAAAGACGCCCGCGCAATGCGCTGGTACTGGAAAAACCGACGATTCTGGTCGCTGAAGATCTGACGCCCAGCCAGTTTTTAAGCCTCGATTTGCAGCATCTGTCTGGCATGATCCTGGAAAAAACGGGGCGCACCTCGCATACCCTGATCCTCGCTCGCGCGTCCGCGATTCCGGTGCTTAGTGGCTTGCCGCTGGAGGCCATTAGCCGCTATACCGGGCAATATGCGGTACTGGATGCCCGCTGTGGGGTGCTGGCCATCAACCCAGACGAAGCGGTTCGCGGTTATTACGCGATTGCGCAGAAGCTGGCCGATGAATGCCAGCGTCGACAGGCGCTTGATGCCGCCCAGCCCGCGCTGACCAAAGATAATCAGCGTATTGACGTTGCGGCGAATATCGGTACCGCGCTGGAAGCGCCGGGAGCGTTTGCCAACGGCGCGGAAGGAATTGGGCTGTTTCGTACTGAAATGCTGTTTATGGACCGCGACAGCGCCCCCGACGAGCAGGAACAGTTTGAAGCCTACCAGCAGGTCTTATTGGCTGCGGGTGATAAGCCGGTTATCTTTCGTACCATGGATATTGGTGGTGATAAGAATATCCGCTATCTCAATATTCCGCAGGAAGAGAATCCGTTCCTGGGCTACCGCGCGGTGCGGATTTATCCAGAGTTTGCCGGACTGTTTCGCACCCAACTGCGCGCTATTTTACGGGCGGCGACCTTCGGTAACGCACAGCTGATGATCCCGATGGTGCACAGCCTCGACCAGATTTTATGGGTAAAAAGTGAACTGCAAAAAGCGCTGGCGGCGCTGAAAGCGGACGGTTTACGCCATGCCCCGACGATTTCATTGGGGATTATGGTTGAAGTGCCGTCGGTGTGTTACATCATCGACCATTTCTGCGATGAGGTGGATTTCTTCAGTATTGGTTCAAACGACATGACCCAGTACCTGTATGCCGTCGATCGTAATAATCCGCGCGTTTCGCCGCTGTACAACCCGATTACGCCGTCGTTCCTGCGTATGCTGCAGCAAATTGTTCGCGTGGCGCACGAGCGCGGAAAATGGGTCGGCATTTGCGGCGAACTGGGTGGCGAAGGGCGTTATTTACCGTTGCTGTTGGGTTTAGGGCTCGATGAACTGAGTATGAGCAGTCCTCGTATTCCGGCGGTAAAAAGCCAACTCCGTCAGTTGGACGGTCAGGCATGCCGCGAACTCGCTTTGCAGGCCTGCGAGTGCCGTAGCGCTCAGGAGATTGAAGATCTGCTCAACCAGTTTGCACCGCAGAAAGATGTACGTCCGCTGCTGGCGCTGGAGAATATCTTTGTTGGTGAATCTCTGAGCAACAAAGAGCAGGTGATTCAGTTTCTGTGCGGCAACCTTGGCGTTAACGGGCGAACTGAACATCCGTTTGAGCTGGAAGAGGATGTCTGGCAGCGCGAAGAGATAGTCACTACCGCCGTTGGTTTTGGGGTAGCTATCCCACACACGAAATCCCAGTGGATCCGCCATTCCAGCATCAGCATTGCCCGGCTTGCACAGCCCGTTGACTGGCAGTCTGAGATGGGCGAGGTAGAGCTGGTGATCATGCTGACGCTGGGTGCCGACGAAGGCATTAACCACGTGAAGGTCTTCTCGCAGCTGGCGCGTAAGCTCGTTAACAAGCAGTTCCGCCAGTCGTTGTTCGCCGCTGAAAATGCCGAGAGCATTCTGGCGCTGCTGGAGGCGGAACTGACATTTTAAGCTTCACTGAAAGAGCGCTATCCTGCCTGTGGCGCTGTGGTTGCAGGCGGGATAAAACGCTCCTGGAAAGCGAAATCATCAATGCGGCGCGTTGTGCCCCGGTAGTTTCCCGGCTCTTAATAGTTTCATCTCTTGCTTGCAGAGCAGAACCACCGCTTGACGACCTTTAACTCGGCGGGAGGTAAGGGCTCTTTTCACGGTTTGACGATCCGCACCTGATTCCAGCATCTGAAAACACATCAGGGAGAGTGCACGTCTGTTTTTCATCGCATATTCACTTTATTGAGTAAGCCAGTAGGATTGGGCTAAAGGCCGCTATTTTACAACGAGGCAAACGGATATGACTAACACCGTTGGTGTTGTCTCACTTAACGCGCTGACTGAAAGCGCGCGCCGTACTCTCCCGGCGTCAGGCCAAACTGACGTCGGAACAGGCGGCAGAAATAATCGCTGTCCTGATATCCACACCGCTGTGCGACTTCGCTAATCGACAGATGGTATTTCTGTAAGATGATGCGCGCCTTCACCATTCTGACCCACCGCAGATACTCGACAAATCCCATGGTACCGTGCTGGGCAAACACTTTTGACAGGTGATTGGGCGTGATATTAAAAAACTGCGCCACGCTTTCCCGGGTCAGCGGTTGGGCATAGTTATCTTGTACCCAATTACACATACTGTGATAGAGAAATTCAGCGCGAGGACGCTCTGTGTCAGGGCGGCTATTCACCACGCTACGACACAGATGCAGCAGGCTAAGCACCAGCGGCTGAATGATATCCTGGGCCTGAGGAGTGCGGCTTAAATGGGTTAATGCGGTCAGCATTGCCTCGCCTTCGCCGCGCTGCGGATGGGGTAACTCAATACGGCGGAGCGGACGTAACAGCGATGCGGTTCGGTTATCGTAAAAAGAGAGTCCCAGCCAGGCCGGAGAAAACACCAGGCTCAACAGCATCACGGGCCTGTCGCTGCCGGGCAGATTTGCCGCTTTCGTCGGGATAAACAGCATGTCGCCTTCTGGCAGGCTGTGCTGCTGTTTTTCCAGGAGGTTGCTGTATTCGCCACGCAGCACGATATCGAGGCGCGGAAGGTCAATACATAAACTTCCGGTTGGTAATGTGGTGGGTTGGGTCGCGAACCACACGCGCCCCAGATGCTGCGGGTTTAATACCAGGCCGCTGAACAGATCGGCGAAAAACTGTTGGTCTGCGGGTAGGCCTGGTTCTTTCATCGCTCTTTCTCTGCGCTATAAGTGCATTAACTGTCTGAACTCTTTCACTTTACTCCGACTAACCGGGATTTCAAATTCCAGATCTTTTAAGCGCAAAATGTAGGTGTTGTTAAACCAGGGTTCGATCTCGCGAATTTTATTCAGATTCACGCAGAACGAGCGGTGGCAGCGGAAGAAATGCGAAGCCGGCAATTTGCTGCAAAATTCGGTGATGTTCATCGGCATCACGTACGATTCGCGTCGGGTGTAGACAAACGTCATCTTTTCATGGGCTTCTGCGTAGTAGATGTCGTTGATCGGGGTCACGATGATTCGCTCATCTTTGATCAGATTGATCGTGTCGTTTTCGCGTGCTACCGGACTGATGGGCGAAGTTCCCGTTTGCTGTTGTTGCCAGGCTGCTTCCAGCTTTTGCAGCATGCCGACGATCCGCGATTCCTGATACGGCTTCAGGATGTAGTCGAAGGCCTCCAGTTCAAAGGCTTCAACGGCGTGCTCTTTCCACGCGGTAATAAAGACAATAAAAGGCTTGTGCGCAAACTGGCTGATGTTTTGCGCCAACAGCACGCCATCCAGCGAGGGAATATTGATATCCAGAAAAATGGCGTCAACGCGGTTGTGCTGGAGATATTTCAGCACGTCCAGGCCGTCGTCGAATGTGCCGACAATTTCCATCTGGCTGTGCTCTTTTATCAGCCAGCTAAGTTCCTGTTGGGCCAGGAATTCATCTTCAACAATGATGACTTTCACGACTTCGCTCCTGGTTAAAGCAACAATGTGGCCGGTGCGGCTGCGGGCGAGTGCTGATTAGGCACGTAAAAGGCAATCTCAGTGCCTGGCTCCAGACGGCGGATATGTAAGCCCTCGCCGTAGAGCAGCTTAACGCGATGATGCACATTCAATAGGCCAATTTTGTTACCCGGCATTTCATTGGATTCGACCCGTTCAATGACTTTTGGATCGATACCGTGGCCCGTATCCCGCACAGCAATCCTTACCCGGTTACCGCATTCTGCCACGCTGATAGTGACCACGCCTTTTCCTTTGCAGGGTTGAATCCCATGGACAATCGCGTTCTCTACCAGCGGCTGAATCAGCAGGCTGGGGATATAACAGCTTACCTCTTCGTCGATATCATAAATAACCGTCAGCTTGTCGCCAAAACGAGCCTGCTCGATGGCGATGTAATCCTTAATTTGATACAGCTCCTTTTTGATATCTATCTGCTCATCGTCTTTTAATTCAATATTATAGCGAAGATAGCGCGACAAATTAAAAATGAGCTGGCGTGCGGTGTCCGGATTAAGCCGCACCGACGATGAAATCGCATTCAGGGCGTTAAACAGGAAATGGGGATTTATTTTACTTTGCAGTGCGCGCAGTTCTGCCTTATTTGCCATTTCACGAAGCTGCTCAGCCCTGGAAACTTCAAGCTGTGTCGAGATAATTTGCGACAGACCAATCGCCATTTCCTGCAGTGAGGAGGTTATCTGGTGGGCATGGCAGTAGTAGATTTTTAGCGTACCGGTGACAACGCCTTTCTCCCAGAGCGGGATCACCAACATGGAGTGTATTTCGGGCGTACGGTGCGCTTCATCATTGTTTTTAATGATGATTTTTCCGTAATTGATCGCCTGCTGGGTGGTCGGGCTGACGAAGTCATCGTTATCGCGGTAGTTAAGTTCACCCACGCCAACGTACGCCAGTACGTGCTGGGTGTTGGTAATCGCGACGGCGTCTGCATGTATGTCATGGCGAATAATTTCGCACACCTGGCGGAGCGACTCGCTGTTAACCTGACGGAAAAGCGGCAGGGTTTTGTTGGCGATATCCAGCGCCAGCTTGGCCTGCTTCGCGGCGCTGGCCTCTTTCTCACCCTCCACGCTTTGAACCAACATGACGATAAAGCCAATGCAGACGCTGCCCAGGATCATAGGGATGCCGATTTTCGAGACAATATCCAGCCCCAGCTCAGTGGTGGGCGCCCATGCGACGACGAGGATCATGGTCAGGGATTCGCACAGCATTCCGCCTAAAATACCTGCGCGCCAGTGCTGCGCTTTGGGGATCTTACGGTTGATCCACCCGGCAATACAGCCTGCCAGAATGCTGGTGATAAAGCAGGGCACAGCGGTTACGCCGCCGATGTCGATCAGGTAGCGATGGGTGCCCGCGATGAGGCCCGTAATGATGCCGACCCACGGACCGAACAGAATTCCTCCTGACATGACCGCAATAATACGTACGTTAACCAGTGAGCCTTCAACCGGTACGCCGGACCAGGTACTGAACAGGGCAAACATTGAGAAAATCGCGGTAACGGCGAGCAGCTCTTTTGGGGAGTGGGCTGACTTGTGCAACAGTTCGCGAAACAGGCGGATACGAATCAGGAAAAATAGACAGAACAGCATCAGCGCTGCCCGGTCAAATACCGCCAGCAGCATATTGAATATTTCGTGCACGGGTGACTCTTGCGCAAGGGTTAAACCTCTATGATAGGTAACCTGAGGCTGGATGACCAGCACCCCCGCAGCCTGGGTCTAATGAGGAAAAACCTTAATATTAAAAGGGGATTGTTGCATGATTGTTGTATTTACAATACCTGTCCTGTCAGTGCCGCGTTCAAAGTAATGTAGTTAACAACAAAATGTTAAATGATGGTAATTTTAAGCGGGCTGTGAAAAAGGTTATTTCCCTATTTTTTCTTGTTGTTCCTCTTTTTCGTTAATAAAAAATATTTTGCTTTGCCTCTCGACAGAAGGAAATTATTCAGGCTATTTTCTAAACGTGTCACCATCGTGGCAGCGTCGCTCGGACGGTCCGGGCGCTAACGTTAATCTGAGGATATTATGGCTGACTCCCGCCCTGAACGTCGCTTTACGCGTATTGATCGCCTTCCCCCTTACGTTTTTAACATCACTGCTGAGCTGAAGATGGCTGCGCGTCGGCGCGGCGAAGATATTATCGATTTCAGCATGGGGAACCCGGATGGGGCCACGCCTCCTCATATTGTTGAAAAACTGTGTACCGTGGCGCAGCGCCCGGATACTCACGGTTATTCCACCTCGCGCGGCATTCCGCGTCTGCGTCGGGCGATTTCCCGCTGGTACCAGGAACGCTATGACGTTGAGATCGATCCGGAATCCGAAGCGATTGTGACGATTGGTTCTAAAGAAGGACTGGCGCACCTGATGCTGGCAACGCTGGATCACGGTGATACCGTCCTTGTACCGAACCCGAGCTATCCGATCCATATTTATGGTGCGGTGATTGCTGGCGCGCAGGTACGTTCAGTGCCGCTGGTCGACGGCGTCGATTTCTTTAATGAGCTGGAGCGTGCGATTCGCGAAAGCTATCCTAAACCGAAGATGATGATCTTAGGTTTCCCTTCTAACCCGACTGCGCAGTGCGTCGAGCTGGAGTTCTTCGAAAAAGTCGTGGCCCTGGCGAAACGCTATGACGTGCTGGTGGTTCATGACCTGGCCTATGCCGATATTGTCTACGATGGCTGGAAAGCGCCGTCGATTATGCAGGTACCGGGTGCTCGCGATGTTGCGGTTGAATTTTTCACCCTGTCGAAAAGCTACAACATGGCGGGCTGGCGTATCGGTTTTATGGTGGGTAATAAAACGCTGGTCAACGCGCTGGCACGAATTAAGAGCTATCACGATTACGGAACCTTTACGCCGTTGCAGGTTGCAGCTATCGCCGCGCTGGAAGGCGATCAGCAGTGCGTACGGGATATTGCGGAGCAATATAAACGCCGTCGAGACGTACTGGTAAAAGGGCTGCATGAAGCCGGTTGGATGGTCGAGATGCCAAAAGCCTCGATGTACGTTTGGGCGAAAATTCCAGAGCATTACGCCGGGATGGGGTCACTTGAATTTGCCAAGAAGCTGCTGAACGAAGCGAAGGTCTGCGTTTCTCCGGGGATTGGATTTGGTGATTATGGCGATACGCACGTGCGCTTTGCGCTAATTGAAAACCGCGACCGTACTCGCCAGGCGATTCGCGGTATTAAAGCGATGTTTCGCGCCGATGGCTTACTGCCTGCCAGTGCAAAATCGGCTACTGAAAGTACCGACTAACAACCCGATTCCCCAAAAGCAAACAGGAGCCTGATGGCTCCTGTTTTTTTTGCTGCGTCTTTTAATTTAGATCATCAGGGCGAAAGTACCGGCCCAAACGATGACCATAAAAGAAATGCCCATAAAGAAATATTTCACTTTTCATCTCTCCGCGTACCTGAGGTACGTCTAAATGAACATATGCTTACCTGACAGAGAGCTGATGCACGCGTAAACGAAAGGGAGAATTCCCCTCGTTTGCTTGGCTGCATCACCTCAGAATTCTGAGCTTTCATGCTCCAGACGGCGCTAATGTACGCCTAAAAATGAGGCGAGACAAGAGGCATTTTTTTATTTGATTTTAATAACTTACAAGTGTCGTGATTCGGCGACAGTTTAATTTCTGCCGGTAATAAATTGCTATTGAGCGACGTAATGGTTACTCGGAGAATTCTCATATCGCCATGATGTTAATGCGGTTAATTTTTCGCGGAATTAGATAATGAAAAGGTTAAAAATGACCAGATTAATGATGTTAGCACTCGTTCTTACGCCATTGACGTCGATGGCGGCCTCGCCGTTGGCATTCAATTTCAGCTGCGCAAGTATTGGTGGTGTGAATAGTGATGGTAAAGGCAATGTCTGGATTGATGGCACGAAGGCGACGGTGAAGGCTTTTAATGAAAACTATTGGGAAGCAAAAAGCGGTAACAATACCGTTTCTATCTCCCGCAAAGATGACGGGAATCCGGATGTTTCCTGGAGCGGGCCGAATCGAAAGCACGGGGTATGCCTGCCTGAAGACAATATTGACTTTTCCGGGGCAAAAAAACCGACCAGCAGCGGGCCTTCTTTTTCCTGCGCTGCGGTAGCAAAAGGCAGTATCGAAGAGGCTATCTGCCAGAGCCCTGCGCTCTCAGCTATGGATATGGCGCTAAATGGGGCCTACAAGCAGGCGCTGGTGAAATCGGGTAATAACCCGACGCTCAAAGCAGAGCAGCGCGGCTGGGTGAAAGGGCGTAATGAGTGCTGGAAAGAGCAGGACAAGCCAGCCTGTATTGCCCGTAACTATAATGAGCGAATGACTGAACTCCAGAACAAGTGGGGCGTTAAGTAATTCAACTGCGGAAAAAAAGAAAGGCCTTACGGCCTTTCTTTTTAGATATATAACGAGGCTTCACCCATCGGGCGAGTTTTGAAGCGGCGGTGGATCCAGAGATACTGCTCGGGTGCGCGCATGATCTCTTTTTCGATAATTTTGTTCATATACGCTGCAGCCTGGCTTTCATCTGCCGGGTAACCTTCCATTTGCGGGGTGATGAACAGGCGGTAACCGGAGTTATCTGCTTTTCTCACCATGGTTACTGTCAGCATTGCTGCGCCCGATAACCGTGACAATACGTAAGTGCCGTTAGTGGTCGCAACGTTTTTGACTGCGAAGAACGGGGCGAATGAACTCCCTTTGCGACCATAGTCCTGATCGGGGGCAAACCATACGGCCTCGCCTTTTTTCAGGGCACCGACAATACCACGCAGATTATTTCTGCCGATCATGGCCTTGTTAGAGCGCATACGACCGCGGGTTTGGATCCACTCCATCAACTTATTGTTGTGCGGGCGATAGGTTGCCATCATCGGTTGGCAAAGCCCCATTACGCGACCACCTAACTCGAGCGACATAAAGTGTACGCCTACAACCATCACGCCACGGTTTTGCAATTGGGCGCGTTTCAGGTTGTCGAGCCCTTCTACGTCAAACCATTTACGCACCCGGCGGTCCGGCCAGAACCAGGCCATACCTGTTTCAAGCAGTCCCATGCCGAGTGAACGAAAGTTCTCATCGACCAGCTTGTCTCTTTCATCTTGCGACAGATTCGGGAAACAGAGTTCGAGATTTTTACGTGCAATAGATTCACGGCGTTTCAAAAATGGACGAGCAAGCGTTCCTGTACGGGTACCAAGAAAACACAATACGGGATAGGGAAGTTGTATCAGTAACCAGAGCACACCAACACCAAACCATGTGAGCCAGTAGCGCGGATGCAAAAACGCGCATGAAAATTTACATTGGGGGAACATAAGCACCTGTTGTTGATACGAAATAGATGTATCGCGAAGATTCTTTGTCAGTCGCTTTACACTCTGCACTGATCGTTAGGCCGCCATGAACGACATTGGTTCCTGTAAAGAGTGTAAAACTGAGTCAGGACAAAACCACGAGGGGGCATGAATGATCGGACGCACAATGTACACCCGAAGATTAATGTCAGCCAGAAATAATTACTCAAGATTCGTAAATGTTTTTAGGGCGATTAAGAACAAAAATTAACCTATATATAATTCGTTGTTTTTATGCAGATTAAATAACAGTCTGTTGAAGAGTTAACAGTACGCAGGCGAATGACATATGTAACTAAGATGTTGCTTAAATTGCATGAAGATAGGAACTATCTTAGAATATAAAGTTAAGGGAGTGTAAGGACTTAGGTTAAGTTTATGGCAGACAGGAGGTATCGCTATGTTCTATTTCTGGATCTTTCTTGCACTGAGCATTTTGTGCGTCAGTTGCTATATCTGGCAGGTTATGGGCGCTGCGGCGTCAATCAGCGCTTTTCTCGGTATGGCCATCCTTACGGCATTAATTTACGTTTTTACTATGCGGTTGACCAATGGTAACGAAATGGTAACCGGATTATTCCTTTTTCTTGCCCCTGCATGCGGTTTGATTATTCGCTTTATGGTGGGCTACGGTAAGCGATAATTAGGAATGTTACTATTAGCAATACATTATCACACAGAGCGACTTATATTTATCTGAGTTATTGAAGTGCCAGCATCGCTGGCACTTTTTTGCGAAACCTACGTCGATTACCGGGCATCTGCCAACTGGAGTGAGGCTTCCTCTTGCTGAGCATTTTTTCGCTGTTGTTCGAGCTCCAGCGCGCCACGATGAGAGAGGTAGCAGAACAGGATGCAGCAGACAATCCCACCCATCAACAGATAGAATCCGCCATGCCATCCCATTTTGTCGACCATCACGCCAAACAGACTGGTTCCCAGGGATGCGCCAAAAATGTAGCTCATGAATCCGCGTAACCCGACCGCAGAACCTACCGCGAAACTGGGGACAATTTCCATCGTCTGAACGGACGCGAGGAACTGCGGAACATAAATCAGGCAACCCACGATGGCGGCAAAAATAGTGACCATCACTAACGATTCACTTTTCCAGTAGCCGATCAGGCAGACGAAAATCAGCGCCATACAGATCATAGCCAGCGGCATGCGGCGGCCTTTAAACAGTTTATCAGTGAGCCAACCCGCCAGTAATGTGGATGGAATTGCCGCCCATTCGAAAAACAGGAACGCTACGCTCATTTGTTCTTTCGAGAAATGTTTTTCGGTTAATAAATAAATTGGCAGCCAGCTAATCATGCCAAAACGCACCATATAAACAAAGACGTCTACCAGTGAAACATACCAGGCATTCTTATTGCGCAGGACATAGGTGCAGAAGATCTGGAAGGCGCTCATATTTTCTGGCGCTTCGACAACGTGTCGGGTATTTAATACGACTTTTTCTTCCGGCATCATTTGCTCTAGTGCCGGTAAGCCTTCCTGACGCGGTGAGCCTTTCCCCAGCAGCAGTACAATAAAAGCAAACAGTACGGCAACGCCGGCTGGGACAATATAGCTGGCGCTTTGCCAGTGTTCGCTCCCCAAAATGGCAAAGGCGGCACCAACAATCGGCGCGACAATACCTCCGCCAACGTTATGTGAGATATTCCAGAATGCGCCAACGCGTCCACGCTCTTTACGTGGAAACCAGTTAGCGATGGTAATAAATGAAGGGCCGACGCCCATCCCCTGGAACAAACCGTTGAAAACGACCAGAGCGGCAAAAATCCAGAATCCGGTACTGAACCCCAGGCCTACGTTGACGATAGCACACAGGATCAGGCCGCATGCCATGAAGACTTTTGGGCTGGCCTTATCTGCCAGACTGCTCATTATGCCTTTACTGATCCCATAGGCAATAAGCATGCAACTGCTAAGTAAGCCAATCTGCGTAGCACTGAGATCCAGATGCTCTTTCAGGTATGGAGTTGAGAGCGTGAAGTTATTGCGCACAATATAGTACGCAAGATAGCCAAGAAATACGCTGAGTAATGCCTGCATGCGGTATCGGCTATAAGTAGCCTGGACTTTCTCCGCCGGGACTTTATTTGCCGCTGGCCCTGCCTTAAATATTGATAACATATCATCACCTAAATTTATATTGATGTGAATATCAGGATTTTTCGCTGTGAAGAGTGAAATAGAAGGCAGGGAAACTCAAGTTGATGAAATGAGTCACTATTGACACAAATTGTGTATTGCGTAGCTGATTTTGACTCTTTTTAAATAAAGGATTTTAGAATCTATTCTTTTACGGGCATTTTTATCTTCGGTGTGTGCGGATATTAACAAATTCAGACCGCATTTTCGGGTATTCTTTACTGATGTCGTCACTTTCCGTTTGGTTATTGTACGAATAACCTTATTCTTCTCCCCCAGCGGTGATAAACGGGTAAGTTTTGTCTCAATATTATTTTTTGCACATGTTGGTATTTATGAACGGGATCACAAACAGACTTTTGGGTCGGGGGCGCTTTTGGGCGATCTTGCTCTGTTTTATGTCGCTGTCGGTGAGTAGTCTGGCTTTGGGGAAAGAACTGGTGATGGCGACTACTTTTTCCCCAGGGGCAACGGCCTGGATTATCCAGCGCTGGCAGACGGAGCCAGGGTCAGTGATGATTCGCACGTTAAACCGGACCAGCAGTTCACTGGAACAACTGCTTGATACTGCCAATGCGGAAAACGTCGATCTGATTCTGACCTCGTCGCCCATGCTGTTGCAGCATCTTCAGGAGCATCAGAAGCTGGCGCCCTTCGATAATGTACTGCCGGAAAGCCAGCGGCTGGTGCCTGACTCGATTCGTTCTACCTCCGTGGCCGTTGCGATATCTGGTTTTGGTCTGCTAATTAACCGTTCTGCGCTGGCGGCGCGTCATTTGTCGCCTCCTGCTGACTGGGGGGATTTAACGCAACCTAAATATCAGAACGCGTTGTTAATGAGTAGCCCGTCGCGTTCCGATACCAACCACCTGATGGTTGAGTCGCTGCTGCAGCAAAAAGGATGGGAAGAGGGCTGGGCGACGCTGTTGGCCAGTGCCGGTAATCTGGTCACTATTTCATCTCGCAGTTTTGGTGTGGCCGACAAAATTAAGAGCGGTCTGGGCGTGGCGGGGCCGGTCATTGATAACTATGCCAACCTGTTGCTAAACGATCCGCACCTGGCTTTTACCTATTTTCCTCGCTCGGCGGTTTCGCCTACTTACGTTGCCGTTCTTAAGAACAGCCAGCACCCCAATGAAGCGCGTCGATTTATCCGTTATCTGTTAAGCCCTGAAGGGCAGCGGATCCTTGCCGATGCGAACACGGGAAAATATCCGGTTACTCAGCTCGCGCCTGATAACCCACGCGCGGCTCAGCAGGCAATTTTGATGAGCCAGCCAGCGCTTAATTATCGCCTGATCCTTAAGCGACAACGGCTGGTACAGCGGATGTTTGATACCGCGATCAGTTTTCGACTCGCGCAACTGAAAGATGCATGGCGGGCGCTCTACAGTGCCGAAGCGCGCCTGAAACGCCCGCTACCCGAAATCAGAGCGCTGCTGACCAGCGTTCCGATAGATGCCAGGAACAGTGAAGATGAGGCCTGGCTTGCGCAATTTGATAATAAAAGCGTGGCCGAACAGCAGATGATGGAGTGGCAGTTGTGGTTTCTTAAAAATCAGCGTCAGGCTATTTCCAAACTGGAAGAGTTAAAATGAAAGGTGGATCGATACTGCAACGCCTGCGTCAGCTCAGCATCAGCAGCAGCCTGCGGGGCGCTTTCCTTACCGGCGCATTACTGACGCTGAGCGTAAGCTGCGTCAGTTTGTACTCCTGGCATGAGCAAAGCTCGCAGATACGTTATTCGCTTGATGATTACTTCCCGCGCGTGCATTCCGCTTTTTTGATTGAAGGGAATCTCAACCTGGTTGTGGATCAACTGAATGAGTTCCTGCTGGCCCCCAACACCACGGTAAGGTTGCAGCTACGCAATCAAATAATCTCCCATCTGGATAAGATTGAGGTGCTGAGCCGGGGCTTGCAACCGACAGAGCAGCAGCAACTGGCGGTGCTTTTGCAAGACAGCCGGGCGCTGATGGCGGAACTGGATCGGGTGCTCTACAACCTGTTCCTTGTGCGTGAAAAAGTGAGTGAACTTTCCGCGCGCATCGACTGGCTTCATGATGATTTTACTACTGAGCTGAATTCACTGGTGCAGGATTTTACCTGGCAGCAGGGGACGTTGCTGGATCAAATCGAGGCCAAAAATGGTGATGCTGCGCTGTATCTCAAACGTGCCAGAGAGGTGCAAAACGAGCAGCAGCAGGTCTACACCCTGGCAAGAATTGAAAATCAGATCGTTGATGATTTACGCGACAGGCTCAATGAACTGAAGTCGGGTAGTGACGACGGCATGTTGGTGGAAAATCACATCCGCTATCTGGAGAACCTGAAAAAAACGGCGGATGAAAATATCCGTACCCTCGATGACTGGCCCAGTACGATAACCCTGCGGCAAACTATCGACGAGCTGCTGGAAATCGGCATGATGAAAAATAAAATGCCCGATACCATGCGCGATTATGTCGCCGCGCAAAAAGCGCTGGTTGATGCCAACCATACCCGAGAGGCAACGCTCGGGCGCTTTCGAACGCTGCTGGAAGCGCAGTTGGGAAGTAGCCATCAGCAAATGCAGATGTTTAACCAGCGGCTGGAACAGATTGTTCGCGTCAGCGGCGGACTTATTTTGCTGGCTACGCTGCTCGCGCTACTTCTTGCCTGGGGGCTTAACCACTACTTCATTCGTTCGCGGCTGGTGAAGCGTTTTACCGCGCTCAACCAGGCCGTGGTGCAAATTGGTCTTGGCAGAACGGATGCTACTATCCCGGTTTATGGGCGCGATGAGCTGGGGCGTATTGCAGGCTTGCTGCGCCATACTCTGGGTCAGTTGAGTGCGCAAAAAAATCAGTTGGAGCAAGAAGTGACGGAGCGTAAGGAGATTGAGTCCGATCTCCGGGCGATGCAGGATGAACTGATCCAGACGGCAAAGCTGGCGGTGGTTGGTCAGACCATGACCACGCTGGCGCATGAAATTAACCAACCGCTAAATGCGCTGTCGATGTACTTGTTTACGGCGGGAAGGGCAATTGAGCAGGGCCAATCCGCTCAGGCCAGAAGTACGTTGGCTAAAGCAGAGGGGCTGATTACCCGCATCGATGCCATTATTCGTTCACTGCGTCAGTTTGCGCGTCGGGCCGAACCGGGCGCGCCTTTGCATCCGGTCGACCTACGACAAACGTTCAGCGCTGCCTGGGAACTGTTGGCTATGCGGCATAAGCCGCAGCAGGGCACGCTGACGCTTCCAGACCGGAGCGTGTGGGTGGCAGGTGATGAAGTGCGTATTCAGCAGGTGTTGGTAAACGTCCTGGCAAATGCGCTGGATGCATGTCCGACTGCCGCGCACATAGACGTTCACTGGCAGGCTGAGGGCAGCCAGTTGTGCGTCTTTGTCTGTGATAACGGTCCCGGCTGGCCAGAGGCGTTATTGCCATCACTGTTAAAACCGTTTACCACCAGTAAGGATGTGGGTCTCGGTATTGGCTTATCGATTTGTGTATCGTTAATGACGCAAATGGACGGCGAACTGCGCCTGGCCTCGACGCCGGGTCATAATGCCTGCGTCGTTTTGCAATTTAATCTGACGGATGTAAACGATGTTGAGTGATGAATATTCTGTTCTGCTGATTGATGATGATGCCGATGTTCTCGACGCTTACACCCTGTTGCTTGAACAAGAGGGGTATCGTGTCTGCGCATGCAGTAACCCTTATGACGCCCGAAACTGGCTGCAGGCCGACTGGCCGGGAATTGTACTGAGCGACGTGTGCATGCCTGGCTGCAATGGAATTGATTTGATGACGTTGTTTCATCAGGATGATAATCAGCTGCCGATCCTATTGATCACCGGACATGGCGACGTCCCTATGGCGGTAGAGGCCGTGAAGAAAGGCGCATGGGATTTTCTGCAAAAGCCGATCGATCCCGGCAAACTGCTGTCGTTGGTAGAAGATGCGCTGCGCCAAAGAAAATCCGTGATTGCTCGTCGCCACTATTGCCAGCAAAAGCTCCAGGTTGAACTGCTTGGCTACAGTGACTGGGTCAATCAGTATCGCCAGCGCCTCCAGCACCTGGCTGAAACGGACATTGCCGTCTGGTTTTATGGCGAGCCGGGAACGGGGCGTATGACTGGCGCTCGTTATTTACACCAGCTTGGGCGTAATACCGAAGGGCCGTTTATCCGTGGGGAATTGACGTTAGAGAATGCGGGGCAACTGAATGACCTTATTACTCAAGCGCAAGGGGGAACGCTGGTCCTGAGCCATATTGAGTGCCTGACGCGTGAACAACAGCACCATCTGGTACATCTGCAAAGCCAGGAACGGCGTCCGTTTCGCCTGATAGGTATTGGCGCTACATCGCTGGTGGAACTGGCGGCAACCAATCAGATTGTGGCCGAACTCTACTACTGTTTTGCGATGACGCAAATCGGCTGCCAACCTCTGTCACAGCGCCCGGATGATATTGAGCCGCTGTTTCGACATTATCTGCAGAAAGCCTGTCTGCGCCTGAACCATCCCGTGCCCGAGGTTGAAGGAGATTTACTGAAAGGCATGCGGCGTCGTGTGTGGTTAAGCAATGTCCGTGAACTGGCGAATGCCGCCGAGCTTTTTGCCGTTGGTCTGCTTCCACTGGCTGAAACCGCGAATCCGCAGCTGCATCTGCCCGAACCGACACCGCTTGACCGTCGGGTTGAAGAGTACGAGCGGCAGATCATTACTGAAGCGCTAAATATCCATCAGGGACGTATTAATGAAGTCGCGGAGTATTTACAAATCCCGCGTAAAAAACTCTATTTACGCATGAGAAAATACGGGTTGAGCAAAGAACACTATAAGTTTTAGTGGCCAGGATCGGGGAGGAGGAGACGTTGACAGTATTTCGGTGGCGGCGTTAGCGTTCACCGAAATATGCGATGAAATTCCGGGTGATTATTGGGATGTTTCGCTTACCACATCAGATCATCAGGAATGACAAAATCAGCATACGGATCGTCTTCATCCTTCGCTTCCTGGCTCAGTTCGCAATTAAGCACGATATAGCTTGCATCGCGCTGGGCAATCTTGTCGGCGACGACTGCCGGAATGATGGCGTATTCGCTCTCGCTACCACTTTCAGCCGTCAGACGGGCAATGGCCAGACGGCCCTTGATCAACTGAGACTGGGTCACCTTATCAACATAGACTTTTTTGATCAGATTATTGTCAGTAAAGTTGTAACCAATATCGCCACGGGTAATGGTGATTTTATTCATTTCAATCAGTTGTTTGATCTGCGCTTTATACTCTTTAGACAACGCGGCCTGCTTTTGTTGTTCGCTGAGTTGCTTATCACGCTCGATCTGCGCTTTTTTATTCTCCTCAACCGCTTCTCTGGCTTCACGAGCCTGAACGCGCGATTTCTTAGCCGTTCTCTGCACTTTCGCCATTTTTTTGCTGCTGACCAGACCTGCTTTAAGCATCTGTTCTTGTAGGGTAAGTTTTGTCATTGTCGCTTCTAATCCAAAAAAATCGTTGTAAGGATTATAACCTCAACGTTCGGCGGGATGCCAGATAATGGCCGTGTGACAACAGTTACCTCCAGCAATTGTAACTGTTATGGGGCTGACTTTTTTATGAATCGTGTTGATAGTTACCCAATTTCTCAAACTTTAATAATATGCTAAATAAATTGAAAAAATGAGATAAAGATTCAATGAGGCTTTGTGTTACAGATGTTTGTATTGTCGGTTATAATCAAATAGAGTTATTTTGGCAGATATTCAATCTATAAAACAACCACTTGCTTCTTGATAAAATTTAAAGTGCAGCCTCTTAACGCCGATAACCATAATGAAAATATGGACAATGGAGGGGAGTAGCATGTGGTGGGTTTATCGAATGCCGATGAAAATGAAGTTAATAATCGCGCTACAACCACTATTACTGGCGTTATGTTGGTTTGCAGGTTCAGGAATATTGACGCGCATTGAGACAGAACGGCAGATGGAGAATATTGCCCAGCTGACAGCGCTCGCTCGCAGTGCCGGAAATGTGGTGCATGAACTGCAAAAAGAACGGGGAATGAGTGTCGGATTTCTGGGCGCTGCAGGGAAAACGTTCAAAGATGAGTTAAATGCACAACGGGCTTTGACCGATCGCGAGATTGAGGTTTTCGTGCGCTCGTTGTCCGATACTGCATTACCGGAAGGGGATGTTGCTACCTCTGTCGCTGCGTTTAAGAAAAACATTCTTTCGCTTGCCACCATCAGGGAAAATGTCACGCAGTTGGGGCTTCCAGCCGCAGATGTGGTGAAGTTTTACACCAACGTCATTGCTGATGTGCTGAGTTTTGTCGGCAAGTTGGGGCAGTTGACGGATTCTGGCGAAATGGCAAACGCATTCGCCGCCTACTACAACCTGCTGAATTTGAAAGAACAAGCAGGTATTGAACGAGCACTGTTATCAAATATCTTTTCCTCCGGTCATTTCGCCGAAGGACAGTTACATCAGCTCAGTGATGTCGTCAGTAAACAGAACGTCTGGCTGGCACAATCGTTGCGCCTGAGCTCGCCGGAACAGGCGGCCATGTTGAAAAATCGCTTACAATCTGCAGAAGCGTCAAAAGCCCTCTCATTTCGTGAAACCGCGTTTAGCCATGCCGCCAACGGTGGATTTGATGTCGATCCAACTGTCTGGTTTAAAGTACAAACCCAGCGTATTGAAGTGATGCGGCAGATAGAAAATGTGACGGCGAATCTTCTGTTGGCGAATGCGGAAAAACTTGCACAGGATGCACGAAAAAACTGGCAAATATATATGGTCGTCAGCTTGTTAGCGCTACTGGCATCATTGACCTTTGCCGGAGCCATCGCAGTCAATATGCATCGCCAATTCAGCGACACTCTGCGCAAGATTGCGGGTATGAATGGCGATCTGACTCAACGTCTGGCGACGCCGGGTAAAGATGAGCTTTCCTCACTTAATCGTGCCTATAACACCATGCTGGAAAGTATCCAGCATATCGTACAGGAGATTAAACAAGGCTCCGTGGTTTTGTCCGATGCCAGCAGCAGTATTACGGCGGGTAATCAGGATCTGGCCCAACGCACGGATGAACAGGCAGCATCAATAGTACAAGCCGTGGCCAGTATGGAGCAGCTATCAACGACGATTACGCAAACGGCGGATAATGCCCGTGAAGCGGAGCATCTGACAATCAGGCTGGAAAAAGAAGTTCGGCAGGCGAGCAACGTTGCCAGTGCGGCGAACCAGAGTATGGGGGATATTCGCGCTTCCAGTGAGAAAATATCGAATATTGTCACCTCAATTGATGATATCTCGTTTCAGACCAATTTGCTGGCGCTGAATGCGGCAGTGGAGGCAGCGCGGGCGGGAGAGATGGGCCGGGGATTTGCGGTTGTGGCCAGTGAAGTGCGGAATCTTTCGCAGCGTTGCGCCAAAGAAGCTAACCAGATCCGCGAGCTGGTTGCGCAGAATATGGTCAAAATTAGTGAGGGCGTTGAGCGGGTCACGGCGTCTGCTACCGCGCTGGAAGCGGCAGCGGACAATACCACCAGTATGAAGCAATATATTGCGGATATCGCGCGTGTGGCGACGGAACAGTCGCAAGGGGTAACCCAAATAAACCTGGCGCTGCGACCGATGGAGCAGGTTACTCAGCAAAATGCGGCGCTGGTTTCTCAGGCTGCGAGCGACAGCCAGCGGCTGGACAATCTGTCGGTCACCATGAAGGGGCTGGTCAATCGTTTTGTTGTCTGACATGACGCCGCTGTACCGATCCGGTAATTGCGTCGGATCGGTCAGTTGTCTTCATCTTTGTGTGATGATATGAAGCAAATATTGGGCGGGTTAAGAAAAGATTCCTGACATAGCAATCTTGTCGCTGGTAAAGTGAACAACCGATACCGAGATGTGGCCAGAAGGGAATTCCGTGTGACTGAACGTATTGATTATGAGACTGAAAAATACAGTTTTACTGAGGCGACTGAGAGTTCCCGCCTTAGGGGCCAGTGGGCTGATGTTATTACTGAATGTCGGGAATTGAAGGCGGGGCCGCAAGAACGTCTGCGTATTGCTTTATTGAATGTAGACTATGTGACCAGTTTTGAGCTGCCTTTCCGCTTGTTATTACTCCGTACTCCACAACTGATTGCCAGCGTGCGTGAAGAGTTGCAGCTTAGTCAGAAAAACGTCATCTTTAACGGCAAACGCTTTGGTTGTGTTTACAGCCTGAAAGCGAATCTCGACGGGATCCCGGATGAATTTCAATACCGTCTGTCGCATCGTATCCGACGCATTGGCCCTGCAGGTTCAAGCGAAGCGCCATATCAGCAGATTGCTAAAGCGGTAAAAGCGCCGCGTGAACGACTGAAGCTGGCTCTGGAGTCTGGTCTTGATGTCACGGCTCTGGATGGGCTTTTCTGGTTTGGCAGCCAACGTATAGCTGCTGACGTACTGAGGCTGAGAAAATCGGGGATGCGGATAGCTACAGAGCAGACGATAGTGTCCGACAATCTGACTGCAACAGTGAGGAATGTGCCGTTTTATCGCCAGGCCCTGTGATGAACTGACTGGTAAATGATTGGATTTAAGCAGGAAGCATTAATTTCAGAGTGTCCCCTGCAGGAATCGAACCTGCAACTAGCCCTTAGGAGGGGCTCGTTATATCCATTTAACTAAGGGGACGAAGCGGCACGAGTATAGCGTTTTTTCCTCACAACGGTAAGTCTCAAGCCGCCCGACTGCTCAAACAGTCACCATTTAGTCCTGTTTTTTCTGGTTTTTCTGCTTTTGCTCATCACGCTTTGCTTGCAACCTGGCTTCTTCCTTGCGTTTGTTGCTCATATCATTGCGGATCTGCGCATGGCTCATCAGCGCGAAGATAAACGTTCCGCCACAGATATTTCCGGCGAGCGTTGGTAGCGCGAAGGGCCAGAAAAAATCACTCCAGTGCAGCGTGCCATTAAAGACCAGATAGAGAATTTCCACCGAACCGACCACGATGTGCGTGGTATCGCCTAACGCAATCAGCCAGGTCATCAGAATAATGACCACAATTTTTGCTGCCCCGGCAGCAGGAAACATCCACACCATCGTGGCAATTAACCAGCCAGAAATAATCGCGTTAGAAAACATCTCTGTTGGGCTGTTTTTCATCACGTCCATACCGATTTTGACGAAAGCATCGCGGGTCTCTTCATCAAAAATCGGCATATGCTCAAACGCCCATGCTGCAACCCCGGTGCCAATAATATTACCCAGCAGAACCACGCTCCACAGGCGCATCAACAAGCCAAAATTGCCGAGGGTTGGGTTTTGCATCACCGGCAGTACGGCGGTGACGGTATTTTCGGTAAAGAGTTGCTGGCGGGCCATAATGACAATAATAAAGCCGAAGGTATAACCGAGGTTCTCCAGTAAAAATCCCCCTGGTACGCCTTCCAGTTGTACGTGAAAAATCCCTTTAGCCAGTAGCGAGGCGCCCATCGACAGCCCTGCAGCGATGGCTGACCATAATAGCGCCATCGCGTCGCGCTCCATCTCTTTCTCCCCATCCTGGCGGATATGTTCATGGATCGCCATGGCGCGGGAGGGGAGCCTGTCCTCGTCGACCTCAATCTTTTTACCCTCTAACTTTTCATCACTTTCGACCTGAAGCTCGTCGCTGTGCCGATCAATCTTTTCTTTCTCAATGTCATTCATAGCCGAATCCCGAATTAGCACGTATTGCTAAAGCGTAGCGGCTTTTGTCCGAAAATCAGCGGGAGAAAGTCTGAGATAGCAAAAATGGTAACGTTTGTTTTTATCGGGTTAGCTAGAATAGAACCGCCGCGGAGTGCGTATTACCAGGCTATGATCAAATCAGTAAGACAGGGTATATAGACATCATTTGACGTGCTGTTACAATCGCTCACATCTAAACAGGCGGATACGTCCTCGTTCCGTCATGGATGGCAATCAGCGATAGCCATAATACACAGGGAGACACTTATGAAGCTTCGCCTGTCGGCGCTTGCGCTGGGAACCACACTTTTGGTGGGGTGTGCGAGCTCCGGTACTGAACAGCAGGGGCGTTCGGATCCATTTGAAGGGTTCAACCGCACCATGTACAACTTCAACTTTAATGTTTTAGATCCATACGTTGTTCGACCGGTAGCCGTAGCCTGGCGTGATTATGTCCCGCAGCCGGCACGTAATGGTTTAAGTAACTTTACCGGCAACCTTGAAGAGCCGGCCGTCATGGTTAACTACTTCCTGCAAGGTGACCCTTATCAGGGAATGGTGCACTTTACCCGTTTCTTCCTGAATACTCTGTTAGGTATGGGCGGCCTTATTGACGTGGCAGGTATGGCTAATCCGAAGTTACAGCGCGTTGAACCGCACCGTTTTGGTAGTACGTTAGGCCATTATGACGTTGGTTACGGACCGTATATGCAGCTTCCATTCTATGGCAGCTTCACGTTGCGTGATGATGGCGGCGACATGGTGGATACGCTGTATCCGGTACTGTCCTGGCTGACATGGCCGTTGTCGATAGGCAAATGGACGGTTGAAGGGATTGAAACCCGCGCGCAGCTGCTCGATTCCGACGGTCTGCTGCGTCAGTCTTCCGATCCTTACATCATGGTGCGTGAGGCTTACTTCCAGCGTCATGACTTTATTGCGAACGGTGGGAAACTCAAACCAGAAGAAAACCCGAACGCGAAAGACATTCAGGACGATTTAAAAGAGATCGATTCCGAGTAAGGACTGATGAAAATAAAAAGGTGAGCTAAAAAGCTCACCTTTTTTATATCTGAAGAAAATCAGAATGCGTAGTTGAAGTTGGTACCGAACAACCAGGCTTTACCTTC
Organism: Citrobacter sp. Ce119; assembly: GCF_030334525.1. Classification (NCBI taxonomy): domain Bacteria; kingdom Pseudomonadati; phylum Pseudomonadota; class Gammaproteobacteria; order Enterobacterales; family Enterobacteriaceae; genus Citrobacter; species Citrobacter sp. Ce119. Next base: position 244,397 of record NZ_JAOWDR010000060.1, read on the forward strand.
AGAGTCGAAAGTATACGGGCCTTCTTTGACGGTCACTTTCTGACCGTGCATATAAGAGACGCCAACGTCGATGGACGCATCATCATTGAATGCGTAAGTCGTACCCGCACTCAGCCACAGGCGGTCCTGGTCAGGAATGGAGATGGAACGCTTGCTCGCAGGAACCGGGCTATCGTCATAGGCGATACCGGTGCGGAAGGTCCAGCTTTTATCCATGTAATAAGTGGTACCCAGCGCGATGCGGTAAGAATCCTTGAAGCCTTCTTCTTTATAGAACAGCGTCTGTCCGTTGGTGCCGGTTGCTTTCAGCTCCTGGAACTGGCTCCAGCTGGTGTATGCGATGCTGTAGTGAATCGCCCACTGCGGGTCTACACGGTTGTAGCCCGACAGTTCCCACATTTCCGGCAGGTTAAGCGTCAGAGAACCTGGGACTGTGGCATTGGTTGTTCCCCACGGGAACGCCGTGCCTGCGCCAGGTAACGCGTTGGCCTGAGTACGGATACCACTTTTATAATCGCCATCAAAGTCGATTTTGACTTCAGAGCGGTACGTTAAGCCATAACGGTTATTTTTATCCAGCTCATACAAAATACCGGCGTTCCATCCGTAGCCCCATTCATCACCTTTCAGGCTGGCGATTTTCTGGTCCACTTTCGGCAATGCAGCAGTTTGTTCGCCGGAATAACGTTCAATTTTTGCATCGGCGTAAACGGCATTAAAACCAACACCAAAGCTCCAGCTATCATTCAGTCGATAGGCTCCGCTCAGGTTCAGGTTGACCGTTTTAAGGTCGGTTTTACCGCCGTATTCGCCGACGATGTAGCTGTCGTTAAATTCGGTTGCCAGACCGTAGTTTGACGTGACAGATGCACCCCAACCAAACTGGTCGTTAATAGGCATCACGAAGTGAGCATTGGGAACCCACGCCGTAGGGGCGATGTTGTCCGCATCGGTGCTGCGTCCGGTGTATGGCGATCTACCGGAAATATTAACGTCTGGATCGATATACACCGCACCCGCAGAAAAAGTAGGGCGGTCAAACATCATAATCAGTGCCGGGTTACGACTGGCGTTACCTGCATCATCTGCAATAGCGCCTTCACCCGAATATGCCCGGCCAAGGCCAGAGGAAGAAAATTCGTTTAACTGAAAGCCTGCAGACCAGGCCTGTGTGGAGATAATTGCCACTGCGACTGCGAGAGCAGACTTTGTAAACAGGGTTTTCTGGCTCATGACCATAACCTCATTGATTTATTTTTATACAAACAATGTTACATACCGTAACAGGAGCGCGAAGTGTAGGGTCTGAGGTACGACTTAGAAATCAGACCAGTGCCGAGAGTATAGGTCGGACCAGCTGAAATGTTGCAAGTATGTTTATAAATATTTTCAATTCTGATCTCGGAAACGCGATCCAGCTGGCAAAATTGCGGGTATGCGCACTCACCTGTTTGGGTGATTTTTGTTTTAGATCATTTTTAAGTGTGATTTCGGTCACTTATCTCATTTCATACAATTAACGACTGGAGAGGCGAATAATGGGAGCGTAAAATATCCCCATCGTTTATCTGGCACCTCAGGTGCGAATACAGAGGAAATCTACAATGAGTAAATGCAGTGCTGATGAAACCCCGGTTTGCTGCTGTATGGATGTTGGCACCATCATGGACAACTCCGATTGCACCGCGTCATACAGCCGTGTGTTCGCGAATCGCGCAGAAGCAGAAGAAACGCTGGCTGCTCTGACTGAAAAGGCGCGTGGCGTGGAATCTGAGCCTTGCCAAATCACCTCGACCTTTACTGAAGTGTCTGAAGGTGTGCGTCTGGATATCGACTTTGTTTTTGCCTGTGAAGCTGAAACGCTGATCTTCCAGCTGGGCCTGCGTTAATCCCTTCAAAAAAAGCCCTTGCTGCCTGGTAGCAAGGGCTTTTTCGTAACTGTCAGTGATTATTCACTGTGTCTTAGCTCCCACTTTCTTTTCTCTCCGCTTGGCTAAATGTAAAAAATTGGTTAAGACTGTGATCAGGTCAGACCACTTATTTTTATTTTTTACAGGGGAGTGTTATGAGTCAGGCTTTACCGCTGGTTACCCGCCAGGGCGATCGCATCGCCATCGTAAGCGGATTGCGTACGCCATTTGCCCGTCAGGCAACCGCATTTCATGGCATTCCCGCCGTAGATTTGGGGAAAATGGTTGTTGGCGAACTGTTGGCGCGCAGCGAAATACCCGCAGATGTGATTGAACAACTGGTTTTTGGCCAGGTGGTGCAAATGCCTGAAGCCCCCAATATTGCTCGTGAAATTGTGCTGGGGACCGGGATGAATGTGCACACGGATGCCTACAGCGTAAGCCGGGCCTGTGCCACCAGCTTTCAGGCAGTGGCGAATGTCGCGGAAAGCCTGATGGCGGGGACGATTCGCGCAGGAATTGCCGGCGGTGCGGACTCGTCGTCAGTTCTGCCGATTGGCGTCAGCAAAAAGCTGGCGCGGGTGCTGGTGGATGTCAATAAGGCCCGGACCACCGGTCAGCGTCTTAAACTTTTCTCCCGACTGCGCTTACGTGACCTGATGCCTGTGCCGCCAGCCGTCGCTGAGTATTCTACCGGTTTACGCATGGGGGATACGGCCGAGCAAATGGCCAAAACTTATGGTATTACGCGAGAGCAACAGGATGCCCTGGCGCATCGTTCTCATCAGCGTGCCGCTCAGGCGTGGGCTGAAGGAAAACTGGCAGATGAGGTGATGACGACCTACGCACCGCCGTTTAAAGATCCTTTTGCAGAAGATAACAATATTCGCGGCAACTCTACGCTGGCCGATTACGCAAAATTGCGTCCGGCCTTTGACCGCAAGCATGGCACAGTGACCGCGGCGAACAGTACCCCGCTAACTGACGGCGCAGCCGCCGTGATTATGATGACGGAGTCGCGCGCGAAAGAGCTGGGACTGGTGCCGCTGGGATACTTGCGTAGTTTTGCCTTTACCGCCATTGATGTCTGGCAGGACATGCTGCTGGGACCGGCGTGGTCAACGCCGCTTGCTCTGGAAAGAGCGGGTCTGACGATGGCAGATTTAACCCTGATCGATATGCATGAAGCCTTTGCCGCACAAACGCTGGCGAATCTTCAACTGCTGGGCAGCGAACGTTTCGCCCGCGACGTGCTGGGCAGGGCGCATGCCACTGGCGAGGTTGATGACAGCAAATTTAACGTGCTGGGCGGATCGATTGCCTATGGACATCCTTTTGCGGCGACCGGCGCGCGGATGATCACCCAAACCCTCCATGAGTTACGACGTCGTGGCGGCGGTTTTGGTTTAGTGACAGCCTGTGCTGCAGGTGGTTTGGGTGCGGCAATGGTTCTGGAGGCGGAATAATGGAAATGACATCGGCTTTTACGCTAAACGTACGTCTGGATAACGTTGCTGTTGTCACCATTGATGTGCCCGGAGAAAAAATGAATACCCTGAAGGCGGAGTTTGCTTCTCAGGTGCGGGCCATTCTGAAACAAATTCGCGATAACAAAGCATTGCGTGGCGTAGTGTTCATTTCGGCTAAACCCGATAACTTCATCGCCGGGGCGGATATCAACATGATCGGTAGCTGTCGCAGCGCACAGGAAGCCGAAACGCTGGCCCGTCAGGGGCAGCAGATTATGGCGGAAATTAATGCTTTGCCGATCCCGGTTATCGCCGCGATTCATGGCGCATGCCTCGGCGGTGGCCTGGAAATGGCGCTGGCGTGCCATAACCGTATTTGTACCGATGATGCTAAAACCGTACTGGGTTTGCCGGAAGTGCAGCTTGGTCTGCTGCCTGGCTCCGGCGGTACGCAGCGACTGCCCCGTCTGATTGGCGTTAGTACCGCGCTGGATATGATCCTCTCCGGAAAACAATTACGCGCAAAACAGGCGCTGAAAGTTGGCTTAGTGGACGAAGTTGTACCGCATACCATTTTACTGGAAGCCGCCGTGGAACTGGCTAAAAAGGACGGTTCAGCTCATCGAACTCTGCCGGTGCGAGAGCGTGTGTTAGCGGGGCCGCTGGGGCGGGCGCTGTTATTCCGCATGGCCAGTAAAAAGACGGCGCAAAAAACGCAAGGTAACTACCCTGCAACAGAGCGTATCCTTGAGGTCATCGAAACCGGTCTGGCGCAAGGTAGCAGCAGCGGTTACGACGCAGAAGCCCGCGCGTTTGGTGAACTGGCGATGACATCTCAGTCTCAGGCGCTGCGGCACATCTTTTTTGCCAACACCGATGTGAAAAAGGATCCGGGAAGTGATGCGAAACCCGGCCCGCTTAACAGCGTAGGCATTTTGGGCGGTGGTCTGATGGGCGGCGGTATTGCTTACGTGACGGCCTGTAAAGGCGGCGTACCGGTGCGTATCAAAGACATAAACGCTAAGGGAATCAACCACGCGCTGAAGTACAGCTGGGAACAGCTTGAAACGAAGGTTCGCCGCCGTCATATCAAAGGCAGCGAGCGTGATAAACAGCTGGCGCTGATTTCGGGATCAACCGACTACCGTGGCTTTGCGCATCGCGACCTGATTATTGAAGCCGTTTTTGAAGATCTGGCCTTAAAACAACAGATGGTGGCAGAAGTTGAGCAGAATTGCGCATCTCATACCATTTTTGCCTCAAACACCTCTTCTTTGCCGATTGGCGATATTGCAGCGAACGCTGCCAGGCCTGAACAAGTCATTGGTTTACACTTCTTTAGCCCGGTGGAAAAGATGCCGCTGGTCGAGGTTATCCCGCATGCCACGACCTCTGAGCAGACCATTGCGACAACCGTTAAGCTGGCGAAAAAACAGGGTAAAACACCGATAGTGGTCAGGGATAAGGCTGGATTTTATGTTAACCGCATTTTAGCGCCTTACATCAACGAAGCTATACGTATGCTAACCGAAGGCGAGCGGGTTGAAACCATTGACGCCGCGCTGGTTAAGTTTGGTTTTCCGGTCGGGCCAATCCAACTTTTGGATGAGGTCGGAATTGATACGGGCACTAAAATTATACCAGTGCTTGAGGCTGCATATGGAGAACGTTTTAGCGCGCCTGCAAATGTTGTTGCTTCAATTTTGAATGACGATCGCAAAGGTAGAAAAAATGGTCGGGGTTTCTATCTTTATGGAGTGAAAGGGCGTAAAAGCAAAAAACAGGTCGACCCTGCAATTTATACGCTTATTGGCGTCCAGGGTCAGGGCCGGCTTACCGCCGTGCAGATAGCTGAGCGGTGCGTCATGTTAATGCTCAATGAAGCAGCACGCTGTTTCGACGAGAAGATAGTCCGCAGCGCGCGTGATGGCGACATCGGCGCTGTATTTGGTATTGGTTTTCCGCCATTCCTCGGCGGCCCGTTCCGGTATATGGATTCTCTCGGCGCGGGTGAAGTGGTTGCGACTCTGCAACGACTGACCACGCAATACGGCTCGCGGTTTACACCGTGTGAGCAGTTATTGCAGATGGCGGAACGCGGTGAAAAATTCTGGAATACTGGGGAAACTGACCTGAATTCATGAGGTCAAACGTAGGATGAATCCGCACTGAATGTATGGGTCTCGCTCAAAATGTAAACAGAGATTGACTATACTTACGTCGTTGAGGTAAAAAACAGCGTTTCATTCGGTGAATGGATAAGGCACAATGCCGGCCACCACATCGTTACCACGGTCAATAGGGGCTGCGGATAAAGGTGTCGGTGATTCTGGTTAACAAAAGCGGTGCAATATGCAAGTTTTTATCATGCGTCACGGCGACGCAGCCCTCGATGCCGCCAGTGATTCGGTTCGTCCCTTAACCTCTTGTGGTTGTGACGAATCTCGCCTGATGGCGAACTGGCTGAAAGGTCAAAAAGTGGATATCGAACGTGTTCTGGTGAGCCCGTTCCTACGAGCCGAACAAACGCTGGATGTGGTGGGGGAGTGTATGAACCTGCCAACCGGTGTGGATGTTTTGCCGGAGTTGACTCCCTGCGGCGATGTCGGTCTGGTCAGCGCCTATTTACAGGCTCTGGCCAATGAAGGTATCGCCACGGCACTGGTAATCTCTCACTTGCCTTTAGTGGGATATCTGGTGTCTGAGCTTTGCCCGGGCGAAACACCGCCGATGTTTACCACATCAGCGATTGCCAGCGTTACGCTTGATGAGAGCGGGAAGGGGACTTTTAACTGGCAGATGAGCCCGTGTAACCTGAAAATGGCAAAAGCGATTTAAAAAGTCTGGAATCGGATAAGGCGTAGCCGTCATTCGAAAAATCAAAGAGCCGCAAATGCGGCTCTTTCTGTTTTTTTGCATTACGGAAGTTCAGGCGGTAGCCACTCTTCCACTTCAATCAGCACCAGCAGCGCGGCGTCACCACCGTACTCTTTCGGCGCCTGATGAAACGCCATCACGTGCGGATGCTGCGCCAGCCAGAGCGGCGTTTGCTGCTTAAGAATATGCTTTCCGTGGCCATGCATCACGCAGGCACAAAACACATGTTCGCGACGACAGGCGGCAATCAGCGCGCCTAACTCCTGTTTGGCCTGCTGCTGGGTCAGTCCGTGCAGATCGAGAAACAGCTCCGGGGAGTAATCGCCACGGCGCATTTTTTTCAGTTCGAAATGGCTCACGTCGGCACGCAGGTATCTTACCGGGCCGTCCGTATTCAGCAGCGGCTGAAACTCGTCCGAGAAATAGTGGCTGGCATCAGCCTGCTCTTGTAGCAGCCTTTTAACCGGAACCTCGGCAATTTTTTTACGTGGGGGGCGGTGAACAATGGTGTCCTGTTTAATTTTACGCGTACCGGTCATCAGCTGGCGAAACAGCGTCTGATCCTCCTCGCTGAGCGATGTTTTCTTTTTCATTCGAGAGTCTCAACTTTTATTTTCCGCTAGTTTAACCCGACTCGGCGGGCATCCGATCGCTTAAAACGCAATTTTCGCTCTCAGGCCCTGTGTGAATGCTGATTTATCGCCGTCTTCGTGGCAAACTAGCCGCCGAATTTAATACGAGCATGCCCTGGAGGAATACGTGGATAAAATTTTCGTCGATGAAGCAGTGAGTGAACTGCATACCATTCAGGACATGTTGCGTTGGGCGGTCAGCCGTTTTAGCGCGGCGAACATCTGGTATGGCCATGGCACGGATAACCCATGGGACGAAGCTGTACAGCTGGTGCTGCCGTCACTTTATCTGCCGCTGGATATTCCAGAAGATATGCGTACCGCGCGTCTGACTTCCAGCGAGCGCCATCGTATTGTTGAACGCGTGATTCGCCGCGTCAATGAGCGCATTCCCGTTGCTTATCTGACCAACAAAGCCTGGTTCTGCGGGCATGAGTTTTATGTAGATGAACGCGTGCTGGTTCCGCGTTCACCAATTGGCGAACTTATTAATAATCGCTTTGCGGGTCTTATCAATGAGCAGCCGCAGCATATCCTCGATATGTGTACCGGCAGCGGCTGTATTGCCATTGCCTGCGCCTATGCGTTCCCGGAAGCCGAAGTCGATGCGGTGGACATTTCCACGGACGCGCTGGCGGTGACCGAACACAACATTGAAGAGCACGGCCTGATCCATCACGTAACGCCGATCCGCTCCGATCTGTTCCGCGACCTGCTGAAAGTCCAGTATGACCTGATTGTGACCAACCCGCCGTATGTCGATGCGGAAGATATGTCAGACCTGCCAAACGAATATCGCCACGAACCTGAGCTGGGTCTGGCGTCCGGCAGCGATGGGCTGAAACTGACCCGCCGCATTCTGGGGAACGCCCCGGACTACCTGTCAGATAACGGTATTCTAATTTGTGAAGTCGGAAACAGCATGGTACATCTGATAGAGCAGTATCCGGATGTACCGTTCACCTGGCTGGAGTTCGACAACGGCGGTGACGGCGTATTCATGCTGACCAAAGAGCAGTTAATCGCTGCTCGCGAGCACTTCAGCATTTATAAAGACTAAATACACGCGCACATACACAACACTCATAACGGAGCCGTGATGGCAGGAAACACAATTGGGCAACTCTTTCGCGTAACCACTTTCGGCGAATCACACGGGCTGGCGCTCGGTTGTATTGTCGATGGTGTTCCGCCGGGCATTTCTCTGACAGAAGCTGACCTGCAGCACGATCTCGACAGACGCCGTCCGGGCACATCGCGCTACACTACGCAGCGTCGTGAGCCGGATCAGGTGAAAATCCTCTCCGGCGTGTTTGAGGGCGTTACCACCGGCACCAGCATTGGGCTGTTGATTGAAAATACCGATCAGCGTTCACAGGATTACGGCGCGATTAAGGACGTTTTTCGTCCAGGACACGCCGACTATACCTATGAGCAGAAATATGGCCTGCGCGACTACCGTGGTGGCGGACGCTCATCCGCACGTGAAACGGCGATGCGCGTGGCGGCCGGAGCTATTGCCAAAAAGTATCTGGCAGAAAAATTCGGCGTTGAAATTCGCGGCTGCCTGACGCAGATGGGTGATATTCCGCTGGAGATCAAAGACTGGTCCCAGGTGGAACTTAACCCGTTCTTTTGTCCGGACCCGGATAAACTCGACGCGCTGGACGAACTGATGCGTGGGCTGAAGAAAGAGGGTGACTCCATCGGAGCGAAGGTGACCGTTGTTGCAAGCGGCGTTCCTGCGGGTCTCGGCGAACCGGTATTCGACCGCCTGGATGCCGACATCGCCCATGCGCTAATGAGCATTAACGCCGTTAAGGGCGTTGAGATTGGCGACGGATTTGACGTTGTTGCGCTGCGCGGCAGCCAGAACCGAGATGAAATCACCAAAGAAGGTTTCCAGAGTAACCATGCGGGCGGCATTCTGGGTGGGATCAGCAGCGGGCAACAAATCATTGCTCATATGGCGCTGAAACCGACGTCCAGTATTACCGTTCCAGGTCGTACCATTAACCGCTTCGGTGAAGAAGTCGACATGATCACTAAAGGTCGTCACGATCCATGTGTTGGGATCCGCGCTGTGCCGATCGCCGAGGCGATGCTGGCGATCGTATTGATGGATCACCTGCTGCGTCAGCGGGCGCAGAATGCGGACGTGAAGACCGATATTCCACGCTGGTAAGAGATGAAAAAAACGGCACTTGTGGCGCTGGCTCTGTTTGCCAGCACCGCCTGTCTGGCGGCGACGCCCTGGCAGAAAATTACCCATCCGGTTGCAGGTAGCGCGCAGTCTATCGGCGCGTTTTCCAATGGCTGCATTGTTGGTGCAGATACGCTGCCTGTACAGTCAGAACACTATCAGGTGATGCGCACCGATCAGCGTCGTTACTTTGGTCATCCGGACCTGGTGATGTTTATCCAGCGTCTGAGTAATCAGGCTAATAATCTGGGGCTGGGCACGGTGTTAATCGGCGATATGGGCATGCCAGCCGGTGGGCGGTTCAATGGCGGTCACGCCAGCCACCAGACGGGACTGGATGTCGATATTTTCCTGCAACTGCCAAAAACGCGCTGGACCCAGTCGCAACTGCTGCGACCGCAGGCGTTAGATTTGGTCTCACAGGACGGTAAACGTGTCGTGCCGTCACTGTGGAAGCCGGAGATTTTCAGCCTGATAAGGCTGGCGGCAAAAGATAATGAAGTCACGCGTATTTTTGTGAACCCGGCGATTAAGCAGCAACTTTGTCTGGATGCGGGTACCGACAGGGACTGGTTGCGTAAAGTGCGGCCATGGTTCCAGCATCGTGCGCATATGCATGTACGGTTACGTTGTCCTGCCGACAGTCTTGAGTGCGAAGATCAACCGTTACCGCCACCGGGTGACGGCTGTGGCGCGGAGCTGCAAAGCTGGTTCGAACCTCCAAAACCTGGAACCACCAAGCCTGAGAAGAAGACACCGCCCCCGTTGCCGCCTTCCTGCCAGGCGCTACTGGACGAGCATGTACTCTAATGGATCATTTTGCCTCTGTGTTTATGGTGTCGCCACTGCTGTTAGGCGTGCTTTTTTTCGTGGCGATGCTGGCAGGTTTTATTGATTCTCTGGCCGGAGGCGGTGGTTTACTCACCATCCCGGCATTGATGGCGGCCGGCATGCCACCCGCGCAAGCGCTGGCTACCAATAAGTTGCAGGCCTGTGGCGGATCTATCTCTTCTTCCCTCTATTTTATTCGTCGGGGCGTGGTTAACCTGGCGGATCAGAAGCTCAATATCTTCATGACGTTTATCGGGTCAATGAGCGGCGCGCTATTGGTTCAGCACGTGCAGTCAGATATTCTGCGCCAGATCCTGCCGGTTCTGGTTATCTGTATTGGCCTTTACTTTCTGTTAATGCCGAAAGTGGGCGAAGAAGATCGTCAGCGTCGATTGCACGGGTTGCCTTTCGCGCTGGTGGCCGGTGGCTGCGTTGGCTTTTACGATGGCTTTTTTGGTCCGGCGGCGGGATCGTTCTACGCGCTGGCCTTTGTCATGTTATGCGGCTATAACCTGGCGAAATCGACGGCCCACGCCAAAGTATTAAATGCCACATCGAATATCGGTGGGCTGTTGCTGTTTGCCCTCGGCGGCAAAGTGATTTGGGCGACCGGATTTGTGATGCTCATTGGCCAGTTTATTGGCGCACGGATGGGCTCGCGGCTGGTGCTCAGCAAAGGACAAAAACTCATACGGCCAATGATTGTTATTGTCTCCGCCGTGATGAGCGCCAAGCTACTTTATGATAATCATGGACAGGAGATTCTCCACTGGCTGGGGATGAACTAATGAATAATACCCATCACTATGAACAGTTAATTGAGATTTTTAACGGCTGCTTTGCCGATGAATTTAATACCCGTCTGATTAAAGGCGACGACGAACCGATCTATCTTCCTGCTGATGCGGAATTACCGTATCACCGTATCGTTTTTGCGCATGGTTATTATGCCAGCGCGCTACACGAAATCTCACACTGGTGCATCGCCGGTAAGGCCCGTCGTGAGCTGGTCGATTTTGGTTACTGGTACTGCCCTGATGGACGCGATGCGAAGACGCAATGCCAGTTTGAAGATGTGGAAGTGAAGCCGCAGGCGTTTGACTGGCTGTTTTGCATGGCGGCGGGATATCCGTTTAACGTCAGTTGCGACAACCTGGAAGGGGACTTTGAACCGGATCGCGTGGTATTCCAGCGCCGTGTTCATGCCCAGGTGATGGAGTATCTGGATAAGGGCATCCCCGAACGTCCGGCGCGCTTCATTAACGCGTTACAAAATTATTATCACACGCCTGAACTTAAGGCGGAACAATTCCCGTGGCCCGAAGCGCTCAACTGAAGCCGCTACCACGTTTACAATGAGGAAAGAAGATGATCGCGGAGTTTGAATCACGCATTCTGGCATTAATCGACGATATGGTAGAGCACGCCAGCGATGATGAGTTGTTTGCCAGTGGCTATTTGCGTGGGCACCTGACGCTGGCCGTGGCTGAACTGGACGCTGGCGAGGACCATTCCGCTGAGGCATTGTACGCCAATGTGACCAGCAGCCTGGCAAAAGCCATCAGCGCAGGCGAACTCTCGCCGCGTGACCAGGCGTTAGTGAAAGAGATGTGGGACATGTTGTTCCAGAAGGCGACAAAACAATAATTGCAGTGGATTGTGCCGGATGGCGACGCTAAGGCGTCTTATCCGGCCTACAAGGACGGGAGTTGTAGGCCTGATAAGCGCAGTGCATCAGGCAATGATGAGAGGGTATCTTATTTCACCGCTTTTCCCTTCAATAACTTCCTGACCCACAACCGATTCGGATTCAACGCCGCCAGCGTGCTGGCATCCATAGGGATAGGTTCATCGCTCATTTGTGATGCCAGAATTTCTGCACATAGCGGGGCAGTACACAACCCGCGCGAGCCCAGCGCGCCCAGCATAAACAAATCGGAATACACCGGGGCGTTTACGGCGTGCGCTTTGTCTTCGGCAAGAGTGGCATACTGGCTGAGCGTGGCGTCATAGTCCGCGACGTTGCCGACCATCGGCATGTGATCGCGCGTGGCGCAGCGCACTCCACAGCGGGCGGCATTGCCACTAACGTCCACCTCTTTTGCCCACGCAGCGTTAGGCAAGCAGTCGATTAAGCGCTGACGATTTTGCTGCTGATCGTCCTCGCGATATGCGGTTTCCTCGCTCCCTCGATGATAGCTGGCGCCAATGCAGTGCTGCTGATTTTGCGGGTTATGCGGCGTGAGGTAGCCGTCATAGCACAGCACCTGACGCAACGCTGAAAGCGCAGGCGTGGTGGGAATATGACTCACCTGACCGCCCACGGAGTACACCGGGAGCGACTGCGTCTGCTCAATGCTGTTAATTCGATGACCGTTAGCCAGAACGACAGCTGCGTGAGTGGCGGTTTCACCACTGGCAAACTGCAATTGCCAGCTTGCCGTGTGGCGTGTCAGTGAGGTCAGCGTATGTTGATAGCGGGTGCGTAATCCCAGCGTTGCGGCATAGTCCAGTACGGCGGCGGTTAACTGCGCCGGGTATAACCATCCTCCGCTCGGATACTGAATCCCGCCGCATCCGGTTTCCACGCCTGTCGTTTGTAAAACCTGCTGAGCGTCAACCCCGATGGCGAGCGCATCGGGCAGTTCAAGGGACAGCATCTGCGCGATTTTTTGCTGGCTTTTCTCATCCCATGCCAGTTGCGTCACGCCGCACCAGTCATGCGCGAACTCAACGGGGAGGGCGTCATACAGTCGACGGGCGAAGGTAAACGCGGTGGGGAAAAACAGATTAATGGCCGCGTCATGCTTGCTGAGTAGCGGATAGAGCGCGCCCTGGCGATTGCCGGATGCGCCCCCGGCGGGTTTTTCGTCTGCGCAATACAGCGTGACCTGCCAGCCACGGCGCAGTAACGCCAGAGACAACAATGCGCTGGCAATCCCCCCGCCAATAATGGCGGCTTCACGTTTATCTGTTCCCGTACGTGCAAACCATGGCGCTGAGGAAGGGAGCGCCTGAGTCTGTTCCATTACGCCACAGAGCATTTCGCGCTTGCGGCCAAAGCCTTTGCATTTTTGCATTGTAAACCCGGCTTCCTGCAACCCCCGACGTACAAAGCCTGCCGATGTGAAGGTCGCTAATGTACCGCCGGGACGAGCCAGTCGGGCCATCGCGTTAAAGAGTGTTGGCGTCCACATATCCGGGTTTTTTGCCGGCGCGAAACCGTCCAGGAACCAGGCGTCCACCTTTTGATTAAGAGAATCATCCAGTTTGCAGGTCAGCTCGTTAATATCGCCAAACCACAGGTCCAGTGTGACACGCCCTTCATCAAGCAGCAGACGATGACATCCCGCCAGCGGCAGAGGCCATTGCTCTTGCAGCGCCGAGGCCCACGGCGCAAGTTCTGACCAGTGCTGATGGGCTAAAGTAAGATCTTCACGCGTTAGCGGATATTTTTCGAAACTGATGAAATGTAATCTTTCCAGGGTAGCGTCAGGGTGAGTATCGCGAAACTCGGAAAATGCCTGCCAGAGCGTGAGGAAGTTAAGTCCGGTGCCAAACCCACTTTCTGCTACCACGAAGAGGGGGCGTGAATGTGAAGGGAATCGCTGTGCGAGATGGTTACCGCCGAGAAAGACGTAACGTGTCTCCTCCAGCCCGTTATCATTAGAAAAATAGACATCGTCAAAATCTCGGGAAACAGGTGTACCCTCAGAGTTGAATTCAAGGTTGGCAGGTTGTATAGCGTATTGTTTCACGTAAGTTACTCGTCTGGCAGGCTGTGCCCCGATCTTAGCGATGAGTGCCTGGCTGCGCAAATTTCCACATAAATTGGCTGATCGGACTTGTTCGGCGTACAAGTGTACGCTATTGTGCCACTCGAAACTTTAAAATAGTGCGACTTACAGAGGTATTGAATGAAACGTGCAGTGATTACTGGCTTGGGCATCGTTTCCAGCATCGGTAATAACCAGCAGGAAGTCCTGGCATCTCTGCGTGAAGGACGTTCAGGGATCACTTTCTCTCAGGAGCTGAAGGACTCCGGCATGCGTAGCCACGTTTGGGGCAACGTAAAACTGGATACCACTGGCCTCATTGACCGCAAAGTAGTGCGCTTCATGAGCGACGCATCCATTTATGCATTCCTTTCAATGGAGCAGGCTGTGGCTGATGCTGGCCTTGCTGCAGAAGATTACCAGAATAATCCGCGCGTTGGCCTGATTGCAGGTTCCGGCGGCGGCTCCCCACGTTTTCAGGTATTCGGCGCTGACGCAATGCGTAGCCCGCGTGGCCTGAAAGCGGTTGGCCCGTATGTGGTCACCAAAGCGATGGCGTCCGGCGTTTCAGCCTGCCTCGCAACGCCGTTCAAAATCCACGGCGTAAACTACTCCATCAGCTCTGCCTGTGCGACATCTGCGCACTGCATCGGCAATGCGGTAGAACAAATTCAATTGGGCAAACAAGACATCGTTTTTGCTGGCGGCGGCGAAGAGCTGTGCTGGGAAATGGCGTGTGAATTCGACGCAATGGGCGCGCTGTCTACCAAATATAACGACGATCCATCCAAAGCTTCCCGTACCTATGACGCAAACCGTGATGGTTTCGTTATTGCAGGCGGCGGCGGTATGGTTGTCGTCGAAGAACTGGAACATGCTCTGGCCCGTGGCGCGCATATCTATGCGGAAATCGTCGGTTACGGCGCAACGTCCGATGGTGCTGACATGGTTGCTCCGTCTGGCGAAGGCGCAGTACGTTGCATGCAGATGGCGATGCACGGCGTAGACACGCCGATCGACTACCTGAACTCCCACGGTACCTCTACTCCGGTAGGCGACGTGAAAGAGCTTGGCGCAATTCGTGAAGTGTTTGGCGACAACAGCCCGGCAATCTCTGCGACCAAAGCGATGACTGGTCACTCCCTGGGCGCGGCTGGCGTACAGGAAGCTATCTACTCTCTGCTGATGCTGGAACACGGCTTTATCGCGCCAAGCATCAACATTGAAGAGCTGGATGAGCAGGCGGCAGGTCTGAACATCGTGACCAAACCGACCGAGCAGGCGCTGACCACCGTGATGTCCAACAGCTTCGGCTTTGGCGGCACCAACGCAACGCTGGTCATGCGTAAGCTGTAAGTGTAAGTCTACAAAATGAGATGCAAAGGGGAGCCTAATGGCTCCCTTTTTTATTTTTTCATCTTTTCGTACTCCGGTGCGATCTCCGCAGACCATGCCCTGGCTTGCGCAATATTACCGGCGCTGTAGATTGGCTGTTCAAATTGATTGCCCAGATCCCGCACACGATAAATTTTCCAGCGACCCTCTTCCCAACGGGTATACACTTCCAACTGCATGGGCGCTTCGCCTGTCGGTCCACCTAATTGTACTTCCACCTTTTCGCCACCGAGAAAGGGCTGGGCCGCCCCAACCCGTAACAGTGGGATCCATTCAGGGGCGTAATCCTGCACGTACATAAAGTAGTCAGAATCCATTATTTCCTGCTCGTAAAGACTGTCAATCAGCGCCAGACGGTCGATAACGTCTTTCGCCACATAAAGTTGCATGAGTGCGGACGTATCCCGATCTTGTGTGTAGGCGGACATCCACGCGAGATAGAACTGTTTTACATCTTGTGTGCTGTCCCGATGAGGCGCAGAGCAGCCGCAAAGCACCAGGATGAGAGCAATAAGCGAAAATGCTTTCATTTCCGTGTCCCTAAAATATTCTGGCGAAACTGATCGTTGAGTGTCTTCCTGATTGACAACTTTTTCCTCATTGTTTGTGCTTTTCTTAGAGAGAATAACCATTTGTTTTGTGTGGTGTTCAGTGATTTCAAGGTTGACAAGTTTAGCCCCTCGCAGGCAGACTCCAGCTTCAACATTATCCTCTTGATAATGCGTAAGCGTTTAACGTTATCCAACGCACCTTAATCCTGATAGTCAGGTAGAGGGGGCGTGGGCATTCCTCGCCTTACTCTGCATTTTGGAGTAACGCATGACAGCTGTAACTCAACAAGAAAAAACACCTTCGGCGAACTTTTCGCTGTTTCGCATCGCTTTTGCGGTTTTCCTGACCTATATGACGGTCGGTTTACCTTTGCCCGTCATTCCTCTGTTTGTGCACCAGGAGCTCGGCTATGGCAATACCATGGTCGGTATCGCCGTAGGCGTACAGTTTCTGGCAACGGTATTAACGCGCGGCTACGCCGGGCGCCTGGCCGATCAATATGGCGCTAAACGTTCGGCGCTACAGGGGATGTTTGCCTGTGGGCTGGCGGGCGCGGCGTGGCTTTTAGCCGCGCTATTGCCTGTTTCTGTCCCCGTAAAATTTGCGTTGTTAATCGTCGGTCGTTTGATCCTCGGTTTTGGCGAAAGCCAGTTGCTCACCGGGACGCTGACCTGGGGACTTGGGCTGGTCGGGCCAACACGTTCGGGTAAGGTGATGTCGTGGAACGGGATGGCGATTTACGGTGCGCTGGCTGCCGGTGCGCCGTTGGGCCTGTTGATCCACAGCCACTTTGGTTTTGCGGCGCTGGCGGGGACGACGATGGTTTTACCGCTGCTGGCATGGGTATTCAATGGCACCGTGCGCAAAGTGCCTGCTCATGCAGGAGAACGTCCTTCGTTATGGAGCGTGGTAGGGCTTATCTGGAAACCGGGCCTGGGCCTGGCGCTGCAGGGCGTTGGCTTTGCGGTGATCGGTACGTTTATTTCACTCTATTTTGTCAGCAACGGCTGGACGATGGCGGGGTTCACCCTGACCGCGTTTGGTGGGGCGTTTGTGCTGATGCGCATTCTGTTTGGCTGGATGCCGGACCGGTTCGGCGGCGTGAAGGTCGCCGTTGTCTCCTTGCTGGTGGAAACCGCAGGACTGATTCTGCTGTGGCAGGCCCCATCGGCCTGGATTGCGCTGCTCGGGGCGGCATTAACCGGGGCCGGGTGTTCGCTTATCTTCCCGGCATTGGGCGTCGAGGTCGTGAAGCGAGTGCCCGCGCAGGTTCGCGGTACAGCGCTGGGCGGTTATGCCGCGTTTCAGGATATCTCCTACGGCATAAGTGGTCCGATCGCCGGGGTGCTGGCCACCGCATACGGTTATCCCTCGGTATTCCTTGCCGGGGCGATATCCGCCGTGGTGGGCATTATTGTAACGCTGCTAACGCTGCGTAAAGGTTAAGCGACCAGCCAGAAAATGGCTAACGCAATCATCAACGCAATAAACAGCAGTCCCGGTCGTGCCGACAGAGATTTAACCGTTTCAATCATCGGCGCGAACGGGCTGTAAATGGGCTGCAGATGACGCGGATCGCTGAGCTCGCGTTCTCGTTCCACGCGGCGCAGGAAGATTTGATTCAGCAAGTCCTGCACCTGCACCGTGGTCAGAATCGTTTGTGGTTGGATCTGATACGTCTGCTGCGCGTACTCTTTTATTGCCGTCAGCTCATTCGGCTCTAATGGCAGCTTTAGCGCCGCCTGGAGCGTTTGCAGTGTTGGGGCGCTTTGCAGGCTGAGCGTCTGGCGCGCCTGCAGCCAGGTGACCAGATGCGTAAATTGTTTGGCGGGGATCAGCTCTCCGCTTTTTACGCCAGACAGCTCCAGCATCGACTGCCAGATCATCTTCCCGGATTCTCCCGTGGCCGCCGCCAGTTTGGTAACCAACTGGTTCAGCGTATTGTGCTCAGCGGGGAGCAACGGACGATCGGTGGCCGGGCGCTGCTGCGGTTGCGGTATCGAAAGTTGCCCTTGCTGCAGCAGCGTGAGCACGTTCTTCAACTGCTCAGGCGTGAGCTGGCTAAGCGCCGTTTGCCCATACTGCTGACGGATAAAATCACTTACCGCCTGGCGGTTATTTCCCTGACTCAGTAATTCAGTGAGCTGCGACAGCACCTGACGATTAGCATGATTTTGCTGAGCAACCCCCAGCCGTTGGTTAAGGTTTTGCTCAGCGGCAGGAAAGTGACGTGACTGCAACGGCGTATCACTTTTAACGCCCAGATCGTGCTTCATTCCGGCCCACACCTCGGCGCTTTGCTGTTGGGTGAGTGAAATCAGACGGGTAATCAGTCGCTCCAGCACGGTACGTTGTTGTGTGGATAACGGTTGTTCACCCGCCGCGGAAGGGGCATTTTGGCCTTCGCCGGGAGGGCGAGCGGGCGTACCTGAAATGGGCTGCATCATCTCTGTTCCTTAAATCTGTGCTGACCAGGTCTCGCAGTATGCCTGGCGGCGAGATTATGGCACACTTGCCCGGTTAACTCTCGTTCTCAAACAGGTGCGAAAGACGTGAAAATCCTCGTTGATGAAAATATGCCCTATGCCCGCGAACTGTTCAGTCGTTTGGGGGAGGTAAAAGCGGTTCCCGGTCGCCCGATTCCCGTTGCCGAACTGGATGATGCAGATGCCTTAATGGTGCGCTCGGTGACGAAAGTAAATGAATCACTGCTTAGCGGAAAACCGGTTAAATTTGTCGGTACGGCAACCGCAGGCACGGACCATGTGGATGAAGCCTGGCTTGCGCAGTCGAAGATCGGTTTTTCCGCCGCCCCCGGCTGTAACGCGATTGCGGTCGTGGAATATGTGTTTTCAGCACTGCTGATGCTGGCGGAGCGTGACGGGTTTGCGTTATGCGATCGTACAGTGGGCATCGTGGGCGTGGGTAACGTGGGCGGACGTTTACAGACGCGCCTGGAAGCGCTGGGGATCCGTACGCTGCTGTGCGATCCACCGCGAGCCGATCGCGGTGACGAAGGCAATTTCTGCACGCTGGATGAACTGGTAGAGCAAGCCGATGTGCTGACTTTCCATACGCCGCTGTTCAAAGACGGACCGTACAAGACGTTGCACCTCGCGGATGACGCGCTGATTAGCCGACTGAAGCCGGGCACCATTCTGATCAACGCCTGCCGCGGGCCAGTCATCGACAATACGGCATTGCTGAACCGATTGAATGCAGGTCAGTCGCTGAGCGTCGTACTGGATGTCTGGGAAGGGGAGCCGGATCTCAATGTGGCATTGCTGGAGAAAGCCGATATCGGCACAGCGCACATTGCCGGGTACACCCTGGAAGGAAAAGCGCGTGGCACCACGCAGGTCTTTGAGGCCTATAGCAAGTTTATTGGTCGCGAACAGCACGTGGCGCTGAATACCCTGTTACCGGCGCCTGAATTTGGTCGTATCACTCTGCATGGCCCGTTAGATCAGCCAACGCTGAAAAGGCTGGCGCATTTAGTGTATGATGTGCGCCGCGATGATGCGCCGCTGCGTAAAGTCGCTGGAATTCCGGGTGAGTTTGATAAACTGCGTAAAAATTATCTTGAGCGCCGTGAATGGTCGTCTTTATACGTGATGTGTGACGACGCAACGGCTGCGGCCTTGCTGTGTAAGCTGGGTTTTAACGCGGTTCACCACCCGGCACATTAATGTCTTCTTAATGCTCCCTGTCGAATAATACGACAGGGACGCTTACGTATTTCTGGAGTAAATCACCATGTCTGAAGGCTGGAATATTGCCATTCTTGGCGCTACGGGCGCCGTAGGCGAAGCCCTGCTCGATACGCTGGCTGAACGCCAGTTCCCGGTCGGTGAAATTTATGCGCTGGCGCGTAATGAAAGCGCCGGCGAGCATCTGCGTTTTAACGGTAAATCGGTCATTGTGCAGGACGTTGCAGACTTTGACTGGACGCAGGCGCAGTTAGCATTTTTCGTTGCGGGCGCAGAAGCCACCGCCGCATGGGTCGAAGAAGCGACCAATGCCGGTTGTCTGGTTATCGACAGCAGTGGCCTGTTCGCGCTTGAGCCGGACGTTCCGCTGGTGGTTCCGGACGTTAACCCGTTCGTGCTGGCGGATTACCGCAACCGTAATGTGATTGCGGTCCCTGACAGCCTGACCAGCCAACTGCTGTCTGCGCTGAAGCCGCTGATTGATGACGGCGGTCTGTCACGTATTACGGTGACCAATATTATTTCGGCTTCCGCTCACGGTAAAAAAGCCGTCGATGCGTTGGCCGGACAGAGTGCGAAACTGCTTAACGGCATCCCGATTGACGAAGATGATTTCTTTGGCCGTCAGTTGGCGTTCAACATGCTGCCGCTGCTGCCAGATCGCGAAGGTAGCGTGCGGGAAGAGCGTCGTATTGTCGATGAAGTGCGCAAAATTATGCAGGACGACGGACTGCTGATCTCCGCCAGCATCGTGCAGTCGCCCGTGTTTTATGGCCATGCGCAGATGGTGAATTTTGAAGCTCTGCGTCCGCTGGCGGCGGAAGAAGCACGTGATGCGTTTTCACGCGGTGAGGACGTGGTGTTGTCGGAAGAGACTGATTTCCCGACCCAGGTTGGCGATGCCTCGGGCACTCCGCACCTGTCAATTGGCTGTGTGCATAACGATTACGGTATGCCGGAGCAGGTTCAGTTCTGGTCTGTGGCAGACAACGTACGCTTCGGCGGCGCGTTGATGGCGGTGAAAATTGCGGAAAAACTGGTACAGGAGTACCTGTACTAATGTCTGACCAGCAACAGCCTGCAACCCATAAAATTGCGCTGGGTATTGAGTATGACGGCAGCAAATATTATGGCTGGCAGCGCCAGAACGAAGTGCGTAGCGTTCAGGAAAAACTGGAAAAAGCGCTCTCTCAGGTGGCGAATGAGCGTATCAATGTCTTTTGTGCCGGACGCACGGATGCAGGTGTTCATGGCACGGGGCAGGTTGTGCACTTTGAAACGACCGCCCTGCGTAAAGATGCGGCCTGGACACTGGGGGTAAATGCGAATTTACCTGGTGACATCGCTGTACGCTGGGTGAAAGCTGTACCCGATGATTTTCATGCCCGTTTTAGCGCCACGGCTCGCCGTTATCGCTACATCATCTACAATCATCGGTTGCGCCCTGCGGTTTTGGGTAAAGGGGTAACCCATTACTATGAACCGCTGGACGCTGAGCGTATGCATCGTGCTGCCCAGTGTCTGATTGGCGAAAATGATTTTACCTCGTTTCGGGCGGTGCAGTGTCAGTCGCGCACACCGTGGCGCAACGTGATGCACATTAACGTCGAACGTTTCGGTGCATATGTGGTGGTGGATATTAAAGCGAATGCCTTTGTACATCATATGGTCAGGAATATTGTCGGCAGCCTGATGGAAGTAGGCGCCCACAACCAGCCGGAGAGCTGGATAGCAGAACTGTTAGCGGCGAAGGACAGAACGCTGGCAGCGGCAACGGCGAAAGCGGAAGGGCTGTATCTGGTTGCGGTAGATTACCCGGAACGGTTCGACCTGCCAAAACCGCCTATGGGCCCGCTATTTCTGGCGGACTAATTTGAGTCGTATAAAGGCAAAACTATGGACCTGATTTACTTTCTTATCGATTTTATCTTGCACATTGATGTGCATCTGGCGGAGCTGGTTGCGGAATACGGTATCTGGGTATACGCGATTCTGTTTCTGATCCTGTTCTGCGAAACCGGACTGGTGGTAACGCCGTTCCTGCCGGGAGACTCGCTGTTGTTTGTCGCTGGTGCGCTTTCTGCGCTGCCAACTAACGATCTCAACGTTCATCTGATGGTGATGTTGATGATTGTGGCGGCGATTATCGGCGATGCGGTGAACTACACGATTGGCCGGTTGTTCGGTGAAAAACTTTTCAGTAACCCGAACTCTAAAATTTTCCGTCGCAGTTACCTGGATAAAACCCATGCGTTCTACGAGCGTCATGGCGGCAAAACGATTATCCTGGCGCGTTTCGTGCCTATCGTGCGTACATTCGCGCCGTTTGTTGCCGGGATGGGGCACATGTCCTACCGTCATTTTGCGATGTATAACGTCGCAGGCGCGCTGCTGTGGGTATTGCTGTTCACCTATGCAGGCTATCTGTTCGGCGATCTGCCGATCGTTCAGGAAAACCTGAAATTACTGATTGTGGCGATTATCGTCCTTTCCGTATTGCCGGGCGTAATTGAAGTGATTCGCCATAAACGTGCTGCGTCACGGGCTGCAAAATAGAAAGTAACTCAGCGGTTCGACCACTTTTTTATCCAAAGTTTCGGGCTGTTATGTTTTAATGTGCAACATTCATGGTCTGTTAGGGGCAAAAATGGCATTATGCGCCCCTTATAACAAAGCTGACTAGGGTTCAGGCAGAAAGGTCACCAATGAGCTGGATTGAACGAATTAAAAGCAACATTACTCCCACCCGCAAGGCAAGCATTCCTGAAGGGGTGTGGACCAAGTGTGATAGCTGCGGTCAGGTTTTATACCGTGCTGAGCTGGAACGTAATCTTGAGGTCTGTCCGAAGTGTGACCATCATATGCGCATGTCGGCGCGCAATCGCCTGCATAGCCTGTTAGATGAAGGTTCTCTTGTGGAACTGGGTAGCGAGCTTGAGCCGAAAGACGTGCTGAAGTTTCGTGACTCCAAAAAATACAAAGACAGACTGGCTTCTGCGCAGAAAGAAACCGGTGAGAAAGATGCGCTGGTGGTGATGAAAGGCACGCTCCACGGTATGCCGGTCGTTGCTGCTGCATTCGAGTTCGCGTTTATGGGCGGCTCCATGGGCTCTGTGGTCGGTGCGCGTTTTGTCCGCGCCGTTGAGCAGGCGCTGGAAGATAACTGTCCGCTGATCTGCTTCTCCGCTTCTGGCGGGGCGCGTATGCAGGAAGCGCTGATGTCTCTGATGCAGATGGCGAAAACCTCTGCCGCGCTGGCGAAAATGCAGGAACGCGGTTTACCGTATATTTCTGTACTGACCGATCCAACGATGGGCGGTGTTTCCGCGAGCTTCGCGATGCTGGGCGATCTCAACATTGCAGAACCGAAAGCACTGATCGGCTTCGCGGGTCCGCGTGTTATCGAGCAAACCGTACGTGAGAAACTGCCACCGGGATTCCAGCGCAGCGAGTTCCTGATTGAAAAAGGCGCTATCGATATGATCGTCCGCCGTCCGGAAATGCGCCTGAAACTGGCAAGCATTCTGGCGAAGCTGATGAATCTGCCTGCGCCGAATCCGGATGAGCCGCGTGAAGGCGAGGTGGTACCTCCGGTTCCCGAGCAGGAACCAGAGGCCTGATAGTTTACTCTATGGGTTTCGGGTTGCAGGCAGGCGATAAAAGCGTTGATCCCGATGAGCTTACACCGGTAAGTGATTCGGGAGAGCGAGTACAGCCAACGCATCTGCAACGTGAAAAACGACGTGTAAAAAAGGGCAGGCCGGTTGGCGCTGCCCTTTTGCTTTCCTCAACGTAAAGAATCTACAGCCATCATGGACAATAAACGTATTCCTCAAGCCGCGTCGCCCCTGGCATCGTGGCTTTCTTATCTGGAAAACCTGCACAGTAAAACCATCGATCTTGGCCTTGAACGCGTCAGTCAGGTGGCGCGCAAACTCGGTGTGTTGAAACCCGCGCCATTTGTTTTTACAGTGGCGGGAACCAACGGGAAAGGCACAACCTGCCGTACGCTGGAATCTGTGCTGACCGCAGCAGGTTATAAAGTTGGCGTTTACAGTTCACCCCATCTGGTGCGCTACACGGAACGCGTGCGCGTGCAGGGACGTGAACTGCCGGAATCCGCGCATACCGCCTCATTTGCTGAGATTGAAGACGCGCGTGGCGACATTTCTCTGACCTACTTTGAATACGGTACGTTATCAGCGCTCTGGCTGTTTAAACAGGCTCAACTGGATGTCGTCATTCTGGAAGTGGGGTTAGGCGGCCGCCTTGATGCGACCAATATCGTTGATGCCGATGTCGCTGTGGTGACCAGCATTGCACTTGACCATACTGACTGGCTGGGCCCGGATCGCGAAAGCATCGGTCGTGAGAAGGCGGGAATTTTCCGCGCAGAGAAACCGGCTATCGTCGGCGAACCGGAAATGCCTTACACCATCGCCGATGTCGCGCAAGAGAGCGGGGCGATTTTGCAACGCTGCGGCGTGGACTGGCGCTATGCGGTCACGGAGAATGACTGGTCGTTTACGGACGCTCATGGAACGTTGTCGCACCTGCCGTTGCCGCAGGTTCCACAACCTAACGCCGCTACCGCACTGGCCGCGCTTCGCGCAAGCGGGCTTAACGTCAGCGAGCAGGCGATTCGTGAGGGTATCGAAAAAGCGATTTTACCGGGGCGTTTTCAGATTGTGAGCGAGTCGCCGCGGGTGATTTTTGATGTCGCCCATAACCCGCATGCGGCGGAGTATTTGACCGGACGTCTGAAAAAGTTAGTGAAAAGCGGGCGTGTACTTGCGGTTATCGGTATGCTACATGATAAAGATATTGCCGGTACGTTAGCCTGGTTAAAAAGCGTGGTTGACGCCTGGTACTGTGCGCCCCTGGAAGGGCCGCGTGGTGCAACGGCAGAACAACTGCTGGAGCACCTGGGCAAAGGCAACGCCTATGACAGCGTGGCGCAGGCATGGTCTGCAGCACTCGCTGAGGCGAAGCCAGAAGATACCGTGTTGGTGTGTGGATCGTTTCACACTGTCGCACATGTCATGGAAGTGATAGACGTGGGGAGAAGCGGTGGCGAGTAAGTTTCAGAATCGATTAGTCGGCACAATTGTGCTGGTCGCGCTGGGGGTGATTGTGCTCCCCGGGCTGCTTGACGGGCAGAAAAAGCATTATCAGGATGAGTTTGCGGCGATCCCTCTGGTGCCGAAGCCCGGCGATCGCGATGAACCAGACATGATGCCTGCGGCAACGCAGGCGCTGCCGACCCAGCCGCCGGAAGGGGCGGCAGAAGAGGTGCGGGCGGGTGATGCTGCCGCGCCATCGTTGGATCCGTCACGTTTGACGACGGCAAACAGCGCGGAGTTAGATCCTGTCCCTGCGCCCGTAGAGCAGCCGAAGCCCAAACCGAAGCCGCAGCCTGTTGCCGTCGCTCCGACGCCTGCACCGACCCCAGCGCCTAAACCGGCTGTTGAGGAACCGCCAGCGCCGACTGGTAAAGCGTACGTTGTACAGCTTGGTGCGCTGAAAAATGCGGATAAGGTCAATGAGATCGTGGGTAAACTTCGTGGCGCGGGCTTCCGGGTATATACTTCCCCGTCGACGCCGGTGCAGGGTAAAATAACCCGTATTCTCGTAGGGCCTGACGCCTCCAAAGATAAGCTAAAGAACTCGCTGGGCGAGCTGCAGAAGATCTCTGGTCTGAGTGGCGTCGTGATGGGGTACACCCCTAATTAAGGGATTGCGCTGTTCTCGGCGCTGCTCTTATTCAGGCCGGATAGGGTGTTTTCACCGCTATCCGGCACTGCCCGAAGAGGCATAAAAAGGTATGGCGTTGAAGATTTTTTCAGCGCCATTTTTATTTACGCGTGGAAAGGAAATCCCTACGCAAACGTTTTCTTTTTCTGTTAGAATGCGCCCCGAACAGGACGACAGGGCGTTAAATCGTGGGACACTTATGGTCTGGATTGATTACGCCATTATCGCGGTGATTGGTTTTTCCTGTCTGGTTAGCCTGATCCGTGGCTTTGTTCGTGAAGCATTATCGTTGGTGACTTGGGGTTGTGCTTTCTTTGTCGCCAGCCATTACTACACTTACCTGTCTGTCTGGTTTACGGGCTTTGAAGACGAACTGGTTCGAAATGGGATTGCTATCGCGATACTGTTTATCGCGACACTTATCGTCGGCGCTATCGTTAACTTTGTGATAGGCCAACTGGTAGAGAAAACAGGCTTGTCGGGTACCGACAGGGTGTTGGGGATCTGCTTTGGTGCTCTGCGAGGAGCGCTGATCGTCGCCGCCATACTGTTCTTTCTCGATACCTTTACCGGTCTGTCGAAAAGTGAAGACTGGAGTAAGTCGCAGCTGATCCCGCAGTTCAGTTTCATCATCAGATGGTTCTTTGACTATCTGCAAAGCTCGTCAAGTTTCTTGCCCAAAGTATAAACTTTGGGTTGTTGCTGAACGAGGAAAAGACGTATGTGCGGTATTGTCGGTATCGCCGGTGTTATGCCGGTAAACCAGTCGATTTATGACGCGTTAACGGTGCTCCAGCATCGTGGTCAGGATGCCGCAGGCATCATCACCATTGATGCCAATAACTGCTTCCGCTTGCGTAAAGCAAACGGAATGGTGAGCGATATTTTTGAAGCTCGCCATATGCAGCGTTTGCAGGGCAATATGGGCATCGGTCATGTGCGTTACCCAACGGCTGGCAGCTCCAGCGCCTCCGAAGCTCAACCTTTTTACGTCAACTCACCGTATGGCATCACGCTTGCCCATAATGGCAACCTGACCAACGCGCATGAGCTACGTAAAAAGCTGTTCGAAGAAAAGCGCCGCCACATCAATACCACTTCAGATTCTGAAATTCTGCTGAATATTTTCGCCAGCGAGCTGGATAACTTCCGCCACTATCCGCTGGAAGCCGACAATATTTTTGCTGCTATTGCCGCAACCAACCGCCAGATCCGCGGCGCCTATGCCTGCGTGGCGATGATTATCGGCCACGGTATGGTTGCCTTCCGCGATCCTAACGGTATCCGCCCGTTGGTATTGGGTAAACGCGATATCGGCGATGGTCGTACCGAGTACATGGTGGCGTCCGAGAGCGTAGCGCTGGATACGCTGGGCTTTGAATTCCTGCGCGACGTAGCACCCGGCGAAGCGGTGTATATCACCGAAAAAGGTCAGCTGTTTACCCGCCAGTGTGCCGATAACCCGGTCAGCAATCCGTGCCTGTTTGAATATGTTTACTTCGCACGTCCTGACTCCTTTATCGACAAGATTTCCGTCTACAGTGCCCGCGTAAACATGGGTACTAAGCTTGGCGAAAAAATTGCTCGTGAGTGGGAAGATCTGGACATTGACGTGGTGATCCCGATTCCGGAAACCTCCTGTGATATCGCGCTGGAAATTGCTCGTATCCTCGGTAAGCCGTACCGTCAGGGATTTGTGAAAAACCGCTACGTGGGACGTACCTTTATCATGCCGGGCCAGCAGCTGCGCCGTAAATCCGTGCGCCGTAAGCTGAACGCCAACCGTGCGGAGTTCCGTGATAAGAACGTGCTGCTGGTGGATGACTCTATCGTACGTGGCACCACCTCAGAACAGATTATCGAGATGGCGCGTGAAGCCGGAGCGAAGAAGGTGTATCTGGCTTCTGCTGCCCCGGAAATTCGCTTCCCGAACGTTTATGGTATCGATATGCCGACGGCGACCGAGCTGATTGCTCATGGTCGCGAAGTCGACGAGATTCGCCAGATAATCGGCGCAGACGGGCTCATCTTCCAGGATCTGAACGATCTGATTGAAGCGGTCCGCGCGGAAAACCCGGATATTCAGCAGTTTGAATGTTCAGTGTTTAACGGCGTGTACGTTACTAAAGACGTCGACCAGCAATATCTCGATTTCCTCGACTCCCTGCGTAATGACGATGCCAAAGCGGTGTTGCGTCAGAACGAAGCGGAAAACCTTGAGATGCACAACGAAGGTTAAAACTGGACATGCCGGATGGCGACGCATTGCGTCTTATCCGGTCTACAGTCCATCATCGTTGTAAGCCGGATAAGGCGTAGCCTCCATCCGGCTTTTTTATGGCTACACCTCGTCGACCCAAATTCGCATTTCGCCTTCGCCGCGGTTGGCCCAGCTAAACCACGGGATAAAGGTCAGCGTCTGCTTCTCAACCGCCGTCTGGCGATTATCAAAGCTGTATAGCGGCTTATCCTCATGCGCGGTCAACACGCGTACGCCTTCCGCCTGTAGCAGCACTTTCCCTTTCAGCAAGCCCACGCCCTGAATCTCACGAAACGCGCTCGCCTTCGGTAGCGACAGGTTGTGCAGTTGTGCGTCGTTATCCGCCTCTTCCAGACAGTAGACCAGAGGCCCACGCTGAATCGCCACTTTACCCGCCGCATGGCGCACCAGCGGATTGGCATACACGCGACGAACGGGCATCGGCAGATTTAGGGTAATGATGTCTCCTTCCTGCCACTGGCGATGCAGGTGCAGATAACCTTTCACCATTTTGCCCTGAGCCGCTTCGCCGTTTACCTGCACCATTGGTGCCGCGCACCACTCTGGCAGGCGCAGCGCCAGCGTGTGCTCGACTACCTGCGGCTGGTTAAAGCGAATCGAGACCTGCTCGTCCCACGGATAGTTACCCTCAATCTTGAGCGCCAGCGTCTGAGCGTCAACCGTAAACTGCGCCTCGCTACCGGCATAGAAGTTAATAAACAGCGCGTCCGGGCGTGGGGTAAAAATATAGTGACCAATGGCGACCAGCGTACGGGCGATGTTTGGTGGGCAGCAGGCGCAGCCGAACCAGCGTTGGCGCACGGGCTTAATGTGGTCGTAAATATGGTTATGCGGAATACTTTTGGGTTGCGTTTCCAGCGGGTTCACATAGAAGAAATGTTTGCCGTCCAGCGCCATCCCACCCAGCACCGTGTTGTAAAACGCGCGTTCCATGACATCGGCATAGTGCGCGTCGCCTTCCATTTCCAGCATGCGGCGGGCAAACATCATCAGGCCGATGGAGGCGCAGCTTTCTCCATAGGCGGTATCATTCGGTAAATCGTAATCGCTGGTGAAGGCCTCGCCGATCCCTTGCGAGCCAATACCGCCGGTGATGTACATTCGGCGCTGCACCATGTTATTCCAGATGCGCAAGCAGGTCTGGCGCTTTTCTTCGTCGTTCGTCATGCGGGCGATATGCGCCAGCCCGGTCATCAGATACACCGAACGTACCGCATGGCCGACGGCTTCGCTCTGTTGCGCCAGCGGTTTGTGGGCGTGGGTATAGGCTTTATCTTTGACCATCCATGCCTCGCCCCAGTTATCCCAGTGCCAGGTGCCCCCGCGCTGAGCAAACTCAATATCGTAATAGTACGGTTGCTGGCCGCGCTCTTCGAGAAAGAAGCGTGCCAGCGCCTGATAGCGTGGTTCCTGTGTGACTTCATACAGGCGCATCAGCGCCAGCTCAATTTCCGGATGACCTGGATAGCCGCGCAGCTGGCCTTCGTTTGGACCGAAAACGGTGTCGATGTGGTCGGCGAAGCGGCAGGCTATCTCCAGCAGCCGACGCTTGCCGGTGGCGTTAAAAAAGGCCACTGCGGCTTCAAACAGATGCCCGGCGCAGTACATCTCATGGCATTCCGCAACGTTGGTCCAGCGCAGCCCCGGCTCTTTAACGGTGTACCAGGTGTTGAGATAACCATCTTCACACTGCGCTTTTGCCAGCAGCTCGATGACCTCATCGGCGGTCTTCTCAAGCTGTGCGTCCGGCTTTTGACTGAGTGACCAGGCCACGGCTTCCAGCCATTTAGTCACATCGCTATCCTGAAATACCATGCCATAAAACTCACCGTGCTCAAGTCCGGCGGCAATGCGGTAGTTCATCAGCGCGTGGCTTGGCTCCGCTTCAGGGATCTCGTCGTTCAGCGCTTGCCATTGATAGGGGATAACCACGTCGCGGATCAGACGCTGGTACTCTCCTAAAAACGGGTCGGTGATGGTGATGTTATTCAGGTCGGCTTCAATCACATCAGACTGCATCATGTTTACCTCAGGAAATGTGTGAATGTCGTTGGTGAAGATCGGTTGAGATTTGCTGCATCATCGGGCCGTTGAGACGGCATTTGAGCAGGCACAGCGCCAGCGCGAGATGGAAAATTGCGGGTACGATGCTTTGCAGCAGGGTGATGACCTGAATCGATGCCGCGGTCTGGTTTTCCAGCCCCGGTCGATAGGCCACCATAATCAGAATCAGGCTGATAATGCCGCCGGAAGAGGCCCAGGAGAGCTTGATAAAAAAGAGGTTGAAGGCGAAGTTCATGCCGGATGAACGAACGCCGTTTTTCCATTCACCGTAGTCATCGGCAAAGGCCATAATGGAGAAGTGCAGCGGCAGGGTGAAACCCAGCACCACGTTGTTGATTAAGATACAAACCAGCCACAGGGCCTGGTACTGCGGCCCGGTCGGCAGAAAGTACATGGCGATACCGAAGACGACCAGCGCCAGGTTGGTGTAAAAATACAGTTTCACCATATCAAAGCGGCGGGAGAGGGGATTGACGATAATCGCCCCGGCAATGGATGCCACGGTCACTACGCCAAAAAACAGCGACATAAACCCGGCGCTGCCCTGCAGGACATAAGAGATAAAGTACATGTAGCCGCCGCCGCGAATACACAGAATGTTTACCAGCAGGAAGGACATCACCAGCATCATCAAGAGCTGATCGTTTTTACGCAGCCCGGCCAGATGTTCGCGCAACGTAAAGCTGCCCGCCAGCGATAACGGTACGCGCTCTTTGACCCAGAAGAAGCACAGCAGAAACATCACCACGCCCACGGTACACAGTACCGTTACGCCGTATTGGTAGCCTTTTGCCAGGTTGCCCTGCCCAAAGACCTCCACCATCCACGGTAATCCTACCGCGACCAGGAAACCCGCAATGCCGCTTAATACAAAGCGCCAGGACTGACAAGACATCACCTGATCGTGTCGATTAGTCACTGCGTTAATCAGCGCACAGTATGGAACGTTGTTAGCGGTATAGCCGATGGAGAGCAGGAAGTAGGTGCCAAAGGCCCAGGCAATTTTCGCGTTTGGCCCCATATCCGGCACCGTGAAAGTCAGAATGCCGATTACGCCGAGCGGTACTGCGGTCCACAGTTGCCACGGACGAAAACGGCCCCAGCGGCTGCGGGTACGATCGGCAATCACGCCCATCACCGGGTCAGAAACGGCATCGAAAATACGCAGAACAAAAAACATCGCCCCCACAATGGCCGGGCTTAAGCCAAAAACATCGGTATAGAAAAAGAGCAAAAAGCCGCTTATCAAATCTGAGATGCAGTGCCCGCCGGCATCGCCTAATCCATAGCCTATCTTTTCGCGGGTCGAAAGCGTCTCGCCCGCGTCAATTGTCTGTACATCAGTATCCAGGTTATCAGCAATTGTCATAACCAATCCTCGAACAGGGGGATGATT
Source organism: Citrobacter sp. Ce119 (assembly GCF_030334525.1). Classification (NCBI taxonomy): domain Bacteria; kingdom Pseudomonadati; phylum Pseudomonadota; class Gammaproteobacteria; order Enterobacterales; family Enterobacteriaceae; genus Citrobacter; species Citrobacter sp. Ce119. Next base: position 275,247 of record NZ_JAOWDR010000060.1, read on the forward strand.
TAAAGAGTCATTACGGCTTATCTCTGACAGTTTTTACTAAACAAGTAACGGCGGTGAGCATAGATCTGCTATGGAGAATTGGTATATGGCGTGTTTCTTTCTCTGTGAAAATGATCGTGATTTTTACTAGAAAAATATTATTAATAGTGATTTTAATCACAAATGCAGGGTGGAGGAGCACGATTAGCGGTTCTGCTAGTGACTCTGTGGGGAAATTACGTATTGTTAATCGTCTGCTGTGAGAGTGATATGCTTACGGCTAATGGAATCAGACGTCGACTGAAGAACGCGTGACAGGTGCAAACAAACGGAATGGCGAAAAAGACCCGAATTAAAGACATTGCAGCGGCATGCGGTGTTTCTATTGCTGCGGTTTCCCGGGCGCTGAAAGGGCAACCCGGTCTTGGCGAGGAGACGCGTCAGAGAATACTGACGATTGCGCAGGCTGAGGGCTACGATTTTGGCCGTTTGCGTAGCGGTCGTATTAAACGCTTACTTTTTTTGCTGCATCGCGAACACAATATCGCCAGCGCGTTACCTTTCTATTCCACGGTGATGCTCGGCGTGGCTGAAGCTTGTCGGGAAAATGACATTGCGATGAGTTTCTTACCCATCGGACCGGAAGACTCGGTGGCGGAGATGATTAACCTGCACCAGCCCGATGCGCTTATCTGCGCCGGTTATCTGGAAGCTGAAATACTTGCTGAATTGCGGAAGCTGGCATTGCCTGTGGCGCTGGTGGATCTGTGGGCCGCCGACTTTCCTTGCGTCAACCCGGATAATTTTCATGGCGGATTTATTGCTACACGTCACTTGCTTGAACAGGGACGCAAGCGCATTGCATTTCTTGGACATTCGCAACGACATTACAGTATTCGCCAGCGTGTAGAAGGGTATCAGCAGGCGCTGTTTGACGCCGGACTCTCGCTTCCTGAGGAATATCAGGTTGAAGCGCCGCCGGTCAAAAATATTGAGCAGGCGCTGATTGAGGGGATGGACAAACTGCTGGCGCTGGCCCAGCCGCCGGACGCGATTTTTGCCTATAACGATATTGCCGCGCTGGTGGCGATGCGGGTCTGTGCGCGCAAAGGAATCAGGGTGCCGGAAGATATCGCCATTGTTGGATTCGATGATATTGATGCAGCGGCCTGGGCGCATCCGGCGTTAACCACCGTTGCGGTTGATAAGCGCGAGCTTGGACAGGATGCGTTTCGTTTGCTGCTCAATGAGCAAGGGGAACGAAATCTGCTGCAGCCGGTTCGTCTGGTGGTTCGTGAAAGCTCGCTCAGTTCAGCGCCACATTCACAGTTGCGCCCGACGCCGTAATCCGGCAAAGTCTCGCCATTACGACGAAAAGGCTCTCACAGTGAAACGACTCATCATTGGTATTTCTGGCGCAAGCGGGGCAATTTACGGCGTGCGCCTGCTGCAGGTTTTACGTGACGTTAGCGATGTGGAAACCCATCTGGTGATGAGTGCCGCTGCCCGGCAGACACTGGCGCTGGAAACGGACCTCTCTGTACGCGACGTGCAGGCCCTGGCGAATGTTAATCACGATACGCGCGATATCGCCGCCAGTATCTCCTCCGGTTCTTTTCAGACCGCCGGAATGGTTATTCTGCCGTGTTCAATCAAAACGCTTTCTGGCATCGTTCACAGCTACACCGATGGACTGCTTACCCGTGCGGCAGACGTGGTGTTAAAAGAACGTCGCCCGTTGGTGCTGTGCGTGCGTGAAACGCCGTTGCATCTGGGTCATCTGCGGCTGATGACGCAGGCGGCGGAAATTGGCGCGGTGATTATGCCGCCTGTCCCGGCATTCTATCATCGCCCTCAAACGCTGGATGATGTGATTAATCAAACGGTTAACCGCGTACTTGATCAGTTTGATATCTCCCTTCCGCAGGATCTGTTCACCCGCTGGCAAGGGGCGTAAGCCGTTCCATCAGCGTGCAAAGAAACATCCGTTGCCCTGTTTCAGGGCAATTTTGTAACCGCGATCATATCCTCAACATTTAATTCGTTAAAACTCAACGAAACGCTGCGGTTCAACCGTCAGACCTGCTATCTTCAAAATCAGGACATTATTGCAACGTTTTATTAACATATTTAACGTCGAATATCCTCATCGGCGCGAAAATGGCATAAGACCTGCATGAAAAAGTCTGCAAACACACAACACAACGTAAAACATAATAAAATTACGCCACTTGAGGGTTATGTATGAAGAAGACGGTTCTTGCTTTGTCTTTGCTGGTAGGACTCTCCGCCACCGCGGCCAGCTACGCAGCACTTCCGCAGACGGTTCGTATTGGTACAGATACAACGTACGCACCTTTTTCCTCTAAAGATGCCAAAGGCGACTTCGTCGGCTTTGATATCGATCTGGGAAATGAGATGTGTAAGCGCATGCAGATCAAATGTACCTGGGTTGCCAGCGACTTTGATGCGCTGATCCCGTCGCTGAAAGCGAAAAAAATCGATGCCATCATCTCCTCGCTTTCTATCACCGAGAAGCGTCAGCAAGAGATTGCATTCTCAGACAAACTTTACGCTGCAGACTCACGTCTGATCGCCGCGAAAGGTTCCCCGATTCAACCGACTCTGGACTCCCTGAAGGGCAAGCACGTTGGCGTCCTGCAAGGCTCGACTCAAGAAGCCTATGCCAATGACAACTGGCGCAGCAAAGGCGTGGACGTGGTGGCCTATGCGAACCAGGACCTCATCTATTCTGACCTGACGGCGGGCCGTCTGGACGCGGCGTTGCAAGATGAAGTCGCGGCCAGCGAAGGCTTCCTGAAGCAGCCCGCTGGTAAGGACTACGTCTTTGCCGGTCCATCAGTAAAAGATAAAAAATACTTTGGCGACGGAACCGGGATTGGCTTACGCAAAGATGATGCAGAGCTGAAAGCCGCTTTCGATAAAGCGCTGGGCGAACTGCGCAAAGACGGCACCTACGACAAAATGGCGAGCAAGTATTTTAACTTCAATGTCTACGGTGATTAATACGCCGCAGCGGGGAATTGACTGCACCATTGCGGGTAACCATTACGGTGCATGATAAATTCAGTGCACTGTTTTGGTGCTTTTATCGCTGACTTAATAAGCATGAGTGCATACTTAAGCGCTTTTCATGCAAATAAATACCGCCGACAGGGTAGAATGCTTTGCCTTGTCGGCCTGATTAATGGCACGATAACTGCACCTGGTCCTGTAAAGATCCCCTATAAAAGACAGTCTGTTGAGGATAGTTATGAAAAAACTGGTGTTGTCTCTTTCTCTGGTTCTGGCTTTCTCCAGTGCTACCGCAGCATTTGCAGCCATTCCGCAAAAAATTCGTATCGGCACCGATCCTACTTATGCGCCGTTCGAATCGAAAAATGCGCAGGGTGAATTAGTCGGTTTTGATATCGATCTGGCTAAAGAGCTGTGCAAACGTATCAATACACAATGTACCTTCGTGGAAAACCCGCTGGACGCGCTTATCCCTTCGCTAAAAGCGAAGAAAATCGATGCCATCATGTCCTCGCTTTCCATTACTGAAAAACGTCAGCAGGAAATCGCCTTTACCGACAAGCTTTATGCAGCCGATTCGCGTCTGGTTGTCGCTAAAGATTCTGCTATTCAGCCGACCATTGAGTCGCTGAAAGGCAAACGTGTTGGCGTGCTGCAGGGCACGACTCAGGAAACGTTCGGCAACGAACACTGGGCGCCAAAAGGCATTGAAATTGTCTCCTATCAGGGGCAAGACAATATCTATTCTGACCTGACTGCCGGGCGTATTGATGCCGCATTCCAGGATGAAGTCGCAGCCAGCGAAGGCTTCCTGAAGCAGCCAGTTGGTAAAGATTATAAATTCGGCGGCCCGTCTGTGAAAGATGAGAAGTTGTTCGGTGTGGGTACCGGTATGGGACTGCGCAAAGACGACAACGAGCTGCGCGAAGCGCTGAACAAAGCCTTTGCCGAAATGCGAGCTGACGGTACTTACGAGAAGCTGGCGAAAAAGTACTTCGATTTTGATGTTTACGGCGGTTAATCACCGCAGGTGCTGATAAAGCCCGTAGATTTTTGACGCGTTGAATTTATGCCTGATGGCGCTGCGCTCATCCGGCCTACGTTGATTTGTAGGCCGGATAAGGCAAAGCCGCCATCCGGCATTTAACGGTGAGTCTGAAATCAAAAGAGGCTTCTTACTTCACCACACACAACAGGACAGGCAGCATGTTGTATGGCTTTTCAGGTGTTATTTTACAGGGCGCAATTGTTACGCTCGAGTTGGCACTCAGCTCGGTGGTACTGGCGGTTCTGATAGGCTTAGTCGGCGCGGCAGCAAAGCTGTCGCAAAGCCGGGCGCTGGCGCTTATATTCGAAGGGTACACCACGCTTATCCGCGGCGTGCCCGATCTGGTCTTAATGCTGCTCATTTTCTACGGATTACAAATCGCGCTGAACACCGTTACCGATGCCATCGGTATCGGCCAGATTGATATCGATCCAATGGTCGCGGGTATCATTACGCTCGGGTTTATCTACGGCGCCTATTTTACCGAAACATTTCGTGGCGCATTTATGGCCGTGCCAAAAGGCCATATTGAAGCCGCGACGGCATTCGGTTTTACCAGCTCACAAATATTTCGCCGCATAATGTTCCCGGCGATGATGCGCTATGCCTTACCGGGAATTGGCAACAACTGGCAGGTCATTCTTAAGGCCACGGCGCTGGTATCGTTGCTAGGACTTGAAGACGTGGTGAAAGCCACTCAGCTTGCCGGGAAGAGTACCTGGGAGCCATTCTATTTTGCCGTAGTGTGCGGGGTCATCTATCTGGTGTTTACCACTGTTTCTAATGGTGTGCTGCTGTACCTTGAGCGCCGCTATTCCGTGGGTGTGAAGAGGGCTGACCTGTGATCGAGATTATTCAGGAATACTGGAAGTCCCTGCTGTGGACCGACGGATATCGCTACACCGGCGTTGCTATCACCCTGTGGCTTCTGATTTCATCAGTGGTGATGGGCGGGATACTGGCGCTGTTTTTGGCAATTGGTCGTGTTTCCAGTAATAAATTTATCCAGTTCCCTATCTGGCTATTCACCTATATTTTTCGTGGGACGCCGCTGTACGTACAGCTACTGGTGTTTTATTCCGGGATGTATACGCTGGAGATAGTTAAAGGCACGGATTTCCTCAACGCGTTTTTCCGCAGTGGGCTGAATTGCACCGTGCTGGCGTTGACGCTGAACACCTGCGCCTATACGACGGAGATCTTCGCCGGGGCCATTCGTTCCGTGCCCCATGGTGAGATTGAAGCCGCGCGTGCTTACGGGTTCTCGTCGTTTAAACTGTATCGTTGCATTATTTTGCCTTCCGCGCTGCGTATTGCACTGCCGGCTTACAGCAATGAAGTGATTTTAATGCTGCACTCCACGGCGCTGGCGTTTACCGCAACGGTGCCTGACCTGTTGAAAATCGCCCGTGATATCAACTCGGCAACGTATCAGCCGTTTACCGCATTCGGTATTGCCGCTGTACTGTATTTGATTATTTCGTATGTCCTGATCAGTCTGTTCCGTAGAGCGGAAAAACGCTGGTTGCAGCATGTATCCTCTAAATGATTCGAGTAACACGATGTCTGAAAATAAATTAAACGTTATCGATTTACATAAGCACTACGGCGAACATGAAGTGCTGAAAGGGGTATCGCTGCAGGCCAACGCGGGTGATGTTATCAGTATTATTGGCTCGTCAGGTTCCGGTAAAAGTACCTTCCTGCGCTGCATTAACTTTCTCGAGAAACCGAGCGCCGGGTCGATTGTCGTCAGTGGCCAGAATATTGGTCTGGTGCGCGACAAAGACGGTCAGCTTAAGGTTGCAGATAAAAATCAGCTGCGCCTGCTGCGTACGCGACTGACGATGGTCTTTCAGCACTTTAATCTGTGGAGCCACATGACGGTGCTGGAAAACGTGATGGAAGCGCCGATCCAGGTGCTGGGGCTGAGCAAGCAGGAAGCCCGCGCACGTGCGGTGAAGTATCTGGCTAAAGTGGGCATTGATGAGCGCGCACAGGGCAAATATCCGGTGCACCTGTCCGGTGGTCAGCAGCAGCGCGTCTCCATTGCCCGCGCGCTGGCGATGGAACCGGAAGTGTTGCTGTTTGATGAACCCACGTCGGCGCTTGATCCGGAACTGGTGGGCGAAGTGTTGCGCATCATGCAGCAACTGGCCGAAGAGGGAAAAACCATGGTGGTCGTGACCCACGAAATGGGTTTTGCCCGTCATGTCTCCACGCACGTGATTTTCCTGCATCAGGGGAAAATTGAGGAAGAGGGCGACCCGGAGCAGGTATTCGGTAATCCGCAAAGCCCACGTTTGCAGCAGTTCCTCAAAGGTTCGTTGAAGTAAATCACCTGCCCGGAGGCGCTACGCTTTCCGGGCTTACAATTTTAGCGCGTCGCGCTCCAGCCGAAACACCCAGTCGTCGTAGGCGATGCCGTCAATCTCATATGCTTTTTCCAGCACCTGCGTACGCACAAAGCCCGTTTTTTCCAGAATCCGCACTGAGCTCTTATTCTCCGCAAGTGCGTAAGCATTTATCGCCGTGACGGATGTCTGCTCGAAGGCATACTGGCACACCGCGCGTACGGCTTCGCTGGCAATACCTTTCCCCTGAGCCTGCGGCATAATGGCGTAGCCGAGGTCGGCCTCGTGCGGGTACAGGTGACTGATTTGCAGGCCAATATCGCCGAGCGGCGTGGGGTTGTTATGCTCGCGGATGACGAAAGTGTGCTGTGCGGCAAGGCGTCTGGCGAATAACAGACGCGTATCTTTCGCTGGGGCGATATCGCCCATATAACGCATGACGTCAGGACATTCACGTAGTCTCTGGAAAAATGACCAGTCAGAAAACTGAAACAAAGAGAGGGTAAGTCGGGGAGTCGAAATTATCGCCATAACGTCGCCATTGCGGATATCTGGTCTATAACCTTACCACCGCAACGGCGACTGTGAATAGCGCTTAAGGGTTATCGAATGACATCCGCCAGCGCTTCTTCTAAATCGTACCAACGAAAGGCGAAACCAGACGCTTCCAGGCGTTTTGGCAACGCCCGCTGCCCGCCGAGAACCAGCACTGAAGACTCACCCATCAGTAGACGCATTACGCTGGCGGGAACGCGCAGAATGGCAGGGCGGTTCAGCGCGTGGCCCAGCGCATGGGCAAACTGCTCATTGTGTACCGGATAGGGTGAAACCATATTGAAGGGACCGCGCAGATCGTTATTCAGCAGCCAGATAATTCCGTTGACCATATCATCAACATGGATCCAGGCCATATACTGCCGTCCGTTGCCAATGGGGCCGCCTAAGCCAAGACGAAACGGCGGGACCATTTTTGCCAGAATACCGCCAGCAGAGGCCAGTACCACGCCGGTACGCAGCATACACACGCGAGTTTTATCGCTCTGCGCAGTGCTGGCAATTTGCTCCCAGCGGGCGCACAGCTTGTGGGTAAATTCGTTATGCGGCGGCTCTTCTTCCGTGACCACAACTTCGCCCAAATCACCGTAGTAACCGGTAGCGGAACCGGAAATGAGCACCGCGGGCGGCGTCTCGCTGGCATTGATTAAATCGACCAGCTTCTGCGTAATACCCCAACGGCTCTGGCACAGGCGTTCCTTTTGCTGTGCGCTCCAGCGCTTATCTGCGATAGGCTCTCCGGCAAGGTTAATCACGGCATCAACATCATTGAGGTTTTGCCGCTCAGCCAGGCCTTTGGACAGCGTGACCCGGGAGCCGAGGATCTGACGCGCCTTATCAGGGGAACGTGTCACTACGGTTATCTGATGCCCCAGTTCCAGCAGGCGGGGGATCAGATGACGTCCAATCAGGCCAGTACCGCCGGTAATCAGAATCTGCATGTCGCCTCCCGGGTTACGTTTAGCGCTGCCAGCTCAGCGTCATAGACACTGAGTCGGCGTAACGCAATGCGTGAAGTTTATCTATCTCCACTTCAGCATAAGTGACCCAGTGATGTTCGCGTGCGATATCGAGCACATCTTGAGTTAATTTTTCCAATAATGAGAAGCGGTTACCTTCCACGTGGGCAATGATGCTCTTGGTGATAGTGCGATAATTCAGCGCGTCGTTGATATCTTCGCTGGCACGGGCTTTGTCTGCCGGATAGTGAATGGCAATGTTGATGACGATATCCTGGCGGTTAAGGATCTCCTCTTCTTTGATGCCGATAAAGGTGCGCAGACGAAGGTTTTTTATACGAATAATAGCGTCAGGTTGTGACATTGCAGGTTTCCTCCATGTATGAACCTTTGCATGATACACGAGAACCGATTCGCGTCACCGCTTCTCACTCTGTGCTTGCTGCATGGCGCGTTCCGTAGCGGGACGCGTACGGATGCGTTCGTGCCAGTTATTAACCGCCGGATAGTTGTCGAGGTCGATGCGCTGACGCTGATGGGCGTGGATCCACGGCCAGCAGGCAATGTCGGCAATGCTGTAGTGATCTCCTCCCAGCCAGGGGGACGTTTCCAGGCGTTTATTCATCACGTTGTACAGGCGCTGGGTTTCTACCTGGTATCTTTCAATGGCGTAGGGAATCGTTTGTGGGGCGTAGTGGCTGAAATGATGATTCTGGCCCAGCATGGGGCCCAGCCCGCTGACCTGCCAGAACAGCCACTGCAGCGTGGTGTGGCGCTCACGCAACTCACCGCTCAGCAGCTTACCGCTCTTTTCCGCCAGATAGAGCAAAATTTCTCCGGACTCAAACAGGCTGATAGGTCTTCCTCCGTCCGCCGGGGCGCTGTCGATAATGGCCGGGATTTTATTGTTCGGCGAGATCTGCAGAAAGTCAGGGCGAAACTGGCTGCCTTTACTGATATCGACATGAATCAGACGGTATTGCAGCTGCGCCTCTTCAAGGAAAAGCGTGATTTTGTGACCGTTTGGCGATGGCGTGTAATAGAGATCGATCATTTTCAGCGTCCGTTTTGTCATGAACCGGGTCATAACAAGTATAGAGCCTGTTGGCGTGCGTGAGTTTTCATCAAGTGACAGCGAGAGAAAGACTCTATATTTTGAAGGCAAGCCAATACACTTCAGAGGACATTATGAGCAAATCTGCAATTACGCTGTGGTCAGATGCCAATTTTTTCTCCCCTTACGTGCTGTCTGTTTATGTCGCTCTGCAAGAGAAAGGGCTGCCTTTTACGCTGAGAACCGTTGATCTCAACAGCGGTGAACACTTGCAACCTTCATGGCAAGGCTATGCGTTGACGCGCCGCGTGCCGGTTCTTGAAATCGACGGTTTTGAGCTGAGCGAATCATCAGCGATTACTGAGTTCCTGGAAGAGCGCTTTGCGCCACCGCAGTGGGAGCGTATTTACCCACACGATGTGCAAAAGCGCGCGCGGGCGCGTCAGGTTCAGGCGTGGATCCGCAGCGATCTAATGCCTATCCGTGAAGAACGATCAACGGATGTGGTTTTTGCTGGCGTGAAGAAGGGGCCATTAAGCGACGCGGGAAAAGCCAGTGCGGAAAAACTGTTCGCTACTGCGAGCAGTTTACTGAGCCACGGTAAGCAGAATTTATTTGGCGAATGGTGTATCGCTGACTGCGATTTAGCGCTAATGCTTAATCGTCTGGTCCTTAACGGCGATGAGGTTCCGCAGGCGCTTGCAGAATACGCCGCCTTCCAGTGGCAGCGCGCTTCTGTCCAGCGTTTTATCGCGCTTTCGGCAAAGCGTTCCTGCTGAAAAACGGGGCGTAATCCAGTATCATTACAAGGTAATTTTCAACGAGGAGTGAGTGATGAAACTGATGTTCGCATCGGACATTCATGGTTCGTTGCCAGCCACGGAACGCGTACTCGAACTGTTTAGCGCAAGCGGTGCGCAATGGCTGGTGATATTGGGTGATGTTTTAAACCATGGGCCGCGTAATGCGCTACCCCAGGGCTATGCGCCAGCGCAGGTTGCAGAGCGGCTGAATGAGCAGGCCGCGCGAATTATCGCGGTGCGTGGCAACTGCGACAGCGAAGTGGATCAGATGCTCCTGCATTTTCCGATGACCGCGCCGTGGCAGCAAATTCTGACCGAAAATCAGCGGCTCTTTTTGACGCACGGGCATCTTTTTGGTCCGCAAAATATGCCGGCGCTCAACGCAGGAGATGTGCTGGTTTACGGGCATACTCATCTGCCGGTCGCTGAGCTGCAGGGGGATGTTTACCACTTCAATCCCGGCTCGGTAAGCATCCCGAAAGGGGGCTTTGCGGCAAGTTACGGGATTCTGGATGATAATGTTCTCAGCGTAATGGCACTCAATGATCAAAGTGTTATTGCACAGGTCGAGATTAATCCGTAATTTACCCCACAAACATAAACGCGCCGTAAGAGCGCCAGAAAAAAGAAGGTTTCCTGATGGTGGAACAGCGTCGTTTGGCAAGTACGGAATGGGTGGATATTGTGAATGAAGACAACGAAGTCATTGCACAATCCAGCCGGGAACAAATGCGGGCGCAACGCTTACGCCATCGTGCGACGTATATCGTTGTGCACGATGGTATGGGCAAAATTCTGGTTCAGCGTCGCACTGAGACAAAAGATTTTTTGCCCGGCATGCTGGATGCCACCGCAGGCGGTGTCGTGCAGGCTGACGAGCAGTTACTGGACTCAGCGCGCCGTGAAGCGGAAGAGGAACTGGGGATTGCGGGTGTGCCGTTTGCCGAGCATGGGCAGTTTTATTTTGAAGACCAGAACTGTCGCGTGTGGGGCGGGCTGTTTAGCTGTGTCTCCCACGGGCCGTTTGCGCTTCAGGAAGAAGAAGTGAGTGAAGTTTGCTGGCTGACGCCGGAAGAAATTACCGCGCGCTGCGACGAGTTCACGCCGGACTCACTGAAAGCCTTGGCGCTGTGGATGACCCGCAACGCCAAGAATGAATCGCTGAAAGAAGAAGAAACGGAATAAGACGTTAACCGTTACCGCAACGCTAAAACTCGTTGCGGTAGCGATATTTATTACGGATGAGTCAGAGTGATGACCGTCGGAATATTAACCGTTCCTCCGGTTAAGGCGCTTCTTTCGATAATCGCAAGGTGGGCAGATAGATTTAATGTTCCGTTGCCCGATGCGTCATAATTTAAATACCGGGAGTCAAGCGTCACTGCTTTCGTCAAATCTAAGCCAGAAAGGTAATCTGCTCCGCTAGATGTCAGTATATAACCTAATCCCACGCCAACACCCTTGGCGCTGCCGCTGGTATTGACCAGCTTATTATCTTTTACCTGGTTGCTGGAAAGATTTATCACCAGACTCGGGTTGCCGTAGCAGTTTTGCAGCTTTATTGAAAAGGGCGTTTCATTAACTGTGTCCCAGGCATATAAGTCCTCCACCGTTGTCTGCCCCAGATTGACGACTTCTTCTGCTTTAAATGCGCCGCACCCGGCGGTAGTAATGGTTACCGGTCCGTTTAAATAAACATCAATTTGCCCTCCGGCGGTGGAACTGTTGGTCACTTCGCCTACTTTTTGTCGGGTGGCAAATACCTGCTTGCCGGCTGCCTGGGCCGGGTCAAACTCGGCGGTGGTGTAGAATGTCAGCGTAAAGGTCGCGGTGGCATTCATCAGCAACTGTGCGCTTGAGTTGTTTGCACAACCCCAAACGCTTGCAGGTTCAGTCTGGTTCACGCTACTGTCGTTGGACATATAGATGGGCATTTTTTCCCAGCCGGTCCAGTAGCCAGCAGGCGGCGTTAAATTTGCGGCTAGGGTAAAGTAGAGACCGGGAATGGATTTATCGACTAATGAACCTTTATTGTTGTTAGGGTCCATCGGGTAGGATACGTTGTCAACGCGCGTAAAAATAACTTTAATGCTTTGTTTATTTTCGTTTTTCCCCCAGTAGGAAATCCCGGTGCTATTGGTTTTTACCAGAACGTCAGCGGTACTCGGCAAATAGCTTTGTCCGCTGGCGGCGATATTGATATCTGCATCAATGGTGGCATTTTGGTCGGAGGTATTGCCAATCATAAACGTACAGCCTGCTGCCCATACCGCACGTAAAGGGGCGATAAGCAGCATTAGCATAATAAGTGTATTTCGCGTCATGATGTTTTTATAAGAGTGAATTGAGAGAGTAGGGTAACATGGCGGTTTTTCAAAAATCTATTGATGAAGTCTTATTTTATGATTTTATAAATATAATTTTTGTGAATACTTTAATTTAATACATACCGATGATTGTATTTTATAATGTTATTAGCGAGGTTGTTTTATTAAGCAATGATAAATATCGGAAGCGTGACGAATGCTTCCGATATTAAATATAGATAAAAATTAAATTAATGGTAACCCATTATCTGTGCGCCGATCACCACCACGCTGGACATAATAAACAGCAGTCCCAACAGCGTGGCGCCAACCTTCAGCCAGTTTCGAAAATCCACCCGGCAAACGCCTAACGTTGCCATCAGCGATGCCGACGTTGGATAGATAATATGACTGAAGCCGTCGCCAAACTGGAAGGCCAGCACGGTGACCTGACGGTTTACGCCAACCAGATCGCCCAATGGCGCTAATAACGGCATGGTCAACGCGGCCTGACCAGAGCCGGAAGTCACAAAAAAATTAAACACCGCCTGGAACAGCAGCATAAACCACGCTGCGATGGCGTTATCCAGCCCGCTAATGCCGTTGGCAATGCTGTTTAGCAGGGTGTTTAGCACGCTGGCTTCGCCCGCCTCACCGTTGCCGACCAGCAGTAATATGCCTTTAGCAAAACCGACCAGCAGAGCAGGGGCAATCATCATGCGCGCCCCCTCGGTAAACGAGGAGGCCATGACGTTGACCGTCATGCCGTTGAGCCGAAAGACCACGCCGATAATGCCAATCACCAGCCCCATGGTGAAGAACTGGCTGGCGATTTCCGGAATAAACCACGCGTTGACGATAACGCCCCAGACCACCCAAATCATCACCGCTGTCAGCACCAGCAGCACCAGCCAGTCGCCGAGCGTGAAGCGTCTTTCCACAACCTCGTCCTGCTGCTCGCGAAAGAAGCGGTCGGACTCATGAACCCGGGACAATAGCGGATTCTTTTTGATGCGCGCCGCGTAGGCCAGCGTGAAGGTCAGGCCAATCATCGTGGCAATGACCCACACCACGATGCGCAGACCGGAACCAGAGAGCACCGGCACGCCCGCAATACCCTGCGCGACCACCACGCAGAACGGGTTCATCCACGAGCTGGCAAAGCCAATCTGAGTCGCGATATAGGTAACCAGCACGGTGGTGATACTGTCGTAACCCAGGCGCACCATCAGCGGAGCAATGATAATGGCAAAGGCGACGGCCTCTTCCCCCATGCCAAACACCGCGCCGCCTAACGAGAAAAGAATAAACAGCACCGGGATAAACAGGACTTCGTTCCCGCGCGTATGGCGGATCAGCGCCAGGATGCCGTTATCGATGGTTCCGGTACGCATAACGATGCCGAATGCGCCGCCAATCACCAGCATAAACATAATAATGCCGACGGCGGTGCCGAATTTCGATCCGGAGGTTAACCCTTCAAATGGAAAATTCATCAGGCCCGGGCGTTCATCACCGGTGGTGAAAAACTGCACCCGGTGATACTGCTCTTCACCCGCGTCGTTGGTCAGAATTCGAAAAGAGTGGGGGTCGACCACCTTACGGGTTTTGGTTTGTCCATCAACCTGATACTGCACTTCCTGACTGTCGAACATCCCGACGGGAACAACCCATGTCGCCAGACTGGTTAAAATGGCGACGAAAAAAATAATCACCAGCGTATCGGGCATCGCCCATTTTCTGGCTGGCTGTGATTCTGTTACTGCTGACATGAAAGACTATCCCTGTTGCAATGCAAAAGAGAGTAAGTATGCAAACAGGAGAATAGTTATTCATTGATGCAGCGCATCCTGACAAATGTTTCAGAATACGCCACAGGGAAAAACAGAGATAAAAAAACCGGAAATATCATCTATTTCCGGTTTGATAAGCACAGGTATTGCCGGATAAGACATCCGGCACACGCGGCAGATTACTGCTGCTGTTGGGAAGACTGGATCGCGGTCAGAGCGATGGTGTAGACGATATCGTCTACCAGCGCGCCACGAGACAGGTCGTTCACCGGCTTGCGCATACCCTGCAGCATCGGCCCGATGGAGATCAGGTCGGCAGAACGCTGTACCGCTTTGTAGGTGGTGTTACCGGTGTTCAGATCCGGGAAGATGAACACGGTAGCGCGACCTGCAACCGGAGAGTTCGGTGCTTTGGATTTTGCTACGTCAGCCATAACAGCGGCGTCATACTGCAGCGGACCATCGATCATCAGGTCAGGACGTTTTTCCTGCGCCAGACGAGTCGCTTCACGCACTTTCTCTACATCGCTACCTGCACCAGAGGTGCCGGTGGAGTAGGAGAGCATCGCTACGCGCGGTTCGATACCGAAGGCAATAGCGGATTCTGCGGACTGAATCGCGATTTCTGCCAACTGCTCTGCGGTCGGATCCGGGTTGATCGCGCAGTCGCCGTAAACGTAAACCTGTTCCGGCAGCAGCATGAAGAACACGGAAGACACCAGGGAGCTACCCGGCGCAGTTTTGATCAGCTGCAGCGGCGGACGAATGGTGTTTGCGGTGGTGTGAACTGCACCAGAAACCAGGCCGTCAACGTCGTCCTGCTCCAGCATCAGGGTACCGAGAACCACGTTGTCTTCCAGCTGTTCGCGGGCAACGGTTTCGGTCATACCTTTGTTTTTACGCAGTTCGACCAGACGAGCAACGTAGCTTTCGCGAACCACATCTGGATCAACGATTTCTACGCCAGCGCCCAGTTCAACACCCTGAGAGGCCGCAACACGAGTGATCTCATCCGGGTTACCCAGCAGTACGCAGGTTGCGATACCACGTTCGGCACAGATAGCCGCCGCTTTAACGGTACGCGGTTCGTCGCCTTCAGGCAGAACAACGCGCTTGCCAGCTTTACGTGCCAGCTCAGTCAACTGATAACGGAACGCCGGCGGAGACAGACGACGGCTGCGCTCAGAGGTCGCGGTCAGGGATTCAATCCAGTCAGCGTTGATGTAGTTAGCAACGTATTCCTGAACTTTCTCAATGCGCTCGTGATCGTCAACCGGAACTTCCAGGTTGAAGCTCTGCAGGCTCAGAGAGGTCTGCCAGGTGTTGGTATTCACCATGAATACCGGCAGGCCGGTTTCAAATGCACGTTCGCACAGCTTAGTGATGCGCGCGTCCATTTCATAGCCGCCAGTCAGCAGCAGGGCGCCGATTTCTACGCCGTTCATGGCCGCCAGGCATGCTGCAACCAGCACGTCAGGACGATCTGCGGAAGTTACCAGCAGGGAGCCTGCGCGGAAGTGCTCCAGCATGTGCGGGATGCTACGTGCGCAGAAAGTCACAGACTTCACGCGACGGGTATTGATATCGCCTTCGTTAACGATGGTGGCGTTCAGGTGACGCGCCATATCGATTGCACGAGTAGCAATCAGATCGAAGCTCCATGGCACCGCGCCCAGAACCGGCAGCGGGCTGGATTCTTGCAGTTTGGCCGGATCAACTTTGATCACTTTCGCTTTGGAAGAGTCGTCGAAAATCTCGGACAGATCCGGGCGAGTACGGCCCTGCTCATCAACCGGTGCGTTCAGTTTGTTAACGATTACGCCGGTGATGTTGGTGTTTTTCGCGCCGCCGAAGCTGCTGCGAGTCAGTTCAATACGCTCGTTCAGCTGTTCCGGGGTATCGGTGCCCTGAGACATCACGAAGACGATTTCCGCGTTCAGCGTTTTTGCGATTTCGTAGTTCAGAGACTGTGCGAACTGATGTTTACGGGTTGGGACCAGGCCTTCAACCAGTACAACTTCAGCGTCTTTGGTGTTCGCGTGGTAGTTCGCGATGATCTCTTCCATCAGCACATCTTTCTGATTGCTGGACAGCAGAGACTCAACGTGGCTCATCTTCAGCGGCTCAGCGGCTGGCAGAGAAGAGTTAGCACGGACGATGCTGGTAGTCTGGTCTGGCGCATCGCCACCGGCACGCGGTTGAGCGATCGGCTTGAAGACGCTCAGACGAACGCCTTTGCGTTCCATTGCGCGGATCACGCCAAGGCTGACGCTGGTCAGACCGACGCTGGTTCCGGTAGGGATCAGCATAATAATACGGGACACGGTTTATCCTCTTTCGTTACCGCCAATTTAGACGGGTTACAAAACAGCACCGCCAGCTAGGCTGGCGGTGTGAAATCAGGCAGTCAGGCGGCTCGCGTCTTGCGCGATAACCAGTTCTTCGTTGGTTGGGATAACCAGCGCAGGACGGGTACCTTCTTTGTTGATGAAACCAGATTTGCCGAAACGTGCGGCCAGGTTACGTTCGTGGTCAACGTCAAAGCCCAGAACGCCCAGTTTGCCCAGAGACAGTTCACGAACCATCGCTGCGTTTTCACCGATACCACCGGTGAAGACAACGGCATCCAGACGACCATCCATCAGCGCGGTGTAAGCACCGATGTATTTCGCCAGACGGTGGCAGTAAACGTCCATTGCACGTTTAGCGTCTTCTTTAGTGGCGTAGTTATCTTCAACATAACGGCAGTCGCTGGTGACTTCGGTCAGACCCAGCAGGCCGGACTCTTTGGTCAGCATTTTGTTGATCTGGTCAACGCTCATGCCCAGGGTATCGTGCAGGTGGAAGATGATCGCCGGGTCGATGTCACCGGAACGCGTACCCATCACCAGACCTTCCAGCGGGGTCAGACCCATGGAGGTATCAACACATTTACCGTTACGGATAGCAGATACAGAACCGCCGTTGCCCAGGTGGCAAGTGATGATGTTCAGCTCATCAACCGGTTTGTTCAGCACTTTTGCCGCTTCCTGAGTGACGAAGAAGTGGCTGGTACCGTGCGCGCCGTAACGACGAACGCCGTGTTCTTTGTACAGGCTGTACGGCAGAGCATAGAGGTAAGACTCTTCCGGCATAGTCTGATGGAACGCGGTGTCGAATACAGCTACGTTTTTGTCTTTCAGATTCGGGAAGGATTTCAGCGCTTCTGCGATACCGATCAGGTGAGCCGGGTTATGCAGCGGTGCGAAAGAGGCGGAATCTTTGATGCCCTGGATAACAGAATCATCGATAACCACGGAGCTGGTGTACTTCTCGCCGCCGTGTACGATACGGTGACCAATAGCGGTCAATTGCGCGGACAATTCTGGTTTTTGTGCCAGAATAGTGTTAACGATAAAGTTCAGCGCTTCACTGTGAGCGGCGCCTGCACCTAAAGCCGCTTCTTGTTTACCGCCGTCCATTTTCCACTTGATACGTGCTTCTGGGAGATGGAAACATTCGGCTAAACCAGAGAGGTATTCTTCACCGTTTACTGCATCGATGATGGCAAATTTCAGTGAGGAGCTACCGCAGTTCAGAACCAGTACTAACTTACTCGACATGGAAGTACCTATTTATGATACGTGGCTAAAAAAACGTCAGGGAGTCATAGAGCGTAGCGCATGATGACACCGACGTTTATGATTAACATCATGCGCCATTGTCTTTTTGGGCACGATGGAATAAATACCTTTGAGTCTATGTCATTTTGCGTATTTTTCAGGCAATGGCATACTATATGCCAATTTGACGACTCAATGATTTTGGACTAAAGGCCTTACAGGCCGGCACAGGATACCTGAATGTGGGTATCAAAGACAAAATGTTTTGAACGATGTCCCTTGTAGTTGTTGTTTTGCACAATTTTTTTAATTTTTATATGTGAAGTTGAGGTAACCGCCATGTCGACACCGGATAATCGTTCCGTCAATTTTTTTAGCTTGTTTCGCCGGGGGCAGCACTATGCGAAGACGTGGCCAATGGAAAAGCGCCTCGCGCCCGTGTTTGTTGAGAACCGCGTGATTCGCATGACGCGTTACGCAATCCGTTTTATGCCACCCATCGCTGTCTTCACCTTATGCTGGCAAATTGCGCTCGGCGGGCAGTTGGGACCGGCCGTGGCGACTGCGCTGTTTGCGCTCAGCCTGCCGATGCAGGGCATGTGGTGGCTGGGTAAACGTTCTGTAACGCCGCTGCCGCCTTCAATACTCAACTGGTTCTACGAAGTTCGGGGTAAATTGCAAGAGGCCGGGCAGGCGCTCTCACCGGTAGAAGGAAAGCCTGATTACCAGGCGCTGGCTGACACGCTTAAGCGCGCCTTCAAACAACTGGATAAAACTTTCCTCGATGATTTGTAATTGACCCCTGATTACGCATATAAAAGAAGGCACAAGATGCCTTCTTTTTTTTCATCGCAGTAGCAGTGATACAGGAGTCCCAAATGGAAATGACCAACGCTCAACGTCTGATTTTGTCGAATCAGTACAAAATGATGACTATGCTCGATCCCACTAACGCCGAGCGTTATCGTCGTTTGCAGACGATTATTGAACGCGGTTACGGCTTGCAGATGCGCGAGCTGGATCGTGAGTTTGGTGAGCTGACGGAAGAAACCTGTCGTACGATTATCGATATTATGGAGATGTATCACGCATTACATGTGTCCTGGACTAACCTTAAAGACGCGCAGGCTATTGATGAGCGTCGCGTGACCTTCCTCGGTTTTGACGCCGCAACGGAAGCCCGTTTCCTCGGGTACGTTCGTTTTATGGTTAATGTGGAAGGTCGTTATACCCACTTCGATGCAGGTACGCATGGCTTCAACGCCCAGACCCCGATGTGGGAAAAATATCAGCGTATGCTGAATGTCTGGCACTCTTGCCCGCGCCAGTATCACCTGAGCGCGAATGAAATTAACCAAATCATTAATGCCTGAGGGGGCGAGCGTGCAGTGCAAAGGTTTTCTGTTTGATCTGGATGGAACACTGGTCGATTCCTTACCCGCGGTAGAACGCGCGTGGTGCAACTGGGCCGATCGTTTTGGCCTCGATCATGCCGAGGTGCTCGGCTTTATTCATGGCAAGCAGGCCATTACCTCCCTGCGACACTTTATGGTGGGAAAATCTGAGGCTGAGATCGCCGCGGAATTCACCCGCCTGGAGCAGATCGAAGCGACGGAAACCGCTGGGATCACCGCGCTGCCGGGGGCGGTTGATTTACTCAACCACCTCAATAAAGCGGGTATTCCATGGGCGATTGTGACCTCTGGATCTATGCCTGTCGCGCGGGCGCGCCACCGTGTCGCGGGGCTTCCTGCTCCTGAAGTGTTTGTCACCGCCGAGCGGGTAAAAAGAGGGAAGCCAGAGCCAGACGCCTATCTGCTCGGCGCGCAGCTTCTGGGTCTTGCGCCACAGGAATGCGCGGTGGTGGAAGATGCGCCTGCCGGAGTGCTCTCAGGACTGGCTGCAGGGTGTCATGTGATAGCGGTCAACGCGCCTGCGGATACGCCGCGTCTGGATGAGGTCGATTTTTCGCTGACCAGTCTGGAACATATTTCTGTGACCAAACAACCCAACGGAAATGTGGTCGTGGTAAGAAATACCTGATCATGATTTAGCCCCAGATTGCTGGGGCTTTTTTATGGCAGAATCGACTCATCCCTCTCATTTAACAAGGATATGTTGTGAACGGTGAATTGATATGGGTTCTCTCATTGCTGGCGATTGCCGTCGTTTTGTTTGCAACTGGCAGAGTGCGTATGGATGCGGTCGCTTTGCTGGTCATTATTGCCTTTGTTCTCAGCGGAACATTGAGCATCACAGAAGCCTTTTCCGGATTCAGCGATCCTAACGTTATTTTGATAGCGGCTTTATTCATTATCGGCGATGGCCTGGTGCGTACTGGGGTGGCGACGGTAATGGGAGCCTGGCTGGTGAAGGTGGCTGGCAGCAGTGAAGTCAAAATGCTGGTGTTGCTGATGATTACCGTCGCCGGGCTTGGTGCGTTTATGAGTTCGACCGGCGTGGTCGCCATCTTTATTCCGGTGGTCCTAAGCGTTTCCATGCGCATGGAAATTTCCCCTTCACGCCTGATGATGCCACTGAGTTTTGCAGGACTAATCAGCGGCATGATGACGCTGGTGGCGACGCCGCCCAACCTGGTCGTCAACAGTGAATTGTTGCGCGAAGGACTTAACGGTTTCAGTTTTTTTAGCGTTACCCCGATGGGGCTGGTGGTCCTGGTGCTTGGCATAATTTATATGCTGCTGATGCGCTTTATGCTCAAGGGGGAAGATTCCGGCCAGCCGGGAGACGGCTGGAAACGCCGGACCTTTCGCGATCTGATTAAAGAATATCGCCTGACCGGGCGCGCGCGTCGCCTGGCGATTCGTCCGGGTTCTCCTATGATAGGCCAGCGTCTGGACGACCTGAAACTGCGTGAGCGCTACGGGGCAAACGTGATTGGCGTGGAGCGCTGGCGTCGCTTTCGTCGCGTGATCGTTGACGTAAACGGGGTTTCTGAGTTTCGCGCCCGTGACGTGCTGCTGATTGATATGTCTGCAGCGGATGTCGATCTGCGAGAGTTTTGCAGTGAGCAACTGCTGGAGCCGATGGTACTGCGCGGCGAATACTTCTCCGAGCAGGCGCTTGACGTGGGGATGGCCGAAATCTCTCTGATCCCTGAGTCGGAATTGATCGGCAAAACGGTACGGGAAATCGCTTTTCGTACGCGTTACGGGCTGAATGTCGTTGGGCTGAAGCGTGATGGTACAGCGCTGGCCGGAGCAGTGGTTGATGAGCCGCTGTTGATGGGCGATATCATTTTAGTGGTGGGAAACTGGAAGCTTATCACGCTGCTTGGACAAAAAGGGCGCGATTTTGTGGTGCTGAATATGCCCGTGGAAGTCAGTGAAGCTTCTCCGGCGCACAGCCAGGCGCCGCATGCGATTTTCTGCCTGGTGCTGATGGTCGCCCTGATGCTCACTGATGAAATTCCCAATACGGTTGCCGCGATCATCGCCTGTCTGCTGATGGGGAAATTTCGTTGTATCGATGCCGAAAGCGCCTATAAAGCGATTCACTGGCCGAGCATTATTTTGATTGTCGGGATGATGCCCTTCGCGCTGGCCTTACAAAAAACCGGCGGTGTCGATCTGGTGGTGAAAGGGCTGATGGACGTCGGCGGTGGGTATGGTCCGTATATGATGCTGGGCTGCCTGTTCGTGCTGTGCGCGACCATCGGGTTATTTATCTCCAACACCGCGACGGCGGTGCTGATGGCGCCAATCGCGCTGGCGGCAGCAAAGTCGATGGGTGTTTCGCCTTATCCTTTTGCGATGGTGATTGCGATGGCGGCATCCGCGGCCTTTATGACGCCGGTTTCTTCGCCGGTAAACACGCTGGTGCTCGGGCCTGGCAACTACAGTTTTAGCGATTTTGTGAAGATTGGCGTGCCGTTTACCATCATTGTGATGGTGGTGTGCGTGGTGATGATCCCGATGCTGTTCCCGTTTTGATTTTTATATGCCGGATGGAGGCTAACATCCTGTCCGGCATATCAAGGTAATGTCGGTGCAAACTTACAATGGTGAATCCTGGCTTATTTCATCTAATGAGAGGTGAAAGCTCGGGACGAATACGTCCATAAAGTAGTCCATCTCCTCGCTGCGTCGCGATTCCAGCGTTTTTTCCAGACGCGTTTTAGCCAGCAGAAACTCGTTGTTACCGGCGGAGAGTTCCTCCAGACACTTCAGATATGCGCACAGGGCATCGGCCTGTTTAACAATCGATCTCTCTTCTTCACTCAAGGCATGTTCATCAATGAGAGGCGCAAAAATATCGCGCAGTTCATCAGGAACCATATCGACCAGCTTTTGCTGGGCAATTTTCTCTATCGCTTTATATTCCTGGGCAATCTGCGAGTTGAAGTATTTCACCGGGGTAGGGAGATCGCCGGTCAACACCTCTGACGCATCGTGATACATCGCCAGTAGGGCAATACGCTCAGCATTCACCTGACCACCAAATTTACGGTTTTTGATCGCGGCCAGCGCATGAGCAACCATGGCAACCTGCAGACTGTGTTCAGACACGTTTTCGGTGCGCACATTGCGCATCAGCGGCCAGCGATTAATGAGTTTCAGACGGGAGAGGTGGGCAAAAAAGTGGCTCTGCTTCATAACGACCCTTACTCAGTGACTTCAGTAACGGTATTTTGCGCAGAGAGTGCTACCGGATGCAAACCCGGTAGCACTTTGCGGGGTTACAGCTGGCGATAACCCGACAGGAAACGCTCAAATTTACTCAACGACATTTCGATATCATCAATTCGCGGCAGCGTAACGATGCGGAAATGATCCGGCCACGGCCAGTTGAACGCCGTTCCCTGCACCAGCAGGACTTTCTCCTGCAGCAGGAAGTCGAGCACCATCTTCTGGTCGTCATGAATGTTGAAGCGTTTAGCATCAATTTTCGGGAACATATACAGTGCGCCGCGCGGTTTTACGCAAGAGACGCCGGGAATGTCATTGAGCAGTTCCCATGCACGGTTGCGTTGTTCATACAGACGCCCACCAGGCATGATGAATTCGCTGATGCTCTGGTATCCGCCCAGCGCGGTCTGAATAGCATGTTGCGCCGGAACGTTGGCACATAAGCGCATAGAGGCCAGCATCTCAAGACCTTCAATATACCCTTTGGCATGTTTTTTCGGTCCGTTCAGCACCATCCAGCCCTGACGGAAACCAGCGACGCGATAGGTTTTTGACAGGCCGTTGAAGGTGATGGTCAGCAGGTCCGGAGCCATTGCCGCGATGGAGTGGTGTTCAGCGTCATCGTAGAGAATTTTGTCGTAAATCTCATCCGCAAAGATGATGAGGTTGTTCTGGCGAGCAATCTCAACAATCTCCATCAGCAGCTCTTTAGAATAAACAGCGCCGGTTGGGTTGTTTGGGTTGATGATGACGATCCCGCGGGTACGCGGTGTAATTTTGGCGCGGATATCATCGAGGTCCGGGAACCAGTCTGATGATTCGTCACACAGGTAGTGAACGGCATTACCGCCGGAGAGCGAAACCGCTGCCGTCCACAGTGGATAATCAGGGGCAGGAACCAGCATTTCATCCCCGCTATTCAGCAATGCCTGCATAGCCTGCACAATTAATTCAGAAACGCCGTTACCGATATAAATATCTTCCACGGTGACGTCGCGCATACCACGGGCCTGGTAATGCTGCATAATCGCTTTACGGGCGGAATAAAGACCTTTTGAGTCGCAATATCCTTGCGCTGTTGGCAAATTGCGGATCACATCCACCAGAATTTCATCTGGTGCTTCAAACCCGAATGGCGCCGGGTTGCCGATGTTCAGTTTCAGAACTTTATTGCCTTCTTCTTCCAGGCGCTTTGCTTCCTTCAGAACCGGGCCGCGAATGTCATAACAGACGTTTTCTAATTTGCTGGATTTTTCAATGGGGGACATGAACGTTGACCTTTTTAGCTGTGAATGCCACTCCCTGCCATGGAAGTCAGCCCAGCACAATGTACTCCCACGGCGGTGAGTTTTGAAGGGTCTTTAGTAGAACATTTTGAAAAGCCATGAAGTTATAATTAACTGTTAACAACTAAATGATGCAATTATCATAGAATAATAATCTGGTTAACTGTATTTTATTAGTTATATGATTTGCC
The DNA here is from genome assembly GCF_030334525.1 of Citrobacter sp. Ce119. Lineage (NCBI taxonomy): Bacteria > Pseudomonadati > Pseudomonadota > Gammaproteobacteria > Enterobacterales > Enterobacteriaceae > Citrobacter > Citrobacter sp. Ce119. The sequence goes on from NZ_JAOWDR010000060.1 coordinate 298,862, forward strand.
ATGACGCTTTGGTTGTGGTGATTTGTCTTGTCAAAAAAAGTTAAGGCTGTAAAGCGAAATGTCACCGACGTCTAAGCTGGATGAGGCAATTCGAAAATACTGAGGTTTTAGCTGCGGGGGGTGTTATCGGTCTGATCCGTCCGTGATACGGTGTAAATCCATTGTTAAGCATAATTAATGAATTGAGGGATTCTTAATTAATTATTATTTAATATTTAAATGGCATCAAATTGAGTGGGCTAATAATAGGGAAACTGCTGCCAGGACATAACACGAATTTGCCTGGAATTATTCACGATAACACTTATAAATATAGTGGTTTTAGGTTAAGATAAGTCCCATGAAATGGTAAGTAGTCTGAATTTTAAGATAATTCAAATGTTGGTTGGTTGTTCCTAACATACTGAAAAGATAGTTCTTAATGTGTAAATTATTGTTCGTTAACTTTTTTTTAAATTTACAAAATTTACATGTTTTCCATAAGTCAGAATCATCCAGCAGCTAAAAATCCGGCTCTTTCTCGTTGCTATATTCCGATGAATATCACGGGTATTAAAATAGCTCAGAAAGAGAATTGTTTCGTTTGTTAAACCAAATACATCCTTATTTTCACTTGGTTACACTAAGCGAAACTGCGAGGGAGGCACATTACAAATGGAGTTGTTTGATTCCAAATGCACAGCATTAACCCGGTATGACCCGCGAGTAAGTGAAAAACTATGATAAATGCAAATCGTCCGATAATTAACCTCGACCTCGATCTGCTGAGAACCTTCGTTGCTGTTGCCGACCTGAATACCTTTGCGGCTGCGGCAGCTGCGGTATGTCGAACTCAGTCTGCGGTGAGTCAGCAAATGCAGCGTCTTGAGCAACTCGTGGGGAAAGAGTTGTTCGCACGCCATGGACGCAACAAGCTACTGACCGAACATGGTATACAACTGTTGGGTTACGCCAGAAAAATACTGCGTTTTAATGATGAGGCATGCTCATCATTAATGTTTAATAATCTTCAGGGAGTGTTAACTATCGGTGCTTCTGATGAATCCGCCGATACCATACTGCCTTTCCTGCTCAACCGTATAAGTTCGGTTTATCCGAAGCTTGCGCTGGATGTGAGAGTCAAGCGTAACGCTTATATGGTGGATATGCTGAAGTCGCAAGAAGTGGATTTGGTGGTTACCACCAACCGACCAGGCGATTTTGAATGTCTGAATCTGCGTACCTCGCCAACACACTGGTACTGCGCTGCCGAATATATTCTGCAAAAGGGTGAGCCGGTACCGTTGGTTCTGCTGGACGATCCGAGTCCGTTTCGCGATATCGTGCTGGCGACATTAAACGCCGCACAGATCCCATGGCGTCTGGCATATGTCGCTTCAACATTACCCGCGGTTCGTGCGGCGGTAAAAGCAGGGCTCGGCGTCACTGCGCGTCCTGTCGAAATGATGAGTCCGGATTTGCGCGTCCTGGGTGCCGCCGACGGATTGCCGCCATTGCCTGATACTGAGTATCTGTTGTGCTGCGATCCGTCCACGCAAAATGAGCTGGCAGAGGTTATCTTTAAGTCGATGCAAACGTATCAAAATCCTTGGCAATACAATCAGTTTACCCCTGAAGGGGGAGATGACTCGCTGATTGTTGAAGGCGACTTTGAGTAACCCGTCACAAAAAACAGTTTTAAAATGTAAGTGTAAAAAAGAGCCGCTGATGCTGAAAGAACATCCAGCGGCTCTTTTTTTATGCAAATATTGCCGCTTTATGTCATTTGCTATACTAAAACTTAACAAAATCAGAAGGTAAAAAAATGGCCTGATGTTAGGCTAAAAAATAATCAGCAGCATTGCTAATTGTTTCCATGTTAAAAAACTAGAGAAATTGTTGCTGTTTTTTATGGTGAATTAACAAAAGCGTGTCACAGATCAAGAAAATACTCCCATTTAGGGGGAGGCATCTGGGTGAATTCCTGTCAAAATAGACGAGTATTATCTTTTTTACTTCACTACGGACACGATTCAACAACGTTAAAAATGACCGATGATGCGATCGAAATTGGTCTAAATAGCACTTTATGTTAATGAAGTTGGATTGGTGTAAAATAATGTGAGGAAACTTTTGTTAAAGTTGACAAAAGGTTATAGAAAGGAGTAAAAAACCCCATCAATTAGCTGTATAAAATGGTTTTTCACAGTGATTGTAAGGTTTTTTTTATTCCTCCCCATGAATCGATGTGGCGTTCATCTGCCGAAAAGAGCAGAGAATTTGGCGCTACTTTTGATGAGTAAGCAATGAGTATGTCAACATCCACTGAAATCATCGCTCATCACTGGGCATTCGCTATCTTTCTTATTGTTGCCATTGGCCTGTGCTGCCTGATGCTCGTCGGCGGCTGGTTTTTAGGTGGTCGCGCGCGCGCGAGATCTAAAAACGTGCCGTTTGAATCAGGTATCGACTCGGTCGGCACCGCCCGCTTGCGCCTGTCTGCCAAGTTTTATCTGGTAGCCATGTTCTTCGTTATCTTCGACGTTGAAGCGCTGTATCTGTTCGCATGGTCAACTTCTATCCGTGAAAGCGGCTGGATTGGCTTTGTGGAAGCTGCAATTTTTATTTTTGTGTTACTGGCAGGTCTGGTTTATCTGGTGCGTATTGGCGCGCTGGACTGGACGCCCGCGCGTTCACGCCGCGAGCGTATGAACCCGGAAACGAACAGTATCGCTAATCGTCAACGCTAACCGCGAGGCATTAAGATGGATTATACGCTCACCCGCATAGATCCTAACGGTGAGAACGACCGTTACCCCCTGCAAAAACAGGAGATCGTAACCGACCCCCTGGAGCAAGAAGTTAACAAAAACGTGTTCATGGGCAAGCTGCATGACATGGTTAACTGGGGCCGTAAAAACTCAATTTGGCCATATAACTTTGGCCTTTCCTGCTGCTACGTTGAGATGGTGACCTCGTTTACCGCCGTGCACGATGTGGCCCGTTTTGGTGCGGAAGTACTGCGTGCATCGCCGCGTCAGGCTGACCTGATGGTGGTAGCCGGAACCTGCTTTACCAAAATGGCACCGGTTATTCAGCGCCTCTACGATCAGATGCTGGAACCGAAATGGGTTATCTCCATGGGCGCATGCGCCAACTCCGGCGGTATGTACGACATCTATTCTGTGGTGCAGGGCGTTGATAAATTTATTCCGGTTGATGTGTACATCCCGGGATGTCCGCCGCGTCCGGAAGCGTATATGCAGGCTCTGATGCTGCTGCAAGATTCGATTGGCAAAGAACGCCGTCCGCTCTCCTGGGTGGTTGGCGATCAGGGCGTTTATCGCGCCAATATGCAGTCAGAACGCGAGCGTAAACGCGGCGAACGTATCGCTGTAACGAATCTTCGTACACCAGACGAGATTTAATTTGCGCCTGTCGGCAGCAGCACTTCCTTCGCTTATCACTACATAAATAGCGCGAAGCACTGCCGACCACCACGGACCATTTGCAATGGTGAACAATATGACCGACTTAACCGCGCAAGACGCCGCATGGCAAACACGGGATCACCTTGATGACCCGGTCATTGGCGAACTGCGCAACCGTTTTGGGCCGGATGCCTTTACCGTTCAGGCGACTCGCACCGGGGTACCCGTTGTTTGGGTCAAGCGTGAACAACTACTGGAAGTTGGCGATTTCTTAAAGAGACTGCCGAAACCTTACGTCATGCTGTTTGACTTACACGGCATGGACGAACGTCTGCGTACGCACCGCGAAGGGTTACCTGCCGCGGATTTTTCCGTTTTCTATCACCTGATCTCCATTGAACGCAATCGCGATATCATGCTCAAGGTGGCATTGTCTGAAAACGATCTGCGCGTACCGACTTTCACCAAACTGTTCCCGAACGCCAACTGGTATGAGCGTGAAACCTGGGAAATGTTTGGCATCGATATCGAAGGCCACCCGCACCTGACGCGTCTGTTGATGCCGTCTACATGGGAAGGACATCCGCTGCGTAAAGACTACCCGGCGCGTGCGACCGAATTCGATCCGTTTGAGCTGACCAAAGCCAAGCAGGATCTGGAAATGGAAGCGCTGACCTTCAAACCAGAAGACTGGGGCATGAAGCGTAGTACCGAAAACGAGGACTTCATGTTCCTCAACCTCGGTCCTAACCACCCATCTTCTCACGGTGCGTTCCGTATTGTGCTGCAGCTTGATGGCGAAGAAATCGTCGACTGCGTGCCTGACATCGGCTACCACCACCGTGGCGCTGAAAAGATGGGTGAACGTCAGTCCTGGCACAGCTATATTCCGTACACTGACCGTATCGAGTACCTCGGCGGCTGCGTTAACGAAATGCCTTATGTACTGGCCGTTGAGAAACTGGCTGGTATCACCACGCCGGATCGCGTTAACGTGATTCGCGTGATGTTGTCTGAACTGTTCCGTATCAACAGCCACCTGCTGTATATCTCCACGTTCATTCAGGACGTCGGCGCAATGACTCCGGTATTCTTCGCCTTTACCGACCGTCAGAAAATCTATGACGTCGTGGAAGCGATCACCGGTTTCCGTATGCACCCGGCCTGGTTCCGTATCGGCGGCGTGGCGCACGATCTGCCGCGCGGTTGGGACAAGCTGCTGCGTGACTTCCTCGACTGGATGCCAAAACGTCTGGATTCCTACGAGAAAGCGGCGCTGCGTAACACCATCCTGAAAGGCCGTTCGCAGGGCGTTGCCGCTTACGGCAAGAAAGAAGCGCTGGACTGGGGCTGTACCGGTGCTGCGCTGCGCGCGACTGGTATTGATTTCGACGTGCGTAAAGCGCGTCCGTACTCTGGCTACGAAAACTTTGACTTTGAAGTTCCGGTTGGCGGCGGTGTGTCCGACTGCTATACCCGCGTGATGCTGAAAGTTGAAGAGCTGCGCCAGAGTCTGCGCATCCTTGAGCAGTGCCTCAATAACATGCCGGAAGGCCCGTTCAAAGCGGATCACCCGCTGACGACGCCGCCGCCGAAAGAGCGCACGCTGCAACATATCGAAACCCTGATCACCCACTTCCTGCAGGTTTCGTGGGGACCGGTTATGCCGGCAAACGAGTCCTTCCAGATGGTGGAAGCGACCAAGGGTATCAACAGTTACTACCTGACCAGCGATGGCAGCACCATGAGTTATCGTACCCGTATCCGTACCCCGAGCTATGCGCACCTGCAGCAGATCCCGGTAGCGGTACGTGGCAGCCTGGTGTCCGACCTGATCGTCCATCTGGGTAGTATCGATTTTGTTATGTCAGATGTGGACCGCTAATTATGCACGAGAATCAACAACCACAAACCGAGGCTTTTGAGCTGAGTGCGGCTGAGCGTGAAGCGATTGAGCACGAGAAGCACCACTACGAAGACCCGCGTGCGGCGTCCATTGAAGCGCTGAAAATCGTTCAGAAACAGCGTGGCTGGGTGCCGGATGGCGCGATCTATGCGATCGCTGATGTGCTGGGTATCCCGGCAAGCGACGTAGAAGGTGTTGCCACGTTCTATAGCCAGATCTTCCGCCAGCCGGTAGGTCGCCACGTGATCCGCTACTGCGACAGCGTGGTGTGCCATATCAACGGCTACCAGGGGATCCAGGCTGCGCTTGAGAAAAAACTCAACATCAAGCCGGGGCAGACGACCTTTGACGGTCGTTTTACGCTGCTGCCAACCTGTTGCCTGGGGAACTGCGATAAAGGGCCAAACATGATGATCGATGAGGATACTCACGCTCACCTGACCCCGGAAGGCATTCCCGAACTGCTGGAGCGGTATAAATGAAAGACATTATCCGTACTCCCGAAACGCATCCGCTGACCTGGCGTCTGCGTGATGACAAACAGCCGGTATGGCTGGACGAATACCGTAGCAAGAACGGCTACGAAGGTGCGCGAAAGGCCCTGACCGGGCTGTCACCGGATGAAATCGTTAATCAGGTAAAAGACGCTGGCCTGAAAGGGCGCGGCGGCGCGGGCTTTTCCACCGGTCTGAAGTGGAGCCTGATGCCGAAAGACGAATCCATGAACATCCGTTACCTGCTGTGTAACGCCGATGAAATGGAACCGGGCACCTATAAGGACCGTCTGCTGATGGAGCAGCTGCCGCACCTGCTGGTGGAAGGCATGCTGATCTCCGCGTTTGCGCTGAAAGCGTACCGTGGTTACATCTTCCTGCGCGGTGAATATATCGAAGCGGCCGTGCATCTGCGTCGCGCGATCGCCGAAGCGACCGAAGCCGGTCTGCTTGGCAAAAACATCATGGGCACCGGTTTTGACTTCGAACTGTTTGTCCACACCGGGGCAGGGCGTTATATCTGCGGTGAAGAAACCGCGCTGATTAACTCCCTCGAAGGTCGCCGTGCTAACCCGCGTTCCAAGCCGCCGTTCCCGGCAAGCTCTGGCGCATGGGGTAAGCCGACCTGCGTAAATAACGTTGAAACCCTGTGTAACGTACCGGCTATCCTCGCGAACGGCGTGGAGTGGTACCAGAACATTTCGAAGAGCAAAGACGCAGGCACCAAGCTGATGGGCTTCTCCGGTCGTGTGAAGAATCCTGGCCTGTGGGAACTGCCTTTCGGTACTACCGCGCGTGAGATCCTCGAAGATTACGCGGGCGGCATGCGCGATGGCCTGAAGTTTAAAGCCTGGCAGCCTGGCGGCGCGGGTACTGACTTCCTGACCGAGGCGCACCTTGACCTGCCAATGGAATTCGAAAGCATCGGTAAAGCAGGCAGCCGTCTGGGTACCGCGCTGGCAATGGCCGTCGATCACGAGATCGGCATGGTTCCTCTGGTGCGTAACCTTGAAGAGTTCTTTGCCCGCGAGTCCTGCGGCTGGTGTACGCCGTGCCGTGACGGTCTGCCGTGGAGTGTGAAAATTCTGCGCGCGCTGGAGCGTGGCGAAGGCCAGCCAGGGGATATCGAGACACTTGAGCAACTGTGTCGTTTCCTCGGCCCGGGTAAAACCTTCTGTGCACACGCACCGGGTGCGGTGGAACCGCTGCAGAGCGCCATTAAATATTTCCGCGAAGAATTCGAAGCTGGCATCAAGCAGTCCTTCAGCAATACCCATCAGATTGGTGGTATTCAGCCGAACCTGCTGAAAGAGCGCTGGTAATTGCAGGTTAACCCCTGCATCGCGATAAGTAATTCGATTAACGCTCGGTTACGACCGAGCCAACTGGAAGCATGCTGACTATGGCTACGATTCATGTAGACGGCAAAGAATATGAGGTCAACGGAGCGGACAACCTGCTGGAAGCTTGTCTGTCTCTCGGCCTTGATATTCCGTACTTTTGCTGGCACCCGGCGCTGGGAAGCGTCGGTGCTTGCCGCCAGTGTGCGGTGAAGCAATATCAGAACGCGGAAGACACGCGTGGTCGCCTGGTGATGTCTTGTATGACACCGGCCACCGAAGGCACCTTTATTTCTATTGATGACGAAGAAGCGAAGCAGTTCCGCGAAAGTGTAGTGGAGTGGTTGATGACTAACCACCCGCACGACTGTCCGGTTTGTGAAGAGGGCGGTAACTGCCACCTTCAGGATATGACCGTCATGACCGGTCATAGCTTCCGTCGCTACCGCTTCACGAAGCGTACGCACCGCAACCAGGACCTGGGGCCGTTCATCTCTCATGAAATGAACCGCTGCATCGCCTGCTATCGCTGTGTACGTTACTACAAAGATTACGCCGATGGCGCGGATCTGGGCGTCTATGGCGCACATGACAACGTCTACTTCGGTCGTCCGGAAGACGGTACGCTCGAAAGCGAATTCTCCGGCAACCTGGTCGAAATTTGTCCGACCGGCGTCTTCACCGATAAAACGCACTCCGAGCGTTATAACCGTAAATGGGACATGCAGTTTGCGCCGAGCATCTGCCAGCAGTGTTCCATCGGCTGTAACACCAGCCCGGGCGAGCGCTACGGTGAACTGCGTCGTATCGAAAACCGTTATAACGGTACTGTTAACCATTACTTCCTCTGCGACCGTGGTCGTTTTGGCTATGGTTACGTGAACCTGAAAGACCGTCCGCGTCAGCCGGTACAGCGTCGTGGCGATGACCTGATCACGCTGAACGCCGAACAGGCGATGCAGGGCGCGGCAGATATTCTGCGTCAGTCGAAGAAAGTGATTGGTATCGGCTCCCCGCGCGCCAGCGTTGAAAGCAACTTCGCACTGCGCGAACTGGTCGGTGCGGATAACTTCTATACCGGTATCGCCCAGGGCGAGCAGGAACGTCTGCAGCTGGCGCTGAGCGTACTGCGTGACGGCGGTATTCATACTCCGGCACTGCGCGAAATCGAATCCTACGATGCGGTTCTGGTGCTGGGCGAAGATGTCACCCAGACCGGCGCGCGCGTTGCGCTGGCAGTGCGTCAGGCGGTGAAAGGTAAAGCACGCGAAATGGCGGCGGCGCAGAAAGTGGCCGACTGGCAGATTGCGGCCATCCTCAACATCGGCCAGCGCGCCAAGCATCCGCTGTTCGTCACCAACGTCGATAACACCCGTCTGGATGATATCGCCGCATGGACCTACCGTGCGCCGGTTGAAGATCAGGCGCGTTTAGGTTTCGCTATCGCCCACGCGCTGGATAACAACGCCCCGGCGGTTGACGGTATCGATCGTGACCTGCAGAACAAAATTGACGTTATCGTTCAGGCCTTGGCCGGAGCGAAGAAACCACTGATTATTTCCGGCACCAACGCCGGTAGCGCCGAGGTGATTCAGGCGGCTGCCAACGTGGCCAAGGCGCTGAAAGGTCGGGGCGCTGATGTCGGCATCACCATGATTGCTCGCTCTGTTAACAGCATGGGCCTGGGTATGATTGGCGGTGGTTCCCTTGAGGATGCGCTGACCGAGCTGGAAACAGGTCGTGCTGACGCCGTTGTGGTGCTGGAAAATGACCTGCATCGCCATGCTTCAGCTACGCGTGTGAACGCCGCGCTGGCGAAAGCGCCACTGGTACTGGTCGTTGATCATCAGCGTACGGCAATTATGGAAAACGCCCATCTGGTGCTTTCCGCCGCAAGCTTCGCCGAAAGTGATGGTACGGTGATTAACAACGAAGGCCGCGCCCAACGCTTCTTCCAGGTCTACGACCCGTCCTACTACGACAGCAACACCGTCATGCTGGAAAGCTGGCGCTGGCTGCACTCGCTGCACAGCACCGTGCAGAGCCGTGAAGTAGACTGGACGCAGCTTGACCACGTCATCGACGCGGTCGTTGAGAAGCTGCCGCAACTGGCGGGTATTAAAGATGCCGCGCCGGATGCAACCTTCCGTATTCGTGGACAGAAACTGGCACGTGAACCGCACCGCTACAGCGGTCGTACCGCAATGCGCGCCAACATCAGCGTACACGAACCGCGCCAGCCGCAGGACAAAGACACCATGTTCGCTTTCTCGATGGAAGGGAACAACCAACCGTCTGCGCCGCGTTCACAAATTCCGTTTGCCTGGGCACCAGGCTGGAACTCCCCACAGGCGTGGAATAAGTTCCAGGATGAAGTGGGCGGTAAACTGCGTCATGGCGACCCAGGCGTGCGTCTGATCGAAGCTTCTGCGGATGGGATGGATTACTTCACTACCGTTCCGGCGAGCTTCCAGGCTCAGGATGGTCAGTGGCGTATCGCGCCTTACTACCATCTGTTTGGTAGCGACGAAATGTCACAACGTGCGCCGGTCTTCCAGACCCGTATGCCGCAGCCGTACATTAAACTCAATCCGGCTGATGCCGCGAAGTTGGGGGTTAATGCCGGTACGCGCGTTTCTTTCAGCTACGATGGCAACACGGTTACGCTGCCGGTTGAAATCGCTGAAGGATTAACGGCAGGGCAGGTTGGTTTGCCGATGGGTATGCCTGGCATCGCGCCGGTACTGGCAGGTGCGCGTCTTGAGGATCTGCAGGAGGCACAACAATGAGTTGGATTACACCCGATCTGATTGAGATCCTGCTGAGCATTCTCAAAGCGGTCGTGATCCTGCTGGTGGTGGTCACCTGCGGGGCATTCATGAGCTTTGGCGAACGTCGTCTGCTGGGTCTGTTCCAGAACCGTTACGGACCGAACCGTGTTGGCTGGGGCGGTTCGCTCCAGCTGGTTGCGGACATGATCAAGATGTTCTTTAAAGAAGACTGGATCCCGAAATTCTCGGATCGCGTCATCTTTACCCTGGCACCAATGATCGCCTTCACCTCGCTGCTGCTGGCTTTCGCCATCGTGCCGGTGAGTCCGAACTGGGTGGTCGCTGACCTGAACATCGGGATCCTGTTCTTCCTGATGATGGCAGGTCTCGCGGTATACGCGGTACTGTTCGCCGGCTGGTCCAGTAACAACAAATACTCCCTGCTCGGTGCGATGCGTGCGTCTGCGCAAACGCTGAGCTACGAAGTGTTCCTCGGACTTTCCCTGATGGGCGTGGTGGCGCAGGCCGGCTCATTTAACATGACCGACATCGTCAACAACCAGGCTGATATCTGGAACGTAATTCCGCAGTTCTTTGGTTTTGTCACCTTTGCCATCGCGGGCGTGGCGGTGTGTCACCGTCATCCTTTCGACCAGCCAGAAGCCGAGCAGGAACTGGCCGACGGTTACCACATTGAATATTCCGGTATGAAATTCGGTCTGTTCTTCGTGGGTGAGTACATCGGTATCGTCACCATTTCTGCACTGATGGTTACCCTGTTCTTCGGTGGCTGGCATGGCCCGTTCTTACCGCCATTCGTCTGGTTCGCGCTGAAAACCGCGTTCTTCATGATGATGTTCATTTTGATTCGTGCGTCGTTACCGCGTCCTCGTTATGACCAGGTAATGTCCTTCGGCTGGAAAGTCTGTCTGCCGCTGACGCTCGTCAACTTGCTGGTAACGGCGGCTGTCATTCTGTGGCAGGCGCAATAAGGGACACAAAGACCATGACCTTAAAAGAATTGTTCGTAGGTTTCGGCACCCAGGTACGCAGTATCTGGATGATCGGCCTGCATGCGTTCGCGAAACGCGAAACGCAGATGTACCCGGAAGAGCCGGTCTATCTACCGCCCCGTTTTCGTGGTCGTATCGTTCTGACCCGCGATCCGGACGGTGAAGAGCGCTGCGTTGCCTGTAACCTGTGTGCGGTAGCGTGTCCGGTAGGCTGTATCTCTTTGCAAAAAGCAGAGACCAAAGATGGCCGCTGGTATCCGGAGTTTTTCCGCATTAACTTCTCACGCTGCATTTTCTGCGGCCTGTGTGAAGAAGCCTGTCCGACAACGGCTATTCAGCTGACTCCAGATTTCGAGCTGGGTGAGTACAAGCGCCAGGACCTGGTTTACGAGAAAGAGGATCTGCTGATCTCCGGTCCGGGCAAATACCCGGAATATAACTTCTACCGGATGGCAGGTATGGCAATCGACGGCAAAGATAAGGGCGAAGCAGAGAACGAAGCCAAGCCTATCGACGTCAAGAGCCTGTTACCGTAAGGAGAGGGGCAATGGAGTTCGCTTTTTATATCTGTGGCCTGATAGCCATTCTCGCAACCTTGCGGGTGATCACCCACACCAATCCGGTACACGCGCTGCTGTATCTGATTATTTCGCTGTTGGCGATTTCCGGGGTGTTCTTCTCGTTAGGCGCTTACTTCGCCGGTGCGCTGGAAATTATCGTCTACGCGGGCGCCATCATGGTGCTGTTCGTGTTCGTGGTAATGATGCTCAACCTCGGTGGTTCTGAAATTGAACAGGAACGCCAGTGGCTGAAACCGCAGGTGTGGATTGGTCCGGCGATTCTGTCGGCCATCATGCTGGTGGTCATTGTTTACGCCATTCTGGGCGTTAACGATCAGGGCATTGACGGTACGCCAATCAGCGCGAAAGCAGTCGGTATTTCCCTGTTTGGTCCGTATGTACTGGCGGTCGAACTGGCTTCGATGCTGCTGCTGGCGGGTCTGGTTGTGGCCTTCCACGTTGGACGCGAAGAGCGTTCAGGTGAAGTGCTGAGCAACCGCGCCGATGACCGCGCGAAAAGAAAAACGGAGGAGCACGCATGATCCCCTTACAACATGGACTGATCCTCGCGGCTGTCTTATTCGTACTGGGTTTAACCGGTCTGGTTATCCGCCGCAATCTGCTGTTTATGCTGATCGGGCTGGAAATCATGATTAACGCCTCCGCGCTGGCCTTTGTGGTCGCCGGAAGCTACTGGGGCCAGACCGATGGTCAGGTGATGTATATTCTCGCCATCAGCCTTGCGGCTGCGGAAGCGAGCATTGGACTTGCGCTGTTGCTGCAACTTCATCGCCGTCGCCAGAACCTGAACATCGATTCAGTAAGTGAGATGCGTGGATGAACATGCTTGCCTTAACCATTATTCTGCCATTTATTGGCTTTGTATTACTGGCGTTCTCTCGCGGTCGTTGGTCAGAAAATCTGTCCGCTACCGTGGGCGTCGGGTCGATTGGCCTGGCGGCGCTGGTGACGGCGTTTGTTGGCGTTGACTTCTTTGCCAATGGCCAACAGGCCTACAGCCAGCCGCTGTGGACGTGGATGTCCGTTGGTGACTTCAACATCGGTTTTAACCTGGTGCTGGACGGCCTGTCGCTGACCATGCTCAGCGTGGTGACCGGCGTCGGTTTCCTGATCCACATGTTCGCCTCCTGGTATATGCGCGGTGAAGAGGGATACTCTCGTTTCTTCGCCTACACCAACCTGTTTATCGCCAGCATGGTAGTTCTGGTACTGGCGGACAACCTGCTGCTGATGTACCTCGGCTGGGAAGGCGTGGGCCTGTGCTCCTATCTGCTGATCGGTTTCTATTACACCGATCCGAAGAATGGCGCTGCGGCAATGAAAGCCTTCGTGGTAACCCGTGTCGGTGACGTGTTCCTCGCCTTCGCGCTGTTCATCCTCTATAACGAGCTGGGCACGCTGAATTTCCGCGAAATGGTCGAACTGGCGCCTGCGCACTTCGAAGCGGGTAACAACATGCTGATGTGGGCAACCCTGATGCTGCTGGGCGGTGCGGTGGGTAAATCCGCGCAGTTGCCGTTGCAGACCTGGCTTGCTGACGCGATGGCCGGCCCGACGCCTGTCTCCGCGCTGATCCACGCCGCAACGATGGTTACCGCCGGTGTCTACCTGATTGCACGTACGCACGGCCTGTTCCTGATGACCCCGGAAATTCTGCATCTGGTGGGAATTATCGGTGCTATCACGCTGGTGCTGGCGGGTTTCGCCGCGCTGGTACAGACCGACATTAAGCGCGTTCTTGCGTACTCCACCATGAGCCAGATTGGTTATATGTTCCTGGCGCTGGGTGTTCAGGCGTGGGATGCGGCGATTTTCCACCTGATGACGCACGCCTTCTTTAAAGCGCTGCTGTTCCTGGCATCCGGCTCGGTTATCCTGGCTTGCCACCACGAACAGAACATCTTCAAGATGGGCGGCCTGCGTAAGTCTATTCCGCTGGTGTATCTCTGCTTCCTGATTGGTGGCGCGGCGCTGTCGGCTCTGCCGCTGATTACCGCAGGCTTCTTCAGTAAGGATGAGATTCTGGCCGGTGCGATGGCGAACGGTCATATCAATCTGATGGTTGCAGGTCTGGTCGGTGCGTTCATGACCTCTCTGTATACCTTCCGTATGATTTTCATCGTGTTCCACGGTAAAGAACAAATTCACGCTCACGCAGGGAAGGGGATTACCCATCATCTGCCGCTGATTGTGCTGATGATCCTGTCCACCTTCGTCGGCGCGCTGATTGTGCCACCGCTGCAGGGGGTACTGCCTGCGACGACCGAGCTTGAACATGGTCGCGTCATGACGCTGGAAATTACCTCCGGTATCGTAGCGATTGCGGGCATCCTGATCGCAGCATGGCTGTGGCTGGGCAAACGCACGCTGGTGACATCGATTGCCAACAGTGCGCCAGGTCGTCTGCTGGGGACCTGGTGGTATAACGCCTGGGGCTTCGACTGGCTGTACGACAAAGTGTTCGTTAAGCCGTTCCTGGGCGTTGCCTGGTTGCTGAAACGCGATCCGCTGAACTCAATGATGAACATTCCGGCCATCCTTTCCCGCTTTGCAGGTAAAGGCCTGCTGTTAAGCGAGAACGGTTATCTGCGCTGGTATGTGGCCTCAATGAGCATCGGCGCTGTCGTTGTGCTGGCACTGTTGATGGTACTGCGTTGAGTTTGTTGGCTGGATGAACGATTGCCGGATGGCGCTGCGCTTATCCGGCCTACAAACCCAAAAATAATTTTTAGAATTCGTTGAAAATCTGTTCCTGATGTACAGGCGTCATCGGCGAAGTCAGACCGGAGACCGCCAGCGCAGAGCAACCGGAGCGTACTGAAGTACGTGAGGATTGCGAGCACTGCCGGGATTTGGGCTGACGAGTGAGATAGCCTGAGCAGGAGTAAATATAAGGGACATACTTAGCTATGTTATTACCCTGGTTGATATTAATCCCCTTTATCGGTGGCTTCCTGTGCTGGCAGACCGAACGCTTTGGCGTGAAGGTGCCGCGTTGGATAGCGCTGATTACCATGGGACTGACGCTGGCGCTAGGCCTGCAACTGTGGTTGCAGGGCGGCTATTCACTGACGCAATCCGCGGGTATTCCGCAGTGGCAGTCTGAGTTTGTCCTGCCGTGGATCCCACGTTTTGGCATCTCTATCCATTTAGCCATCGACGGCTTGTCGCTGCTAATGGTAGTGCTGACCGGTCTGCTCGGTGTTCTGGCGGTCCTTTGCTCCTGGAATGAAATCGAAAAATACCAGGGCTTCTTCCACCTGAACCTGATGTGGATCTTAGGCGGCGTAATCGGCGTATTCCTTGCCATCGACATGTTCCTGTTCTTCTTCTTCTGGGAAATGATGCTGGTGCCGATGTACTTCCTGATAGCACTTTGGGGGCATAAAGCCTCTGACGGTAAAACGCGTATCACGGCGGCAACCAAGTTCTTCATTTATACCCAGGCCAGTGGTCTGGTGATGTTGATTGCCATCCTGGCGCTGGTGTTTGTGCACTACAAAGCGACCGGCGTGTGGACCTTCAACTATGAAGAGCTGCTGAATACCCCGATGTCCCACGGCGTGGAATACCTGCTGATGCTGGGCTTCTTCATCGCCTTCGCGGTGAAAATGCCGGTGGTTCCGCTGCACGGCTGGTTGCCGGATGCGCACTCTCAGGCACCGACCGCAGGTTCCGTTGACCTGGCGGGGATTTTGCTGAAAACCGCAGCCTACGGTCTGCTGCGCTTCTCCCTGCCGCTGTTCCCGAACGCGTCGGCGGAGTTTGCGCCTATCGCAATGTGGCTTGGCGTAATCGGCATCTTCTACGGCGCGTGGATGGCCTTTAATCAGTACGACATCAAACGTCTGATTGCCTACACCTCCGTATCGCACATGGGCTTCGTACTGATTGCTATCTACACCGGCAGCCAGCTGGCTTACCAGGGTGCGGTTATTCAGATGATCGCGCACGGTCTGTCTGCAGCCGGTCTGTTCATCCTGTGTGGTCAGCTGTACGAACGTCTGCACACGCGTGATATGCGTATGATGGGCGGCCTGTGGGGCAAAATGAAATGGTTGCCTGCGCTGTCAATGTTCTTCGCAGTGTGTACGCTGGGTATGCCGGGTACAGGTAACTTCGTTGGCGAATTTATGATTCTGTTCGGCAGCTACCAGGTGGTTCCGGTCATTACCGTGATCTCGACCTTTGGTCTGGTGTTTGCCTCTGTTTACTCGCTGGCGATGCTGCATCGCGCTTACTTTGGTAAGGCGAAGAGCCAGATTGCCAGTGTTGAACTGCCAGGGATGTCGCTGCGTGAGCTGTTTATCATCCTGTTGCTGGTTGTGCTTCTGGTACTGCTTGGCTTCTATCCGCAGCCGATTCTGGATACCTCGCATTCTGCGATGAGCAACATCCAGCAGTGGTTTGTTAATTCCGTTACTACTACAAGGCCGTAAATCGCCATGACAATAACTCCACAACACCTGATTGCGCTGCTACCGCTGCTGATCGTCGGCTTGACGGTGGTGGTTGTGATGCTCTCCATTGCGTGGCGACGCAATCACTTCCTCAATGCCACGTTGTCGGTCATTGGGCTTAACGCCGCGCTGGTTTCGCTCTGGTTTGTTGGCCAGGCGGGCGCCATGGACGTCACCCCGCTGATGCGGGTTGACGGTTTCGCTATGCTCTACACCGGGCTGGTGCTGCTGGCGAGTCTTGCCACCTGTACCTTTGCTTACCCGTGGCTGGAAGGCTACGACGACAACCGGGAAGAGTTCTATCTGCTGGTGCTGATTGCCGCGCTCGGCGGTATTCTGCTGGCTAACGCTAACCATCTGGCGGCGCTGTTCCTTGGTATTGAGCTTATCTCTCTGCCGCTGTTTGGTCTGGTTGGCTATGCGTTCCGTCAGAAACGTTCGCTTGAAGCCAGTATCAAATACACCATTCTGTCTGCCGCAGCGTCTTCTTTCCTGCTGTTCGGTATGGCGCTGGTGTACGCGCAGTCTGGCAACCTGTCATTTGTCGCGCTCGGTAAGAGCCTTGGCGATGGCATGCTACACGAACCGCTGCTGCTGGCGGGCTTCGGTCTGATGATTGTTGGCCTCGGCTTTAAACTCTCGCTGGTTCCATTCCACCTGTGGACGCCAGACGTATACCAGGGCGCTCCGGCTCCGGTTTCCACCTTCCTGGCGACGGCGAGCAAAATCGCTATCTTCGGCGTGGTGATGCGTCTGTTCCTGTACGCACCGGTAGGTGATAGCGAAGCGGTACGTATCGTGCTGGGCGTGATCGCCTTTGCTTCCATCATCTTTGGTAACCTGATGGCGCTGAGCCAGACCAACATCAAGCGTCTGCTTGGTTACTCTTCTATCTCTCACCTCGGTTACCTGCTGGTGGCGCTGATTGCCCTGCAGAGCGGCGAAATGTCGATGGAAGCGGTTGGCGTTTATCTGGCCGGTTACCTGTTCAGCAGCCTCGGCGCGTTCGGTGTGGTCAGCCTGATGTCCAGCCCGTACCGCGGTCCGGATGCAGACTCTCTGTTCTCCTACCGTGGTCTGTTCTGGCATCGTCCGATCCTCGCGGCGGTGATGACGGTGATGATGCTGTCTCTGGCGGGTATTCCGATGACGCTGGGCTTTATCGGTAAGTTCTACGTACTGGCTGTCGGTGTGCAGGCTAACCTGTGGTGGCTGGTTGCCGCTGTGGTGGTAGGTTCTGCGATTGGTTTGTACTACTACCTGCGCGTTGCCGTAAGCTTGTACCTGAGCGCACCGCAGCAGTTGAACCGCGATGCGCCGTCCAACTGGCAGTACAGCGCGGGCGGTATCGTGGTGCTGATTTCAGCTCTGCTGGTACTGGTGCTGGGTATCTACCCGCAACCGCTGATCAGCATTGTGCAGTTAGCGACTCCGCTGATGTAATCGAAATGCAGAAACGAAAAAACCCGCCAAGGCGGGTTTTTTTATACGTGCAATACGGTCAGTTCAATAGCTGCCTGCTCACCAGCGGACCGCTGATGCCTTTCGCTGTGCGATCCATCACTTCCTGGATCACCGAAGAAAGCTCATTGACTTCGAATTTGGCCACGTAGCCATCCGCTTTTACTCGGCGAACGTGATCTTCGTTGGCGCTACCGGAAAGTGAAGAGTGGATAACGACCGGGATTTTCTTCAGGCGTTCGTCGGTTTTTATCTTACGGGTAAGCGTAAAACCGTCCATCTCTGGCATTTCCAGATCGGTGAGCACCAGGGCTATTTTCTCGCTGATTGGCTTACCTTCCGCTTCAGCTTCCTCAGATAACTGCTGGATCTTCTCCCACGCATCCTGGCCCGTCACATGCATCAGGTGCGGGATCTCCATGGCGTTAAGCCCTTTTTCCAGCATCGCGCGGGCCACTTTGGAATCATCTGCCACAATCGCCACCGCACCCGGGGTAATGTTGAATTTATTGGTTTTCAGGTTCGTTGCGCGCAGGTCATGGTTAGACGGTACAATGTCGTACAGGATCTGTTCGACGTCGAGCACCAGCGCCAGGTTATTGGTCTCTTTGTTATCGTCCAGACAGGCGATACTGGTAATATAGCGACCATTGACGGCTTTCTCAGCGGTATGCACCTGTTGCCAGTCCAGACGCATAATGTTTTCCACTGATTCCACCGCAAATGCCTGGACGCTGCGGGCATACTCCGTGATCAACAGGATGTTAAGCCCGGTCTCTGGCTTACAGCCCGCGACGGCGGGCAGGTCAATCACAGGGATCACCTGATCGCGAATGTTAACCATACCCAGCAGCGGGGCCTTCATACCTGCCGGACGCGTAAAGGTCGGCATCGGTACAATTTCTCGCAGCTTGAATACGTTGATGCCAAACAGCTCTGATTTCTGCTCCTCAACAGATTTGCCAAGGCGAAACAGCAGCAGTTCAAAACGGTTAGACAGGGTTAGGTTTGTCCTGTCATCAATATCTTTCTGGAAATTATTCATCCTGTCCTCAGTGTGAAAGCCAGCCTTTCCACTGTTATCGGCACTGAGGCGGAAAAATGGAGCATTAAACGGTGAAAATGGCGAAATCGTGAGCCAGTTCCGTGTCTGGAAATATTGCTTTGCACTCTTCGAGTAACCGCTGACAGCCTTTTTCATCGTAGCGTGAGCTAACGTGGGTCATGATCAGGCGTCCCACTCCGGCCTCAAGCGCCAGCTTTGCGGCTTGTCGGGTCGAGCTGTGCCCGCGGCTGTTGGCTTTTTCCTCCATTGAGGAGTCCAGCGTGGTTTCATGCACCATTACATCCACACCTCGTGCCAGTTCAATGGCGGACGCGCAGGGGCCTGTGTCGCCGAAAATAGCCACAGATTTTCCCCTGGTGGCCGGAGCGAGAAATTCGGCGCCGTTAATTGCGCGACCATCTTCCAGTACGATGGTTTTCCCGGCTTTCAAATCCTGAAACCACGGGCCCGATTTAACGCCTGCGGCCTTCAGGGCGCTGGCGTCGAGCGCCCCTGGCTTGTCGTGCTCTTCAATACGAAAACCGTAGCACTCCAGCGGATGCGCCAGCGGGTACGCCGTTACTTTACGCAGGCCGTCATCGACAATCTCACCTGCTGTGATTTCTACAATATCCAGCGGATAATCGGTCCACGAGCCGCTTAAGCGCAAAGCGGTTTCGGTAAACTCTCGCAACCCCTTCGGGCCGTATAGCGTCAGCGGCTGGACATTGCCGGCCATCGAACGACTGCACAGCAGCCCCGGTAAACCAAACAGGTGATCGCCGTGCAGATGACTGATAAAAATACGATCGAGTTTTCCTGGGTTAAACGGCGTGGTCAGCAACTGATGCTGCGTTCCTTCACCACAATCAAAAAGCCACAGCCCCGCCTGAGTCGGGTGTTGCAGATTCAGTAAAATTGCCGTTACATTGCGGGAGCGCGTGGGGACACCCGCAGACGTGCCTAAAAATAGTAATTCCATCTTCGCGTTACACTTTTCGCCATCAACAAGGCAGGGTGTTCAGGTTATCACAACAAAGGGGCAGACAATGATCCACTGGCAAGATCTCCACCATGCAAAGCTCAATACCCAGCAGCTGTACGCCATTCTTCAGCTTCGCTGTGCGGTGTTTGTTGTTGAACAACAGTGTCCGTATCAGGATGTGGATGGTGATGACCTGGTTGGGGAAAACCGGCACATTCTGGGCTGGCATAACGATGAGCTGGTGGCGTATGCGAGGATTCTGAAAAGCGATGACGAGCTGGAGCCGGTGGTCATTGGCCGGGTGATTGTAAGCGAAGCGCTGCGTGGTGAAAAACTGGGGCAGCAACTGATGACCCAAACGCTGGCATCCTGTACCCAGCACTGGCCGCATAAGGCGCTGTATCTGGGGGCGCAGGCCCATCTGCAATCGTTCTATGCGCGCTTTGGTTTTGTTCCGGTCACGGATATCTATGACGAAGACGGTATTCCGCACATCGGCATGGCGCGAGAAGCGCATCAGGCATAAACAGGCGCAAACACGCCTGATTGTCTATAGTTAGCGGGTACGTCAATAGAAAGGGAGAATAAAATGTCTTTTCATTCTTATGAATCACGCATCGATGATGATCTGGAATTGTTGAGTGAAACGCTGGAGGAGGTGCTGCGTTCTTCCGGCGATCCAGCCGATCAAAAATACCTTGAGTTAAAAGCGCGGGCAGAGCGGGCGTTAGAAGAGGTGAGAAATCGCGTCAGCCACGCCTCTGACAGCTACTATTACCGCGCGAAAAAAGCCGTTTGCCGGGCCGATGACTATGTGCATGAAAAACCCTGGCGCGGAATTGGCGTTGGTGCCACGGTCGGTTTAGTGATGGGATTATTGTTAGCACGGCGATAAATTCCATTCCGTCAGCGCATTTGTACGTACTCCCTAACTGGGGGTACTGCTTTTTCTGCTCAGTACCCCGTATAATGTGAGGTTTTTAACAGGGAGAGGTCCGCGTGCATTCAATCACTACTGCGCTGGAAAGTCTGATGCGTCATTTGTCGCAAGAGATACCGGCAGCACCTGGAATTCGTATTTACGATATACCTTTCCCACTGAATGATGCGTTTGATGCTTTAGGATGGCTGGCCAGTCAACCCGTCTGGCCCCAGTTTTACTGGCAGCAGCGTAACGGCGACGAAGAAGCCGCCGTTCTGGGTGCTGTCGCCGCATTTTCCTCGCTGGAATCAGCTCAGCACTTTTTACGCAAGCATGATAATCATCCCGACCTGCGTATCTGGGGCCTGAATGCCTTTGAGCCCCAGCGCGGTAATTTGTTATTGCCACGGCTGGAGTGGCGACGTTGCGCCGGGGCGGCGAGCTTACGCTTACATCTCTATAGCGACGTGTCGCTGCGTGAAGACGCCGCGCGGGCGATGGCGTTTATCACATCGCTCGCCAACGTAAAGCCGCTACCCGCATTGCGCCTGCATTTGACGGGAGAACAGAACTGGCCGGATAAAGCAGGCTGGACAGATCTGATAAAACTCGCCACGCAAACAATCAATGCGGAAGCGCTTGAGAAGGTGGTGCTGGCGCGGGCGACCGACTTACAGTTTTCTCAGTCGGTTAATGCCGCGGCCGTGATGGCCTCCAGCCGTCGCTTGAATCTGAACTGCTACCATTTCTTTATGGCATTCTCTGCAGAGTGCGCGTTTCTTGGCTCTTCCCCTGAACGTCTGTATCGACGGCGTGACACGGCGCTGCGCACCGAGGCGCTGGCCGGAACCGTTGCCAATCACCCTGAGGATCATCGGGCATGGCAGTTGGGTGAATGGCTAATGAAAGATGATAAAAACCAGCGCGAGAATATGCTGGTGGTCGAAGATATTTGCCAGCGTTTGCAGGGCTGTACGCAAACGCTTGACGTGCTGCCGCCGCAAGTGCTCAGACTGCGTAAAGTGCAGCACCTGCGTCGCTGTATCTGGACGGAACTGAATCAGGCCGACGATACGCTTTGCCTGATGCAGCTTCAGCCTACGGCGGCAGTCGCAGGCATTCCGCGTGAGCTGGCGCGTGAATTTATCCAACATAATGAACCCTTTGAACGCGAGTGGTATGCCGGTTCTGCGGGTTACCTTTCTCTGCGCCAAAGCGAGTTTTGCGTGTCATTACGTTCGGCGAAAATTAGCGCAAACGTGGTGCGCCTGTATGCCGGGGCAGGGATCGTTCGCGGTTCAGATCCTGAGCAGGAATGGCAAGAAATAGACAATAAAGCGGCAGGACTGCGCACTTTATTACAGATGGAAGGGTAATGAGTTGTATATTACCGACTCATATCAAAAATCCATTTATTCGATTCTTTATACTGTGTCGCAATATTGATACCGGACAATCTCATGTCAGTAAGCGCATTTAACCGACGCTGGGCGGCGGTCATTCTGGAAGCACTCACTCGCCACGGCGTCAGGCATGTCTGCATTGCCCCTGGCTCTCGTTCTACACCGTTGACGCTGGCGGCAGCGGAAAACCCGGCTTTTATCCACCATACTCATTTTGATGAGCGCGGTCTTGGGCATCTGGCTTTAGGTCTGGCAAAAGTCAGCCGGCAGCCTGTCGCCGTGATTGTGACGTCCGGTACGGCGGTGGCGAATTTGTATCCCGCGTTGATCGAAGCGGGCCTGACCGGTGAAAAACTGATTTTACTTACCGCTGACCGACCGCCTGAACTTATCGACTGCGGCGCTAACCAGGCGATTCGTCAGGCCGGAATGTTTGCCTCGCATCCATCGCAAACGCTCTCCTTACCGCGCCCGACCCAGGACATCCCGGCGAGCTGGCTGGTGTCCACCATTGATAACGCCTTAGCTGCGCTGCATAGCGGGGCGGTTCATATTAATTGTCCGTTTGCGGAACCGCTGTATGGCGATATGGACGAAACGGGGATTGCCTGGCAGCAGCGCCTTGGCGACTGGTGGCAGGACGATAAACCCTGGCTGCGTGAAGCGCGTCGGCTGGAAAGCGACAAACAACGTGACTGGTTTTTCTGGCGACAAAAACGCGGCGTCGTGATTGCAGGTCGCATGAGTGCCGAAGAGGGCAAGAAGGTTGCGCAATGGGCGCAGATGCTAGGCTGGCCGTTGATTGGCGATGTTCTGTCGCAAACCGGACAGCCGTTGCCGTGCGCCGACCTGTGGCTCGGGAATGCGAAAGCGGTAACTGAATTACAGCAGGCGCAGATTGTGGTGCAGCTTGGCAGTAGCCTGACTGGAAAACGACTCCTGCAATGGCAGGCCAGCTGTGATCCGCAGGAATACTGGATTGTCGATAATCTCGAAGGCCGCCTCGATCCGGCTCATCATCGTGGGCGCAGGTTGGTAGCAAAGGTTGGCGACTGGCTGGAGCTGCATCCGGCGGAGAAACGTCAGCCCTGGTGCGTAGAAATCCCACGCCTGGCGCAGCTGGCCTGGCAGGCGGTAGAAGCCCGCCGCGACGCGTTTGGTGAAGCGCAATTAGCCCACCGTATCCGCGAATACCTGCCGGAGCAGGGACAACTGTTCGTGGGCAACAGCCTGGTGGTGCGTCTGATTGATGCGCTGTCACAGCTTCCGGCGGGTTTCCCGGTCTATAGCAACCGCGGCGCGAGCGGTATCGACGGTCTGTTGTCAACGGCTGCAGGCGTACAGCGCGCCAGCGCAAAATCGACGCTGGCTATCGTCGGCGATTTATCTGCGTTGTATGACCTCAATGCCCTGGCGTTATTGCGCCAGGTATCCGCGCCGTTTGTCCTGATAGTGGTCAACAATAACGGCGGGCAGATCTTCTCCCTGCTGCCGACGCCGACAAGCGAACGTGAACGGTTCTACCTGATGCCGCAGAACGTGCATTTTGAGCATGCTGCCGCCATGTTTGACCTTAAATACCAGCGTCCGGAAAACTGGGAGCAACTGGAGAGCGCGTTGAATAACGCCTGGCGTACTCCGGCGGCAACGGTGATTGAGCTGGTGGTAAATGAAACTGACGGGGCGCAAACCCTGCAGCAACTGCTGGCGCAGGTAAGCCATCTATGATCCTGCACGCGCAGGCAAACGAGGGCCAGCCAGGATTTCCCTGGCTGGTTTTCCTGCACGGTTTTTCCGGCGATTATCGCGAATGGCAGACGGTTGGCGAAGCGTTTCAGAATTATTCGCGGCTGTACATCGACCTGCCAGGACACGGCGGGTCCGCTGACATTAGCGTGAGCGGATTCGATGACGTAAACGCTTTGCTGCATAATACTCTGCTTAGTTACAACATACTTAACTACTGGCTGGTAGGATACTCTCTTGGCGGCAGAGTCGCGATGATGGCAGCCTGTCAGGAGATGCCGGGACTGTGTGGTCTGGTGGTTGAAGGTGGACATCCTGGCTTGCAAAGCGAGGAGGCGCGTGTGCAGCGTTGTCTCTCGGACGGTCGCTGGGCCGCGCGTTTTCGCGCTGAGCCGCTGCGCGAGGTGTTTAATGACTGGTACCAACAACCAGTTTTTTCCTCGCTGAATGCGGCGCAAAGAGAGGCGCTGGTCGCTCTGCGTAGCCAGAATAATGGGCATACGCTGGCGGCAATGCTTGAGGCAACCTCGCTTGCCGTACAACCTGATTTACGTGCGCAACTCCATACGCGCACATTTCCGTTTTATTATTTATGTGGTGAACGTGACGATAAATTCCGCGCTTTAGCGGCGGAAATATCAGTACCAAACCATGTGATTCGTAATGCCGGACACAACGCGCATCGGGATAATCCCGCTGGCGTGGTGGACTGTCTGGCTCAGATTCTGCGTCGCTGACTATAGGACATTTTATGATCTATCCTGATGAAACAATGCTTTACGCACCGGTAGAATGGCACGATTGCTCTGAAGGCTACACCGATATTCTTTATGAGAAATCCACCGACGGTATCGCAAAAATCACCATTAATCGTCCGCAGGTACGCAATGCCTTCCGTCCGGTTACCGTGAAAGAGATGATCCAGGCGCTGGCGGACGCCCGCTATGATGACAACATCGGCGTGATTATTCTGACTGGTGCGGGCGACAAAGCGTTTTGCGCAGGTGGCGATCAGAAAGTGCGTGGCGACTACGGCGGATACCAGGATGATTCCGGTGTGCATCACCTGAACGTACTGGACTTCCAGCGTCAGATTCGTACCTGTCCGAAACCGGTAGTGGCGATGGTTGCCGGTTTTTCCATCGGCGGCGGGCATGTGCTGCATATGATGTGCGACCTGACCATTGCGGCTGAAAACGCCATCTTTGGTCAGACCGGTCCGAAAGTCGGTTCTTTCGACGGCGGTTGGGGCGCTTCCTACATGGCGCGCATCGTCGGTCAGAAAAAAGCGCGTGAAATCTGGTTCCTGTGCCGTCAGTACGATGCAAAACAAGCGCTGGATATGGGCCTGGTCAACACCGTGGTTCCACTGGCGGATCTGGAAAAAGAGACCGTACGCTGGTGTCGCGAAATGCTGCAAAACAGCCCAATGGCGCTGCGCTGCCTGAAAGCCGCGCTGAACGCTGACTGCGATGGTCAGGCTGGTCTGCAGGAGCTGGCGGGTAACGCCACTATGCTGTTCTACATGACGGAAGAAGGTCAGGAAGGTCGTAACGCCTTTAACCAGAAACGTCAGCCTGATTTCAGCAAATTCAAACGGAATCCGTAATGCGTAGCGCGCAGGTATACCGCTGGCAGATCCCCATGGACGCGGGGGTGATTCTGCGCGACAGGCGGTTAAAAACGCGTGACGGGCTGTACGTTTGTCTTCGTGACGGCGAGCGCGAAGGGTGGGGAGAGATCTCCCCACTGCCGGGCTTTAGTCAGGAAAGCTGGGAAGAGGCGCAAACCGAACTGCTGGTCTGGGTCAAAGGCTGGCTGCAAGGCGATGCCTCTTTACCGCAACTGCCTTCGGTCGCCTTTGGCGCAAGCTGTGCGTTGGCCGAACTGGCCGGCGCATTGCCACAGGACGCAGATTACCGTGCTGCACCGCTGTGTACGGGCGATCCTGACGATCTGGTACTGCAACTGGCGGATATGCCAGGTGAAAAAGTGGCGAAGATCAAGGTCGGACTGTATGAAGCGGTTCGCGACGGTATGGTAGCCAACCTGCTGCTTGAGGCTATCCCAGAGCTGCATTTGCGTCTTGACGCCAACCGAGCCTGGACGCCGTTGAAAGCCCAGCAGTTTGCAAAATACGTTAATCCGGAGTATCGCGGCCGCATCGCTTTCCTCGAAGAACCGTGCAAAACCCGCGATGACTCCCGTGCTTTTGCGCGTGAAACTGGCATTGCCATCGCCTGGGATGAAAGTCTGCGTGAAGCGGATTTTACCTTCGAAGCCGAAGAGGGCGTCAAGGCTGTGGTTATCAAACCTACGCTGACGGGCAGTCTCGATAAAGTACGCGAACAGGTGGCAGCGGCACAAGCGCTTGGTCTCACCGCTGTTATTAGCTCGTCGATCGAGTCGAGCCTGGGCTTAACTCAGCTGGCGCGAATTGCCGCCTGGCTGACGCCGCAGACCATTCCAGGTCTGGATACCCTGAGTCTGATGCAGTGCCAGCAGGTACGCACCTGGCCGGGCAGCGCGTTGCCGTGTATTGACGTTGAAGCGCTGGAACGTCTGCTATGACCCAGCAGGACATGCCCGATAGCGTGAGCTTATCGGGCCTGATACAACCGGGTGACTGGCCGTGGCGCCACTGGCGACAAGTGCGTGCGAAGGCGCCAGCCCTGCGCCTCAACGATGAGGTATTAAACTGGAGCGAGCTCTGCACGCGCGTTGACCATCTGGCCTGCGGTTTTGCCGCTCAGGGCGTGGAAGAAGGCGATGGTGTCCTGCTTCGTGCCTGGAACCATCCGCGGGCTTTGCTGGCCTGGCTGGCATTGCTGCAATGTGGGGCGCGGGTTTTACCTGTGAATCCACAGTTGCCCCAGCCGCTGCTAGATGCGCTGGTCCCGGACTTAACGCTGCGTTTTGCGCTCGATCTGGAAGCCGCTAACGCACTTTCAGGGCTCAGTCCGTTGCAGATGCAGGTAGTGCCAGGCACGCATGCCGCCGCGTGGTTACCCGAACGTTTGAGCACGATGACGTTAACCTCTGGTTCTACCGGATTGCCGAAGGCGGCGGTGCATACCTGTCAGGCGCATCTGGCGAGCGCGCAGGGCGTGCTGTCGTTAATGCCGTTTGGCGCTGAAGATGACTGGCTACTCTCACTGCCGCTGTTTCATGTTTCCGGTCAGGGCATATTGTGGCGCTGGTTGTTTGCCGGGGCGCGAATGACCGTGCGCGACAAGCAGCCGCTTGAGCACATGTTGGCTGGGTGCACCCACGCTTCGCTGGTGCCTACGCAGTTGTGGCGCTTGCTGGTCAACAACAGGCCGGTCACGCTCAAAGCGGTACTGCTGGGCGGTGCGGCAATTCCTGTTGAATTAACGGAACAGGCGCGCGAGCAGGGGATTCGCTGCTGGTGCGGTTACGGTTTGACGGAGTTTGCTTCTACGGTCTGCGCGAAAGAGGCGGATGGTCTGGCGGATGTGGGTTCCCCGCTGGTAGGCAGAGAAGTCAGAATCGTTGATGATGAAATCTGGCTGCGTGCCGCCAGCATGGCGCAAGGTTACTGGCGTAACGGTAAGCTTATTCCCTTAGTGAACGCGGAAGGCTGGTTTGCGACCCGCGATCGCGGCGTGTTGAAGGACGGCAAGTTGACCATTGTCGGTCGTATGGACAATCTGTTCTTTAGCGGCGGGGAAGGCATTCAGCCGGAAGAGGTGGAACGCGTAATTGCAGCGCATCCGCATGTTCTGCAAGCCTTTATTGTGCCGATAGAAGACCAGGAGTTTGGGCATCGCCCGGTGGCGGTCATTGAGTATGACGCCAACGCTGGAGAAACCAATCTGGCAGAGTGGGTTAAAGATAAGCTAGCTCGCTTTCAACAACCGGTGTGTTGGTTGACGTTGCCTCCCGAACTCAAAGCTGGAGGGATTAAAATCTCTCGCCGCGCGCTGTCGGATTGGGTAACTGCTTCATTGTTAACATTAAGAAAACAGTAATTACATTTCTCACTTTCGCCGTTGCGTAGCCATTGTCCTTTTGTTTATCTGCTAATGTGTAACCTTGTGTGAAATTCATTAGCAAAAGGTGCGCTATGGAATGGCATGTGAAGAAGACTTGCTGTCACAAAAAAGCAAGGAGGCTCTATGTTGTGCTTTGTGATAGCGGCGGTTCGTTAAAGATGCTTGCCGAGGCGCAATCTTCTGAGCGGGTTAAGCCCGGAGATCTCCTTTCTCCCTTAAAAGACGCGCAGTATTGTATTAATCGCGATTTATCCCGGATGATTAAGATAATTGATGCCAGACAGTATATTTGCGACGAATGGGAACGCGTGTTACGACTGTCCGAAGATAAATAGTCTCAGGGCTGCTGGCGCTGATGTGAAGGCAGAAAAATCGTCATTAGCCCCGCCATGATGCACAGCACTCCGGCAAGTGCCTTCAATGAAAATGTTCCCTGCCAGCCGGGCAGAATCATGGATGCAACCCACACCAGCACATAGCTCAGGCTGAGCAGAGCATAAGCTTTGCTCAGTGCGAGCTGGTGCAGGGCTTTATGCCAACAAATAACCGACAGTAAATAGCCGGCCAGCCCGGCATACAGAGCAAACGCCCCGATGCTAAGAGAAAATACGGCTGTGATGAATTCCTGCGGCCGCAGCATTGGCGGCAGATTATCCATCGCGAAGCCGAGACTCAACTGGGCGGCGGAGGTGATAATAACGCTACATAATCCCCAAAAAATGCCCATTACACCGCACTCCCAAGAATAAAGATGCCGGTGATGATGAGCCCAACCCCCAGCCAGTGGCGCGTGGTGACGGGTTCACGCCAGATTTTCCATGCGGCCAGCGTCACCCAGACAAAGTTAAGACTCAGCATGGGGTAGGCGATGCCGACAGGAATGTTCTGCAGTACCGCGAGCCAGAGCAGCATGGCCAAACCGAGACTTGCCAGAGCAAGCCCAATCCATTGCGAAATATGACGTTTTCGCGCTCGTGCGGACACCGGTCGGGTCGCCTGCTTCTGGCATAACTGGCCGCAGACGCTGAGCATGCTGGCGAGAACTAAGGCTATCCAGATCATTTGGGTCGATACTGAATCAGGACCAGACGCCCCTGATTATCAATGTAATCAGCGGGAGGGATGGCAAGTTGATTAATATCTTCATCCTTATCAATCGAGAGCACGAGCGTAATGTTTCCTTGCTGACGATGTTGCGCTAACCAGTCGGCAAAGTCTTCCCGACTGACAAAACGCCCCTGGGCATCCGGGTAGTTAAGGCCATATTTTAACTCGCCCGTTTGTCCGTACATCATGATGTCGTCACGCTTCAGGCTCCAGGCCAGCCCCGCGGCGACGCCAACGCTATCGGTGAGAATATAACGGCTCGAGTCCAGCGACTCTTTGGTCATCTCGACAAAAAACTGTGGCTGTTTAGATTCCATCACCCGGTCAGGAATGGAAAAGCCAAACAACAGTGCCAGTCCCAATGGGCACAGCGCTGCGAATGGCCAGTTCTTCTCGCGGTTATTTAGCGTATACCAGCCGAACAGCGTCCAGACGATAAAAATACCCCACGCACAAAACACCTTATACGTTTCGATATGCGACCAGACCGGCGTCTTTAACGGGCCCAGCGTGGAAACAATAAACGTGGCGACAATCCCGGTCACACCGAACAGAACGTTGATCCAGCCATTGACGCGCAGCGCGGCTGAGCCTTTTTCCGCGGCCTGTAGGCCGAAACGCGCCATCAATATCGCCAGCGGCGCGAAGCAGGAAAGAATATAGGTTGGCAATTTTCCTTTCGCGATGCTGAAAAAAAGGATTGGCATGATAATCCAGCTTAGCAGGTACAGTGTGCTGCGCGGAACATCTCGCTCACGCCAGCCCGTACGCAGTGCGCCGGGAAGCAGCCCGAGCCACGGTAATGCGCCCGCTACAAATATCGGGATGTAGTACCAGACTGGAGCCTTGTGTTGAGCATCATCCTGCGCGAAGCGTTGAATGTGTTCGACCCAGAAGAAATAATGCCAGAAATCCGGCTCACGCCGGGCAATCGCTATTCCCCACGGCAGCACAATCACGACGCAGCCGACGACCGCCAGCAGACCGTAGAGTATGAGATCTTTCCAGCGCTTTTGTGCGAAAACCCACGGCAGTACGCTGAGCACCGGAACGGCAAGCGCCAGGAAACCCTTGGTCATTACGCCCATGCCGCAGGTTAACCCTAACAGCAAAAAGGCAGTCATTTTGCGCGTTCTGGTGGTGGCCTGCATCCCCTGCCAAAAACAACACATGCCCGCCATCAGCCAGAGCGCGATGATAGGATCAAGTACCGCGTAGGTGCCGATGCTGTATACCAAAAAAAACGTTAAAAAGATAACTGATGAGAGTACGGCGGTACGCTTATCCTGCCATAACCGCATGGCAAGCCAGGCTACCAGTAGCGCCGTCAGCAAGGTGGCAAAAATGGCCCCCGCTCTGACGCCAAAATTATTGGCGCCAAACAACCATTGCCCGATGCTGTTTAACCAGTATCCGGCAATCGGTTTTTCAAAATAACGCAGCCCTAAAAAGTGAGGAACGATCCAGTCGCCAGAGGTCAGCATCTCCCGGCTGATTTCGGCATAGCGCGTCTCATCTGGCTGCCAGAGCAGGCGACTGTTGATGGGAAGAATAAAATACAGCGCAATAAAAGCGATGAACGCCAGAGTGTAGCGGGCAGCAGATTTCATTGTGTCACACTCACCGGTTGTTGGCAGCCGAGCCACCCCTCTCTGCCGGGAATTTTGCCACGCACGATCTGTCCTGTTGGCAGCGTATTAATATCGTCTGGTAACAGCTCGCCGAGCGGGCAAAATGTGATCCCCATGTCTGCGGCACGAGTAAGCAACTCGTCAAAATCCTGATGAAAGGCGATGCCTTCAACTTCCGCATGAATGGTGTACACCGGTGTTCCTCTGCTCATCTGGATGTGGGAGAGAATATAAGAGTTGAAGTCCACCGCCTGGACCTCCTGACCAACCACTTCATCCCATGTTGGTAACGTGACGGGAATTTGCGGTGTACCTGTTTTCCCGGACGCCAGCACAGGACGGAATAACGATGTTCCCCGACAGTCGCTGTTATAGCGCAGATGGAACGTTTCTTTGGCATGGATGACGCGGTTGTCGGCACGCCATCCGGCAACCGCAGAACAGGTGACAGGCTGTCCGATGATGGCTTCAAGGGCGGATATGCCTCGTGAAATATCATCAATTAACTGTTTATCATTCCAGTTTCCGCTTCGCGCCTGCCAGGCATGGTGATCCCAGGCATGCAAACCGGTTTCATGAAGCAGGGCGGTTTGTGCAATGATCGCCGCATTAGCCTGGCCGATTTCTTTACCCGGCCATGCGGTTCCCGCCAGCAAAATATCCCATCCGTAGAGTGATGCCGCGTTTGAGCGCAGCATCTTCCACAGAAATTGTGGTTTCACAAGACGCCAGAGATGGCGCCCCATGTTGTCAGGTCCAACGCTAAAGAAAAAACTTGCCCGGACGCGATGTCGGTTCAATGTCTCCAGCAGGCGGGGCACGCCTTCGCGCGTCCCCCTGAACGTATCGACATCAATGCGCAAGCCGACTTTGGTCATGATGTGTGTTCCGTGATATCCACGCTGCGTAAGAAGAAGTCCAGCGTCTCTTCTACCGTTTCCTGCATCTCAATGCCAGGTTCCCAGTTCAGGCAGCGTTTTGCGTTGCGAATATTGGGCTTACGATGCTCAACGTCCTGATAACCTTTACCATAGTAGGTACTGCTTTCGACGTCGCGGAAACCGGCAAACGGCGGGAAGTGGTTACGCAATGGATGTTTTTCAAAGCAGGAAAGCAGCATTTCTGCCAGTTCCTGAATACTCGCTTCGTTCTCCGGGTTACCGATGTTGATAATCTCGCCGTCGCAGCGTCCGCCTTCGTTTTCAATGATGCGGTACAGGGCTTCGATACCATCGCGAATGTCGGTAAAGCAGCGTTTCTGCTTGCCGCCTTCAATCAGCTTGATCGGTGACCCTTCCACCAGATTGAGGATCAACTGGGTGATGGCGCGTGAGCTGCCGATACGCGCGGCGTTAAGGCTGTCCAGACGCGGCCCCATCCAGTTAAACGGGCGGAACAGGGTGAAGCGTAATCCCTCTTTTTCGCCGTACGCCCAGATAACGCGATCCAGCAACTGCTTAGAAACAGAGTAGATCCAGCGCGGTTTATTCACCGGGCCGACGATCAGATTCGAGCTGTCCTCATCGAAGACGTTATCGGTACACATGCCGTAGACTTCGGAGGTTGACGGGAAAATAATGCGCTTATGGTATTTCACGCAGTAGCGAATGATTTTCAGGTTCTCTTCGAAATCGAGCTCAAACACGCGCAGCGGGTTGCGGGTATATTCGATTGGCGTTGCGATCGCCACCAGCGGCAGCACGACGTCGCATTTTTTCACATGATACTCAATCCATTCGGAGTGAATGCTGATGTCACCTTCGACGAAATGGAATCGCGGATGTTGCAGAAAACGCCCAATGGCGTCGCTACCAATATCGAGTCCATATACTTCATAATTATCTTCTTGCAGCAGGCGCTCGGTCAGATGGTTACCAATGAAGCCGTTAACGCCGAGGATTAGCACACGAGTACGACGTTTGCTGGCGGTAACTGACTGGCTGTTCAGACGAGAACCTGGTACCAGGCCCAGAACCTGCGCCAGTTGTGACCCCTGCATTGCAATACCATCGCCAGCTTGTCCGGTAATAATCTCCAGTGCGCCATCAGCACAGGCGATCAGCAAAGGGGATACGGAGACGACGGTGCCCGGTTGGGCCGCAAAATCGTTTGTGCAAACCCGAGATGTCCAGACGGTGAATTTTTGCGTGCCGACATAGCTAAATGCGCCCGGCCACGGATCGCTGACGGCGCGAACCTGGTTATACAGCTCTGCGGCTGGCTTGTTCCAGTCGAGGAGGCTATCTTCCGGCGTACGGCGACCAAAGCAGGTGGCTTCTGCTTCCTGTTGGGGGCGTTCTGCATAATCTCCCGTTTTAATCGCAGGCAGCGTTTGTTCCAGCAACTGACGCGCAGCCTGGCACAATTTATGGTGCAGCGTTAACGCCACGTCTTCCGGCGAAATAGCAACGCGCTGCTGGGCAACTATGGCACCCGCATCCGCGCGTTTGACCATGCGGTGAAGCGTGACGCCGGTTTCGGTTTCGCCATTAACCAATACCCAGTTCAGAGGCGCGCGACCACGGTATTTCGGCAGCAGCGAACCGTGCAGATTAAATGCCCCCTTAGGCGCAAGACTGAGGATCTCATCACTCAGTAAATGACGATAGTAGAATGAGAAGATGACATCTGGCGCCAGTTGGCTAATGCGCTCAATCCACAGGGGATGATTGACCTCGTCCGGGGCGTAAACCGGAATACCAGCGCTGGCCGCCAGGCGGGAAACAGATCCAAAAAACGCTTTTTCACCCGGGTTGTCGGTGTGTGTAAAAATTGCAGCGATTTCATAACCTGCATCTAACAAAGCCTGGACACCCTGACATCCCATATCGTGATAGGCAAATACGACGGTTTTCATGCGCGGTTTTCCTCGTTTGACTGTGTGGTTTGTGGGCGAATAACGTGTTGAACAAAATAGCGGGGGCGGGCGCGGACATCGTTATAGATGCGACCGATATATTCGCCGAGTAAACCCATGCCAATAAACTGTGCGCCGATAAAGGTAAACAGGACGGCAAACAGCATGAATACCCCTTCCGCGGCCCACTGCGGGCCGAGCGTCAGGCGCAGAACAACAAGCACAACGGATAAGGTAAAGCCGGTGGCGGCAATCACGCTGCCCAACAGGCTCAACATACGAAGCGGCGTGGTGGTCAGACAGGTCACCAGGTCATACATCAGGTTGATCAGACGCATGAAGCTGTATTTAGAGTCACCAAATTCACGCTCTGCATGATGTACCGGGATTTCGGTGGCGCGACGGGCAAAAATATTGGCCAGAATCGGGATAAAGGTGCTGCGCTCCTGGCAATGCAGCATGGCATCGACGATGTGACGGCGATAGGCGCGTAGCATGCAACCATAGTCGCCCATCGCTTTACCGGTGGTGCGCTG
This sequence comes from Citrobacter sp. Ce119, assembly GCF_030334525.1. Classification (NCBI taxonomy): domain Bacteria; kingdom Pseudomonadati; phylum Pseudomonadota; class Gammaproteobacteria; order Enterobacterales; family Enterobacteriaceae; genus Citrobacter; species Citrobacter sp. Ce119. The sequence continues at coordinate 332,546 of NZ_JAOWDR010000060.1, forward strand.
AATAAGATGGTTGATCATGCGCGAGGCGGTCTTACGAAATACGCTGTCCTGGCGGTTCTGACGTACCGTACCCACCACATCGAAGCCTTCATCTGCGGTGGCAACCAGTCGGGGGATCTCCTCCGGCGGGTTTTGCAAATCGGCATCCAGCGTGATGATCAAGTCGCCGGTGACATGGCTGAAACCGGCCATAATTGCCGAGTGTTGCCCGTAATTTCGATTCAGTAAAATAGAGACAATATGGCTGTTCGGTGCCTGAGACGCGTCCATCATCAACTGCGCGGAGTTGTCGCTGCTGCCGTCATCGATTAGCAGAATCTCATAGTCTTTGCCCAATTTTTCGCAGGCGGCACTGGTACGTCTGATTAGCTCTGGCAGGCTTTCCTGTTCATTAAAAACGGGAATGACCACCGAGACTTTTTTGATCGGTGCTGCTTCAAACATGGTTATTGTCCTGCAATCTCGCGAAGTGCCGTAATCACCCGCTGGGTGTCCGCTTCGGTCATGTCGGGGAATAGCGGCAGCGAGCATATGCGCGCGCTGTTCCATTCAGTATTTGGGAGCGAAAGGGTAGTGAAGCGTTCGCGGTAATATTTTTGCGTATGGGCCGCACGAAAATGCAGACCAGTACCGATATTTTTGGCCTTTAGCGTCTCCATCAGGGCATCTCTGCTCAGGCCACAGCGCGCTTCGTCAACGCGAATGATGTACAGATGCCAGGCGTGAACGTGCGACCACTGGGGCAGGCCCAGCGGTTGAAACGGGGTATCGGCCAGCGCCTGTTGATATTTGTGGGCAATTTGCGCCCGGCGTGAATTCAGTTGTCCCAGCTTATTCAGCTGTACCAGCGCGATGGCGGCATTGATATCTGTGAGGTTGTATTTGTATCCTGGCGCAAGTACTTCGGCCTGCGGCGCCCGGCCATAGGTTTGTCGATCAAATGCATCGACGCCCAGACCGTGAAACTTCAGGCTGCGAAGACGCTGGGCAAGCTGACTGTCGTCGGTGACGATTAGCCCACCTTCTGCACAGGTGATATTTTTGATGGCGTGAAACGAGAAGATTGCCGTGCCGCGCGCGCCGACATGGCGACCCTTATATAACGTCCCTACGGCGTGAGCCGCATCTTCTATAACCGGAATGCCGTAGCGCTCGCCAATGGCATAAATTGCGTCAAGGTCGGCGGGGGCGCCTGCGTAATGTACCGGAATAATGGCTTTGGTACGCGGGGTGATAGCGGCTTCAATTTGCTCCGGCGTGACCATCAGCGTATCGCGGTCGACGTCGATCATGACCGGCGCCGCACCCAGCAAAACAATCATGTTGAGGGTCGAAACCCATGTCATTGACGGCGTAATGACCTCATCGCCTGCGCCTATGCCCAGCGCCATCAACGTGATGTGCATCCCTGCCGTAGCGGAGCAGACGGCGACGGCGTGCTGATTTCCGGTGAGCTGACAGAATGCTTCTTCCAGTTGTTGGTTTTTCGGGCCGGTGGTTATCCATCCAGAGTCCAGAACCGTCTTCACAGCGGCAAGTTCTTCAGCGCCCATGGTCGGGCGAGAGAAAGGCAAAAAGTCAGACATCATTATTCCTTCAAGCCATTTAACGCCACCGAAGTTTTATTTTTCGTGATAAACAGGGGGCGTTAATTATTTAATCAGGCTTCAAAGGTTAATGACTGAAGGTTAATTTATCCTTAAGAGTTTAAGGTTTGAAATTCAAAGATAAAAAGAGGGAGCGGTGATTTATTTGTTTGAATATAAAGTGTTTTTAGTCTTCATGGCGGTAATGACCTCTGTTGCTGAATGCTGAGAACAATACCGCTATTGTGCACATTGTTTATATTACGTTTAAACTTGTGGGATTTACAGTAACCCTTTCAAAGTTAACGTTTTACGCGTGGCGATATTTAAGTCGTAGGTGCGGAGATCTTCCGCTTTAACCCAGGCGAATGCCTGGAACTCTTCGTTAATGTTCACTTCGCGATTCGCCGCCACACAATCGAAGATGAGATAAATCATATAAATCTCTTCCTGGCTGCCATCGGCATAAGTTTTGGTACGAATATCGTCACTAAAGGTCCATGGCGTAATTTCTGATAACACCAACTGTTCACCCAGTTCTTCTCTCACTTCCCGGCGCAAAGCTTCTTCGATGCGTTCGCCTGGTTCAACACCGCCGCCAGACAGCGCCCACTGACCGGGAAACACACCGCGGTCGTCAGCCATTTTGCACAGCAAATAACAGCCATCGTTTTCAATTAATGGGCAAACAATCGTTCTTTGGCGCATAAGTTCAGTCCTTTAGGGGAGGTAGAAAAAAATTCCATCATGCACGCATCTTACCTTTTGCTGACGCTAGAAAAAATGCTTCATCAATGAATAACGCCACTTTGGCTGGGAAAACAGGATGTTTGTTGAAAACGGCCATTTGCTACGTTCACATGTATAAATGACACAAGAATTTAACCTTATCCACATCTTCTGAGTAGTATTTAGTTACAATATGTCGTTGCATCGCTTTTTTAGCTCATTGATTCCTCGTCATCTGACAGTACAATTCACCGGTTTTGGGGCTATGTTTTGATTCTTGCTGGAAAGGATAGAAAATGAAAAAAAGTTTAATGTTGGGTTTTGCCGGAATGCTGTTTTTTTCCGCGTCGGCGAGCGCGATTAGCATCAGCGGCCAGGCGGGCGAAGACTACACCAACCTGGGTTTCGGTATGGGTACTGAGACCACCGGTCTGGCTGTCAGCGGTAACTGGATGCATAACGATGACGACGGTGATGTTGCCGGACTGGGCCTGGGTCTGAATATCCCACTGGGTCCACTGTTAGCGACCGTTGGCGGTAAAGGCGTTTATATCAATCCAAACGATGGTGATGAAGGTTATGCGGCGGCGGTAGGTGGCGGTCTGCAGTGGCCGATCGGCGACAGCATTCGTCTGTTTGGTGAGTACTATTACTCGCCGGATTCGCTTTCCAGCGGTATCGACAGCTATGAAGAAGCGAATGCCGGTGCGCGTCTGACTATCCTGCGCCCGCTGAGCATTGAAGCCGGCTATCGCTATCTGAACCTGGCGGGTAAAGACGGCAACCGTGATAATGCGATTGCTGACGGCCCGTACGTTGGGGTTAATGCCAGCTTCTGATATTTCTGGCGCGGCGTTCAGTCGCGCCTTCCCCCCTCCATGCGTTATAGTGTTTTCATCATAAAAGCAGGAGAACACGATGTTAAACGTGGAGATGTTATCCACCGGGGATGAAGTGTTGCACGGACAAATCGTCGACACCAATGCCGCCTGGCTGGCCGATTTTTTCTTTAATCAGGGTTTACCGCTAACGCGTCGCAACACGGTAGGTGACAATCTTAACGATTTGGTCGCCGTCTTGCGTGAGCGTAGCGAACATGCCGATGTACTGATCGTTAACGGCGGTCTGGGGCCAACCAGCGATGACTTGAGCGCGCTGGCGGCGGCAACGGCAAAAGGCGAAGGGCTGGTGCTGCATGAAGCATGGCTCGCCGAGATGGAGCGTTATTTCCGCGATCGTGGACGCGTAATGGCGCCGAGCAACCGCAAACAGGCTGAACTTCCTGCCAGCGCGGAGTTTATCAATAATCCGGTGGGGACCGCGTGCGGGTTTGCCCTGAAGCTTAATCGCTGCCTGATGTTCTTTACGCCGGGTGTACCATCTGAATTTAAAGTCATGGTTGAGCATGAGATCCTGCCGCGTTTGCGTGAGCGTTTTTCGCTGTCTCAACCTCCGCTATGTCTGCGATTAACCACTTTTGGTCGTTCAGAAAGCGATCTGGCGCAAAGCCTGGATCCGCTGCCATTGCCTCCGGGAGTGACAATGGGCTACCGCTCCTCAATGCCGATTATTGAGCTGAAGCTGACCGGACCGGATTCCCAACGCGAAGCGATGCTGGCGCTGTGGCCCGAAGTTAAGCGGGTTGCCGGGCAGAATATGATTTTCGAAGGTACGGAAGGTTTACCCGCGCAAATCGCCCGCACATTGCAGGAACGACAATACAGCCTGACGCTGAGCGAACAATTCACCGGTGGCCTGGTGGCGCTACAGCTTTCGCGTGCAAATGCTCCTTTGTTGGCAAGTGAAGTGGTGCCTCCCCAGGAAGAAACGCTGGCGCAAACGGCGCATTGGGTAACCGAGCGACGAGGCAATCACTATGCCGGGCTGGCACTGGCGATATCGGCTTTCGAAAACGAACATATTAACTTTGCGTTGGCCACGCCTAACGGGACGCATGCCTTACGCGTACGGTTGAACGCTAATCGCTACAGCTTGCCGATTCGCCAGGAAGTGTGCGCGATGATGGCCCTCAATATGCTGCGCCGTTGGCTCAACGGCCAGGATGTTGCCAGCGAGCACGGCTGGATCGAAGTCGTTGAGTCGCTCACGATTTAATGATTGATAGGGAAGGCTACAAACCTTCCCTGTCTGACTCATTTGGTGACATCGTCAGGCAATAACCCAGTAATTAACCGAATCAAATCTCTATCAATTCCATTTTCCAGCATCATGCGCGCGATGCGCAAGGCTTCTTCTTGTGTACCTTTGCGTACTCCTTGCGCTAATCCTTGTTGTATCCCTTGTTCAATTCCTTGTTGCAGCCCATTGTGGTGACCTTCCTGTTTCAGCCTCTCTGCTATTGTCATTAACCTCTCCTTGTTATGTGGGGAACGTTCGGCAACTTCATGGATAAATCCGCTGACGTGAGAAGCGTCACCGTACCGTAGCAGATAATTAAATAGCGTTTGTAGCTGGCTGTCATTAGCGGTACTTGTAACTAATAGCGAGACCAGTCGGTCCACTAACCCCATTAAATCACGATCGCGGATATGTTTTTGCATCAACTCAAGCAGCGCAATCCCCTGATGTTGTGCGATTTCATCGTCAGGTATTACGGTAATGTCGACCAGCGGAAAAGCCTCTGAATACAGTTGGCGCGCCAGTTGCGGATTATCAAATTCATCCAGCCAGTTGAGCGACCAGGGATAGGGACTTTGTTGACCGTGATAAAACAGCATGGGGATCACCAGCGGCAGCGTTTTATGCCCGGCATCAAGATGATGCTGCATCGCAGCAGTGGCATAACGCATCAGGCGAAATGCCATGTGCTGTACCGCGGTACTCTGATGTTCGATAACACAATAGATATACCCCTGACCTTCGCGTGTTTTTAGTGACCACAATACGTCTGAGTAGTAAGCACGGAGATCCTGTTCGATAAAACTGGTGGACTCCAGCTTCAGCGTTTGCATATCGCATATCTCACGTAATGCGACAGGGAGGTGAATATCCAGAAAATCCCGAGCCATCTCGGGGTAAGACATTATCTTTTTAAAAACCGCATCGTGCGGTGTAGGTGTGGTGGATTTAGCCATGGTAGTCCGTCACCAGAAAGAGAAGATGGCGTGACGGTATCCGCTTCTAACATGCGTTGCATGTGGAGAATGGGGGCTTTGCGTAGATGAATCAGAGATAAATACGTCCAATTGCAACGTATTCAGTTAAGCGGAACATGATGCGCAAAAATGCCCGGTAAGCAGGACGCCACCGGGCAACAGAGTTAACCTAACGCTTTGGCAAGCAGGGTGATGGGATGTTCGCAACGCTTACTGGTAGACATCTCAATCTGCCATTTACAGGTTTCGCAGTCGGTGACGACGATATCAGCGCCGCTTTCTTCAATCTGGCGGAATAACGGTGCGCCAATGGATTGCGATGTCGGGTAGTTTTCCTTTTTAAAGCCGTATGTCCCGGCAATCCCGCAGCACTGCGAGTCCAGCACCGTTAGTTCCAGACCTGGAATTTGCCGTAGCAGTTCCAGCGTGTAGAGCGTCCAGCCCATTTTCTCCATGTGGCATGGCGTGTGATAGACCACCTTCAGCGGCAGCGTTTTCAACGGTAGCGTTTTGCCTTCATCCAGCTTGCGCCACAGCCAGCGGGTTGCCAGTTCAATGTGCTCGCGCAGGCCTGAGTTATCGACATCCAGCACTTCCGGATATTCATCACGCAGCGCAAAGGTGCAGGTGGATGAGGTGGCGATCACCGGAATGCCCTTGCCATCAATCGCTTCCCTAAGCGAAGCCACGTTGCTCACCGCCTGCTTACGCGCTTTATCGGTAAAGCCGTTGGCAATCAGCGGCACGCCGCAGCATTTCTCTTTGCTCAGCAGTTGCACCCCGGTTCCCATCGCGTTCAACACCTTGATCAGATCTTTGCCGAGCTGGGGATGGTTGTAATTCACAAAACAGCCATGGAAAAAGGCGACTTGATCCGGATACTGCGCCTGCTGTGCGGCAACGCTGCGATACCAGCGGCGGAAAGTACCAAAGGAGTACTTCGGCAGCGTACGGCGATGATCGATTTTTAGCGCGTAATCCAGCAGCTGACGCACCGGTTTTAGCGAGGTGGCGGTATTCACTATCGGGGCGAAGGGGGTGGATACGCTACCCATCAAATCGGTATGGCTCAGGACAAAGTTACGTAACGACGGACGTGTAGTGTCGTATTTGGCGCGCGCGCGCTGGATGATATCGCCAATTTTCACGTCTGACGGGCAAGCTACTTCACAACGCTTACAGTTAATGCAGTATTTCAGCGCATCGTCATATAACGCGCCATCTTTCAGGCGCAGACGCTCACCGTCCGGGCCGGCCTGTTTAGGACCAGGGTAGTTCGGATTGACGCGACTTACCGGGCAGGCCGTGGTGCACACCGTGCATTTGATACAACTTTCAAAACGTGTGTCGCTCATTGCTGGCCTCCTGCACGTTTCGCAATATGATGTGCGGCATGTAAAGCGCTGACAGCGCACACGCCGCCTCCGCAACCCTGGGCGATAGGGTCGAATCCGCCGAGAACGGAACCGATGGCATACATGTTCTCTATCGTTTTTCCTGCCAGCGACGGGCGCAGCGTAGCATCGGTTGTGACGCCAAACTGTTGCCATGGTTGTGGGTCGAAGACGTCACGCTGATACCACTCGGCGCGGGTGGCGGTTTGCTGTACATCCAGCCCGAGGATCGGTTCATAGATAGCCTCACGCGTGGCGACCAGTCCACTGCTGAAGAAGCTGCCGCTGGCGAGCACGGCGAAGCGTGGTCGCAAAGGAATATCGGCATGATTACGGGTCCAGATTTCGCTGACCACGCCATCCTGACAGGTGATTTTCTTCACTTCATCACCCGGCATCCAGACGCCGCCCTGACGCACAAACTTGCGCTGCAATTTGTTGTGTAAACGCATACCCAGAACCGAAGGCGGTAGTGTCGGTAGCAGCGACAGCGAGCAGGGGAGGCGCTCGTTAAGCCACTGCCAGAGTCGTTCATCTGCCAGACCGAAGCAGGCTGGCATGATTATCATGTCGCAGGTTTTTGCGACCGGTAATAAAGCGTCATAGAGTAGTGACCATTTATCTTCGTTATCCAGCAGGCGCGCTATATTGACGGCGCGAAACTCGGTTGGGTTATCACGCAGGACGTCCAGCTCAGGCAGGTCGATTTCTGCCGTCTCGACGCTGAGATTGCGTTGACGCAGTGAGGCCGCGGCCAGATGCGCCTGGAAATCCAGTAAGCCGCTAATACCTACCACGCAGATACGCTGCGCGGGCAGCGGCCAGACCGGAACTTCCGGGGAACTTAACCAGGTTGAGCGCAGTGTTCCCAGCGGGGTTACGCGTTGATGTGACTGATGTACCTTGCCCTGCAAATGGGTCCCGCATTCTTCCAGCAGATTTTGCGCCTGCTGGGCCAGTTCCAGAACGTTGTGGGTTCCGATGGTGCTATACGGATGCGCTGGTGCCTGAGTGCGCAGCGCATTCAGGCCCGCTTCTATATCGGTCACCGGTTGGCCATCGGGTAAGTTACTGAGCAAATCCAGTGAGCCGGAGGAAAAATGCAGGGCACTTTGGCCGCGCGTGACAATCGTGCAGCGTAAACCGCTTTTTTGCAGTTGCAGGCCGCACAGCAGTCCGGCCAGACCGCCGCCGATAATGACGGTATCAAATTTCATCCTGGTGCTCCTTTTCCAGACCGCACAATCCCTGATAGACCCAGCGCGTGAATTCGCTTTCGCGCAGCGCATCTCCCCAGGCGATAGGCTGCACGCCTTTCCAGCGCTCGTTGAGGAAATCGGAAAGCTGGGTGATAGATTGCGCGGCGGTGGTGACATTAAAACGTTGCAGCAAACCTGCGGCGCGACAGGCACATAATTCGCCCTGGCAGGTCCCCATTCCAACACGGGTACGGCGACGCAAATCCAGCAGACTGTTGACGGTTAAATTTTCGACGGCGTATTGCACTTCGCCTGCAGTGACCGCTTCGCATTCACAGACCAGGCTGCGGTGTTGACGACCTTCACTAAGCCACGCAGGGGTGCGATCGCCGTGGCGGTAGACCGCCGAGCCGCGCAGTGGTGCGGGCAACGAGATCACGCGTTTAAGCGTATGCTCGGTAGAATCCTGTGAGCCAGGCAGCGCGGTGTCTGCCGTTGTACAAGGTTGGGTATTACCCAGCTTACGGCAAACCGCATCGGTAGCCCATTCCGCCATCAGGCGGTAGGTCATCAGTTTGCCGCCGGTAATGGTGATAAATCCGTCCAGTCCGTCACGCTCTGCATGATCGAACAGCACAATTCCGCGGCTGACGTTACGTCCACTTGGATCGTCGTCACTGGCCACCAGCGGACGCACACCTGAGTAGGCGCGTAAAATGCGCGTTTTCGCCATAATCGGCGCCAGTTTCTCACCTTCACGCAGCAGAATATCGACCTCTTCTGCGGTGACGCGGTTGCTGTCTATATCGTCGTAATCAATGTGCTGCGAGGTAGTACCGATTAGCGAAATGGTATCACCGGGCACCAGAATATCGGCGTCAGACGGCTTACGGCAGCGGTTGATGACATGCTGGTTAATACGATGATCCATAATCAGCAGTGAACCTTTGGCCGGAAACATACGGATGCTCAGATCGGCATATTCCGCGATGCGCTGGCCCCAGATCCCGGCGGCGTTGACCACTACTGGCGCATGCAGGGACTGCATCTCACCCGTAAGATGGTTACGCACGTTAACGCCGCAAACCGTTGCCCCTTCGCGAATCAGTCCCGTCACTTCATGCGCCGTTAAGATAACCGCGCCATGCTCACGCGCATCCAGCATGTTGGCGGCGGTTAAGCGGAAAGGGTCAACCGTGCCGTCCGGCACTTTTACCGCACCAATCAGCTGTGGGTTAACGGAGGGTTCAATAATGCGGGCCTGCTGAGGGTCGATCGCTTCTGCGCGAATACCGGCCTCTTCACAGGCGCTAATAAAGGTAGCCTGAAAGGAGAGCTCATCCTCCGGCAGGGTAATAAACAGACCGTCCGTCGGCTCAACGCAATGACGGGCGATACGTTTCAGAATTTGGTTTTCGCTGATGCACTCACGGGCAGATTCAGCATCGGTGACGGCGTAGCGCGCACCGCTGTGCAGCAGGCCGTGGTTACGTCCGGTCGCCCCTGTGGCGATATCGTGGCGCTCCACTAAGATGACGCGCAACCCGCGCAGCGCACAATCACGTGCGATCCCTGCACCAGTTGCTCCTCCACCAATGATAATCACGTCACTTGTTTGCGAGTCGCGAGTTTTCATTGTTTTTCCTCACAGTTCGTTTTTTATCATTTAGCCACATAAAAAACATGGATTGTTTGATTTCGCGCATAATCGCTCATTATTCGAAAATGAAACGTGATTTCATGCGCTTTTATGAACATTTGTCATAAATCTGTAACAATATGTGCTGCGTTTCACATTTTTGTTATGTATCTTTCCTTAACATCGCGGCCACACTGGGAGCGGTAGGGTAGTAATGACGAACTGCAGTGTTTACTTCGAATGAAAGACGGCCACGGAGGCTACACTATGTTGAGCATTTTTAAACCAGCGTCACACACGGCGCGTTTGCCTGCAGCGGAGATCGACCCGACATATCGTCGATTACGTTGGCAGATTTTTCTGGGGATATTTTTTGGTTATGCCGCGTACTATCTGGTACGTAAGAACTTTGCCCTTGCGATGCCGTATCTGGTTGAGCAAGGCTTTTCGCGTGGCGATCTGGGTTTTGCCTTGTCCGGTATCTCCATTGCTTATGGATTTTCGAAATTCATCATGGGATCCGTCTCGGATCGCTCGAATCCGCGCGTTTTCCTGCCAGCGGGTCTGATACTGGCCGCCGCTGTGATGTTGTTCATGGGCTTTGTGCCGTGGGCGACGTCGAGCATTGCGATTATGTTTGTGCTGCTGTTCCTCTGCGGATGGTTCCAGGGAATGGGGTGGCCGCCGTGTGGTCGTACCATGGTGCACTGGTGGTCGCAGAAAGAGCGTGGGGGCATAGTTTCCGTCTGGAACTGTGCGCACAACGTGGGCGGCGGTCTGCCTCCTCTGTTGTTCCTGCTGGGTATGGCCTGGTTTAATGACTGGAAAGCGGCACTGTACATGCCTGCTTTCGGTGCGATCGTCGTCGCGCTGTTTGCTTTTGCTCTGATGCGTGACACGCCGCAATCCTGTGGCCTGCCGCCTATCGAAGAGTACAAGAACGACTACCCGGACGATTACAACGAGAAAGCGGAAGAAGAGCTGACTGCGAAGCAGATCTTCATGCAATACGTACTGCCGAACAAACTGTTGTGGTACATCGCTATCGCCAACGTGTTTGTTTATCTGCTGCGCTACGGCATCCTCGACTGGTCACCGACCTATCTGAAAGAAGTGAAGCATTTCGCACTGGATAAATCTTCCTGGGCCTACTTCCTGTATGAATATGCGGGTATTCCGGGCACGCTGCTGTGTGGCTGGATGTCGGATAAAGTCTTCCGTGGCAACCGTGGTGCGACCGGCGTGTTCTTTATGACGCTGGTGACGATTGCGACCATCGTTTACTGGATGAACCCGGCAGGAAATCCGAACGTTGATATGGCTTGTATGATTATCATCGGCTTCCTGATCTACGGCCCGGTCATGCTGATTGGTCTGCACGCGCTGGAACTGGCGCCGAAAAAAGCGGCGGGTACGGCGGCAGGCTTCACCGGACTGTTCGGTTATCTCGGCGGTTCTGTGGCGGCGAGCGCCATTGTCGGCTACACCGTTGACTTCTTCGGTTGGGACGGCGGCTTTATGGTGATGATTGGCGGTAGCGTGCTGGCGGTAATTCTGCTGGTGGTCGTTATGATTGGCGAAAAACGTCATCACGAAGAGATGTTACTGAAGCGTAACGGGGGCTAATAGATGAAAACCACATTGAAAAGTCTCAGCGTGGCGCTAATGCTGGCAGGTATGGTGGTTAGCAGCGCAGCGGTTGCCGCTGATAAAATCGTGATTGCGCACCGTGGCGCCAGCGGTTATCTACCGGAGCATACGCTGCCTGCGAAAGCGATGGCCTATGCTCAGGGCGCAGATTACCTGGAACAGGATTTGGTGATGACCAAGGACGACCATCTGGTCGTCCTGCATGACCACTATCTTGACCGCGTCACCGATGTTGCCGAGCGTTTCCCGGATCGCGCGCGTAAAGACGGGCGTTATTACGCTATCGACTTTACGCTGGATGAGATTAAATCGCTGAAATTTACCGAAGGTTTTGATATCGAAAATGGCAAAAAGGTCCAGACCTACCCAGGGCGTTTCCCGATGGGTAAATCTGACTTCCGCGTACACACTTTCGAAGAAGAGATTGAGTTTGTTCAGGGATTAAATCATTCAACCGGTAAAAACATCGGTATTTATCCGGAAATGAAAGCACCGTGGTTCCATCATCAGGAAGGGAAGGACATTGCGGCTAAAACGCTGGAAGTACTGAAAAAGTACGGGTATACCGACAAGAACGACAAGGTCTATCTGCAGTGTTTTGATGTCGCAGAGTTAAAGCGCATTAAGAATGAGCTGGAACCGAAGATGGGGATGGATCTCAATCTGGTACAGTTGATTGCGTACACTGACTGGAATGAAACACAGGAGAAAAAGCCGGACGGCAGTTGGGTTAATTACAACTACGACTGGATGTTTAAACCGGGTGCCATGAAGCAGGTTGCGCAGTATGCGGACGGCATTGGGCCGGACTACCACATGCTGGTTGATGAGAAGTCGAAGAAAGGCAATATCTTGTTAACTGGCATGGTACAGGATGCGCATCAGAACAAGATGGTGGTGCATCCTTATACCGTTCGTGCCGATCAGCTACCGGATTACACTACTGACGTAAACCAGCTGTATGACATTATGTATAACAAGGCGGGCGTTGACGGGCTGTTCACCGACTTCCCCGACAAAGCAGTGAAGTTCCTGAATAAAGAGTAATGGCACAAGGCCTGTGACGCACCTCCGGTCACGGGCCTTATAGGATGAAACGTTATAAACCGCTAGATAAGGCCGTCTGCTGTCAACGTTTTCATACTTGCCTGCAGGAGAAATAAAGAGCTGCCGTTCACCGGCGGCTCTTTTGTCAGTAACGATTTTTCCCCACGATGCGCTACATTTCTATTTCAATATCGCCGTTTGCCCGACAGCAGCAGGGCAAAATTTCACCTGGTTGAATGAAGGCCAGAGGTTCGGCAATCCAGTCGATCTGTCCCGCTACCAGGCGGGTACGACAGGAGCCGCAATAACCTGCACGGCACTGATATTCTACTTCGACATTGTGCGATTCGAGCGCAGCAAGCAGGGAAGGGTGTTCATCCTGGCACAGCAACTGTGTGCCAGAGATGCGCAGAGTAACGCGGCCCATCAGAGCTGGAAGTTACTCAGATCGTCAGTATCAACTTCCGAGTCAATCTGCCCAACCAGATAGGAGCTGACTTCCACTTCCTGCGGCGCAACCTGCACGTTATCAGACACCAGCCAAGTGTTGATCCATGGGATTGGGTTAGAGCGCGTCTGGAACGGCAAATCGAGCCCGACAGCCTGCATACGAATGTTGGTGATGTACTCAACGTACTGGCACAGGATATCTTTGTTCAGGCCAATCATTGAGCCGTCACGGAACAGATAATCTGCCCACTCTTTTTCCTGCAGCGCGGCCTGGACGAACAGGTCGTAGCACTCTTGTTTGCACTCTTCGGCAATTTCCGCCATTTCCGGATCGTCCACGCCGCTGCGCAGCAGATTCAGCATATGCTGGGTACCGGTCAGGTGCAGCGCTTCATCACGGGCGATCAGACGAATAATTTTCGCGTTGCCTTCCATCAGTTCACGTTCAGCGAAGGCGAAGGAGCAGGCGAAGCTGACGTAGAAGCGAATGGCTTCCAGCGCGTTAACGCTCATCAGGCACAGGTACAGCTTCTTCTTCAGCTCACGCAGGTTAACGACAACCGTTTTACCGTTGACCGTATGTGTGCCAACGCCCAGCAAATGCCAGTAGCTGGTCATCTCGATCAATTCGTCGTAGTAGCTGGAAATGCCTTCCGCGCGTTTCTGGATCTGTTCGTTGGTGACGATATCGTCAAACACCACCGCCGGATCGTTCACAATGTTACGAATAATATGAGTATAAGAACGGGAGTGGATCGTCTCAGAAAACGCCCACGTTTCCACCCAGGTTTCCAGCTCAGGGATCGAGATTAACGGCAGCAGCGCTACGTTTGGGCTGCGTCCCTGAATGGAGTCCAGCAGCGTCTGATACTTAAGGTTGCTGATGAAGATATGCTTTTCATGTTCCGGCAGCGCCTGGAAGTCGATGCGATCGCGAGAAACATCGACCTCTTCCGGACGCCAGAAGAAAGAGAGCTGCTTTTCGATCAGCTTTTCGAAGATGTCATATTTTTGCTGATCGTAGCGGGCGACGTTCACCGGCTGGCCGAAGAACATCGGCTCCAGAAGTTGGTTATTTTTCGTCTGTGAAAAAGTGGTGTATGCCATTGATGTGAATCCTTTGTGGGATGAGCGCCGGATGCGGTATAAAAACCTTATCCGGCCTACAAACCGTGCAATCGTAGGCCGGGTAAGCGTAGCGCCACCCGGCAACATTCATCAGATCTTACATGCGCCGCTTTCGCAGCCGTCGTCCTGAATGGACGGCACCAGATCGTCCTGAGAATCTTCCGCACCGTCACGGGTGTTCTGATAATACAGCGTTTTAACACCAAATTTGTAGGCGGTGAGCAGGTCTTTCAGCAACTGCTGCATCGGCACTTTTCCGGACGGGAAACGTGACGGATCGTAGTTGGTGTTGGCGGAAATCGACTGATCGATAAATTTCTGCATGATACCTACCAGCTGCAGATAGCCGTCGTTGTTTGGCATTTCCCACAGCAGTTCGTACGCGTCGTGCAGGTGTTCGTAGTCCGGCACGACCTGGCGCAGAATACCGTCTTTCGACGCTTTGATGCTCACGTAGCCGCGCGGCGGTTCAATACCGTTGGTGGCGTTGGAGATCTGCGAAGAGGTCTCGGACGGCATCAGCGCAGACAGCGTGGAGTTACGCAGACCGTGCGTCTTGATGGATTCACGCAGCTGTTCCCAGTCCAGATGCAGCGGCTCGTTGGCAATAGCATCGAGATCCTTTTTATAGGTATCGATCGGCAGAATGCCCTGGGAGTAAGTTGTTTCGTTAAACCACGGGCACGCGCCTTGCTCTTTTGCCAGCTCGTTAGAGGCTTTCAGCAGGTAATACTGAATGGCTTCAAAGGTTTTGTGAGTCAGGTTGTTCGCGCTGCCGTCAGAATAACGCTTACCGTTTTTCGCCAGCCAGTAGGCGTAGTTGATCACGCCAATACCCAGCGTACGACGGCCCATCGCGCCGCGTTTGGCGGCAGGAATTGGATAGTCCTGGTAATCGAGCAGCGCATCCAGCGCGCGCACCGCCAGTACGGCCAGCTCTTCCAGCTCGTCCAGGCTATTGATAGCGCCGAGGTTAAATGCGGACAGCGTACACAGCGCAATTTCGCCGTTTTCGTCGTTAACGTCGGTCAGCGGTTTGGTCGGCAGGGCGATTTCCAGGCACAGGTTTGACTGGCGCACCGGCGCGACAACCGGATCAAACGGGCTGTGGGTGTTGCAGTGGTCAACGTTCTGGATGTAGATGCGGCCGGTAGAGGCACGTTCCTGCATCATCAGGGAGAACAGTTCGACTGCTTTCACGCGTTGCTTGCGAATGCTGTCGTCGTTTTCATATTTGGTGTACAGACGTTCAAACTCGTCCTGGTCGGCGAAGAACGCATCATACAGGCCCGGGACGTCGGACGGGCTGAACAGCGTGATATCGCCGCCTTTCAGCAGACGGGTGTACATCAGTTTGTTGATCTGTACGCCGTAGTCCATGTGACGCACGCGGTTGCCTTCAACGCCACGGTTGTTTTTCAGGACCAGCAGGCTTTCAACTTCCAGGTGCCACATTGGGTAAAACAGCGTGGCTGCACCGCCACGTACGCCACCCTGGGAACAGGATTTCACCGCAGTCTGGAAGTGCTTGTAGAACGGAATACAGCCGGTGTGGAACGCTTCACCGCCGCGGATCGGGCTGCCCAGTGCGCGGATGCGACCGGCGTTGATACCGATACCGGCGCGCTGAGAAACGTATTTCACAATCGCGCTGGAGGTGGCGTTGATGGAATCCAGGCTGTCGCCGCACTCGATCAGCACGCAGGAGCTGAACTGACGAGTAGGGGTGCGCACGCCGGACATAATCGGCGTAGGCAGCGAAATTTTAAACGTAGAAACGGCGTCGTAGAAACGTTTTACATATTGCAGACGTGTTTCGCGTGGATAGTTAGAGAACAGGCAGGCCGCTACCAGTATGTAGAGGAACTGCGCGCTTTCATAAATCTCACCGGTAACACGGTTTTGTACCAGGTATTTGCCTTCTAACTGCTTTACCGCCGCGTAGGAGAAGGTCATATCCCGGTCGTGTACGATGAACGAGTCCATCTGCTTGAACTCTTCTTCCGTGTAGTCTTCCAGCAGATGATTGTCGTATTTGCCCATTTCAACCATTTTCACGACATGGTCGAACAGTTTCGGCGGTTCAAACTCGCCGTAGGCTTTTTTGCGCAGATGGAAAATTGCCAGGCGAGCAGCCAGGTACTGATAATCTGGCGCTTCGCGGGAGATCAGATCGGCGGCAGCTTTAATGATCGTTTCATGGATATCGGAGGTCTTGATACCGTCATAAAACTGAATGTGGGAGCGCAGCTCGACCTGAGAAATCGATACGTTATTCAGTCCTTCTGCCGCCCAATCCAGAACTCGGTGGATTTTGTCGAGATTGATGCGCTCTGTACTACCATCACGCTTTGTCACCAGCAGACTCTGATTCATGTGGTTTTTTACCTGTCCGTGAAAGAAAAAATATCCCCCATATTATCCACAAAGTCATGTTGTGACTAAGTCTGTGGATAAATACTATATGTAGGGGTTGTTTGATAAAGTAGACGCTATATGGTGAGTATTCTAGTAGGGATTCTTTTCAGTACAAGAGTTGATTTTGAGGTTAAATTGAGGTTGCAAAAGGGTAATAATCGCTAAGTGCGCGTCTTATAAGGCCTGGCGAGGATGTCAATAATTGAGAAAAAAAATAGAAAATTTGATCGAGTGCTGATTTCTTCATCTAAGGCGAAGAAAGTTCTTATGATCTGGCACAGGATTTGTAAGCCTGATAAGCGGAGCGTCATCAGGCATTGTTCGCGTGAGCATGCCGGATAGCGGCGTTGACGCCTTATCCGGCCTACAGGAGAGGTTAATCAACCCTGGCGGTAGTGTGCACCATATAATTCACATCAACCCCTGGGCCGAGTTTAAAGCTGTTGGTGATCGGGTTGTAGTGCAGGCCGGTCATATGACGCTCTTTCAGCACGGTCTGGTCAACCCACTCCAACAGTTCAGCGGGCTTAATGAATTTTTTCACATCATGGGTGCCTTTTGGCACCATACGCAAAACATATTCCGCTCCAACTACGGCCATCAGCCAGGATTTGCCGTTACGATTAAGCGTGGAGAAAAACACTTCGCCGCCCGGTTTGACCAGTCTGGCGCAGGCCCTGACCACCGACTGCGGGTCCGGCACGTGTTCTAACATTTCCATGCAGGTCACAACGTCGTACTGATGCGCATGTTTTTCCGCGTGTTCTTCAACGGTTTCTTGTACGTATTCCACCTGGATGCCGCTCTCCAGCGCATGAAGTTTTGCTACCTGTAACGGTTCAAAACCCATGTCCAGCCCGGTGACGGTTGCGCCTTCGCGCGCCATGCTTTCCGCCAGAATGCCGCCGCCGCAGCCGACGTCGAGTACCTTTTTACCAAACAGGCCGCCTGAGCGCTCAGTAATATAGCCCAGACGCAGTGGGTTAATACGGTGCAGTGGCTTAAATTCACCCTCAAGATCCCACCAGCGTGACGCGACTGCTTCAAACTTGGCAATTTCTTCATGGTCAACGTTGTGAGTTACCGGGGGTTTTTCGGCATTCATTGGGGCTTCTACTCCTAAATTTGCGATGCAAATGAGTATATCAGCCTGGCGGGATGAATAAAGCCTCTGTCTGGGGGAATCCATTTACCTGAATCTGTGCGAATGTGTTATAATTTGCGACCTTTGAATCCGGGATACAGTAGAGGGATAGCGGTTAGATGAGCGACCTTGCGAGAGAAATTACACCGGTCAACATTGAGGAAGAGCTGAAGAGCTCGTATCTGGATTATGCGATGTCGGTCATTGTTGGCCGTGCGCTGCCAGACGTCCGAGATGGCCTGAAGCCGGTTCACCGTCGCGTACTTTACGCCATGAACGTATTGGGCAACGACTGGAATAAAGCCTATAAAAAATCTGCCCGTGTCGTTGGTGACGTAATCGGTAAATACCACCCTCATGGTGATACCGCCGTTTACGACACCATTGTTCGTATGGCGCAGCCATTCTCCTTGCGTTACATGCTGGTAGATGGTCAGGGTAACTTTGGTTCTGTCGATGGCGACTCCGCAGCGGCGATGCGTTATACGGAAATCCGTATGTCGAAAATCGCCCATGAGCTGATGGCTGACCTGGAAAAAGAAACGGTTGATTTCGTCGATAACTACGACGGCACCGAACAAATTCCTGACGTCATGCCGACCAAAATTCCTAACCTGCTGGTGAACGGTTCGTCCGGTATCGCGGTAGGTATGGCAACCAACATTCCGCCGCACAACCTGACGGAAGTGATCAACGGCTGTCTGGCATACATTGACGATGAAGACATCAGCATTGAAGGGCTGATGGAACATATTCCGGGTCCGGACTTCCCGACCGCCGCGATCATCAATGGTCGTCGTGGTATCGAAGAAGCCTACCGTACCGGCCGTGGCAAAGTGTACATTCGCGCACGCGCAGAAGTCGAAGCGGATGCCAAAACTGGCCGCGAAACCATCATCGTCCATGAAATTCCGTATCAGGTGAACAAAGCGCGCCTGATCGAGAAAATCGCCGAGCTGGTAAAAGACAAACGCGTTGAAGGTATCAGCGCGCTGCGTGACGAGTCTGACAAAGACGGTATGCGCATCGTGATTGAAGTGAAACGCGACGCGGTCGGGGAAGTGGTTCTGAACAACCTTTACTCCCAGACTCAACTGCAGGTTTCCTTCGGTATCAACATGGTTGCTCTGCACCATGGTCAGCCGAAGATCATGAACCTGAAAGATATTATCGCCGCGTTCGTACGTCACCGCCGTGAAGTCGTAACCCGCCGTACTATCTTTGAACTGCGTAAAGCTCGCGACCGTGCACACATTCTTGAAGCACTGGCGATTGCGCTGGCGAACATCGATCCGATCATCGAACTGATCCGCCGAGCGCCGACTCCGGCAGAAGCGAAAGCAGCGCTGGTCGCGCGTTCGTGGGAGCTGGGCAACGTTTCTGCCATGCTGGAACGTGCCGGTGATGACGCCGCGCGTCCTGAGTGGCTGGAGCCGGAATTTGGCGTGCGTGATGGTCAGTACTACCTGACTGAACAGCAGGCCCAGGCGATTCTGGATTTGCGTCTGCAGAAACTGACTGGCCTTGAGCATGAAAAACTGCTCGACGAATACAAAGAGCTGCTGGAGCAGATCGCTGAACTGCTGCACATTTTGGGCAGCGCCGATCGTCTGATGGAAGTTATCCGTGAAGAGATGGAGCTGATTCGCGAGCAGTTCGGCGACGAACGTCGTACCGAAATCACCGCGAACAGTGCTGACATCAACATCGAAGATCTGATTAGCCAGGAAGATGTTGTCGTGACCTTGTCTCATCAGGGTTACGTGAAATATCAGCCGTTAACCGATTACGAAGCGCAGCGTCGTGGCGGTAAAGGCAAATCTGCAGCACGTATTAAAGAAGAAGACTTTATCGACCGCCTGCTGGTGGCTAACACCCATGATACGATCCTCTGCTTCTCCAGCCGTGGTCGTTTGTACTGGATGAAGGTTTATCAGCTGCCGGAAGCGAGCCGTGGAGCGCGTGGACGTCCAATCGTCAACCTGCTGCCGCTGGAAGCGAACGAGCGTATCACCGCAATTCTGCCGGTACGCGAGTACGAAGAGGGTGTTAACGTCTTCATGGCAACCGCCAGCGGTACCGTGAAGAAAACGGCGCTGACCGAGTTCAGCCGTCCGCGTTCTGCCGGTATCATTGCGGTTAACCTGAACGAAGGCGACGAACTGATTGGCGTTGACCTGACGTCCGGTAGTGACGAAGTCATGCTGTTCTCTGCCGCGGGTAAAGTTGTGCGCTTTAAAGAAGATGCCGTTCGTGCAATGGGTCGTACCGCGACCGGCGTACGTGGTATCAAACTGGCGGAAAGCGACAGCGTGGTATCGCTGATCGTTCCACGCGGTGAAGGCGCAATTCTGACCGTTACCCAGAACGGCTACGGTAAACGTACGGCGGCGGAAGAGTATCCGACCAAGTCTCGTGCGACCCAGGGCGTTATCTCCATCAAAGTCACCGAGCGCAACGGTTCCGTTGTTGGCGCAGTGCAGGTTGAAGATACCGACCAGATCATGATGATCACCGATGCAGGTACGCTGGTGCGTACTCGCGTGTCGGAAATCAGCGTAGTAGGGCGTAATACCCAGGGTGTTATCCTCATCCGTACTGCGGAAGATGAAAACGTAGTGGGTCTGCAACGCGTGGCTGAACCTGTTGATGATGAAGAGCTCGACTCCATCGACGGCAGTGCTGCTGAAGGGGACGAGGATATCGCGCCTGAAGCGGAAAGCGATGACGATGCAGCGGACGACGCTGAAGAGTAATTGAGATGTTATAAGGGGGCCGGAGAAATCCGGCCCTTTTTTTAATGGCATTGCGACAAAAGACATTTACCGCTACCTTAACCACACTCTATTAATGCCCTGAGGCGGAGCTTCGCCCCTTTGAAATACCTTGCTTCCGTTCATTCAACGCTAAAAGTCTCACGCTACCTGTTCAGGGCCCTGGCGCTCCTGATCTGGTTTTTAATTGCGTTCGCTTCCGTTTTCTACATCGTGAATGCGCTGCACCAGAGAGAATCTGAGATCCATCAGGAGCTTAACCTCAGCTCCGATCAGGCCCAACGTTACATTCAGCGCACCTCTGATGTAATTAAAGAGCTGAAATATATCGCTGAGAATCGTTTAACGGCGGAAAACGGCGTGATGTCGTTGCGGTCGCGGGATGATAAAACCGTTGTGCCAAACTTTGAGCCGCTGTTTGCCGACTCCGACTGCTCGGTGATGGGCAACGCCTGGCGGGGATCGCTGGAATCGCTGGCGTGGTTTATGCGCTACTGGCGCGACAACTTTTCCGCCGCCTATGATTTGAATCGCGTGTTCCTGATCGGCAGCGACAACCTTTGTATGGCTAATTTCGGCCTGCGTGATATGCCGGTTGAACGTGACGAGGCGCTGAAGGCGCTACACGAGCGCATTATTAAGTATCGCAATGCTACGCAAGACGAAAACGGCAACAACTTGTTCTGGATCAGCCAGGGGCCGCGTCCGGGCGTGGGGTATTTCTATGCGCTGACGCCGGTTTATCTCGCCAATCGTCTGCAAGCGCTGCTCGGCGTCGAACAACCTATTCGAATGGAAAACTTCTTCACGCCTGGCAGTTTGCCAATGGGCGTGACCATTCTTGATGAAAATGGTCATGCGCTCATTTCGCTCACCGGCCCTGAGGGTAATATTAAGGCTGAACCACGCTGGATGCAGGAGCGCTCCTGGTTTGGTTATACCCCAGGTTTTCGCGATCTGGTGTTGAAGAAAAACCTGCCCCCTTCATCGCTGAGCATTGTGTATTCCGTTCCGGTCGACCTGGTGCTGGAGCGGATCCGCATGATGATCCTGAACGCGATCCTACTGAATGTGCTGGTTGGTGCGGCGTTATTTATGCTCACGCGTATGTATGAGCGACGTATTTTTATTCCGGCGGAAAGCGATGCTCAGCGCCTGGAAGAGCACGAGCAGTTTAACCGTAAAATCGTGGCTTCCGCGCCGGTTGGCATTTGTATTCTGCGTACGATAGATGGCATTAACATCCTGAGTAATGAGCTGGCGCACACCTATCTCAACATGCTGACGCATGAAGACCGGCAGCGGTTGACGCAAATTATCTGCGGCCAGCAGGTCAATTTTGTCGATGTACTGACCAGTAACAATACCAATCTGCAAATCAGCTTTGTGCACTCGCGCTATCGTAATGAAAACGTAGCGATTTGCGTGCTGGTTGACGTCAGCGCGCGCGTAAAAATGGAAGAGTCGTTGCAGGAGATGGCGCAGGCGGCGGAGCAGGCGAGCCAGTCCAAATCGATGTTCCTTGCGACGGTGAGCCACGAGCTGCGTACGCCGCTGTACGGTATTATCGGTAACCTCGATTTGTTGCAAACCAAAGAGTTACCCAACGGGGTGGATCGCCTGGTGACGGCGATGAACAACTCTTCCAGCCTGCTGTTGAAAATTATCAGCGATATTCTCGATTTCTCGAAAATTGAATCTGAACAGCTGAAGATTGAACCGCGCGAGTTTTCACCGCGTGAAGTCATGAATCATATTACGGCTAACTATCTGCCGCTGGTGGTCCGCAAGCAACTGGGCTTGTACTGCTTTATCGACCCAAATGTACCGGTGGCGCTCAATGGCGACCCGATGCGTTTACAGCAGGTAATTTCCAATCTGTTGAGTAATGCTATCAAGTTTACCGATACCGGCTGCATTGTGCTGCACGTGCAGTGTAACGGCGACTATCTCAGTATTCGCGTACGTGATACCGGAGTCGGGATCCCTGCCAAAGAGGTCGTCCGGTTGTTCGATCCTTTCTTCCAGGTGGGAACCGGCGTCCAGCGTAATTTCCAGGGAACCGGGCTTGGTTTGGCTATCTGTGAAAAACTGATCAGCATGATGGATGGAGACATTTCCGTCGATTCTGAACCGGGAATGGGGAGTCAGTTTATGCTGCGTATTCCGCTTTATGGCGCGCAGTATCCACTGAATAAAGGTATCGATGGGCTTGTCAGCAAGCGTTGCTGGCTGGCGGTGCGTAACGCGTCGCTGTATCAGTTTGTTGAATCCAGCCTGACGCGTAACGGGATGACAGTGCTGCGTTATGAGGGGCAACAACCGGATGCGGATGACCTGCTAATTGCTGACGATGTGCTGGACCAGGCATGGCAGGGACGCGCCGCGGTGATTTTCTGCCGCCGTCATATCGGTATTCCACTGGAAAGAGTGCCTGGGGAGTGGGTGCACAGCGTGGCATCACCTCACGAGCTGCCTGCGCTGCTGGCGCATATCTACAGCGTTGAGCTGAACAGTGAAGAGCTTTCCACTGCACTACCAGCCCCGGATAAAGTAGGGGCAACGAACGATGACATGATGATTCTGGTGGTCGACGATCATCCGATCAATCGACGTTTACTGGCCGATCAGTTGGGATCGTTGGGATACCAGTGTAAAACCGCGAATGACGGCGTGGATGCACTCAATGTACTGAGTAAAAACCATATCGACATCGTACTGAGCGACGTCAACATGCCGAACATGGATGGTTATCGCCTGACGCAGCGTATTCGCCAGCTAGGGTTAACGCTGCCGGTTGTCGGCGTGACGGCCAACGCGCTGGCCGAAGAGAAGCAGCGTTGTCTTGAGTCAGGTATGGATAGCTGTCTGTCTAAGCCAGTGACGTTGGACGTATTGAAGCAAACGCTGACCGTCTATGCGGAAAGGGTGAGGAAGGCGCGGGAATAACAGATGCCGGATGGCGGCGTTTGCCTTATCCGGCCTACGGAACACGCACCACGCAGTGTCATTCGTAGGCCTGATAAACGGCGTGCCATCAGGCACTTTTGTGCTAAAAGAATTACTCTTTGTCTGAGGGACTCAGCGTTACGGAAGAGAGGTAATTCAACAGTGCGATATCGTTTTCCACACCGAGTTTCATCATTGCCGACTTTTTCTGGCTGCTGATGGTTTTAATACTGCGGTTGAGTTTTTTCGCGATTTCAGTAACCAGGAAACCTTCGGCAAACAGACGCAGAACTTCACTCTCTTTCGGAGACAGACGTTTGTCACCGTAGCCGCTGGCGCTGATTTTTTCCAGCAGACGAGAAACGCTTTCCGGGGTGAATTTCTTACCTTTCTGCAGAGCGGCAAGCGCTTTTGGCAGATCGGTTGGCGCACCTTGCTTCAGGACAATCCCTTCAATATCAAGATCCAGTACCGCGCTCAGGATTGCCGGGTTATTGTTCATCGTCAGAACGATAATCGACAGGCTCGGGAAATGGCGCTTGATATACTTAATTAACGTGATCCCGTCACCGTATTTATCTCCCGGCATGGAGAGGTCGGTAATCAACACATGAGCATCTAACTTAGGCAAATTGTTGATCAGTGCAGTGGAGTCTTCAAATTCGCCGACAACGTTTACCCACTCGATTTGCTCAAGTGATTTACGAATACCGAACAGTACAATCGGGTGGTCATCGGCAATAATTACGTTCATAGTGTTCATGTATTGGGCTACCTTGCTACAGCAAGCTCTTGACGTAATCGTCAATGTCGCTGATGTATTTTTCTATACCTGGAGCATCTTTCTCTTGAATAAGATGTTCCAGCGCTTCACATAACTGCTTGCCGGGTACCAGATTAAGCATGGCAAACACGCCTTTCAGGCGATGGGCCGTTTGGGCTAACGCAGCGAAATCGCTGGTTGCTGCCTCAGTATACAACCTCTTAACATCATCCGGTACTGTGTCTACAAAGAGTGCATAGTAACCACTGGCATGAAGTTCGGCGTTTTCATCTCCGCCGAGGGGGAGTTCCTGGATCTCTTCTTGTGCCAGCTGCTCTTCTATCAGCTCGAGGACAGCTTCCTGCATAGCATTGCTCAAATTAAAGTTGACGCGCAGCTGGCCAGGGCCAATTTTCCGCACGCCAGACTCATCATCGCTTAAAAGAAGGCCTGAGGCAGTAAGATTAGACGGATTATCTGTTAAAAAGAGATCATATTCTTGACTATTCAACCGTTCATCTGGCGTGATGCAGGTTGCGCCCCAGTTCTCCAGCTGACGTAATACAATGCTGCGTACGTCATTAGAAGTGACATCAACCATTATGCAGACGTCATCTAACAAACGTTCTTCACTTTCAGCATGTTGATCGTGCAGCGGCATTTTAACATGGACTATATAACGTGTTCCAAGTTCTTCCCGCGCTTTAATGTTCAGGTGTCCGCCCAGCTTGCGGGCGAGCTGATCGCATAACCAGAACGCCAGCGGGTTGGCCTTGCCATATCGATCGCCCTGCGTGTCATTGATGAACGGGAAATGCAGGTTATCGACTTCATTCAACGTGACGCCTTCTCCGGTATCCAGAATGCGGAAGGTCAGGCGTTCAGCCTCCGACTCATCCTGGTCGACTTCCAGCGTGATTTTGCCGATTTGCGTGGTGGTTACCGCATATTGGATTAACAGCAGCAAAATACGGCGCAGGGCATCACGGTCGCCGCGGCGTTCATCATGGGCGCTCAGGTGATTTTTAATCAGCAGTTGCAGCCCTTTACGTTTGATAGCGGGCAGAACCTCAGGAACCACATCATCAATTAACGCCTGCACGGAAAATAGCGTCGATTCCCCTTTCCAGGCGTCGCTTTCCAGCAGGTTGGCCAACTGGATTTCATCTACCATACGCACCAGAACGTCTGCCTGATTTGCCAGTTTCTGGCTGTCAGGGCTATTAAGGGCGGCGGCATTAGCGGCCAGGGTTTTAGCCGGGTCTTTCAGTGCGCTGCCGATATTCTGCATAAAGGCGGCGCGGGCCTGCTGGTTTTTCTCATACAGTCGCTGCGCTTGCTTCAGCTTTTTATTCACCAGCACTTCTCGATCCTGGTCACGAATAATAAAGATCTGCGTTCTTGATGAGATCTGACTGCGAAATAGCCTGATTTCATACAGTTCATTATTGATGGTGGCCTGAATCACCCCCTGATGCTGCTCCGCCATGCTGGTAATGTTTTGCAGATTTAAATGCGGCAGCAGGTGGTCGGCAATTTTATTGCTGATAACCGTGCGGTTTGCTTCTTGATCGTGCACCAGCAAGCCCAGCGGCAGCAGAGAGACAATCTCTTCGTTGATCGCGCGCAGAACGCGCAATTCATTATTGGCCGCAAGGTTTGGCGCCACTTCGGTGGAACGGGCAGGGAGGTGGCGAAAGGTGGTATAGCCAAACAGCGCCAGGGCCAGCAACGCAATGTTAAGCAACAGCGGTAGCAAAATGCTTTGCAATGTATCGAGCAGCAATGAACCAAACGGAACCTGCCACACCAGGCGCATATCCGTTGAATTTAGTGCCGAAGAGATCTCAATTTTACTGTTGTTGAAATTAATGCTGACGCTGTCAGGCGACTCTTTTTCATTCAGGTGCTCGGTCGTGGACGTGGCGTCAGGTTCGAGATGGAAGCTATCCAGCGGCATGCCGGGCGGGATCAAGTCATTAATCGGCAGGTCAAAGGCGACAACCGTTGCCAGATGTCCTGGTTGATTAAAGGTCGTGCGTAGCGTGAAGTAATGCCCGTTCTGCCAGGCCAGCCGGCGCAGTGAAGAGAAGCTTTCGCGTTCATCCAGCGCATTGGCCTGCTGTAGCATTTCCGCGCGCCGTGAATCGACAATATTACCAATTGTCGATTCTTTAAATCCGGAAGTCAGATCTTTTAGCGGCAACGTTGAGATAAGGATCAGACTATTGTCCTGGCCATTCAGGTAATACATAGACCACGGAACATTTTCCGCGCCCCATAGCGTATCCAGATAGCTTGAGATGCGTTGGGTCATCTCCAGCGTCGAACTATCATGCGAGCCGAAAATCAGCGCCTCGGTCTTTCTACGCGGCTTCTCAAGATAGTAGACGTCTTGTTTCAGACGCGTTTCCTGTAATCCTTCAGAGCCCGACGAACTGGCTGAGGCGGCAATATTGTCATAGATTTGCCAGGTCACGTATCGCCAGGTATCGACCCTTTTATGAATGGCGTGGGTGATATCAACAATCTGATAGCTCTTATCCTTTAACCAGGTGTTGACGGCGCTTTGGACCATAACGCCCATCATCACCAACAGCACAACGATCAGTAATAAGAAGAAACGGGTAATACTTCCCGGTAGCAGGGAGAATCGGGTAGAAGCCGTTGTGTCAGACTGACTCATTCGTGTTTATGACCTGTTAAACGACGCCAAAGATGAAGGGGCAGTATAAAGGGTAATGTATGAATTGCCACACTTACACCACGCCGCATGGCCCGCATTTTTCCGCCCCTCATTTTGTTGCAGCCATCATGATGCAAAGGTGTACAGTGGATAAAAGCGAGTACAAATATTTGTACGGAATGTATACATTTAGCATTAAATAACAAGAAATTATTAATCAGATTTATATCTGGATACGACTCTATGAGATAGTTAATAGTCGTTATGGTTTTTCATCGGTAGCACAGAACGGTAAGTTTTGTGTAAAGAAGAGTAAAAAAAAACCGAACGCGAAGCATTCGGTTGAAATAGGGGTAAACAGACATTCATGAATGAATGACGGTAATAAATAAAGTTAATGATGATAGCGAGTCTATTTTAGTTGCGAGTGAAGATTTTGTTTTGTCATTCAGTGCTATAACTAATTGCATTGTAACTTTCTGATTTTGAATTAAATTTCAATAATTCTTGATTATTTGTGCTTATTTTTCCTGTTTTTTGAATTTTAAAAAGTTCCCTCTTATTAACATTTAGAAACACCTATGTGGATAAATGAAACACCTTAAAAGTTTTAGTATCATATTCGTGTTGGATTATTCTGTGTTTTTGCGGAGAATGAAGTTGCCGACTGGTTAATGACCTTAATCAGTATGCAGTGGCATAAAAAAGCAATAAAGGCATATAACAGAGGGTTAATAACATGAAAGTTAAAGTACTGTCCCTCCTGGTACCAGCACTGCTGGTAGCAGGCGCAGCAAATGCGGCTGAAATTTATAACAAAGACGGCAACAAATTAGACCTGTACGGCAAAGTCGACGGTCTGCACTATTTCTCCGACAACAAAGGTGATGATGGTGACAAGACTTACATGCGTATCGGCTTCAAAGGCGAAACCCAGGTTAACGACCAACTGACCGGTTACGGCCAGTGGGAATACCAGATTCAAGGCAACCAGAGTGAATCCAGCAACGACGCCTGGACGCGTGTGGCATTCGCAGGTCTGAAATTCGCTGATGCAGGTTCTTTCGACTACGGTCGTAACTACGGTGTAACTTATGATGTAACGTCCTGGACCGACGTCCTGCCAGAATTCGGCGGTGATACCTACGGTGCGGACAACTTCATGCAGCAGCGTGGTAACGGTTATGCGACCTACCGTAACACAGATTTCTTTGGCCTGGTTGATGGTCTGAACTTTGCCCTGCAGTACCAGGGTAAAAATGGCAGCGTAAGCGGTGAAAACGAAGCTGGTCGTAGCCTGCTGACCCAGAATGGCGATGGTTACGGCGGCTCCCTGACTTACGATCTCGGCTCTGGCTTTGGTATTGGTGGTGCGATCACTACCTCTAAACGTACCGCTGATCAGAATGCTCTTGGCGTGTACGGTAACGGTGACCGTGCAACGGTTTATACCGGTGGTCTGAAATACGACGCTAACAACGTTTACCTGGCCGCACAGTACTCCCAGTCCTATAACGCAACCCGTTTCGGTACCTCTAACGGTAGCAACCGCACTGCTGCATATGGCTTCGCAGATAAAGCTCAGAACTTTGAAGTTGTGGCACAGTACCAGTTCGATTTCGGTCTGCGTCCTTCCGTGGCTTACCTGCAGTCAAAAGGCAAAGACATCAGCAATGGCTTCACCAACTACGGTGACCAGGATATCGTGAAATACGTTGATGTTGGCGCGACTTACTACTTCAACAAAAA
This sequence comes from Citrobacter sp. Ce119, assembly GCF_030334525.1. Classification (NCBI taxonomy): domain Bacteria; kingdom Pseudomonadati; phylum Pseudomonadota; class Gammaproteobacteria; order Enterobacterales; family Enterobacteriaceae; genus Citrobacter; species Citrobacter sp. Ce119. The sequence goes on from NZ_JAOWDR010000060.1 coordinate 360,967, forward strand.
CATGTCTACCTATGTTGATTACAAAATCAATCTGCTGGATGACAATGCGTTTACCCAGGCAGCAGGTATTGCTACCGATGATATCGTAGCACTGGGTCTGGTTTACCAGTTCTAATCTGCGCTCATGTCGTTAAAAGGCCCTGCGGGGCCTTTTTTAATGCCGTTTTTTCGTCGTACAAACAACGATTTTTGGTGTACTCTTGCGCCCGTTCGCATGAGGATAATTACGTATGGAAGTGAATTTTTATCGCGCAGCGTTACTGGCTGTGACGATCTTTTTAGTCGGGTGCGATGAGGCCCCGAAACCCGCTCAGACCACGACACCTGCCACCGTTCTGGAAGGTAAAACGATGGGCACTTTCTGGCGGGTCAGTGCGGTGGGCGTAGATGCCAAACGCGTCGGGGAACTGCAGGCGAAGATCCAGACTCAGTTGGATGCCGACGATCAACTTCTCTCTACCTATAAAAATGATTCTGCGTTGATGCGCTTTAACCTGTCGACAAGCCTGTCGCCATGGCCGGTTAATGATGCCATGGCAGATATCGTGACTTCGGCGCTGCGCATTGGCGCAAAAACCGATGGGGCCATGGATATTACCGTGGGACCGTTGGTCAATCTGTGGGGATTTGGCCCGGATAAGCAACCGGTGCATATTCCCACTCAGGCGCAAATTGACGCAGCCAAAGCGCAAACCGGGCTTTCACATCTGAAGGTTGTTAATGAGGCTCATCGGAACTATCTGCAAAAAGATTTGCCCGAGTTGTATGTGGATCTCTCGACCGTTGGTGAAGGTTATGCCGCCGATCATCTGGCACGATTAATGGAGCAGGAAGGGATCGCCCGTTATCTGGTTTCCGTTGGCGGCGCGCTGAACAGCCGCGGTATGAATGCAGAAGGGAATCCGTGGCGAGTCGCGATTCAGAAGCCTACCGATCGTGAAAACGCGGTGCAGGCGATTGTCGACATTAACGGGCATGGCATTAGTACCTCCGGCAGCTACCGTAACTATTATGAGCTGGATGGTAAGCGCCTTTCCCATGTTATCGATCCTCAAACCGGTCGTCCGATTGAACACAACCTGGTGTCCGTGACGGTGATTGCCCCAACGGCGCTGGAGGCTGACGGCTGGGATACCGGATTGATGGTCCTCGGCCCGCAAAAGGCCAAAGAGGTGGTACGTCGTGAAGGTCTGGCGGTCTATATGATTATGAAAGAGGGTGAGGGGTTTAAAACCTGGATGTCGCCGCAGTTCAAAAGCTTTCTGGTCAGCGAGAAAAATTAAAAAGCAAGATTGCGGGTTTTTGTATCCGCCTATGGGGACACACTGAGGCTAAGCGCTATGCTTAACAAAGGAGTCCATAATGAAAAATCGTTTACGCGTAACTGATGATGACCGCTGGCAGTCCGTTTTGGCTCGTGACGCCGACGCTGACGGCCAGTTTGTTTTCGCCGTCCAGACCACCGGCATTTTCTGCCGTCCGTCCTGTCGGGCGAAACATGCGCTACGCAAAAATGTCAGTTTCTTTGCCGATGCCAGGCAGGCGCTGGCCGCCGGTTTTCGTCCCTGTAAACGTTGCCAGCCAGATAAAGACAGCGCACAGCAGCATCGGCTGGAGAAAATAGCCCGCGCCTGCCAGTTGCTGGAGCAGGAATCCCCCCTTACGCTGGACGAACTGGCGCGGCAGGTGGCAATGAGCCCCTATCACTTACATCGCTTGTTCAAAGCTACGACAGGCATGACCCCGAAAGCGTGGCAGCAGTCCTGGCGTGCCCGCCGTCTGCGCGATGCCCTGGCAAAAGGCGATCCGGTAACGCAGGCGATTCTCAACGCCGGATTCCCCGACAGCAGCAGCTACTACCGACGAGCGGATCAGGCGCTAGGCATGACCGCAAAACAATTTCGTAAAGGCGGCGACAACGTTTCTGTACGCTATACCCTTGCAAATTGCTCCCTGGGTCGTTGTCTGGTGGCGGAAAGCGAGCGGGGTATCTGTGCGATCTTACTTGGTGATGATGATACGGCGTTGGTTGCGGATCTGCATGAGCTGTTTCCCGCTGCGCAGGATGTTCCTGCAGATGCCGATTTTCAGCAGCGCGTGCGCGAAGTGATCGCCGCGATCAATTCGCGTGACGCGTCGCTATCGCTGCCCCTGGATATCCGGGGCACCGCATTTCAGCAGCAGGTGTGGCAGGCGCTGCGCACAATTCCATGCGGCGAAACGATGAGCTACCAACAACTGGCCAGCGCTATCGGTAAACCGAAGGCGGTACGCGCGGTGGCCAGTGCCTGTGGGGCCAACAAACTGGCGATTGTTATCCCGTGTCACCGGGTTATTCGCGGCGACGGGGCGCTTTCGGGCTACCGGTGGGGCATTGCGCGCAAAGCGCAGTTACTGCAACGTGAAACTACTGGCGAGGAAACATAATGCTCGATCTCTTTGCGGATGCTAAACCCTGGCAGGAGCCGCTGGCTTCAGGTGCGGTTATTCTGCGACGTTTCGCTTTTGATTCCGCGCCCCCTTTGCTGCAGGCGATAGCGGCTGTCGCCAGACAGTCGCCTTTTCGCCAGATGGTGACGCCCGGCGGTTACACGATGTCGGTGGCGATGACCAACTGTGGTCGTCTGGGGTGGACGACGGATCAGCATGGCTATCTTTATTCTCCGTTTGATCCACTCACCGGCGCGCACTGGCCGCCGCTGCCGGACGCATTTGCTGACCTGTGCCAACAGGCGGCGACGGCGGCGGGCTATGCTGATTTTCAACCCGATGCCTGCCTGATTAACCGCTACACGCCAGGGGCAAAACTGTCTTTACATCAGGATAAAGACGAGCCTGACCTGCGGGCGCCGATTGTCTCGGTGTCGCTGGGGCTGCCGGCCATCTTTCAATTTGGCGGATTGCGCCGTAATGATCCCTTAAAGCGTTTGCTGCTGGAACATGGCGATGTCGTGGTGTGGGGCGGTAATTCGCGGTTGTTTTATCATGGGATCCAGCCGCTTAAAACGGGGTATCATCCGTTGACCGGAGACTGTCGCTACAATCTGACGTTTCGCCAGGCGGGTAAAAAAGAATAAAAATAAGAATTATTATTGCTGTCAGCGAAGAGATGTTTAAACTGCGGGCTGTTATTACTTGTCCGGGTTGTGTGCATGGAACTTTTACTTCTTGTCTGGCGGCAGTATCGCTGGCCATTTATCAGCGTTATGGCGCTCAGCCTCGCCAGCGCCGCGTTGGGAATTGGGCTGATTGCGTTTATCAACCAGCGCCTGATTGAAACGGTCGACACCACGCTGATGGTGCTGCCGGAGTTTCTTGGCCTGCTGCTGCTATTGATGGTTGTCACTCTCGGCTCTCAGCTGGCGTTGACCACGCTTGGCCACCACTTTGTCTACCGACTGCGTAGCGAATTTATCAAACGTATTCTGGATACCCACGTCGAGCGTATAGAACAGCTTGGTAGTGCCTCGTTACTGGCCGGTTTAACCAGCGATATTCGCAATATCACCATCGCCTTTGTTCGTCTGCCTGAACTGGTGCAGGGAATTATCCTGACCGTCGGGTCGGCGGCGTATCTGGCGATGCTGTCGACCAAAATGCTGCTGGTGACGGCAATCTGGATGGCAATCACCATCTGGGGCGGATTTGTACTGGTGGCGCGAGTGTATAAACACATGGCCACCCTGCGTGAAACAGAAGACAAGTTGTACAACGATTATCAGACAGTGCTGGAAGGGCGCAAAGAGCTGACGCTCAACCGCGAGCGCGCCGAGCATATCTTTAATCAGATGTACGTCCCGGATGCCAAAGAGTACCGTCATCATATTATCCGTGCCGATACTTTCCACCTGAGCGCGGTTAACTGGTCGAACATCATGATGCTGGGCGCCATTGGCCTGGTGTTCTGGATGGCCAACAGTCTGGGCTGGGCGGATACCGCCGTGGCGGCGACCTATTCTCTGACACTGTTATTCCTGCGTACGCCGCTGCTCTCTGCCGTTGGCGCACTGCCGACGCTGCTCACCGCGCAGGTGGCGTTCAACAAGCTGAATAAATTCGCACTGGCACCTTTTAAAGCAGAGTTCCCGCGTCCAACCGCATTTCCTAATTGGCAAACGCTGGAGCTGCGTAACGTGGTTTTCCATTATCAGGACAACGCATTTTCCGTAGGGCCGGTGAATCTGACTATTCATCGTGGTGAACTGATCTTTCTGATTGGCGGTAACGGTAGTGGGAAATCTACGCTGGCGATGTTACTGACCGGACTATACCAGCCGCAGTCAGGTGAGATTTTGCTTGATGGTAAGGCCGTTGCCGTTGAAAAGCCGGAGGACTATCGCAAGCTGTTCTCCGCCGTGTTTACCGACGTCTGGCTGTTCGACAAACTGCTGGGGCCGGAAGGTAAAGAGGCTAATCCGCAGCTGGTTGCGAAGTGGCTGGAACATCTGAAGATGGGTCACAAGCTGGAGCTGAGCGATGGCCGTATCCTCAATCTGAAGTTGTCGAAAGGGCAGAAGAAACGCGTGGCGCTGCTGCTGGCCCTGGCGGAGGAGCGCGACATCATTCTGCTGGACGAATGGGCTGCCGATCAGGATCCTCATTTCCGCCGGGAGTTTTATCAGGTCCTGCTACCGCTGATGCAGGAAATGGGTAAAACCATCTTCGCCATTAGTCATGACGATCACTACTTTATTCATGCCGATCGCCTGCTGGAAATGCGCAACGGACAGTTGAGTGAACTGCTGGGCGATGAGCGTGATGCTGCTTCTCGTGACGCGGTGGCGCGCACGGCATGATCCCACATGCCGCTGGTTTTTTATCCAGCCGGCGGCACTGTTTATTGTTATTTACATAAATCGGCATCATGATTAATGATATTTCATATCATGGATTTATGATTAATGTCCGTTACAAACAAAAACAGCGCCAGGCTGCGTGATGAAGAGCGTGCGCGTCTAATCTGGCTGCTGACCACAGATAAAGCCATTATTTCAACCCTGTTGGGCAAGCTTACCCTGGCTGAGCAATATGACGTCGGTACGTTAGCCGACGATATTGCTGAGGTAGGGGCGCTGGTAGCTCACCTGCCGCCGCCCGATTTGGCCGATACCCTGGAAGCCTTACCCTCTGAAGAGCGCCACGCCCTGTGGCGACTGGTCGAAAGTGAAAAGCGCGGTAACGTACTGCTTGAGGCGTCAGAGAACGTCTGGGACGATCTGATCGATGAGATGAGCGACCGCGAGCTGTTGGATGCGTTGCAATATCTTGATATCGACGAGCAGATTTATCTGGTCCAGCATCTCCCTCGTAACCTTACGGGACGACTGCTGGCAACGTTACCGGCCGAGGAGCGGGCGCGCGTCCGTCAGGTGCTGCACTACGAGAAGAACCGCGTCGGTGCGATCATGGAGTTCGAGGTCATCACCGTGCGTCCGGACGTGACGCTGGAAGTGGTGCAACGCTACCTGCGACGGCTGGGGAAAATGCCGGAGAACACCGATAAACTCTTCGTGACCGATCGTAATAAAGTGCTGGTCGGTGAACTGACGCTAACCTGTATTCTGCTCAATGATGTGCAGCGAAAAGTCAGCGAGGTGATGGAAGATGACCCGCTCACCTTTTCTCCGGAAGATATCGCCGAAAACGCTGCGCGTACCTTCGAACGTGACAACCTTGTCAGTGCCGCGGTAGTTGACCCTTCAGGTAAACTGATGGGCCGCTTAACCATTGATGAGATCGTTGATGTTGTTTATGAAGAAACCGATACCGATCTGCGTCGAATGGGGGGCTTAAGCGCCGAAGAAGATGTGTTTGCTCCCGTTACCAAAGCGGTAAAAACCCGCTGGGCATGGTTGGCCGTTAACCTCTGTACTGCCTTTATCGCTTCGCGAGTGATCGACGGCTTTGAACATACTATTTCGCAATTGGTGGCGCTGGCCTCGCTGATGCCGATTGTGGCGGGGATCGGCGGCAACACCGGGAATCAAACCATCACCATGATCGTTCGCGCGCTGGCGCTACAAAATATTCAGCCGGGAAACCTGACGTTTTTGATCCTGCGCGAAATGGGCGTAGCGTTGATTAATGGCCTCGTGTGGGGCGGAATCATGGGCGGCATTACCTGGTGGCTGTACGATGACATGGCGCTCGGCGCCGTGATGACTTTGGCGATGATGCTCAATCTGCTGATGGCGGCGTTGATGGGCGTTATTATTCCGATGACGATGGTGAAGCTCGGGCGCGACCCGGCGGTCGGCTCGAGCGTCATGATTACGGCAATCACCGATACCGGCGGTTTCTTTATTTTTCTCGGTCTGGCGACGCTGTTTCTGATGTAGCCGCACGTTGGCGTCTGACGATACGCGGCAAAATGAGCATCGTCATTACCCCGGCAACCACGCCAATCGCCAGGTTGCCGGTCGACACCGTGGCCGCGACGGTCACCAGCATCACCAGGGTTTCAGTGACGGGGAGTTTCGTCAGCGTGGTGGGCTGGATGCTGTGCCAACTGAAGGTTTTCACCGCCACAATCACCATAATCCCCGCCAGCACCGACATGGGGATTTTCGCCATCACTTCGCTTAAGGCGGTGACCAGCAGTAACAATACCAGCCCTGCGGCAAACGTTGAGACGCGGCTGCGTCCTTTACCCATCTCAACGTTAACGATGGTTTGACCAATCATCGCGCACCCGGCAATACCGCCATAAAATCCGGCCAGAATATTGGCTATCCCCAGCCCGGCGCTCTCGCGATTCTTATTCGACGGCGTAACCGTCAGATCATCCACCAGACGGGCGGTTAACAATGACTCCATCAAACCAACAAAAGCGATGCTCAACGCGCAGGGCCAGATAATCGCCAGCGTGTGCAGGTTGAGTGGGACGAGTAGCTGCGTTAATCCCGGCAGGCCGCCGCTCATTGAACCTTCGTCACCGACGGTCGGTAACAGTTGCCCGCTGGTGACAGTGAACAGGGTCAGCAGCACGATGGCGATAAGCGGTGCGGGGATTGCTTTAATAAAACGCGGAACCCAAAGCACAATCAACAGCGTCAGGACAAACAGCCCCCAGATTAGCGGGCTTTTACTCCAGAAATGCGGGACCTGGGCAAAGAAAATTAAAATACCCAGCGCGTTCACAAAGCCGGTCATGACGGCCGTAGGGATGAATCGCATCAGACGCGCCATTCCTAATACGCCAAACAGGATCTGAATCATCCCGGCCAGCACCACCGCAGGCAGAATATATTGCACACCGAATTGATGCACCATCGGGCCTATTACCAACGCAACCGATCCTGCAGCGGCGGTTACCATTGCCGGACGTCCGCCTAAAAATGACATCGCCAGGCATAGTACGACCGAGGCTATCAGGCTGACTTTAGGATCGACGCCGGCGATAACGGAAAAAGAGATCACTTCCGGGATCAGCGCCAGGGCGGTTACCACACCGGCCAGCGTTTCGCGAACCAGCAGACGGGGTTGGCGCAGGACGGCACGGGTCGTGTGTTCCGCGACAGCGACAGAGGAAGGATGATTTGCAGACATAGTTACACTCAGGTCAAAAATGGCCTGATACAGCAGACCGACAGGCATCCGTGCGGTGAATAGCAAAGCGCAGCATAGTACCTGTCTGACGGACTGGTTTCCAGAAATGATTGTCAATAACCGTATAAACTATCAACGTATTAATAACATTTTTAAAAATTAAATATAATTTATAAACAATATTTAATTATTTTTACTTAAGTGTTACCGTTGATGCCGCTCGATTTTCACCTGCATTAAAAGCAAAAAAGCGATACTAAAAGTAAGGCATTAACATTATGAAAAAAGTGACTGCCATGCTCTTCACCATGGCTGTAGGGCTGAACGTTGTCTCGATGGCAGCAAAAGCGAAAGCGGCGCAAGAGCAGGAAACGGATGTACTGTTGATTGGCGGCGGCATCATGAGCGCCACGCTGGGAACCTATTTACAGGAGCTGGAGCCGCAATGGTCAATGACCATGGTAGAGCGACTGGATGGTGTAGCGCAGGAAAGCTCAAACGGCTGGAATAACGCCGGAACCGGCCACTCCGCACTGATGGAGCTGAACTACACGCCTAAAAAGGCCGACGGTAGCATCAGTATTGAAAAGGCAGTCGAAATCAACGAAGCCTTCCAGATTTCCCGCCAGTTCTGGGCCTATCAGGTCAATAATGGCGTGATGCATGAACCACACTCATTTATCACCACGGTCCCACACATGAGTTTTGTCTGGGGTGACGAGAACGTGAACTTCCTGCGCGCACGTTACGCCGCACTGCAGCAGAGCACGTTATTCCGCGGTATGCGTTATTCCGAAGATCATGCGCAGATTAAAGAGTGGGCGCCGCTGGTCATGGAAGGCCGCGATCCGCAGCAGAAAGTCGCGGCAACGCGTACCGAGATTGGTACTGACGTAAACTACGGCGAAATCACGCGCCAGCTGATTGCTTCGTTGCAGAAAAAGCCCAACTTTGCGCTGCAACTGAGTACCGAAGTGCGTGGCTTTAAGCGTAATGCCGATAATAGCTGGACGGTTACGGTCGCCGATCTGAAAAATAACGAAACGGAACACGATATCAAGGCGAAATTTGTCTTTATCGGTGCCGGTGGCGCTGCGCTGAAACTGTTGCAGGAAACCGACATTCCGGAAGCGAAAGGCTATGCCGGATTCCCGGTGGGCGGGCAGTTCCTGGTTGCGGACAATCCGGACGTGGTCAATCGCCACCTGGCGAAAGTGTACGGTCAGGCCTCCGTTGGCGCGCCACCGATGTCCGTACCGCACATCGATACGCGTATCCTTGATGGCAAACGCGTCGTGCTGTTTGGGCCATTTGCAACTTTCTCCACCAAATTCCTGAAAAACGGTTCATTGTGGGACCTGCTCAGCTCGACCACCACCTCGAACTTTATGCCGATGGTCAACGTGGGTCTGGATAACTTCGATCTGGTCAAATATCTGGTAAGCCAGGTGATGCTCAGCGATGACGACCGTTTCGCCGCGCTGCAAGAGTACTATCCGCAGGCGAAAAAAGAAGACTGGCGTTTATGGCAGGCGGGTCAGCGTGTGCAGATCATCAAAAGTGATGCGGAGAAGGGCGGTGTGCTGCGTCTGGGAACCGAAGTCGTTAGCGATAAAGAGGGCACGATTGCTGCGCTGCTGGGGGCTTCTCCGGGTGCGTCAACCGCGGCACCGATTATGCTGCATCTGATGGAAAAAGTGTTTAAAGATAAAGTGGCCAGCCCCGAGTGGCAGGCGAAACTGAAAACCATTATTCCGTCTTATGGTACCAGGCTGAACGGTAACGTTGCGGCTACGGAACAAGAACTGCAATACACCAGTGAAGTACTGGGGCTGAAATATGACAAGCCGCAGGTTGCTGATGAAGCGCCGAAACCACAGCTGAAACCTCAGGCACAGCCGCAGCCTGAGCAGAAAGCCGTCGCGGATATTGCACTGTAAATAAAATGCCGGATGGCGCTGTTGCGCTTATCCGGCATGGTTTATGCGTCTGTAGGCCGGATAAGGCGGTACGCCGCCATCCGGCACATTCACACTTAGCGCGCCACCGCGTCCTGAATCTTTTCTTCCGCTTTCCAGATACGGTATTTAACTTCCACGTTTTCCGGGGTGTAGACCACAATCGGCAACTTGCTGTTGTAACGCAGCATGCCGTCATCACCCAGATGCGCAGTAATGAATTTCTTCTCTTTCTTACCGTCCGGGCAGGCCATCATGGTTGAAACCGGAGAGGTAACTTTGTCAAAAACATAGTAATCATATCCCCAACCTTCCAGTGTTTTGCTATCCAGTTCACCGCCCAGACGGTGTTGATTACAGTCAACTTCCAGCGTTTGTCCGATCAGCAGTTCTACTTTCAGAGTAGATTCATCTTTCTCAGGGGTAAGCTGGATAACCTGGCGCTTCATACCCTTTTCCGCCTTGGGATAAGGGGCGACTTTTTCCAGCGGCTGAGCGGCGGTATCGTTACTGGCAGCCCATGCAGAGGTGCTGGCAAAGGCGGCGAAAAGTACGGCAGGGACAATTGTCTTCATCTTATTGTTCACAGTGTTTCCTTTCTTCTGTCTTATGAACGAGTCTGTAGCAGGTTAACATATTTGTATAATCTATTAATCTGGATTTACTTATATTTAAAGTGTATTGGGTAGTGGTTTACTATCAAAGTAGCGATATGTTCCAGGAATTATCCTAATATTGAGATCTTTATCTTTTTGAGTTAATCGTTATATAAGCTGTTATATAACTCATTGAAATGTGAGCAAAAGCGCATTTTTTTCCGCCAACTCACCACTCCTTTGATCCGGCAACAGCATTTACCCCGATTGGGGTATGCACCTCTAACACATCCTGAAATATCTTACGGCTAAAAATAACTACTCATAAATAGTGCAGTTTTTTATGTCGTTCAACCCGCCGAGGGAGGGCGTCATTATGGAAGGACAATGTCATGGTTGATTTATCCCGTCGAGGCATGTTGACAGGTAGCTGGCGAAACGCCAGCGCGGGGATCCGTCCGCCGTGGAGCAAGGAAGACTCTCACTTTCTTGCCCATTGCCTCCGTTGTGACGCCTGCATCCAGGCGTGTGAAACCGACATCCTGCAGCGAGGCCAGGGTGGTTACCCGAGCGTAAATTTCAAACACGGCGAGTGCAGCTTTTGCTATGCCTGCGCAGAAGCCTGTCCCGAATCACTTTTTCTTCCGCGCCACACCAGGGCATGGGATCTGAATTTTACGATTGGGGAAAACTGTCTCGCACATCAGTCCATTGAATGTCATCGCTGTCAGGATAGCTGTGAACCCATGGCCATAACCTTTCGCCCCACGCTGTCCGGCATTTATCAGCCGCAGCTCGACAATCAGGCCTGTAACGGATGTGGCGCATGTGTCGCTATCTGCCCGGTATCAGCCATTAACGCGGAGTACAACCATGGACAATAACTGGCAGGTCTGCAGCCTGGTCGTTCAGGCCAAAAGTCAGCATATCAATGATATCGCCACCCAGTTGCGTTCGTTTCCGGGTTGCGAAGTTGCACTCAGCGATGTCGAAAGCGGTCAGTTGATCGTGGTGGTGGAAGCTGAGCACAGCGAAACGTTAATGAAAACTATTGAGTCAGTACGCAACGTTGCGGGCGTACTGGCGGTGTCGCTGGTTTATCACCAGCAGGATGAGCAAGGTGAGGAAACACCATGAAACTCAGTCGTCGTAGCTTTATGAAAGCTAACGCCGTTGCGGCCGCTGCGGCGGCTGCCGGGTTAAGCGTGCCGGGCGTAGCCCGCGCGGTAGTCGGTCAGCAAGAAGCCATCAAATGGGACAAAGCCCCGTGCCGTTTTTGCGGGACGGGCTGTGGCGTATTGGTCGGGACGCAGCAAGGGCGTGTTGTGGCATGCCAGGGCGATCCGGATGCGCCGGTTAACCGTGGGCTTAACTGCATCAAAGGTTACTTCCTGCCGAAAATCATGTACGGAAAAGACCGTTTAACGCAGCCGATGCTGCGCATGAAGGACGGTAAGTATGACAAAGAAGGCGAGTTTACCCCGATTAGCTGGGACCAGGCCTTTGACGTGATGGAAGAGAAATTCAAAACGTCGATGAAAGAGAAAGGCCCAGAGTCTATCGGTATGTTCGGCTCTGGCCAGTGGACGATTTGGGAAGGTTATGCCGCTGCCAAATTGTTTAAAGCGGGTTTCCGTTCCAATAACATCGATCCGAACGCGCGTCACTGCATGGCCTCAGCGGTAGTCGGCTTTATGCGTACCTTTGGTATGGATGAGCCGATGGGCTGTTACGACGATATCGAGCATGCAGACGCTTTTGTCCTGTGGGGCGCGAATATGGCGGAGATGCACCCGATCCTGTGGTCGCGCATCACCAACCGTCGTCTGTCCGATCCTAACGTGAACGTCGCGGTTCTCTCCACCTTCCAGCACCGCAGCTTTGAGCTGGCGGATAACGGTATGGTATTCACGCCGCAAACCGATCTGGTGATCCTCAACTACATCGCTAACTACATCATTCAAAACAATGCGATAAACCAGGATTTCTTTAGCAAGCACGTTAACCTGCGTAAAGGCGTGACGGACATCGGCTACGGTCTGCGTCCAACCCATCCGCTGGAAAAAGCGGCGAAGAACCCGGGATCTGATGCCTCTGAACCGATGAGCTTTGAGGATTACAAAGCCTTCGTTGCTGAGTACACGCTGGATAAAACCGCCGAAATGACCGGCGTACCAAAAGATCAACTGGAACAGCTGGCGCAGCTGTATGCCGATCCGAAGAAAAAAGTTATCTCCTACTGGACAATGGGCTTCAACCAGCACACACGCGGCGTATGGGCCAACAACCTGGTCTATAACCTGCACCTGTTGACCGGCAAAATTTCCCAGCCAGGCTGCGGCCCGTTCTCTTTGACCGGTCAGCCTTCCGCATGCGGTACCGCGCGTGAAGTCGGGACGTTCTCCCACCGTCTGCCTGCGGATATGGTGGTAACGAACGAAAAACACCGCGATATCTGCGAGAAGCACTGGAATATTCCGTCAGGGACCATTCCGGCAAAAATTGGTCTGCACGCCGTAGCACAGGACCGTGCGCTGAAAGATGGCAAGCTCAATGTCTACTGGGCGATGTGTACCAACAACATGCAGGCCGGTCCAAACATCAACGAAGAGCGTATGCCGGGCTGGCGCGATCCGCGCAACTTCATCATTGTCTCCGATCCGTACCCAACGGTCAGCGCCCTGTCAGCTGACCTGATCTTGCCGACCGCGATGTGGGTAGAGAAAGAAGGCGCCTACGGGAATGCGGAACGTCGTACACAGTTCTGGCGTCAGCAGATTAAAGCGCCGGGCGAATCGAAATCGGATCTGTGGCAACTGGTGCAGTTTTCCCGTCGCTTCAAAACCGAAGAAGTGTGGCCGGAAGAGCTGCTGGCGCAGAAACCAGAGCTGCGCGGCAAAACGTTGTATGACGTGCTGTTTGCTACGCCTGCAGTGACGAAATTCCCGGTGGCTGAACTGGCTGAAGATCAACTTAACGATGAATCCCGCGAGCTGGGCTTCTATCTGCAGAAAGGGTTGTTCGAAGAGTACGCCTGGTTCGGTCGTGGCCACGGACACGATCTCGCACCGTTTGACGATTACCACAAAGCGCGCGGTTTACGCTGGCCGGTTGTTGAGGGCAAAGAGACCCAGTGGCGTTACAGCGAAGGCAACGATCCTTATGTGAAAGCGGGTGAAAGCTACAAGTTCTACGGTAAGCCGGACGGCAAAGCGGTTATCTTCGCGCTGCCATTTGAGCCTGCCGCAGAAGCCCCGGATAAAGAGTACGACCTGTGGCTGTCTACCGGACGTGTGCTGGAGCACTGGCATACCGGCAGCATGACGCGTCGCGTGCCTGAACTGCACCGTGCTTTCCCGGAAGCCGTGCTGTTTATCCATCCGCTGGATGCAAAAGCACGCGATCTGCGCCGTGGCGATAAAGTCAAAGTGGTTTCCCGTCGTGGCGAAGTTATCTCGATTGTTGAAACGCGCGGGCGTAACCGTCCGCCACAGGGGCTGGTGTACATGCCGTTCTTCGACGCCGCACAGCTGGTGAACAACCTGACGCTGGATGCGACGGATCCGCTCTCCAAAGAGACGGATTTCAAGAAGTGCGCCGTGAAACTGGCGAAGGTGTAACGCGTTATGTCCCGGTCAGCAAAACCCCAAAATGGCCGCCGCCGCTTTCTGCGCGACATGGTTCGTGCAGCGGGCGGGCTGGCCGTCGTTGGCGTGGCGCTGGGGTTGCAACAACAAACCGCTCGTGCAAGCGGCGTGCGGTTGCGTCCGCCAGGCGCACTGAGCGAGGAAGCATTCGCCAGCGCCTGCGTGCGCTGCGGTCAGTGCGTTCAGGCATGTCCATATGACACGCTGAAACTGGCGACGCTGGCCTCCGGGCTGGCAGCCGGTACGCCGTATTTTGTCGCCCGCGATATTCCCTGCGAAATGTGTGAGGACATTCCGTGCGCCAAAGTCTGCCCCAGCGGCGCGTTGGACAGGGAAATTGAATCCATCGACGACTCGCGTATGGGACTGGCGGTGCTGCTGGATCACGAAAACTGCCTCAACTATCAAGGGTTGCGCTGCGATGTTTGCTATCGCGAGTGTCCGAAAATTGATGAGGCGATCACCCTGGAGCTGGACCGCAACATGCGTACCGGCAAGCATGCGCGGTTTATTCCAACCGTACACAGTGATGCCTGTACCGGCTGTGGGAAATGCGAAAAAGTCTGCGTACTGGAACAGCCAGCAATAAAAGTGCTGCCGCTGTCGCTGGCGAAAGGGGAGTTAGGACACCATTACCGCTTCGGTTGGCTGGAGGGGAACAATGGCAAATCGTAAACGTGATGCCGGGCGTGAGGCGCAGGCAAAAAAAGGATGGTGGAAGAGCCATCGCTGGCTGCTACTGCGTCGTCTGAGTCAGTTTCTGATACTGGCGATGTTCCTGAGCGGCCCGTGGCTTGGCGTGTGGATCCTGCATGGTAACTACAGCAGTAGTTTGTTGTTGGACGCCATTCCGTTCACCGATCCGCTGATTACCCTGCAAAGCCTGGCCAGCGGACACCTGCCGGCGACGGTGGCAATCACGGGGGCGGCCATCATCACGGTGCTGTATGCCCTGGCCGGTAAGCGACTGTTTTGCAGTTGGGTTTGTCCCATGAACCCGGTCACCGATTTAGCCAGCTGGTTGCGCAGAAGGTTTGACCTGAATCAGTCCGCAACCCTGCCGCGCCATATACGGTACGTCCTGCTGGTGGTTATCCTGGTCGGTTCTGCGCTGACCGGTACGCTGCTGTGGGAGTGGATAAATCCAGTCTCGCTGCTCGGACGTAGCCTGGTAATGGGATTTGGCAGCGGAGCGCTGCTGATCCTCGCGCTGTTTTTATTTGATCTACTGGTCGTTGAGCATGGCTGGTGCGGGCATCTTTGCCCACTGGGTGCGCTGTATAGCGTGGTGGGGAGTAAGGGTGCATTAACCGTTTCGGCAAAAGAACGTAACAGATGTAACCGCTGTATGGATTGTTTTCATGTTTGCCCGGAACCGCATGTGCTACGTGCGCCGGTGCTGGATGAGCAAAGTCCGGTGCAGGTAACCAGCCGCGATTGCATGGCCTGCGGTCGCTGCGTGGATGTCTGTTCTGAGGATGTTTTTACAATAACAACACGATGGAGTTCGGGAGCGAAATCATGAAAAGCCATGACCTGATTAAAGCGCTGAGTCAATGGACGGCTGCGCTGGCCCTGGTAGTCAGTGGGGCCGTTTGGGCTGCAAACGGAGTGGATCTGAGCCAGTCACCGGAAGTCTCAGGGACACAGGAAGGGGCGATTCGCATGCCGAAAGAGCAAGTGCGTATGCCGCTGAACTATGTGAATCAGCCGCCGATGGTTCCGCACAGCGTTGAAGGGTATCAGGTGACGACGAACACTAACCGCTGCCTGCAATGCCACGGTGTGGAAAGCTATCGCACCACCGGTGCGCCGCGCATTAGTCCGACGCACTTTATGGATAGCGACGGCAAGGTATTGGCTGAAGTCGCGCCGCGTCGTTATTTCTGCCTGCAATGTCACGTTCCGCAGGCTGACGCCGCGCCGATTGTTGAAAATACCTTCACCCCCTCGAAAGGTTACGGGAAATAAGAGGTCATTATGGAAAATTCTAACCGTAAACCAGGCTGGATTAAGCGCGTCTGGCAATGGTGGCGTCGCCCCAGCCGTCTGGCGCTCGGCACGCTGTTGTTAATCGGCTTTGTGGGCGGCATTATTTTCTGGGGCGGCTTTAATACCGGTATGGAAAAGGCCAATACAGAAGAGTTCTGCATTAGCTGTCACGAAATGCGCAATACGGTATACCAGGAATACATGGAAACCGTACACTACAACAACCGCAGTGGTGTGCGAGCAACTTGCCCTGATTGCCACGTCCCACATGAGTGGGCTCCGAAAATGATCCGTAAGATCAAGGCCAGTAAAGAGCTGTACGCGAAAGCACTGGGGTTAATAGATACACCGCAAAAATTTGAAGACCATCGTCTGACGATGGCGCAAAATGAGTGGCGGCGTATGAAAGATAATAATTCGCAAGAGTGTCGCAATTGTCACAACTTCGAGTTTATGGATTTAACCGCCCAGAAAGGCGTTGCGGCCAAAATGCACGACCAGGCCGTGAAAGACGGGCAAACCTGTATTGACTGTCATAAAGGGATAGCGCACAAACTGCCTGATATGCGCGAAGTCAAACCGGGCTTTTAACAGGATGTAGATAACCAGGTATGCTTGAAGCCAGAGAATTACTTTGCGAGCGGGATGACAGAATACTGTTCAGCGATTTGTCATTTCGCGTTAACGCAGGGGAATGGGTACAAATTACCGGCAGCAACGGCGCAGGAAAAACCACTCTGCTGCGGTTGCTTACCGGGCTGGCGCGTCCCGATGCAGGGGAGGTTTGCTGGCAAGAGCAACCGCTGCATCACGTACGGGACAGCTACCATCAGCAATTGCTGTGGATCGGACATCAGCCGGGGATAAAAACCCGGCTTTCGGCGTTGGAGAACCTGCGTTTCTTCCACCATGATGGCGACATCGCACAGTGCCTGGCTGCGCTGGCGCAGGCGGGACTTGCCGGATACGAAGATATCCCGGTGAACCAACTTTCCGCCGGGCAACAGCGGCGTGTGGCGCTGGCTCGTTTGTGGCTGACCCGCGCCCGGCTGTGGATCCTCGATGAACCTTTTACCGCCATTGATGTGAACGGCGTTGAGCGACTGACTCAGCGTATGGCGCAGCATACTGAGCAGGGCGGTATTGTTATTCTCACCACTCATCAACCGCTCAATGTCGATACCGATAAAGTGCGACGTATTGCGCTGACCAGCGAGAGGGCAACGCAATGATGTGGCGAATCTTCCGTTTAGAACTGCGGGTTGCGTTTCGTCATAGTGCGGAAATCGCTAATCCTTTATGGTTCTTCCTGATTGTTATCACACTGTTCCCACTGAGCATTGGGCCGGAGCCGCAGCTACTGGCACGTATTGCGCCGGGCATCATCTGGGTTGCGGCGCTGCTGGCGTCGTTGCTGGCGCTGGAACGCCTGTTTCGTGATGATCTACAGGACGGCAGCCTTGAGCAACTGATGCTGCTGCCGCTGCCGCTACCGGCCGTGGTGCTGGCGAAAGTGATGGCGCACTGGGTCGTGACCGGCCTGCCGCTGTTAATCCTCTCGCCGCTGGTGGCGCTGCTGCTGGGCATGGATATGTACGGCTGGAAAATTATGGCGCTGACCTTGTTACTCGGAACACCGACGCTGGGCTTTCTCGGTGCGCCGGGTGTGGGGTTGACGGTGGGCTTAAAGCGCGGCGGCGTGCTGTTAAGCGTGTTGGTACTCCCGCTTACCATACCCTTACTGATTTTTGCGACCGCCGCGATGGATGCGGCTTCCATGCACCTACCGGTCGAAGGGTACATGGCGATTCTGGGCGCGTTGCTGGTAGGCAGCGCTACGTTAAGCCCGTTTGCCACAGCCGCGGCGTTACGGATAAGCGTGCAGTAGTGCAGTTAGATGTGCAGGCCGGGCAAGGCGCTCCGGCAAAACGGATATTAATTTATGGAGTCTGGTGACTGAACTATGTGGAAAACACTTCATCAATTGGCGATGCCTCCTCGGCTCTATCAGATCTGTGGCTGGTTTATCCCGTGGCTGGCAATTGCCAGCGCGGTGGTACTGATAACAGGATGGATCTGGGGCTTTGGCTTCGCGCCGGCGGATTATCAGCAGGGGCAAAGCTATCGCATTATTTATCTGCACGTTCCGGCGGCGATTTGGTCGATGGGTATTTACGCCTCGATGGCCGTTGCCGCGTTTATCGGCCTGGTCTGGCAGATGAAAATGGCTAATCTGGCGCTGGCTGCGATGGCGCCGATTGGTGCAGTGTTTACCTTTATTGCGCTGGTTACGGGGTCCGCATGGGGCAAACCGATGTGGGGAACCTGGTGGGTTTGGGATGCCCGACTCACCTCGGAACTGGTGCTGCTGTTTCTCTACGTTGGCGCCATTGCACTGTGGCATGCCTTTGACGACCGTCGTCTGGCAGGTCGCGCTGCCGGTATTCTGGTGCTGATTGGCGTGGTCAACTTACCGATCATTCATTACTCGGTCGAGTGGTGGAATACGCTGCATCAGGGGTCGACCCGTATGCAGCAGAGTATCGATCCGGCAATGCGCGCGCCGCTGCGTCTGGCGATCGTCGGCTACCTGTTACTGTTTGTCACGCTGGCGCTAATGCGCATGCGTAACCTGATTTTGATGATGGAAAAACGCCGCCCGTGGGTGAGCGAACTGATCTTAAAAAGAGGCCGCCAATGACCCCTGCATTTGCATCATGGAGTGATTTTTTCGCGATGGGCGGTTACGCCTTGTATGTCTGGCTGGCTGTAGCCATGAGCGTTATCCCACTGGTGGCGCTGGTGCTGCATTCTGCGTTACAGCATCGCGCAATCTTACGCGGTGTGGCGCAGCAGCGGGCGAGAGAAGCGCGCATGCGTGCGGCGCAAGTGCAACGGGAGGCGGCGTGAATATTCGACGTAAAAATCGGCTATGGATTGCCTGCGCGGTCCTGGCGGGTCTGGCTTTGACCATTACGCTGGTGCTCTACGCGCTGCGTTCCAATATCGATCTATTTTATACGCCGGGAGAGATACTCTACGGTAAGCGCGAGACGCAGCAGATGCCCGAAGTCGGTCAGCGCCTGCGCGTGGGGGGCATGGTCATGCCCGGTAGCGTGAAGCGCGATCCGCAGTCGTTGAAGGTGAATTTCAGCATCTATGACGCCGAAGGTGTGGTGGATGTAACTTATGAAGGCATTCTGCCGGATCTGTTCCGCGAAGGGCAGGGCGTCGTCGTTCAGGGCGAGCTGGACAAGGGAAATCATGTGCAGGCCAAAGAAGTGCTCGCCAAACATGATGAAAATTACACTCCGCCGGAAGTCGAAAAGGCGATGCAGGAAAACCACCGTCGTCCGGAAAGCGTGTATAAGGATAAAACGTCATGATGCCTGAAATTGGCAATGCGCTGTTGTGCCTTGCGCTTGGCGTTGCATTACTGCTGTCGGTCTATCCGCTGTGGGGCGTAGCGCGCGGTGATGTGCGGATGATGGCCTCCGCGCGGCCCTTTGCCTGGATTCTGTTTATCTGCGTGATGGGGGCGTTCCTGATTCTGGTCAACGCTTTCGTGGTTAATGACTTTACCGTCACCTATGTAGCCAGTAACTCCAATACCCAGCTTCCGGTCTGGTATCGGGTGGCGGCGACGTGGGGCGCGCATGAAGGTTCACTGCTGCTATGGGTGCTGCTGATGAGCGGCTGGACGTTCGCCGTTGCGGCGTTCAGTCAGCGTATGCCGCTGGATATCGTCGCCCGCGTACTGGCGGTGATGGGGATGGTGAGCGTTGGCTTCCTGCTGTTTATTCTGTTTACCTCTAACCCGTTTGCCCGCACGTTACCTGACTTCCCTATTGAAGGGCGCGATCTGAACCCGCTATTGCAGGATCCGGGGCTGATTTTCCATCCGCCGTTGCTGTACATGGGGTATGTCGGTTTCTCTGTAGCCTTTGCGTTTGCGATTGCCGCGCTGATGAGCGGACGACTGGACAGTACCTTCGCCCGTTTTTCTCGTCCATGGACGCTGGCGGCTTGGGTGTTTCTGACGCTGGGCATTGTGCTCGGTTCGGCCTGGGCCTATTACGAGCTGGGCTGGGGCGGCTGGTGGTTCTGGGATCCGGTTGAGAACGCCTCATTTATGCCATGGCTGGTGGGGACGGCGCTGATGCACTCGTTGTCGGTAACTGAACAGCGTGCCAGTTTTAAAGCCTGGACGCTGCTGCTGTCAATCTGTGCGTTCTCGCTGTGCCTGTTAGGTACTTTCCTGGTGCGTTCCGGCGTGCTGGTGTCGGTGCATGCTTTCGCCTCCGATCCGTCGCGCGGAATGTTTATTCTGGCCTTTATGGTGCTGGTCATTGGCGGTTCCCTGCTGCTGTTTGCGGTGCGCGGTCACAAGGTTCGCTCACGGGTAAACAACGCGCTGTGGTCGCGTGAATCGCTACTACTGGGCAACAACGTCCTGCTGATTGCCGCCATGCTGGTCGTGCTATTGGGCACGCTGTTGCCACTGGTGCACAAACAGTTGGGGCTCGGCAGCATTTCGATTGGCGAACCGTTCTTCAACACCATGTTCACCTGGCTGATGGCGCCGTTCGCACTGCTGCTGGGGATTGGGCCATTAGTGCGCTGGGGCCGGGACCGACCGCGTAAACTGAAGACGTTACTGATTATCGCGTTTGTCACCACGCTTGTTCTGTCGCTGCTGCTGCCGTGGCTATTTGAAGATCGCATTGCCGCTATGACGGTGGTGGGGCTGGCGATGGCGTGCTGGATATTCGTGCTGGCGATGTCCGAAGCGTACCTGCGTGTTTCCCGCGGGACAAAACTGACGGCCAGCTACTGGGGCATGGTATCGGGTCACGTTGGGCTGGCGGTTACCATTGTCGGTATCGCCTTTAGCCAGAACTACAGCGTAGAACGCGATGTGCGCATGAAAGCAGGTGATAGCGTCAGTATCCATGACTATCAGTTTACTTTCCGCGAAGTGAAAGACATTACCGGACCAAACTACCGGGGTGGCGTTGCCATTATCGGCGTTACCCGTGATGGCAAACCGGAAGCCACGCTGCATGCGGAAAAACGCTTCTATAACAGCACCAGCTCGATGATGACCGAAGCAGCAATTGACGGCGGATTCACACGCGATCTGTACGCTGCGCTGGGGGAAGAACTGGATAACGGCGCATGGGCTGTGCGTCTGTACTACAAACCGTTTATTCGCTGGATTTGGGCCGGAGGATTGCTGATGGCGCTGGGCGGGTTGTTCTGCCTGTTTGATCCACGCTATCGCCAGCGCACACGTCCTCGCGCTGCGGTGCAAAAAAATGCGTCGGAGGCTGTATGAAGCGCAACGCACTGTTAATTCCGTTTATTATTTTTCTCATTATTGCAGCGGCGTTGCTGTGGCAGTTAGCGCGTAACGCTCAGGGGGACGATCCCACGAATCTGGAATCGGCGCTGATCGGCAAACCTGTTCCGACATTCCGCCTGGAGTCGCTGGAAAATCCGGGTCAGCACTATCAGGCCGATGTGCTGACGCAGGGCAAGCCAGTATTGCTGAACGTCTGGGCGACGTGGTGCCCGACCTGTCGCGCCGAGCATCAGTATCTGAATCAGCTGTCTGCGCAAGGTGTGCGGGTAGTGGGCCTGAACTATAAAGACGATCGTCAGAAAGCTATTGTCTGGCTGAAAGAGCTGGGCAATCCATACGCATTAAGTCTGTTTGACGGCGACGGTATGCTCGGTTTGGATCTGGGCGTGTACGGCGCGCCGGAGACGTTTCTGATCGACGGCAAAGGCATTATTCGCTATCGCCATGCCGGTGATCTGAATGCCCGGGTGTGGGAGAGCGAGATCAAACCGTTGTGGGATAAGTACAGTAAGGAGGCTAAGCAATGAGATTTTTACTGGGCCTGCTGATGCTGGTTATCTCGGGATCTGCGCTTGCGACTATCGACGTGATGCAGTTTAAGGATGAAGCGCAGGAGCAGCAGTTCCGTCAGCTTACCGAACAATTGCGCTGTCCTAAATGCCAGAACAACAGTATCGCCGATTCTAACTCGATGATTGCCACTGACCTGCGCCAGAAAGTGTATGAACTGATGCAGGAAGGGAAAAGTCAGAAAGAAATTGTTGATTATATGGTGGCGCGCTACGGCAACTTCGTCACTTACGATCCACCCTTAACACCGCTTACCGTGCTGCTGTGGGTGATGCCGGTGGTAGCGATTGGTCTGGGCGGCTGGATTATTTTCGCCCGTACTCGCCGACGTGTCCGGGTGAAACAGGAAGCGTTTCCTGACGACGTTATTCCGGAAGGCAAGCGCGGTGGATTTGGGCTGTTTGTGCCTGGTATCGTGGTAGCGCTGGTGGTTGGCGCAGTGAGCTATTATGAAATCGGCAGCTATAAGCAGGTTCAGGTCTGGCAGCAGGCCACCGCTCAGGCTCCGGCCCTGCTGGAACGCGCGTTGGATCCGAAAGCTGACCCGCTCAATGAAGAGGATATGACACGTCTGGCGCTGGGACTGCGCACGCGTTTACAAGCCGATCCCGCAAATGTTGAAGGCTGGATCATGCTTGGGCGTATTGGCATGGTACTCGGTAACGCCAGTACAGCCACTGAAGCCTATGCCAATGCCTATCGACTGGATCCTAAAAATAGCGATGCGGCGCTGGGCTACGCGGAAGCGCTGACCCGTTCATCCGATCCTGATGATAACCGTCGGGGAGGGGAGCTGTTACGTCAACTGGTGCGTGGCGAGCATGCTAACGTGCGGGTTCTCAGCATGTACGCGTTTAACGCTTTTGAACAGCAGCGCTTCGGCGAGGCGGTTGCGGCGTGGGAGATGATGCTGAAATTATTACCCGCCAACGATACCCGTCGGGCGGTAATAGAACGCAGTATTAAGCAGGCGATGGAGCAGCTAACGCCGCAGGAGAAGTAAGAGTCCAGATTGCCCGAAGGCGTGTTGCTTTCGGGCCTGTGCGGGCTTTGTAGGCCGGATAAGACGCTGCTGCGTCGCCATCCGGCATCTCATTGATTACTGCATGCCGCGCGTTTGCAAAAACAGGATGGTGGCAGCAACGCGAGAGCGCACGTTCAGTTTGCGCAGCAGGTTGCGAATATGCACCTTCACCGTCTGTTCGGAAATATTCAGCACCGATGCAATCTGTTTATTCGACAGCCCCTGAGCCAGCTCATGCAACACATCCAGTTCACGTTCGGTGAGAATGCTGAACGGATCTTCTTGAGCGCCGAACAGGTCGCGTTCGCGCAGATATTCACTGACGCGTGTGCTAAAAGCTTTACCGCCTTTGGCTCCGCTGCGAATGGCCTCCAGCAGGACTTCAGGATCGCTGTCTTTAAGCAAATAACCATCCGCGCCGGCATCAATTAGGGCGTACACATCGCTGGCGGCATCCGAAACGGTAAGAATAATAATTTGCGCAGTGACGCCATCCCGGCGCAGCGCATTCAGGGTATCCAGTCCGCTCATCCCTTTCATATTGAGATCTAACAGGATCACATCAAGGTCCAGGCGGTTTGCCAGATCGATAGCGCTGGCACCATCACCCGCTTCCGCGACTACGTTAAATGCGGGATCCAGTTGCAATAATTGACTAATTCCTCGCCGCATTAGTGGGTGGTCGTCAACAATCAGCACCCGAAAAGGCGTTGCTTCAGGCATACTATTCTCCTGAGTTTTTATTAGTATCATTATTGTTTTCAGCGCATCAATCGTCCAGATTCATCACGCTGATGAGAGGATAAATTTTACCCCAATTTGTGCATGGGTAAGTAGTAAAACCTGTGCTGAAGGCCGGAGTAATAATAAGGAATGTTGAATCGCAGGCATAAAAAAACCAACCATAAAGGTTGGTTTTTTTGGGATTTTTGGTCGGCACGAGAGGATTTGAACCTCCGACCCCCGACACCCCATGACGGTGCGCTACCAGGCTGCGCTACGTGCCGACGCTATGGCTGCTAATACTACTGCTTTCCGCTGCGAATGCAAGAGGATGCTTCGCTAACTGATTTATAATTAATCAGTTAGCGATAAATCGTTTCTCGTCCGTCAGAACCTGTAGCAGCAGGCTTAGCTGTGGTTTCTGATCTTTTATTTTCTCGCCGCGTAAATCATAGGTTTGATAATTACCGTTGTTATTCAGCACCAGCGTCATTTCTGGCGTGGTAACGGCCATCGTGCTGCCGTCGGCGGCGGTAACCCAGTAATGGCGGCGGGTTGCATTGAACAGATCCTGCCCCTGCGAGTACTCGTTAGCTGGCGTGCTGACGTGCAACAGGCGCTGCATAAGCGTTGTCATCAGGTCTGTATGATCGGTCAGGCTATTGATGCGCTGGGCAGGCGTTCCCGGCCAGTGAATAACCAGAGGCACCTGCAGATGACCGCGTGACCAGGCAAAATTGTTCTCTTCCTGCGTCAGCGGCACACCGCGGCCTGCGGTAATAATCACCACCGTGTTGTTCAGTTTGCCGGAGTCTCGCAGGGCGCTAAGCACGCGGTTGATGTTGGCATCCACATCCTGAGCGGCGTTGGCATAGCGTCTGGCAAAGTTCTTCTGGTTGCTGTCATCAAGGTTCGTGCCGTTAAAGGAGACCCACGAGAACCAGCGGTTATCTTCCTGCGCGTAGCGTCCCAGCCAGTTAATCCACTGGCTTGCGGTTTGTTCATCAGATTGTGTTTGCACGCTCGGCATGGAGAAATCTGACAGCAGCGCCTGGCGATAAAGCGGGCTGGTAAAGCCATCCGAGGAGAACAGCCCTAACTGATAACCCTGCTGATTTAGTGCAGAAATCAGCGCCGCAGGCGTTCGGGTCGACAAAATGCCGTCCATGTAGCTTGGCGAGACACCGTAGAACAGGCCGAAGATCCCGTTATCCGTGGTGTTGCCGGAACTCATGTGACGCGTAAAGGAGATATTCTGCCCGGCGAATTCAGCCAGCGCAGGCATCTGCTTTTCAAAGCGTGAGTAGTTCAGGCCGTCGACGGTGATCAGCAGGACGTTCTGACCAGTGCCCATATCACGATAGCGCAGTTCGCTAAGCGGGTATTGCACGGAAACCGCTTCCGGATTGCCCTGTTCGATCAGGCGACGCTGATACTCTTGCGCGTCCAGCAGGCCATGTTTTTCCAGGAACTTACGTGCCGTCATCGGGTAGGAGAGCGGCAGGTTCGCGCGCTGCATAGTAATCGGGCGATAGAAATTGGCATCCGCCCAGATATACACCACGTGCGAGGCGATAAAGGAAACGAAGAAGAATGCGGCTAACGGTTTAGCAAAATGTCGACGACGCGTCAGGCTGCGCAGCTTTTGCCAGCTCCAGGTCGCAAACAGCATTTCAATTAACAGGATAACCGGCACGCTGATAAACATCAGTTGCCAGTCACGCGCCGCTTCGTTCTGGTCAGGGTTGATGACCAGTTCCCAGACAATCGGATTGAGGTGCAGGTGGAAGCGGGTGAAAACTTCGCTGTCGATGAGCAACAGCGTCATGCCTGCCGTCGCCAGAATAGCTGATAAGAATCGCATCAGCCTCTGGGACATGACGATAAACGTCAGGGGAAACAGGATCAGCAGATAGGTGGCGAACACCAGAAAGCTAAAATGCCCGACAACGCTCAGGTAGGAATATACACGACCTGCAAGGGTTGTCGGCCAGTCGGCGACAAACAGGTAACGGCTACCGAGCACCATGGCCAACAGAATGTTGAACAAGGCAAACCAGTGCCCCCAGCTAACCATCTGGGAGACTTTCTCACGGTAGCGCTGACGATGAGTTACCATAAACTGTTGTTCGTTTCCCCGGAGCAGGCTCTTAATGCGCTTGGTCGTCGTTTACCGAAGACTGCAATGCGCGGGCAAAAGAGTTGGCAATCGCCTGGCGCTGGGCCGGTGCGATGCTTGTATTGATAAGGTTAGTCACCATATTTCCCAGTACCATCAGGGAAAGGTCGGTCGGCGCCTTATGTTTTTCCAGTACGTTGAGCATCTCATTCAGCAGTTGTTCAACGTGTTCGTCACTATAGCGGGAAATTTGTGGCATAAATCGAAATCAGTCTGTTCATGAAAGGGCAACATATTACCGTACGGACAGTTTTTTTTCTGCTTTTTTATCTTCTATTGCGTCACTGCCCGGCAGGTGGTTGAATACCGCCCGGTCTAAAAGGAGAGTTTATCATGAGTCTGGATATCAACCAGATTGCCCTGCACCAGCTTATCAAACGCGACGAGCAGAACCTTGAGCTGGTCTTGCGCGATTCATTACTGGAACCGACAGCGACCGTTGTCGATATGATGGCTGAGCTGCATCGGGTATATAGCGCCAAGAATAAAGCTTATGGCCTGTTTAGCGAAGAGAGTGAACTGGCGCAAACGCTGCGTTTACAGCGTCAGGGCGAAGAGGATTTTTTGGCCTTTAGTCGTGCAGCGACAGGGCGTTTGCGGGACGAACTGGCGAAATATCCTTTTGCCGACGGCGGTATTGTTCTGTTCTGCCATTACCGCTATCTGGCGGTAGAGTATCTGTTGGTCGCCGTGCTGAACAATTTAAGCAGTATGCGCGTCAATGAAAATCTGGATATCAACCCAACGCACTATCTGGATATCAATCATGCGGATATCGTGGCGCGTATTGATTTAACCGAGTGGGAAACCAACCCGGAGTCCACGCGCTATCTGACGTTCCTGAAAGGGCGGGTAGGGCGCAAAGTCGCTGATTTCTTTATGGACTTCCTCGGTGCCAGCGAAGGTCTTAATGCCAAAGCGCAAAACCGTGGGCTGCTGCAGGCGGTCGATGACTTTACCAATGAGGCGCAACTCGACAAAGCCGAACGCCAGAACGTGCGTCAGCAGGTGTACAGCTACTGTAACGAGCAGTTGCAGGCTGGTGAAGAGATTGAGCTGGAATCACTGTCCAAAGAGCTTTCCGGCGTCAGTGAAATTAGCTTCAGCGAATTTACCGCTGATAAAGGCTACGAGCTGGAAGAGAGCTTCCCGGCGGATCGCAGCACGTTGCGTCAGTTAACCAAATTTGCCGGCAGCGGCGGTGGGTTAACCATTAACTTCGACGCCATGTTACTGGGCGAGCGTATTTTCTGGGATCCGGCGACGGACACCTTGACCATCAAAGGTACGCCGCCGAACCTGCGCGATCAGCTCCAGCGTCGCACGTCGGGCGGGAAATAAAGCCGTTTGCCGGATGGGCGAGTTAACGCCTTTCCGGCCTGCGAGATACACCTTTACCGCCAGCAAAATCCCATAAAAAAACCCCGCCGAGGCGGGGTTTTTCTTCAACTTCCAGGCGATTACGCGCGAACGAAGTCGATGTGAGTCAGCTTCGGCTTGAACGGGTGACGCTGTACAGCCTGAGCTTTAACTTTAACTTCTTTACCGTCAACAACGATGGTCAGAACTTCGCTGTAGAATTCAGCTTTAGCTTGCATGTTCATAACTGCATCGTGATCCAGTTCGATAGCAATCGGGGCTTCTGCGCCACCGTAGATGATTGCCGGGAACTTGTTAGCGGCACGCAGGCGGCGGCTCGCACCCTTACCCTGCTCTTTACGTACTTCAGCGTTGATAGTAAACATTTAAATCTCTCTTTAATAATTCCTGCTACAGGCGACCCAGCAACAGGTAAGTGATCTGCTTTGCGTATGCAAAAGCGGGCGAGATTCTATACTCAAACGGCTGGTATATCAATCAAAAGTACGATTAACCGCGTAATTCATGTGCCCGGCGAAAGCGACCTTCATAATCGAAGACCTTTTCACGCACCTGCCAGTACTGACCTTTCATACGCGCCACCACGAAATCAGGATGACGTAACAGCGCCTGTTGGGCGAGGATATCGGCGGCGGTTATCCAGCGTAAGGGAATGCCAGGCGTTCGGGTGTGCGGGCGAATAAACAGTTGTTCGAAGGCCGTTCGCTGCGCGGGAGTGTGCAGGCGAAAGCGTTCGCTGACGTCGGCGCCATCCTCATCGTAATAGGTGATTTTCAGCCATTCGCCTTTTTCATCCAGGCCGTTTTGTAACACCATGCCGCTACAGCGCAGAACCAGCGCATCTTTGAGCCTGAGCGCGGCTTTCAGCATGTCATCCGGGTCGACCAGCACCGTGTCGCACTCCCGACAACGGCGGGCGGCGATATCATTTTCCGCATTGCACTGTGGGCAGTTTTTAAAACGGAAACGAAAATCACACTGTTCGCGATGGCCGTCATCATCTTCAAACCATCCCTGGCAGCGGCGGCCAAAATGTTCAATCAGCGTGCCGTCAGCCGTTGTTTTGCCCCAGAAGGTGTTGGCAAACCCGCAGGCAGGACAGAATACCTGTACCGGAACGTTGTCGCTTTTTCCTTTCGGCGCTCCCACTTCCGGCGCGTACAGATCGTGCGGGTTGCCGGCGTAATCGAGGATCAGACAGTCGGTTTTACCCGGCGCCAGGCGCAGCCCACGACCGACAATTTGTTGGTAAAGGCTAACTGACTCTGTTGGGCGCAGAATAGCGATAAGGTCGACGTGCGGGGCATCGAAGCCGGTGGTCAGGACCGACACATTCACCAGATAGCGAAAGCGCTGAGCTTTGAACTCTTCAATCAGCACGTCGCGCTCAGCGCCTGGCGTGTCTCCGGTGATTAGCGCGGCGTCGTCAGCGGGCAGCAGGCCCAGAATCTCTTTAGCATGCTCAACGGTGGCGGCGAAAATCATCACCCCTTTGCGCGTCTGAGCAAACTCGACAATCTGGCTGATGATATGCGGCGTTATTCGCTGCTGTTTTTTCAATTCCTGATTCAGGTCCGCTTCGCTAAACAGGCCGTTACTCTGCGCCTGCAGGCGGCTGAAGTCATATTGTACTACCGGCATGTCGAGGCGTTCTGGCGGCGTCAGGTAGCCGTGTTTAATCATGTAACGCAGCGGTAATTCATAAATGCAGTCGCGAAACAGCGCTTTTTCATCGCCGCGCACCATACCGTGATAATGAAAATGATAAATCCAGCCTTTACCCAAACGAAAAGGCGTGGCGGTAAGCCCGAGCAGGCGTAAGTGGGGATTTACTTTAGTCAGGTGAGTGAGGATTTGCTGATACTGACTCTCTTCATCATCGCCAATGCGATGGCATTCATCGACGATTAGCAGCGAGAACTCTCCCTGAAAGGCGTCCAGATTACGCGCCACCGACTGTACGCTGCCAAACACCACTTTCCCGTGGCTCTCTTTACGCTTCAGGCCTGCGGCAAAAATATCGGCTTCCAGCCCCAGTGCGCAATATTTGGCATGGTTTTGTGCAACCAACTCTTTGACGTGCGCCAGTACCAGTACGCGGCCACGCGCCACGCGGGCCAGTTCGGCAATCACCAGACTTTTGCCCGCGCCGGTTGGCAGGACGATAACCGCCGGCGTGCGGTGGTGGCGAAAATGGTTGAGCGTGGCATCCACGGCTTCTTTTTGGTACGGGCGAAGAGTAAAAATCATGGGCTCATTAAGGTAAACAGCAACAATGTATAGTATGCCATGAATCATTTCCCTTGAGGGATGGTGTAACGCCGCTATACTGGGCGGATAATAGTCCCACTTGTCGGGCGCAAACCCGCTTCTCGTATTTTTACAGGCAAAAATCACACTCATGCGACTTGATAAATTTATCGCTCAGCAACTCGGCGTCAGCCGCGCTATTGCCGGGCGTGAGATCCGTGCTAACCGCGTTACCGTAGACGGTGAAATCGTCAGAAATAGCGCTTTTAAGCTGCTGCCAGAACACGACGTAGAATATGACGGTAATTCCCTGGTTCAGCAAAATGGCCCGCGCTATTTTATGCTGAATAAGCCTCAGGGTTATGTTTGCTCAACGGATGACCCCGATCACCCGACGGTCCTCTATTTCCTTGATGAACCGGTTGCCTACAAGCTGCATGCGGCAGGGCGTCTGGATATCGACACTACCGGACTGGTGCTGATGACCGATGACGGACAGTGGTCGCATCGCATCACGTCGCCACGTCACCATTGTGAGAAAACCTATCTGGTGACGCTGGAGTCGCCAGTGGCAGACGATACCGCCGAACAGTTTGCCCGTGGCGTACAGTTGCATAACGAAAAAGACCTGACCAAACCGGCCGTGCTGGAAGTCATTACGCCAACTCAGGTGCGATTGACCATCAGTGAAGGGCGCTATCATCAGGTTAAACGTATGTTTGCCGCCGTGGGTAACCACGTTGTGGAACTGCACCGTGAACGGATTGGTGACATCAGGCTTGATGATGATCTGGAGCCGGGCGAATACCGCCCATTGACCGAAGAAGAAATCGCCAGCGTTAACTTAACCCCGCGTTAATTTCAGGAGCTAAATGTGACCACCCGGCAGAACTCGTCAATTGCCATTGTCTTTATCCTTGGCTTATTAGCCATGTTGATGCCGTTGTCGATTGATATGTATCTTCCGGCGCTGCCTGTTATCTCTGAACAGTTTGGTGTGCCTGCAGGTAGCGCGCAGATGACCCTCAGCACCTATATTCTTGGGTTCGCGGTGGGGCAGTTGCTGTATGGTCCAATGGCTGACAGCATTGGGCGCAAGCCGGTTATTCTGGGCGGGACGCTGGTATTTGCGGCGGCGGCAGTTGCCTGTGCGCTGGCGCAAACTATCGATCAACTGATCGTCATGCGTTTCTTCCATGGTCTGGCGGCTGCGGCGGCGAGCGTGGTTATCAACGCCCTGATGCGCGATATCTATCCAAAGGAAGAGTTTTCACGCATGATGTCATTTGTCATGCTGGTCACGACAATTGCGCCGCTGTTAGCGCCCATCGTAGGCGGTTGGGTGCTGGTATGGCTGAGCTGGCACTACATCTTTTGGATCCTCGCCGTGGCGGCTATTCTGGCATCGGTGATGATCTTTACGCTGATCAAAGAGACCTTACCGGTAGAGCGTCGTCAGCCGTTTCGCCTGCGTACTACTCTTGGCAATTTTGCCTCGCTGTTTCGCCATAAACGCGTACTGAGCTATATGCTGGCCAGTGGGTTCAGCTTTGCCGGGATGTTCTCGTTCCTGAGCGCCGGACCTTTTGTCTATATTGAGATCAACCACGTTTCGCCGCAGCATTTCGGTTATTACTTCGCGCTGAATATTGTTTTCCTGTTCGTGATGACCATCATCAACAGCCGCTTTGTTCGTCGGGTTGGCGCATTGAATATGTTCCGTACCGGCCTGTGGATCCAGTTCGTGATGGCGGGCTGGATGGTCTTTAGCGCACTGTTCGGGGTTGGTTTCTGGGCGCTGGTGGTGGGTGTTGCGGCGTTCGTTGGCTGTGTGTCGATGGTGTCATCCAACGCCATGGCGGTTATTCTGGATGAATTTCCGCATATGGCGGGAACGGCGTCATCGTTGGCTGGGACATTCCGCTTCGGCATTGGCGCTATCGTTGGGGCGCTGTTATCTCTGGCAACCTTTAACTCGGCCTGGCCAATGATATGGTCGATAGCGTTTTGCGCTACCAGTTCAATTCTCTTCTATCTCTACGCCAGTCGCGCCAAAAAACGGTGATCTATTACACAACCTGGGGGTCATAAGGCCTCCAGAGTTGATGTACATCAACCGCAAATCTATCATTTTCCCTGCTTATGTTTATTTTATGTAAAATCAATTTATGTAAAAAGTCACATCATTGTAGTTAAAAAGGTTGAGTTAGATCGCAGAAACGAGTACATATAGCGCGGAAATATGCCAGAACCGTTGAATAAATTTAAATAGTGGGTTCGGAAAACGGCATAACGACAGGGTGTAAACGTTTACCAACTGTTTAAAGACGTATTGTCAATGATGTGTTAATATTGATGTAAAATAATTGTGAAGTAATTGTACTTCCAGGGAAAGAAAGTGATGACATTACAACTCTCAATCGTTCATCGTCTGCCGCAGTGCTATCGTTGGTCGGTGGGTTTCGCAGGTTCAAAAGTTGAACCGATTCCGCAAAACGGTCAGAGCAATGAGAACAGCCTGGTGGCGCTCAAATTGCTTAGCCCTGATGGTGACAGCGCGTGGTCAGTCATGCATAAACTCAGCCAGGCCCTCAGCGACATTGAGGTACCTTGTTCTGTACTGGAATGCGAAGGAGAGCCGTGCCTGTTTGTGAATCGTCAGGATGAATTTGCCGCGACCTGCAGGCTGAAAAATTTCGGCGTGGCTATCGCAGAGCCGTTTTCAAATAACAATCCGTTTTGAGCGTCAGCTTAGCGCAAGCAGCTGACGCGTATATGCCTGTTGTGGCGCGTTAAATACGTGCTCGCATTGTCCTTGTTCCACGACCTCTCCCTGCCTTAGTACAATAACCTGATGGCATAACGCGCGTACTACGTGCAAATCATGGCTGATAAAGATATAAGCCAGGCGATGCTTTTCCTGTAACGACTTTAACAACTTCAGGATTTGCGCCTGTACGGTTCTGTCGAGCGACGATGTTGGTTCATCAAGAATGATCAGGGAAGGCTTGAGAATCAACGCTCTGGCAATGGCTATACGTTGACGTTGGCCGCCGGAAAACTCCGCCGGATAACGATGCTGCGTTTCGCTATCCAGACCCACTTCCGCCATTACCGCTTTCACCTGCGCTTCGCGCTGTTCGGCTGACAGGGTTGGCTGATGAACGCGTAACCCCTCCTCAATAATCTGTAGCACGCTCAGGCGCGGGTTCAGCGAGGAATTGGGATCCTGAAAAACCACCTGAATGCGGTGACGGACCGGCAACAGCTGGCGACGATTTAAGGTATGTAGCGCCAGACCATCGAACACAATGCTACCCTGTGAGGTGATAAGTCTCAGCAGCGCCAGCCCGGTAGTACTTTTCCCCGATCCAGATTCCCCAACCAGCCCCAGCGTTTCACCGGGCCGGAGGGAAAAACTGACGTTATTAACGACGACGTTATGGTCCACCACGCGCTTCAGAATACCTTTGCGAATGGGAAAGGCGACGCGGAGTTTCTCCACTTCCAGCAGCGGAGCTTGCCCAGCAGGTACAGGCACCGGATCGCCGGAAGGTTCGCTGTTTAACAATTTCTGCGTGTAGGGATGCGTTGGCGCAGCCAACAGCTGTGCTGCTCGATTTTGCTCAACGCACTGGCCGTTTTGCATGACCGCAACGGTATCGGCCAGCTTTTTCACAATGCTCAGGTTGTGGGTGATGAACAGTAATCCCATGTTCAGCTCACGCTGCAACTCTCGCAGCAACTGCAGGATCTGCGCCTGTACCGAAACGTCCAGCGCGGTGGTCGGTTCATCGGCAATAAGCAGCTCCGGTCGTGTTAGCAGCGCCATGGCGATCATCACACGCTGGCGTTCACCGCCGGACAGCTGGTGCGGGTAGTCTGCAAGACGTTTGGCCGCCTGACGGATGCCAACGCGATCCAGACAGGTCAGAATCTCGGCCCGTGCAGCCTCGCGACGCATCCCCCGATGCAGCGACAGCACTTCATAAAGCTGTTTTTCCAGGTTGTGGAGCGGGTTCAGTGACACCATCGGCTCCTGGAAAATCATGGCGATTTTATTCCCCCGTACGCCGCGAAGCGTCTGCTCGTTGGCGTGAAGTAATGATTCTCCATGAAAACGAATGTCGCCGGAAAGGTAGACTACCGGAGGGGAGGGTAATAACCGTAAAATAGAAAGCGCGGTCACGCTTTTACCCGAACCAGATTCACCCACCAGCGCCAGAGTTTGTCCGGCATCAACCCGCAGTGAGAGGGCGTTGACGACGGTGCGCACGGTCTCTTGTTGGCGAAAACCTACCGATAAATTCTCAATAGCTAACAGCGGTTGTGTCATCTTAAATCGCCTTATTGGGATCGAACGCGTCGCGTACTGCTTCACCGATGAAGATCAGTAGCGATAATAGCAGAGCGACGGAGATGAACGCGGTGATCCCAAGCCACGGTGCCTGCAGGTTGTTTTTACCCTGCAACAGGAGTTCTCCGAGCGATGGCGAGCCAAGCGGTAAACCGAACCCAAGAAAATCCAGCGAGGTCAGGGTGGTTATCGAGGCACATAATATAAACGGTAAAAATGTCAGGGCGGCGACCATCGCGTTGGGTAGCATATGACGCAGAATAATACTGCTATCGCTTACGCCAAGCGCCTGAGCGGCACGAATGTAATCAAAGTTTCGGGTACGTAAAAACTCCGCGCGCACCACGCCAACCAGGCTCATCCAGCCAAACAGCACGGTAATGCCCAGCAGCCACCAGAAGTTAGGCTGGACCACGCTCGACAGCAGAATGATCAGAAACAGCGTTGGCATTCCTGACCAAACTTCAATGAATCGTTGCCCCCACAGATCCACCTTGCCGCCATAGTAGCCCTGGATTGCGCCAGCCATGATCCCCATCACGCTGGAGCACAGGGTTAGCATTAATCCAAACAGGACAGAAATACGTGTGCCGTAGAGGATCCGCGCCAGCACGTCACCGCCATTGGCGTCTGTGCCCAGCCAGTTTTGTGCCGAAGGCGGGGAAGGGAAGGGCTTATCGGTGGCAAAGTTAATGCTGGTGGCCCCAAAGCGGATTGGTGCCCACAGGATCCAGCCCTGGTTTTCCAGGCGTTGCTGTAGCCACGGATCCTGATAATCAGCCTGGGTCGCCAGCGGTCCGCCGAAATCGCTTTCGCTGTAGTTTTTGAACAGCGGGAAATACCAGCTATTGTCGTAGCGCACCAGCAGCGGCTTATCATTGGCAATCAGTTCTGAACACAGGCTAAGACCGAACAGCACCAGAAAAATCCACAGCGACCAGTAGCCGCGACGGTTGTGGCGAAAGCGCGCCCAGCGAGCCTGATTAACGGGGCTTAATCGCGACATTAGCGTCCCTCAAAATCAATACGGGGATCGACCAGCGTATAGCTGATGTCGCTGAGGATATTCAGCAGCAGACCGATCAGGGTGAAAATATAGAGCGTGCCGAACATCACCGGGTAGTCGCGTGATACGGTGGATTCATAACCCAGAAGTCCCAGACCGTTAAGCGAGAACATCACTTCAATCAGCAGTGAGCCGGTAAAAAACATGCTGATAAACGTCGCCGGAAAGCCAGCGATCACCAGCAACATGGCATTGCGAAACACATGTTTCCACAGAATATTTTTCTCGCTGACACCTTTGGCGCGCGCGGTGACGACATACTGCTTGCGTACCTCATCCAGAAATGAGTTTTTGGTCAACATGGTCAGCGCGGCAAACCCGCCAACCACCGTCGCCAGCACCGGTAGGGTAATATGCCAAAGGTAGTCGGTCACTTTCTGATACCAGGGCAGGGAGTCAAAATTGGCGGAAACCAGCCCGCGAAGCGGGAACAGGTCGTAGTAGCTTCCCCCGGCAAAAAAGACAATCAGCAAAATGGCAAACAGAAAGGCCGGTATGGCATAGCCGATAATAATAAATGCGCTGCTCCAGACATCAAATCGGCTGCCATTGTGTACCGCTTTGCGGATCCCAAGCGGGATCGACACCAGATAAATGATGAGCGTACTCCACAGCCCAAGCGTAACGGAAACAGGCAGGCTGTCTTTGATAAGCGTCAGCACTGAGGCGCTACGAAACAGGCTATCGCCGAAATCGAAACGAACATAGTCCCAGAGCATTTTGAAATAACGCTCATGAATAGGCTTATCGAACCCGTAGCGGCGAGTGATTTCGGCGATAACCTCCGGATCCAGACCCCGTCCGCCTCGATAATTACTGTCGCTGATGTTTCCAACGCCGGTTTGCGCGTGGCTGGCGTGAACGCCTTCGCTGCCCGCGCCGGGTAATGCCCCGCTTTGCCCGAACTCAATAGCGGCGACGGCCTGCTCAACCGGGCCGCCGGGGGCGATTTGCACGATAAAAAAGTTGATGGTGATGATGGCCCAAAGCGTTGGGATCACCAGCAGCAGACGTCGAATCAGATAAGCGCCCATTTATTCTCCCTGCCGCCTGGCTGCGGGCAGCTTCTCCGCTTTATTGACGTCATACCACCAGTTGTCGAGGCCAATAGTATAAATTGGGCGAATAGCAGGATGCGAAAATTTATCCCACCATGCAATGCGATCCTCTGCCATGAACCACATCGGCAACATGTAGTAGTTCCAGGTTAATACCCTGTCCAGTGCGCGGCCCAGCGGGATCAGCTTGGCTTTATCACCTTGTGCCGCGATGATCTGACCGATCAGTTTATCAATCACCGGGCTTTGCACTCCTGGAGCGTTATAGCTGGAGTCAATATAGTCAGAGGCCCAAAGAATTTGCAGGTCGGAGCTCGGCCACGGCATTGCGCGATACAACCTTGGCATCATGTCATAGTCGCGACTGCGCAGGCGGTTTGTGATTTGTGAGTTATCCACCTGGCGGATATTCATTGTAATGCCCAGGCGCTGCAGGTTGTGCTGGAACGGCAGCACCCACTGACTGTTGCTGCCCGCCGGGAGCAACAGTTCAAAGCTCAGAGGTTTACCGCTGGTGCTGTTTACGCGCTGCTGTCCCTTTAAGACCCATCCGGCCTGTTCCAGTAAGGTATCGGCTTTCAACAGGTTGTCACGATCGTAGCCATCGCCTTTTGATTTTGGCGGCTGGTATATTTGGCTAAAGACCTCAGGGGGGAGATCTTTTTTCAAAGGCGCGAGTATCACCAGTTCATCCGCATCGGGGTATTTTGTCGCGGCATATTCGGTATTCTGAAAATAGCTGTTGGTCCGGCTCCAGGCGTTATAGAACAGCGCTTTATTCATCCATTCAAAATCAAAGGCCAGCGTGATGGCTTCCCGCACCCGCCGGTCGCTGAACACCGGTCGCTGAATATTAAATGCCAGCCAGCGGGTATCCTGGGCGGATTCGTTTTTTTGCTCATCTTTGATGATGTAATGATTGGCGAAATTTTTCCCGGTATAACGCGTTGCCCAGTTTTTGGCATCGTTTTCAAGACGCAGGTCAAACGCCCCAGCCTTAAACGCTTCAAAGGCGACGTTGTCATCCAGATAGTAGTCGTAGCGAATGGTATCAAAGTTCCAGCGCCCGCGGTTAACTGGCAGGTTCGCGGCCCAATAATCTTTGACGCGTGAATAGACTATATACTGACCCATCTTCCATTTCGCGATGCGATAAGGGCCGCTGGCGAGCGGAGGCGATGATAAGGGATCGCTGAGCTTATGATCTTTCCAGTACTTCTCTGGCATCACGGGTAATGAAAACAGGCTGAGCATGTCCTCTTTACCCGGCTTGGCTAATTCAATGCGTACGGTTAATGGCGCGATCGCTTTTACCGTTGTTCCCTTATAGACCAGACGAAACTGCGGCACGCCTTCAGTCATAAATTTGTGGAAGGTGAATGCGACATCGCTGGCGGTAATGGGGGAGCCATCGTGAAAACGCGCCCGCGGATTGATGGCGATTTCTACCCAGGAATAGTCGTCAGCATAGCGTGCGCTGTCGGCGATGAGCGGATAGTAGCTGCCAGGTTCGTCGTCGGAGGTGGTAAACAGCGTGTCGTAAAGCGTTTCGGTACGTGCACCGGGGTTACCGCGCATCGCATAGCGGTTGAAGTTATCGAAGGTGCCGATGGCGGAGAGGGTGATTTGCCCGCCTTTGGGGGCTGCAGGGTTCACGTAATCAAAGTGATTAAAGTTAAACGCGTACTTCGGTTCGCCCAGTACGGCAAAAGCATAGCTTTCTTTGATGGACTGGGCCTCGGCGCTAAACCCGATGAGGGCGATGAACAGAAGCAATACGCGAGGGATCATTAAAAGCGATTTCCTTTTCCTGCTACAACCCGACGGGCATCATGCCTGAAAGATAAGGGATGTAGCGGCGAGTGAGAGTTTATGATTCGCATACTGCGATCACCACGTCGGCTTATTGGGCTGTGCCATCCAACGCACGAAATCAGCAAGCTTTAATGGTCGGCTAATCCAGTATCCCTGGAAAAAATGCACCCCACGATCGCGCAGCCAACGGGCTTGCTCAGGCGTTTCAACCCCTTCAGCAACCGTCAGCATATTAAGACGCTTAGAGAGTGTCAACACAGCGTCCAGAACCGGAGAGGTCAGGGTCTCTGTTCCGATGGCGTTAATAAAGCCGCGATCGATTTTCAGATAGTCAACGGTAAAGCGTTCCAGATAAATCAGTGCGCTATGACCGGTGCCAAAATCGTCAATGGCAATTTCAAAACCTGCTGAATGAAGCCATTCAAATAGCTTCGTGGCCTCGTGTTGATTGAGCATATCCCGTTCGGTGATTTCCAGCACCATCTGGAAATGGTTTGCGGGAAGCGAATCCTGCAGGCGATGAATGTCGTCTTTAAACGTTTCGCCGTGCAGATGCGTTGGCGCGATGTTGATCCCCAATTTTGCGCCAGCGGGTAAGACTTTTTGCAGCATCGGCGCGTCCTGCGCAATCAACTTAAAGAGATGCTGGGTCAGCGGGACAATCATTTTCTGTGATTCGGCGTAGTGAATGAAGGCATCCGGCGGGATTTCACCCGTTGTCGGATGATTCCAGCGTAATAACACCTCGGCACCTTTCACCTCGAGCGTTTGCACCTCTACAACGGGCTGGTACACCACATAAAATTGGTTATGTTTGATAGCGTTGAGGATATCTTTGCCCGGGCGTAAACGGATGGTGTAGATGTAATACCAGAGAAGAAGAGCGGCAATAATCCCCGCCATACACCCCAACATAATCGAATACCAGACGTCGGTGTAGGTCCACTCATCGGCATATAAACGAATCTGTAGCGGGATACCTTCCAGACTCGCCTGCCGCCAGCGAGATTTAGGCAGGGCGGAGACATCAATAATCCGTGATGAAAATGTCGAAATTGCGTTATCACCGACGACGATGGCAATGCCGTCAAAATCATCCTGTCGGGCGGTATAAAGCAGGTAAGGAG
The DNA here is from genome assembly GCF_030334525.1 of Citrobacter sp. Ce119. NCBI lineage: Bacteria > Pseudomonadati > Pseudomonadota > Gammaproteobacteria > Enterobacterales > Enterobacteriaceae > Citrobacter > Citrobacter sp. Ce119. The sequence continues at coordinate 399,622 of NZ_JAOWDR010000060.1, forward strand.
CCAGATTAATATTCAGTGAGGTAAACACGCCGCTGTCAGTAAACGATGGGTTGCGGTGCCAAATCATTATCGCCGGCTTGTTCGGCATCATGGGCGTGCCGGGGAGTAATTCCACGTCAATAGTTCTGCTGATATCAAGGCTTGGGACCAGATCTAAAATCGGGGTGAACATTGAACCCGTTGCGGAGGAGCAGAAAGCAATGCCGTTTTTGACCAGTAAAAATGCGCGGACGTTGAGGCTAAAGGCCGCGCTGGAGGTCAGCTTAGCGCCGACTTGTTGGCAACTGTTGGCGACCAGTGGCTGAAGGGCATCTGTGGTGGTTTGGAGATCGGCAAAGTAGCTACTGACATAATTCTGGATATCGGTAAGGAGCGTGTCGTACTTAACGTCTCGTTTATGCCAGGTCACGAAAAATTGCAGGGTACTCACAAGGAGCGCGACGATAAGCCCCGTTAACATACAGGAAAGCAGGATTTTCCGACCGGATGAAGAGGAGCGTCTGAACATAGTTCCTTATGTTTACCTGAGTTAAGCGCTTATTCTGTATGAATATAACCTGAAATGACTCACCTTGTGAGATTTTTCTTAGTCACGAGGCGAAGCCAAAAAAAAAGCACCGCCGAAGCAGTGCTTTTCAATATGTCTCATCAGGATAGCCAAGGGATAGCTGCCAAACGAAATTAACTGCGGCTCAGGACCCGGCGAGCTTCGTTGTAACGTTTTTTCCAGTAAGGTTCGTTCATGCTGGAAATGATAACGCCACTGCTGGTCGAGGCATGTACGAACTGGTTGTTGCCGATATAAATACCGACGTGACGGCCGGTGGAACCAGCACGGAACAGAACCAGATCGCCTGTGCGCAGGTTAGTGCGCGAAACGGATTTACCCGTTTCCTGTTGTTCGTAGGTTGAGCGAGGAAGCTCTAAACCAAATTGCTCACGGAACGTACGTTGTACGAAGCTTGAACAATCAATACCTTTTTTGGTGCTGCCGCCAAGGCGGTAACGCACGCCTTTCCAGTCAGCATACTGGTCCATAATACGTGATTTAACATCGATATTACGCACCATATTTTCAAATTCATCCTGAGAGGCTTGCAGTGAAGAGTTATCTCCATTGCCCACAGCATGCGTCTCAGAATGCATATTCCTGGCGGTGTTCGTTGTGCTACATGCAGAAAGCAGAACCGCAACTGCTATCGCGGGTATGCCCCGCAAGATATATCTCAAAATCGGTTGAGATTTGACCATTTTGTTTGTTTTCCCTTGAAGTCCTTAACGATAAATATCGTTATAAAAAATGCCAAACGTGACGAGACTAATTACCCTCGCACGATGAGACAATTCTTTAAGGTCAAATCTGTGGCAGAACGCACAAATTTATTCATAAAGAGAATAATTATCCCGCGAGGCAAAACGAGTTCGAGATTACCCGATCGTTCCGGTCATTGCGAGTGATTTTACGTGATTTCTTATAAGAAAAATTGATACAGAAAGTGAATAATCGGTATTGTATAAATTAAGAACAATTGGGATAAAAAAGACGCAACTTACTCATTTTTAACGTGAATAAGATGACAGGAGAATGACAGCCACAATGATGAAATATCAGTAAGCATCATCAGGGAATCAGAAGTATCCCTGATGATGTTAATTACTCTGCGTTATTTGTTTAAAAATTGTTTGTTTTTGCCCGGCAGGTAATTCGCAAACAGAGTCACTAATCGGTCGCTTAAAGGCGTCATTAGCCACCAGGGCAGACCAATCAGGACGACCGTCATGGAACCGATCACGATATCGGTGAGCCAATGAGCACCAATCATTACGCGCGGGAAGGCAAAAACCACAGCAATAATAAGGCCGATTATTCCGGCGGTTTTTCCGAAATAACGCAGCATAAATGCGGAAAAAATAAGCAGCATCATACCGTGATCGCCGGGGAAACTGTCTCTGGACGCATCTTTGGTCGGAATATGCAGCAGTTCGCTGACGCGGTAAATATTATCCAGCATCAGAGTGGGGCTGGCGCGTTTAACCGGAATAAGCGCCTGACCTAACTGATTTAATACCACTGCGGTGAGCAGCATAACCAGACCAATAGCGACAATGCGTCGGCGACCTTCCGACGTCTCTTTCAGCCAAAAATGCAGCATCAATGCGCCCATTGCCAGCAATGAGCAGCCATCAAATGCCCGGTTATTGGTAATAGCAACAATCCATAAGAATAGCGGACTTTCCACCAGCTTCTGATTAAAGAAGCGGAAAACGCCCGTATCTATTGAAGACCAGATCCCATGCCCGGCAGGAAGATACCAGGAAAGAAACAGCGCCAGGCCCGCGATATTAAGCAGGAGGATAAGAGGGTATCGGGTTTTCATCGTCATTTACCATTGCTATAAAACGAAGGCAACCTTACGCGCTGGCGTCTAAACGAAGTCTCAACAATGCGCTCTGTAACGCATTCCAGTCGGTCTCGGTATCGGAGATGAGTTCAATACGACTATCCGGCGGCGCGACGTTTTGCGTCTCAATGTGCCAGTCGTCTCCCTGGCGGTTAATGCGCACCAGTCCCTCTTTTATACGCATTACACCTTTCACGCGCCCAACAGGAGCAAGACGCGACCACTCCAGCAGACCGATGGTATCGAATACCGTATCGGCGTCAAAAATCCAGCCGCAGGCCTGATGGCCCTGACCGCTGTTCAGGCTGCGCCGCCAGCGCTGCTGCGCCGGAAGACTCAACGCCGCCAGCCCCTTTTTGTCGGCATGACGATGATTATGCTCCGCGCTTGTCGGAAGCTCCGCAAGGTTGAGTCGGGGTAAATCCAGTAGCTGCCCGTCAATTTTCCCATGGTCGGCATGAACCAACTGGCGATTGCCGCCGTAGTGTTGCCACCAGCTTTGCAGGGCATTTTCGCTTTCCATCGTGGCCCGGTCGGCTTTGTTGGCAACAATGATATCTGCGGCGGCCAGCTGATCGCGGAAATTGTCATTGGCGACGCTTTTTTCATCCAGCAACAGGCGGGGGTCAAGGATACAGAGAGTTGCGCGCAAGTCGATCCACGGCTCGTAAACCGGCGCGGTGAGTAAATCCAGAATCTGTTTGGGATGTCCGAGGCCGGTGGGTTCAATCAGCAGACGGTCGGGTTTTCCCTGACGCAGCAGCGTATTAAGGCCTACCTGCATTGGCAGACCGTTAACGCAGCACATACAGCCGCCGGGGATCTCTTTTAGCAGTGCGCCGCTGTCGGCCAGCAGTGCGCCATCGATGCCTACTTCGCCAAACTCATTGACCAGCACGGCCCACTTCTCTGCGGGATCTTTGTTCGCCAATAGATGAAGAATAGAGGTGGTTTTGCCACTGCCGAGAAAACCAGTGATGAGATTGGTTTTAGTCACATTTACTCCAGAATCATAAATTACCGTAATGGCATTTAACAATCCTGGCGAAAAACGGGGAAAAAGAGAAGGGGTGGGAGGACGAAGACGTGCTTCGTCCTGCTTAATGGCAGAAATCGTTAATTTTTTAACGTTTCAATGACAGCCTGATGCGCGCCGTATTGGGCAATACGCTGCCAGGCCTGCTGAATGGCCGCGACAAACTGCGGATTCTGTACGAGATCGGCGGCGAAAATCTCATGCAGTGAAAGCAGGGCGCTGACGCGTTCTGATTCAGTGCTCTGTTTAACCAGAGCGGCAATTTTCTCACTTAACGGGTCACGAATATCAATCGCAGTGCCTGAATCATCCACGCCGCTCACGTAGCGCATCCAGCCTGCGACGCCGAGCGCCAGCAGCGGCCACTCGCTTTGACGTGCTAAATGTACGCGGATCCCTTCCAGCATGCGCTGGGGTAATTTCTGGCTACCATCCATCGCTATTTGCCAGGTTTTGTGTTTCAGCGCCGGGTTGGCAAAGCGTTCCAGCAGGCTTAAAGCATACTGGTCTAAATCCACATCGGTAATTTGCAGCGTGGGGGCCTGTTCATTGAGCATCAGCCGGTAAGCGGCTTCACGAAATGCGCTGTCCTGCATACAGTCGCTGATGTGCTGGAATCCGGCCAGATAGCCGAGATAAGCAAGGAACGAATGGCTACCGTTCAGCATCCGCAGTTTCATTTGCTCCCACGGCAACACGTTTTCGACCATCTGGACACCCGCGGTTTCCCATTGCGGACGACCACACACAAAGTTGTCTTCAATCACCCATTGGATAAACGGTTCGCAACTGATTGCGCAAGGATCGGCAACACCCAGCTCGTGGGCGATTTCAGCCAGCGACTCGTCGGTGGCGGCGGGAACAATCCTGTCCACCATGGTTCCCGGAAAACTGACGTGCTCCTGGATCCAGTGCGCCAGCTCAGGTGAGCGTTTTTCCGCCATTCCCAGTACGGCATTTTTTACCACATGGCCATTGTCCGGGATGTTATCGCAGGAGAGGACGGTAAATGGTTGCAGCCCGCGTTCACGTCGGCGGTGCAGCGCTTCTACAATTATTCCGGGCGCGGAGTGCGGTTCAGCCGGCGTCTGCATATCGTGAATAATTCGCGGATTAGAGAGATCCAACGATCCCGTCGCCGGATCGATACAGTAGCCTTTTTCGGTGATAGTTAACGAGACAATCGCCACCTGAGGCTCGCAGAATTTTTCAATAATGGCCGCCAGCGAATCCAGCGTGGCGTTCAGACACTCGTTAACGGCGCCGATGACGATGGGCTGATTGCCGTTTGCTCCTTTTTCTAACACGGTAAATAAATGGTCCTGTTCGCGAAGCTGACGCATCAGCCGATCGCCGCTGAACAGGCTGATCTCGCAAATTCCCCAGTCTCCACCCTGCGCGTTCAGCACCCTGTCGGTTAATAACGCCTGATGGGCGCGATGAAAAGCACCGAAACCAAAATGCACAATCCGCGTTTTTAATTGCTGGCGGTCGTACTGCGGCATCATGACATTTTCCGCCAGTGGCGCTGAGGCAATAGTTTTCATTTAATACACCTGATTAACCATTAATTAACAATGGCAGTATAAAGTTATATGACAGCAAATTGAATTGGTGTGCCTCATTTATCAGGGGAATGTGAGCTGGATCAATCAATGACCGGCCATCTGTTGATCATCCATGGGATGCCTGTATGGTAGTCATCATTCAGGTAGTTTAATTTGGTATAACAACTTGTGAGGTGAAGCAATGGAACAAACCTGGCGTTGGTACGGACCTAACGATCCGGTATCGCTTGATGATGTGCGTCAGGCTGGCGCAACGGGTGTTGTGACTGCCTTGCACCATATTCCTAACGGTGAAGTGTGGCCGGTAGAAGAGATTCAACAGCGTCAGGCCATTCTGGCTGAAAAAGGGCTGACCTGGTCGGTGGTGGAAAGTATTCCTGTTCACGAAGATATCAAAACGCGTTCAGGCCAGTACCAAACATGGATTGCCAACTATCAGCAGAGTATCCGTAATCTGGCGACCTGCGGCATTGATACTGTGTGCTATAACTTCATGCCGATCCTCGACTGGACGCGTACTGACCTGGAATATCAGTTGCCAGACGGCTCCAAAGCGCTACGTTTTGACCAGATTGCTTTTGCGGCCTTCGAACTGCATATTTTGCAACGCCCGGGAGCTGAAGCGGATTACACCGCAGAAGAACAACGTCAGGCGCTGGACTACTTCAATGCCATGAGCGATGCCGCAATTGAAAAGCTAACCCGCAATATCATTGCCGGACTGCCCGGCGCGGAAGAGGGCTATACGCTGGATCAATTCCGTGCGCGCCTCGCTGAATATGACGGCATCAGTAAAGACGATCTGCGCGATAATATGGCGGTATTCCTGCGGGCGATCGTGCCAGTGGCAGAAGAAGTGGGCGTGCGCCTGGCTGTGCATCCTGACGATCCGCCGCGTCCGATCCTTGGCCTGCCGCGCATTGTTTCGACTATCGAAGATATGCAGTGGCTGAAAGAAACCGTCGACAGCATCAATAATGGTTTCACCATGTGCACCGGCTCTTACGGCGTGCGTGCTGATAACGATCTGGTGAAAATGATCGAAACCTTTGGCGATCGAATCCACTTCACGCATCTGCGCTCCACCTGCCGTGAAGATAACCCGAAAACCTTCCACGAAGGTGCGCACCTGCAGGGCGATGTGGATATGGTATCGGTGGTCGCTGCCATCCTGAGTGAAGAACAGCGGCGTAAAAAGGCGGGCGATTTGCGTCCTATCCCGATGCGTCCGGATCACGGACACCAGATGCTTGACGATCTGCACAAGAAAACCAACCCCGGCTACTCCGCAATTGGTCGTCTGAAAGGGCTGGCGGAAGTTCGCGGCGTTGAGCTGGCGCTGAAACAAACTCAGTTCCGCGATCTGCTGTAAGACTTACCACAGGGATTGCGCCACCGGCGCGATCCCTGTTATTCAGCAAGGCTGCGTCAGCGCCTGCTCCAGTACCGACAGTACCCTATTAATCTGCTGTATCTGCAACCCGCCAAAGCCAAAAAACATCACCACGTCGCTGTTCTCCTTACGCCATGCGGTTTCTGACCCATTTTCTATATCCGCCAGAGTGTCAAACCGGATCCCAGCCTGCAGGCAGCGTTGTTGCAGCCTGGCTATCGTATCGGGGTGTCTTTCAACGCGTAACGAGAGATGCAGACCCGCCGTTGCGCCAGCGATTTTCCCTGTGGGAAACAGCGCGGAAAGGCCATCGCGTAACTGGTTGAGGCGCGCCGCATAGCTGCTGGCCAGCTTGCTGATATGCGTATAAAACACCTGGTTTTGCATTAATTCGGCTAAAAATTGCTGCAACAACCACTGACTGCCGTTGTTATTGAGCGCTTTCATATTCTGTACCGCCGGGAGCAATTCATCAGGGCAAATGAGGTAGCCAAGACGCGCCCCCGGTCCCAGCGTTTTAGAAAATGTCCCCATGTAGATAACCCGGTTGTGATAATCCATGGCTTTCAGCGCAGGAAGGTGATTCTCGCCATAGGTAAAAACAGCGTCGTAGTCGTCTTCTATGATATAAGCGCCGACGCGCTGTGCCCACGTTAATAATGCCTGACGGCGCTCCAGCGAAAGTACGCTCCCCATCGGATACTGGTGGGCCGGCGTCACATAGCAAAGCTGAGTTTCATATTCAGGTAAATTATCTGTTTGCAGTCCGTGGTTATCTACGGCAATTGACGTAATGTTTGCGCCGTAATAATTAAACAGATGCCATGCGCCAGAATAACAAGGGGATTCGGTCACAACGTGGCATTTTTTTTGCTGGCTGACGGCATGATGAATAATAAATATCTGACTCAACAGCGACAATCCTTCCTGGATCCCGTTGGTAATAATGATGTTCTCTGCCCGGGTATTAATGCCACGAGATAAATTAAGGTATCTGACCAGTTGTTCACGCAGTGAAAATAATCCGTTTGGTGAATGATACCGGGTAAGCAATTGTTCTTTAAGTACGCTTGGCGCGTTATTCCATTTTCGCCAACTGGCCCAGGGAAAAGCATTGGGATCGGGGACGCCCATCCGGCAGTAACACTCCCGCCCAGGCTCTGCGTAAACATCGGTAGAGACCCCGGCTGCTTTGGGTGTTACTGGCGGAGAGCCCTGGGACATGGGAACATGCGCAGGCGGGATACGAACAGGCGTGGTGAATATCACCTCATAGCCAATGCCGTGTCGGCTCTTAATTAACCCAGCCGCCATAAGCTTATCATAGGCCATCACGACCGTTATTTTGGCTACATTCAATACCTGAGCCTGCTCGCGAATAGAAGGGAGTTTATCTCCACGCAACAAATCTCCCTGCTGAATAGCCTGTAAATAAAATTGAAATATCTGCAACTGTAGCGGAGTACGGCTTTCTCTATTGAGAGTCAGTGTGAGCATGAGAAAATCCTTATTTATAGATGGTCACTATATTACGAATTTCTGCTCTTTACTATTTGACGAATCTCATAGAGTGATTGCTGTTCCTATACTCTGCCTGCGCTGTCTCTATTTTTGATTTTTATTATCACTTAGCGTGTCGCTATTAAAAAAATGGAGGCTAGCATGTCGTGGATAAGAAAAAATGCACTGTGGTGCGCATTCGTCGGAGCGGTAGTCATGGCCCTGGCGATTTGGGGAACGTGGCAAGGCGTTCATTACACCAGTACTACCGGGTTTTGTTTATCGTGTCACTCGATGCGCACGGCTGGAGAGGAATATAAAACCAGCGTGCATTTTCGCAATGCCTCTGGCGTGCGTGCGGAGTGTAAGGATTGTCATATTCCGCCGGGCATCGTGCCAACGTTGGTTCGTAAAACGCAAGCCTTAAACGATCTCTACCACACCTTTATTTCTCCTTCGATCGATACCCCCGAAAAATTTGCCGCAAAACGGGCGGAGCTGGCCCAGCGGGAATGGGCGCGCATGAGCGCGAATAATTCAGCGGCGTGTAAATCCTGCCACAGCTATGAGGCGATGGATCACGGCAAACAATCGGCAAATGCGGCGGCACAAATGACCGCGGCGGCGGAAAAAGACAGCAACTGCATTGATTGCCACAAAGGAATTGCCCATCACAAACCCGATATGAGCAGCGGTTTTCGCGATCGCTTTAAGCAGCTACAGCGTCAGGATGCGTCGTCATCGCAGGCGAGCACGCTGTTCTCGTTAAGTGAAAAAGCACTGACGGCAACGGCAGGAAGCCCCGCAGGCAAAGCGCTGTTATTTCCCGCCACCGAGGTCAAGGTGCTGCAAAAAGAAGGCAGTAACGTGCAGGTCGAAATCACGGGCTGGCGTGAAACCAAAGGACGCGGGCGGGTGATCACCCAGTATATGGGTAAGCGCGTGTTTTCCGCCGTTCTCGATGACTCCCTGATGGCTAACGTAAAAGTGCTACAAACCCAGGTCGATCCTGACTCACATCAGGCCTGGCAGCAGGTGAGCGTCACCGCCTGGACCTCCGGGCAGGATCTTATCAGCACGCTTGAGCCCATCTGGGAATACTCAGATCAAATGCTGCAATCCACCTGTAGTGCCTGCCATAGCACTCCTCCTCCCACCCGTTATACCGCTAACGGCTGGATCGCCGGATTGAAAGCGATGTCGACCTATTACCGTCTTAACCCGGTGGAGGAGCGTACGTTGCTGAAATACCTCCAGACCCATGCCAGCGATGTGTCTCAACCCATTAAAAAGTAAGGATAATGTATGGATATTCATGACTTTAATCCGTCTCGCCGCCGTTTTCTGAGCGGTATGCTGGCAGTGGGCGCTGCCAGCGCCCTGGCGCCCAATCCGTTGATATCAAAAGTGTGGGCGGCGGGAGAAAACCCCGAACAGTGGATCCAGTCCGGCTCGCATTATGGCGCTTTTGAAGCCAAAGTGGTCAACGGCGAGTGGACAGAGACCCGCCCATTCAAACATGACAAATATCCCTGCGATATGCTGAACGCGGTGCGGGAAGTGGTCTACAACCCTTCGCGGGTACGCTACCCGATGGTACGTCTGGACTGGCTGCGTAAGTGTGAGAAATCGGATCGCAACCAGCGCGGAGATAACCGTTTTGTGCGGGTAAGCTGGGATCGGGCGCTGGATCTGTTTTACGAAGAGCTGGAGCGGGTGCAAAAAACCTATGGCTCATCAGGCGTATTTACCGGGCTCGCCGACTGGCAAATGGTGGGCAAATACCATAAAGCGGGCGGGGCGATGGACCGGGCACTGGGCTTGCATGGCAGCTATGTTACGACCGTTGGTGACTACTCTGCGGCAGCGGCGCAGGTCATTTTGCCGCATGTCATCGGTTCGCTGGAAGTTTATGAGCAACAAACGTCACTGCCGCTGGTTATCGAGAACAGTAATACCATTGTGCTGTGGGGATGCGATCCGATCAAGAATCTGCAGATCGAGTTTTTGGTTCCCGATCACGATGCGTTTGGCTACTGGCAGCAAATTAAAGAGGCGGTAGCGCTGGGGAAGATGCGCGTTATCAGCGTTGATCCGGTACGCAGCAAATCGCAAAACTATCTTGGCTGTGAACAACTGGCGTTGCGACCGCAAACGGATGTCGCGTTAATGCTGGCGCTGGCGCATACCCTGTACGAAGAGAAACTGTACGACACGGCGTTTATTACCGATTACACCGTCGGCTTTGAACAGTTTTTGCCGTACCTGCTGGGTGAGAGTGATAAACAGCCGAAAAACGCCGAATGGGCGGCGGAAATCTGCGGTCTGACGGCCGGGCAGATCCGTGACTTTGCCCGCCTGCTGGTCAAAGGCCGGACACAGTTTATGGGCGGCTGGTGCGTACAGCGCATGCACCATGGTGAGCAGTATCCGTGGATGCTGGTGGTGCTGGCCAGCATGGTTGGACAAATTGGCTTGCCAGGCGGCGGCGTAGGGTTTGGCTGGCACTATAACGGCGGGGGGACGGTGACATCCGCCGGTCCCGTACTTTCTGGGTTGGGGAGTATTGCTAATCCTCCACCGGCGAAATATAAAGCGGATTTTCGCGGCGCGTCTGAGCATATCCCCACCTCGCGCATCGTGGACTGTCTGCTTGAGCCGGGCAAAAAAATTGCCTTCAACGGCGCAACGTTAACCTGGCCTGACATCAAAATGGCGATCTACAGCGCAGCCAATCCGTTCCATGCGCAGCAGGACAGAAACCGCATGATCGACGCGTGGAAGAAGCTGGAAACTGTGGTGGTGTTGGATCATCAATGGACCGCGTCGTGCCGTTTTGCCGATATCGTCCTGCCCGTTACCACTCGCTTTGAACGTAACGATATTGAGCAGTTCGGTACGCATTCGAATAAAGGGCTGATGGCGCTGCATCAAATAGTCAAACCGCAATATGAAGCGCGGCATGATTTCGACGTATTTGCCGGGCTGTGTAAGCGCTTTGACAAGGAGGCTGTGTACCGTGAGAACCGGGATGAAATGCAGTGGATACAGGCGCTTTATGACGAAGGTGTGAAGATGGGCGCATCACTCAGCGTCTCCTTACCGGACTTTACAACGTTCTGGCAGGGGGAAGGATATATTGAATATCCGCCAGGGCAGCCGTGGGTGCGTCACGGTGAGTTTCGCGACCAGCCAGACCTTAATCCGCTGGGAACGCCGTCAGGTCTGATTGAAATCTATAGTAAAACCATCGCGGGCTTCGCCTACGAGGACTGTCCTGGGCATCCGGTGTGGATGGAGCCATTTGAGCGTAGCCATGGCGACAAAACAGATAAATTCCCGCTGCATCTGCAATCCTGCCATCCGGATAAACGTCTGCATTCCCAGTTGTGCTCAAGCGAGGCGTTTCGCAATACCTATGCGGTTGCCGGGAGAGAGCCGCTTTATATCAGCGAACAGGATGCCATCGCGCGTGGCTTGAAAGCCGGTGATATTGCCCGCGTCTTTAACGCGCGTGGCCAGGTGCTGGCAGGCGTGGTTGTCAGTCCGGATTTTCCACCCGGCGTGGTCCGCATTCATGAAGGGGCGTGGTACTCCCCGCAGGAAGGAGGAAAAGCCGGGACGTTATGCACCTATGGCGATCCGAATGTGCTGAGCGCGGATATCGGTACTTCACAGCTGGCGCAGGGCCCTTCAGCGCATACCGTGCTGGTGGAGGTCGAGCGTTATCAGCAGAAAGCCCCGCAGGTAACGGCATTCGGTGGTCCGCAGACAGTGAAAGAGGAGGGGACAAGTGCAGCATAATCAAATTCATCAGCAACGGACGGCGATCTATCAGTGGTTTTCACAGTTGCTATTTCGTGAGCTGGACGAAAAACAGCTCGCCAGCCTGGAAAATGGCGATAACCGGGCGTGGATTGCCTCACTGGCGGCAATTCCCGGATTGTCTGTCGAGGTTAAACATTTTGTGCGTAGCCTGGAGCGGGTTCTGCGGCGTGACTCCCGGCAGTTGGAGCTGGCGGCAGATTTTGCCTCGCTGTTTATGCTGTCTCCGCCTGCCAGTGTTTCTCCCTATGCAGGGCACTATCCACATACGACAGCTGCGGCAGAACGTCGGCAAATGAATGTGCTGTTGGTTGAACAAGGGCTGGCGGCGCGGGAAAATGAATCCTCCGATCATATTGCTGTACAGCTGGCATTGATGGCGAGGATGGTTGCTAAAGAGGAGAAGCTCTCCACGCAATATTACTTTTTGCATCATCATATTATGTGCTGGGCGTCGTTGCTGCGCGATAGCTGCCTGGCGCGTGATGAAGAGGGGTTTTATCCTCAGGCGGTTAACCTGGTCGTGCGTTTTATGCGCAAGGATGAACAGTATCTGGAATCACTGCTGATGGATGATTTTTATCTCAGCAGCCAGCAGTGAATATAAAAAAAGGGACAACCTGTGCTGGCGGAGGTAAAGAACAGGCTATCTCGGAGAAAGAGTTCCGTTCATCTCATGCTCATCGCTTCAACGCCTGACTTCCAGTTAACACTTTTTTGCTGTTTAAACAAAAAACGCAGATGGTCAGGTGTGGGTTGGTCCGGCTGAAAATTGCCGACGTGTTTTCGTAAGGCCGGGAGAACCCGCTGGGATGCGGGTTCAGGGCGCGCTTTGCAGGGATGCTACCTCGCGCCCGGCCCGGTAGCCTGAAGAAATAAGCGGAGGGGACCACGAAGTGGCAATTTTCCCACCGGGAGCCGGGATTGTTAAGGGTACGGAACATTTTGCCAGAGACAACATGTCATTATCTTTGGTTCACCTGTAACGACAGGAGATTAATCTGCACGGCCCATATAGCGACGTTCTTCGATATGAATACGGATTTTTTCACCCGCGCTCAGATACTCAGGAACCTGGATCACCAGACCGGTGCTCAGGGTTGCTGGCTTGTTGCGCGCACTCGCTGAAGCACCTTTAATACCCGGTGAGGTTTCAACGATTTCCAGGTCTACGGTCTGCGGCAGTTCAAGCGCCAGTAGCTGGCCATCCCAGGTCAGGACCTGCATGTCCGGCATCCCGCCTTCCGGGATGAACAGCAGCTCTTCTTCAATCTGGTCTTTGGTGAAGGTATACGGGGTATAGTCTTCTTTATCCATAAAGACATATTCGTTGCCATCGACGTAGGAAAAATCAACGCCACGACGGCTCAGGGTGACGGTATCGACGATATCGTCGCCTTTGAAGCGCTCTTCAACTTTCAGACCGGTACGGACATCAGAAAAGCGCATTTTGTACAGCGTGGCTGCACCACGTGCGGACGGTGATTGAATATCGATATCTTTTACAATCAGCAGCTTGCCGTTGTAGTTCAGTACCATACCTTTTTTAATTTCGTTCGCTCTTGGCATCGAAAAAATCCTGTAGTGAGGAGTGTCTAAAATATCGCGTAAAACTACTCGCGCCGGGGCATTCAGGCAAGCGGAATTCATGCTTTTGCTGGTGCAAAAAAGGTGGTACTGTGCGCTTCCCACACAATCCGATGGTTTACGATAAAGAGAGTACTGTATGGAATGCCGTCCGGATTGTGGTGCATGCTGCACCGCGCCTTCAATCTCCAGTCCCATCCCCGGTATGCCTGATGGCAAACCCGCTAATACGCCATGCGTTCAGTTGGATGAATCCCTGCGCTGTAAAATTTTTGCATCACCGCTGCGGCCAAAAGTGTGCGCCGGTTTACAGCCCAGTGCGGAAATGTGCGGACAGACGACGCACCAGGCCATGGTTTATCTTATTGAGCTTGAAGCGCTGACCGCGCCTTAAACGTCCTTGATGCGCGCCAGGCACACGACGGTGGCGACGATCATCACCAGCGCAAACCAGAACACCGCGTGATAGTTCCAGATTTCAGCGGCAATCCCCGCCAGCGATCCGGCAATAATCCAGCCTACGCGAATGGTATTCGTGTAGAGAGTCGTGGCTGAACCTGCCTGTCCCGGCATTAGATCCTGAAAATAGAGCATGCCAATCCCGCCGAGGATGCCGATGTAAATCGCGTTCAGCAGCTGTAAGCCGAGCAATATCGCCGGAGAGTGAGCCAACAGCATGCCGGCATAAAAGAAGAATCCGGCGACGACGGCAATCCTCATCAACAGGCGTTTGCCCAGACGCTTAGCGAAGTAGCCGGCAATCAACATGGTTGGGATTTCCAGCCCTGCGGCGGTTCCCATCATGATGCCCGCCAGCTTTTCCGGCAGATGCAGTTCGTTGATGATAAACAACGGCATATTGATGATATAGAGACTGTTCGTGCCCCACATTAATGTGCAAATAACAAATAGCAAAAGCGTGTCGCGTCGATTGCGGCGCGGGGCCTCTACCGCGCCCGTCGCGAGAGGCACGTTTTTACTCATTGAGGGTAAGAACAGCCAGACCATTATGCCGCAAACAATAAACGCCACTGCCGCACTGAGATACATGACCGTAAAGCTGAAACCCATGGCCAGCGCGTAGGCCAGCGGTGGGCCAATCACCCAGGCCAGCGAAACCTGCGCACGTAATATTGAGCTGAACATGACGGCTTCCCGACCCGTACGGTCGGCGTGTTCGCGGGCGAGAGCAAACATTTGCGGGTTGGCAGTCGATCCAAAGCTGCTGAGGAATACCCCGATAAACAGCAGAATAAAATAGTTACGGTTCCAGGCGAACAGCACGCAGGCCAGCATCCCCAGCACGCAGCAAAACACAATCAGGTTTTTGCGATCGCCTTTTTTATCCGAGCGTCCGGCCAGAAACTGACTCACCAAAATGCCGATCACGGCGCTGCCGGTAAAAAAGAAACCGACCATGCCGGGACGGGCATGGACTTCATCCGTCAGAAAAAGGCTAAGCGTTGGCGTCTGCAACGCACCGGCGATACCCGTCAGAAATGCGACAAGCAGGAACGCCGAAGACGTTAAATCAAACGCCTTGGGTGTGGCGGCTACGGGGGTGTTATGCATGTTTTGATATCAATGATGTGAAGAGACGCGGAGTTTACGCTGCTTGTCAGAAAATAAACAGGGAGCCAAATCAAAATCGGCATCAAAAATCAAAATAGCATTTCAGTCAGAGAATGCCGTTTGCTGACGCTGCTGAATCTGACATGCTGACGCCGATTTTTCGTCAGCATTTTTTTCTCCCACGCAGAGAAAATGTGCGTTATCTCTAAATTCAGCAAGTAATTTGTCAACTTTACTTGTGTGCTGAAGAAAAAAGAGCAAGACTTCTTGAAACGTTTCAGCGTCATCTCGCCATAACTGATGGATTCAGGTGACGCCTTTTTTCTCATGTTAGCTGAATCGTTTCAAATCAGCGGGAGAGGAGAACCATGTTCCAGTTATCTGTTCAGGATATTCACCCGGGCGAACAGGCCGGGAATAAAGAAGAGGCTATTCGCCAGGTTGCCGCTGCCTTAGTACAGGCGGGTAACGTGGCGGAAGGCTACGTCGATGGCATGCTGGCGCGTGAACAACAGACGTCCACGTTCCTCGGCAACGGTATTGCTATTCCTCACGGTACGACGGACACGCGCGATCGGGTGCTGAAAACCGGCGTGCAGGTGTTCCAGTTTCCGCAAGGCGTGACCTGGGGCGAAGGTCAGGTTGCTTATGTGGCGATCGGCATTGCCGCCAGTTCCGATGAGCACCTCGGTTTACTGCGTCAACTGACGCACGTGCTGAGCGATGACTCCGTCGCTGAACAGCTGAAATCTGCGACCACGGCGGAAGAGTTGCGCGCGTTGCTGATGGGCGAAAAGCAAAGCGAACAGCTGAAGCTTGATAACGAAACGCTGTCGCTGGATGTCGTGGCTAATTCGCTGGTAACGTTGCAGGCGCTCAACGCGGCGCGACTGAAAGAAGTTGGTGCGGTTGACGCCACCTTTGTGGCCAGAGCAATCAATGAACTGCCGATGAATCTCGGTCAGGGTATCTGGCTGAATGACTGTGCTGAAGGCAATGTACGCAGCGCCGTTGCGGTTAGCCGCGCAGCAACAGCATTCGATGTACAAGGTGAAGCTGCAGCCCTGCTGGTGACCGTCGCTATGAATGACGATCAACCGGTTGTGGTGCTGAAGCGCCTTGGCGATCTGCTGCTGAATAACAAAGCTGACCGTTTGTTGAAAGCCGATGCGGCCACGGTGTTAGCGCTGCTGACCAGCGATGACGCCTTAACTGATGATGTACTGAGCGCCGAATTTATTGTGCGCAACGAGCATGGATTACACGCCCGTCCGGGCACCATGCTGGTGAATACGATTAAACAATTTAACAGTGAAATTACCGTGACAAATCTTGATGGAACCGGCAAACCGGCGAATGGACGCAGTCTGATGAAAGTTGTGGCATTGGGCGTGAAGAAAGGACATCACCTGCGCTTTACTGCCCAGGGCGAAGATGCTGAACAGGCGCTGAAAGCGATTGGCGAAGCCATTGCGGCAGGTCTTGGGGAGGGCGCGTAATGAGCAGACGTGTTGCTACTATCACCCTTAACCCGGCCTACGACCTGGTGGGTTTCTGCCCGGAAATTGAACGCGGTGAAGTGAACCTGGTAAAAACTACCGGTCTGCATGCGGCAGGGAAAGGGATTAACGTCGCTAAAGTTCTGAAAGATTTAGGCATTGATGTCACTGTGGGCGGTTTCCTGGGGAAAGACAACCAGGATGGTTTTCAGCAGTTGTTCAGCGAGCTGGGTATTGCCAACCGTTTTCAGGTTGTACAAGGGCGTACCCGTATCAACGTCAAGCTAACCGAAAAAGACGGCGAAGTGTCCGATTTTAATTTCTCCGGTTTTGAAGTTACCCCGGCTGACTGGGAACGCTTTGTGAATGACTCACTGAGCTGGCTGGGTCAGTTCGACATGGTGTGTGTCAGCGGCAGTTTGCCGACCGGCGTTAGCCCGGAAGCATTCACCGACTGGATGACGCGCCTGCGCAGTCAGTGTCCTTGCATTATCTTTGATAGTAGTCGTGAAGCGCTGGTGGCGGGTCTGAAAGCGGCACCGTGGCTGGTGAAACCAAACCGTCGTGAGCTGGAAATCTGGGCAGGCCGCAAGCTGCCGGAAATGAAAGATGTGATCGAAGCGGCGCATGCGCTGCGCGAGCAGGGTATTGCTCACGTGGTGATTTCGCTCGGTGCGGAAGGTGCGCTGTGGGTTAACGCTTCGGGTGAGTGGATTGCTAAACCGCCGTCAGTTGAGGTGGTAAGCACCGTAGGCGCAGGTGATTCAATGGTTGGCGGTCTGATTTACGGCCTGCTGATGCGTGAGTCCAGCGAACATACCCTGCGTCTGGCGACGGCTGTTGCCGCCCTGGCGGTAAGCCAAAGCAATGTGGGCATTACCGATCGTCCTCAGTTGGCCGCAATGATGGCGCGTGTCGACTTAAAACCGTTTAACTGACAGCAGGAGAGGCATAATGAAAACGCTGCTGATTATTGACGCTAATCTCGGCCAGGCTCGCGCTTACATGGCGAAAACCCTGCTTGGAGCGGCGGCGCAGAAAGCACATCTGGAAATTATTGATAATCCTAATGACGCCGAACTGGCAATTGTTCTGGGCGACACGCTTCCTGCCGACAGTTCGCTGAACGGCAAAAAGGTCTGGCTGGGCGACATTGGTCGTGCGGTAGCGCATCCGGAACTCTTCCTCAGCGAAGCGAAAGGCCATGCAAAACCTTACAGCGCCCCGGTTGCGACAGCGCCTGTGGCCAGCAGTGGTCCAAAACGCGTGGTGGCGGTGACGGCTTGTCCGACCGGCGTAGCCCATACGTTTATGGCCGCTGAAGCTATTGAAACAGAAGCGAAAAAACGTGGCTGGTGGGTGAAGGTTGAAACCCGAGGTTCTGTTGGCGCAGGCAATGCCATTACGCCGGAAGAGGTGGCTCAGGCGGATCTGGTGATTGTAGCGGCTGACATTGAAGTTGATCTGGCGAAGTTTGCCGGAAAACCCATGTACCGTACTTCTACTGGCCTTGCGCTGAAGAAAACCAAGCAGGAACTGGACAAAGCGCTGGAAGAAGCAACGCCGTACCAGCCAACCGGTAAAGCACAGGCTTCAGCAACAGAAGGTAAGAAAGAAAGCGCGGGTGCGTATCGTCACCTGCTGACAGGCGTGTCCTACATGCTGCCGATGGTGGTTGCCGGTGGTTTGTGTATTGCACTCTCATTCGCTTTTGGTATTGAAGCGTTCAAAGAGCAGGGGACGCTGGCAGCGGCGCTGATGCAGATTGGTGGCGGTTCAGCGTTTGCGCTGATGGTGCCCGTTCTGGCGGGTTATATCGCGTTTTCTATCGCTGACCGTCCGGGTCTGACGCCAGGTCTTATCGGTGGTATGTTGGCGGTGAGCACCGGTTCTGGCTTTATTGGCGGGATTATTGCCGGTTTCCTTGCCGGTTATGTGGCGAAGCTCATCAGCACGAAGCTGAAACTCCCACAGAGTATGGAAGCGCTGAAACCGATCCTGATCATTCCGCTGCTCTCAAGCCTGGTGGTGGGTCTGGCTATGATCTACCTGATCGGTAAACCGGTAGCCGGCATTCTGGAAGGTCTGACCCACTGGCTGCAAACCATGGGTACAGCGAATGCGGTACTGCTTGGAGCGATTCTTGGCGGCATGATGTGTACCGACATGGGTGGTCCGGTTAACAAAGCGGCGTATGCTTTCGGTGTGGGCCTGCTGAGTACGCAAACCTATGCGCCGATGGCGGCCATTATGGCGGCAGGTATGGTGCCTCCGCTGGCGCTGGGTCTGGCAACGCTGGTTGCGCGTCGTAAATTCGACAAAGCTCAGCAGGAAGGCGGTAAAGCTGCGCTGGTGCTGGGCCTGTGCTTTATCACCGAAGGGGCAATCCCGTTCGCTGCCCGTGACCCAATGCGCGTTCTGCCTTGCTGTATCGTTGGCGGCGCGATTACCGGTGCTATCTCGATGGCGGTAGGGGCTAAGCTGATGGCGCCGCATGGCGGTCTGTTTGTGCTGTTAATCCCTGGCGCAATCACGCCGGTGGTAGGATACCTGCTGGCTATTATTGCCGGTACGCTGGTCGCCGGTCTCTCCTACGCGGTGCTGAAACGCCCGGAAGCAGAGGTTATGGCAAAGGCAGCCTGATTAAACGTTGATAGCCGGGGCAGAGACTTCTCTGCCCCTTTTTTATGCATTTACCCATACCGTTGCAGCATCGCCACAATAATCCATCCAGCCTTAAGCAAATTCGATAAAGTGCCCTTAAATCAAACTGATCACGGAAATCGAATATGAAAAAAACGCTCATTGTTGCCTCTCTGTCACTCGCGACACTGCTGCTTACGGGGTGCTCAACCACCTGGGTGATGACAACAACGTCAGGTTCAACGATAGAGACGCAAGGAAAGCCTGAGCAAGACTCCGGGACAGGACTGACAAAATACGCTGACGCCTATGGCTATCACCGCGTGATTAAGAGCAGCGATGTGAAGCAAATAGATAAAGGTAAGACGGTTTTGATGTGGTGAGCTGGCCAGATATGTAATCATTCAGGGGGCGAAATTTATTCGCACCCCTGGATCAAACGGGTCAGGCAATCATTGGCGCGATGATAAAACCAAAGGCAACGCCCGCGATGATCCCACCAAGCCCTGGCAACATAAACGGATGGTTTAAGACATACTTACCCACGCGCGTTGTCCCGGTGGTGTCGAACTCCATGGCCGCCAGCGAAGTGGGGTAAGTTGGTAGAACAAACACGCCAGTTACTGCTACGTAGGAAGCCAGAATCGCCCATGTGGGTACGCCGAGCGCGACGGCGAGAGGGATAATCAGCGGCGTGGTAGCTCCCTGCGAATAGAGAAGCGCGCAGGTACCAAACAGCACCAGCGCCAGCAGCATTGGATAAGCCCGTAGAATATCGCCCGCGATATCCTTAATTCCCGTTAAGTGGGCATCAATGAAAGTTGTGCCCAGCGTAACAATCCCCAGAATGACCGCCAGCGAACTCATACCCGCACGGAACGTGGATGTCAGGACAATCGCGTCGGTTGATGTTTTGCACAGCACCACCATCAGGCACGCGTCAGCCAGCATGTAGATAATGATAATATCCCGGGTATTCATTGGGTTACCTGCATCGAATCCGGGGCGTAGTTGAGGACATGCGGCAAGAATAACGATGACGACCGTTGCCAGCATAAACAGGGCGACTGATAATCTGGCTCCCGGCGTGGTGCTGTTCTGCCCTTCATATTTACGCACCAAACCTTTTTGCAAGCGCTCCAGATAGACTTCATCATCCTGTAGTTCGCATCCCTGACGTGAGGCGATAAAAGCGGCGACCATCGCGGCGACAAACGAGGCTGGCAGACATACCGCCATGACCTGAATAAAGCTGACGCCGTTGCCTTCCATAATGGTCAGCATCGCCGCCATTGCGGCACTGATCGGTGAACCGGATATCGCCACCTGAGAGGCGACTACGGATCCTGCGAGCGTACGGGAAGGGCGGATACCTGACTCTTTGGCAACTTCGGCAATTACCGGCAGAGTCGAAAAGACGATAAATCCTGTTCCCGCCATAATGGTCATCGACCAGGTGATGATCGGCGCAATAATGTTGATATACTTAGGATTACGACGCATGAAATTACCGGCAACGCGAACCAGATAATCCATACCTCCGGCGGCCTGTAGCGCTGATGCCGCCACTACCACTGTCATAATAATGAGAATAACGTCAACGGGGGGAGAACCAATTTGCAGCCCAAATCCCAACGTTAATATAGCCAGTCCCAGTCCGCCACATAAACCGATACCAATTCCGCCGAGGCGGATGCCAAAAAATATTGCGCCCAACACTACGATAATTTCCAGCCAAATCATAATGGCCTCCGCCAGAGAATAATTCGTTATTAAAATGGATGTTTATTTAATGCAATAATTAACCATGTGTTGGCTTTCATTGTGCCAAAAGATGATTTTTGCCAACGCGTTTCTCGTACCATTTAATACCGGCACGAACTAACGAACCGGTTGAGTCAATATATTTTTCAGGTGACGTTTTGATTGCTTCAGCAAGTATGACGGGAACTTCAGTACATCCCAGTACGATGACTTGTGCACCGCGTGAGAAGAGTGCTTGAGCTTGTTCATTCATCAATACTTGCGCCCGCTTAGCATCACCGGCCTTTAAGCAATAGATGCTTTCCATCACTTTTTCCTGACTGGCAGAGTCAGGACTGATGCAGGTTAGCCCAAGAGATTCAATGCCTTTTTGATAGAGGCCCATGTACAATGTGGCGTTGGTGGCGAGCAGTCCGATACGCGTTTTTCCACAGTTTTTAACCTCGTTGATGGTCGTTTCAACGATACTGAGCAGTTCTGTATGGCAGCACTCTTTTAATTCATTAAACCAAAAGTGGGCGGTATTACAGGGGATCACAATACACTCGGCGCCAGCATCTTCGAGTTTATGCATATAATCGCGCATGGCCGGAAGTGGGGAATGACCATGATGCATTAACGCATCGGTTCGGTCAGGTATGTCCGGGATAGAGGAAATAATTAACGGGATATGTTCCTGGTCGCGCTGTGCTGCAGTAAAAGTAACGAATTTATTAAATAGATCGACCGTTGCAGCAGGCCCCATACCACCTAATACGCCAATTAAACCTTTCACAATATATACCTCAATTTCACCGATCATTAATATTCAGAGCAGGGGTGTGTCTGTAGATAATGTTTAACAGCAGTGAGACGTGAGGAGAAATGCAATAATGTATGGTTTAATGCAAAAACCGCATAGCTGCGATTTGTTTTGCCACCTCTGCAGGCTGGTTTTGAGCCATAGGCCTGACGTATTGCGGTGGAGAAGCGATTGTGGCCGATTGGGAGAGAAACATGTTAATGTTAAAAACGAAGGTATGATGCAAAAAACGAATCACCAGGTGCTGTTGATGAATGTCATCCGCGCAAATATTCAGGCATGATGCTGAAGACTCATTGGCATATTTAAATATCTGTGTGACAGGCATGAAAAACATTGAGACAAAATGGTTATATGACTTTCTGACGCTGGAAGCGTGTCGTCATTTTTCCCAGGCGGCTGAGGAGCGCAACATATCTCAACCGGCATTTAGCCGGAGGATCAAAGCGCTGGAATCTGCCGTGGGTGTACTGCTTTTTGATCGCACGACGAGCCCACTGCAACTCACGGAGGAGGGCAAGCTATTCCATTCGCAAACCCGTAGCTTGCTGCAACAGCTGGAGTGCAATCTGGATGAGCTAAGCGGCCACAATCTGCTTGGGGTACCCAATATCAAAATAGCGGCAGCACATTCTTTGTCACTGACGATGTTGCCCAGATTAGTGCACTCAATGGCGGCCTGGGGGGAGGAGTTTGTCTGGCACGTCGAAGCTATTGATGTGGTTCAGGCGGTGAATACTCTGCGCGAGGGAAAAAGTGATTTTATTTTCTCCTTTCGGGATGAGGACTTAATGCAGTCACCTTTCTGCGGCTTGAAGGTTTTTGAGTCTGAACTGTATCCCGTATGTGCTGCTGATGCGCAGGGTAAGGCGTTGTTTGATATCTATCAGCCGCAGGCGCCGATTCTGAATTATACCAGCACATCATACATGGGAAGATTGGTAAACCGTCATCTGGCGGAAGTGGGCGGTATCTCAGCTCGTACGCTGTTTATGTCCTCAATGAGTGAGTTATTGAAAAATATGGCATTGGATGGGCATGGTATCGCCTGGCTGCCGGCATGGACTATCGTGAACGAACTGCGTGATAAGCGGCTGGTTTGTCTGCAGACGCCGGAGTTGATGGTGCCTATTCAGGCTTACATTTACCGGATGGATACCCGGTTAAATAAAACCGCAGAGCACTTCTGGCGGATTTTGTACAACCATATGCCGGAAGATTTGGTTTCGCTTACCTGATATGCGCCTGTTCACCGGGCACACCTGAAAAATCTCCGGTTATGCCGGAGTGATACTTTTCATCCTGCTTGATTTGTGTACTACCTCTCATTTTCTCTCCTCCTGACAAACTGTATCTATAAAAAATTGTGATTCTGTTCATATCTATTGGTTTTAGGTCTTGCAGATGGATTTACTTTATCAAAAACACGCTTACTATGAACACATGTTTGATAGTGAACATTTGCTCTAATAACCTGGTGTGTGGCGTTGGTTATTTTTAACGAACTCATTTGTGGCAAGTTAATTGCCAGGGGACGTGCTATGCGTGAAAAGGAATACATAGTAACTATTGGCTCGGCCAATATGGATGTTGCCGGGTGTTCGCATGCTTCTCTAAATTATGCGGATTCAAATCCAGGGAAGATAAAATTCACCCCAGGAGGCGTTGGGCGTAACATTGCACATAATCTCGCGCTATTGGGTAAAAATTCCTGGCTGCTAACGGCGGTTGGTAATGATTTTTACGGGCAATCGTTATTGGCGCAAACCAATCAATCCGGAGTTCATGTTGATAAGTGCCTTATCGTTTCCGGAGAGAATACATCCAGTTATTTATCACTGCTTGATAACACCGGCGAAATGTTGGTGGCCATTAATGATATGAGCATTACCGAACATATTTCAGCAGCGTTTTTATCGCAGCATTATGATTTTATTCGGCAGGCGAAAGTGATCGTCGCCGATTGCAATATCAGCGAAGACGCCATGGCATGGGTACTGGAAAATGCCGGGGATGTTCCGGTGTTTGTTGACCCTGTGTCGGCATGGAAGTGCGTCAAAATTCGCGAGCGTCTGGGACAAATCCACACCCTCAAACCAAACCGCCTTGAAGCCGAAACGCTGAGTGGTATTGCGCTTTCCGGGCGTGATGACGTTGGCAGCGTCGCCGCGTGGTTTCACGATCGCGGCTTAAATCGGCTGGTGCTCAGCATGGGGGGGGACGGCGTTTATTACAGCGATATTACGGGGAATAGTGGTTGGTCGCCGCCGATTAAAACTCACGTCATTAATGTTACCGGGGCAGGCGATGCAATGATGGCTGGACTGGCTTCCTGCTGGCTAGACGGTATGCCTTTTATTGATTCGGTTCGATTTGCTCAGGGTTGTTCATCAATGGCGTTAGCCTGTGAATATACCAATAATCCTGATTTGTCTGTTGCGAATGTTAGCTCAATAGTGGAGAACACAGAATGTCTGAATTAACTCTTTCCTCTGAATTATTACAAATATCTCCAGAAGTACAGGAAGCATTAAACAGTAAAAAACCGATTGTTGCACTTGAATCAACCATTATTTCTCATGGTATGCCATTCCCGCAAAATGCCCAGACAGCGATTGAAGTAGAAGAAACTATTCGTAAGCATGGAGCAGTTCCTGCAACCATTGCCATTATTGGCGGGGTAATGAAAGTTGGTTTAAGCAAAGATGAAATTGAATTGCTTGGAAGAGAAGGTCATAGCGTTACTAAAGTCAGTCGTCGTGATTTACCGTTTGTGGTCGCGGCAGGAAAAAATGGTGCAACGACTGTTGCCTCAACCATGATTATTGCCGCACTGGCTGGAATTAAAGTATTTGCAACGGGAGGCATTGGTGGTGTTCATCGTGGTGCTGAACATACCTTTGATATTTCTGCAGATCTGCAAGAACTGGCGCATACCAATGTCACGGTTATTTGTGCAGGAGCGAAATCTATTCTTGATCTCGGTTTAACGACCGAATATTTAGAAACTTTTGGCGTGCCATTAATTGGATATCAGACCAACGCGTTGCCGGCGTTTTTCTGCCGTACCAGTCCGTTTGAGGTCAGTATCCGTCTGGACAGCGCAAAAGAGATTGCCCGAGCGATGGCGGTGAAATGGCAAACGGGTCTTGACGGCGGTCTGGTTGTTGCGAACCCAATCCCAGAACAGTTTGCGATGGCAGAGGAGAAAATAAATGCGGCAATCGATCGGGCGGTGAAAGAAGCGGAAGAGCAGGGGGTTGTGGGCAAAGAGAGTACGCCGTTCCTGCTGGCGCGAGTTGCGGAGCTGACCGGTGGTGACAGCCTGAAATCAAATATTCAACTGGTGTTCAACAACGCGGTACTGGCCTGTGAAATTGCGAAGGAGTATCAACGTCTCGCCTGACAGAATTTTCCGGGCAGCATGCGGTCGCCCGCGAATATCAAACCTACCAAAACCTGGCGATAACGCCGGGTTTCCTGGCATGAAGGGAATTTCATTATGGATATAATGAGAAGTGTAGTGGGTATGGTGGTATTACTGGCCATCGCGTTTCTGCTGTCAGTAAATAAAAAGCGTATTAGTCTGCGTACGGTCGGAGCAGCACTGGTACTGCAAATTGCAATTGGCGGCATCATGCTGTATTTCCCACCGGGAAAATGGCTGGTTGAACAGGCCGCTCTCGGTGTCCACAAGGTAATGTCATATAGTGATGCGGGTAGCGCATTTATCTTTGGCTCCCTGGTCGGGCCAAAAATGGATGTGTTGTTTGACGGAGCCGGGTTTATCTTCGCCTTTCGTGTGCTCCCGGCCATCATTTTTGTGACTGCATTAATCAGTCTGCTCTACTACATTGGCGTGATGGGGCTGTTGATCCGCATCCTCGGCGGTATTTTCCAGAAAGCCTTGAACATCAGTAAAATCGAGTCATTTGTCGCAGTTACCACGATTTTCCTCGGGCAAAACGAGATCCCGGCAATCGTGAAACCGTTTATTGACCGGCTGAATCGCAATGAGCTGTTTACCGCTATCTGCAGTGGGATGGCCTCGATTGCTGGCTCAATGATGATTGGTTACGCTGGAATGGGCGTTCCGATTGACTACCTGCTGGCGGCATCGTTGATGGCAATCCCGGGCGGTATTTTGTTCGCGCGTATGTTGAGTCCGGCAACTGAAGAATCCCAAGTCACCTTTGAGAATCTGTCATTTACTGAAACGCCGCCGAAAAGCATCATCGAGGCAGCGGCGAGCGGGGCGATGACCGGGCTGAAAATTGCCGCTGGCGTGGCGACGGTAGTGATGGCATTTGTCGCCATTATCGCACTGATTAACGGCATTATCGGCGGGATTGGCGGTTGGTTTGGTTTTGGACACGCCACTCTGGAAGGGATCTTTGGTTATGTATTAGCCCCGTTGGCGTGGATTATGGGGGTGGACTGGAGCGATGCGACGCTGGCAGGTAGCCTGATCGGACAGAAACTGGCAATCAACGAGTTTGTCGCGTATCTCAACTTCTCACCGTATCTGCAAACCGGCGGGACACTGGATGTGAAGACCATTGCGATTATCTCGTTTGCACTGTGCGGTTTCGCTAACTTTGGTTCGATTGGCGTTGTTGTCGGCGCGTTTTCGGCGATAGCACCCCAGCGAGCCCCGGAAATCGCGCAGCTTGGAATGCGGGCGCTGGCAGCAGCAACGTTGTCAAACCTGATGAGCGCCACCATAGCCGGTTTCTTTATCGGTATAGCATAGCGAGAATCATGCCGGATAAGCGTAGCGCCATCCGGCATGACATTTAAGCTGTTTGTAGCAAATACAAGGCGTTATCTGCTGAGAGGGTTGGGTTGTTGATACTGACGCTGGCTCGCGATAGCGCCGCGCAGGCCATGGCAAAGTGAGCGCTTTCACGAAACTCGCTCCCTTCCAGAAAGCTGTACAGTAATCCCGCCATAAATGCGTCATCGGCGCCAAAACTGTCAACAACCGTATGCTCAGGAGGGGTCAGTAAAAATTGTTCCCCGTCCTTTTCGCTGCAAAACACGGATTCATCTTCCAGGCAGACAAAGATCCGTTTTACCCCCTGTTGATGGAGACTATTGACGGCCAGTATGCGATCGGCATCTGAATAGATAGGTTGCCCCCACAGAATCGCCAGCTCTTTTTGCGTGGGTTTCAACGTATGAATGCGCGTAAACCAGGTCTTCATTTTTGCCGCTTTGAACTCTGAAACGGTGTCAATGAATACCGGAATATCATCAGCTATAGTGAAGACCCACTCAATGGCTTCGGCGGTGAGATTGCAATCTGCCAGTACAACACCGGAATGACGAATCAAATCTCGCGAACCGTTCAACAACTGCGGCGTCAATTGTTGCAGGATATGGGTATCATTGATTGCCAGTACGGTCTCTTCCTGCTGATTAGCGATCGACAGGTAAGTTGAGGTGTTATGTCCATGCAGACGTATGCAACTGGAAACGTTAACACCAGCCTGACGCGTTTGTTCCAGCAATGTTTCGCCATAGAAGTCACTGCCAACAGCGGAAATTAAGTGGACATCACGACCCAGCAGCGCAAGGTTGTGGGCGATATTACGTCCTACGCCACCTGCCGAGCAGTGAATGCTGCCAGGGTTAGAGGCGGCCTGAGGATAATGGATGTCTGCCACACCACGAATATCCATATTGATCGCCCCAACAACCACGCAATAATCCTGTTCGGTAAGGATATAACCTTTACCTTTGATCATACCTTTACGCATTAAATCCATAATATGCGCAGCGACGCGTGAACGGCTTATCTGCAGAATATCGGCGATTTCATTCTGCTGAATCAACGGATTGCGACGCAGGATCTTAAGGATCTGCTTTTCCCTGTCGTTCATGATTATGCCACCGCTTTTTCTGTTTGCTGGGCTTTCAGCCAGGCAATCTCTTCTGCCCAGATATCCGGATTAATGGTTTCCAGTACCAGCGGAATGCCGTCAAAACGATTGTCCTGCATGATCCAACGGAAGGCATCGTGGCCAATATTGCCTTCACCTAAGCTGTGGTGACGGTCAACGCGACTGCCAAATGCGCTCTTGGCGTCGTTCAGGTGCATACCGCGCAGATACTTAAAGCCGACAATACGTTCAAATTCCGCAAACGTCTTTTCGCATTCCTCGGCGGAACGCAAATCGTATCCGGCGGCGAAGGCATGGCAGGTATCAATACAAACGCCGACACGGGATTTATCTTCGACGCCGTCGATAATGGCGGCAAGGTGCTCAAACTTAAAGCCAAGATTACTGCCCTGTCCGGCGGTATTTTCGATAACTGCCGTCACCCCCTGAGTCTGAGCGAGGGCGATGTTGATGGATTCGGCAATGCGCGCCAGACATTCATCTTCAGGGATCTGCATCAAATGGCTGCCTGGGTGAAAGTTCAGCAGGGATAAGCCAAGCAGTTCACAGCGCTGCATTTCATCGAGAAACGCATCGCGGGATTTTTCCAGCGCTTCGCTGACCGGGTGACCGAGGTTAATCAGGTAACTATCGTGAGGCAGGATCTGGGCGGAAGTATAGTGGTACTTCTCGCAAGCGGATTTGAAATCATCAATGATGTCGGTGGTCAGCGGCGCGGCACGCCACTGGCGCTGATTTTTGGTGAACAGGGCGAATGCGGTCGCTTCGATTTCTGCGGCTCGAATAGCGGCGTTAGCCAGACCGCCAGCGGCGCTTACGTGCGCTCCGATATATTTCATAAATTTAACCCGCCATACTCAAATACAAAAAGGGAGAGTATAGCGGGTTAATGGAGGTGAGTCGTGATCGTTTATGCCATCAGGGCGTGGACAGCGACGTTAATCGCAGCACCACCCACAATCAGCCAGACAAACAGCAGCAGGGCCATCAGTAACGGTTTGGCACCGGCTTTTTTCAGCGCGCTAACGTGAGTGGTCAACCCCAGGGCAGCCATCGCCATTGCCAGCAAAATAGTGTCCAGCGTTACCAGCATGTTCACTACCGACTGCGGCAGCAGGTGGAACGAGTTAAAAATCGCGACCACAATGAACAGGATGGCAAACCATGGAATGGTGATTTTGCTCTTCTCACCGCCTGTGGCCGGAGACAGTTGTTTTACGCGAGCGGCCAGGAGGATGAGGAACGGTGCCAGCATCATGACGCGCAGCATTTTGGCAATAACCGCGGCGTTTTCCGCATCCGGGTTAATGGCGTGCCCTGCAGCCACTACCTGTGCTACTTCATGCATGGTGGAGCCAATGTAAATGCCGTAGGTTTCTGGACTAAACCAGTGCGCCAACAGCGGATACATCGCCGGATACAGGAAGATAGCGATGGTACCGAAGATCACCACGGTAGCGACAGCGACGGTTACCTTACTGGCTTCCGCTTTCACCACCGGTTCGGTTGCCAGCACGGCGGCGGCACCACAAATGCTGCTCCCCGCGCCAATCAGCCAGCTGGTGTGGCGGTCCAGACCAAACACTTTCTGCCCCAGGAAGCAGGCAATCATAAAGGTACTGCTTAGCGTTAACACATCAATCACGATACCGCTGACGCCGACGTCAGCAATTTGCGCGAAGGTGAGGCGGAAACCGTAGAGGATAATCCCCAGACGTAATAAATGTTGTTTAGCAAACAGCACGCCGCCGTCACAGCTTTTCCAGATGTGCGGATAGACGGTGTTGCCGAGAACCATCCCCAACAAAATAGCTAAGGTGAGGGCGCTGAACCCGGCACCTGCGACGGCGGGAATGGATCCACCCCATAAGGCGACCCCAGTGATAACTGCACTCAGGGCGAGCCCCGGAATAAAATGCCACGCTGTACGACGATGAGTCTGCAAGGTGAGTTCTGTCATATCCTTCTCCTTTATCTGGGTAAAAGAGTACGGCGAAGTGGTTTAAAAATAAAATTGATTATATATTTATAATTAATCTATATAAGTGGTATACCCGTCATACTTCAGGTTGCATGTGCGTTGGCTGCGCTCGTTCACCTCAGTCACGTACTTAAGTACGCTCCCGGGGATGCTCTCTCTGGCCGCCTTCCTGCAACTCGAATTATTTAGGGTATAAGTAACGGATATCCGGTGGAAAACGACTATGCATATCACCCTGCGACAACTTGAAGTGTTTGCTGAGGTACTAAAAAGCGGCTCAACGACCCAGGCGTCTGTCATGTTGGCATTGTCGCAGTCGGCGGTGAGTGCGGCGCTAACCGATCTCGAAGGGCAACTTGGCGTGCAGCTGTTTGACCGTGTGGGCAAACGGCTGGTGGTCAACGAGCACGGGCGCTTGCTTTATCCACGCGCGCTGGCGCTGCTTGAGCAAACGATCGAAATCGAACAGCTTTTTCGCGAAGATAATGGTGCTATTCGGGTCTACGCCAGTAGCACTATTGGCAACTACATTTTGCCCGCCATGATCGCCCGTTATCGCCAGGATTTCCCTGATTTGCCGCTGGAGCTTAGCGTGGGCAACAGCCAGGACGTAATCAATGCGGTGCTGGATTTTCGGGTAGACATTGGGCT
This sequence comes from Citrobacter sp. Ce119, assembly GCF_030334525.1. Classification (NCBI taxonomy): domain Bacteria; kingdom Pseudomonadati; phylum Pseudomonadota; class Gammaproteobacteria; order Enterobacterales; family Enterobacteriaceae; genus Citrobacter; species Citrobacter sp. Ce119. The sequence continues at coordinate 429,751 of NZ_JAOWDR010000060.1, forward strand.
GATCGAAGGGCCGTGTCACAACACGGAAATCATCTCTGAACCGTGGCTGGAAGACGAGCTGGTGGTGTTTGCCGCACCCTCGTCACCGCTCACAAAGGGGGCCGTTACGCTGGAACAGCTGGCGGCTTCGCCGTGGATCCTGCGCGAGCGAGGATCGGGTACGCGCGAACTGGTGGATTACCTGCTGCTGTCCCATCTGCCGAGATTTCAGATGGCAATGGAGTTGGGTAACTCGGAGGCCATTAAGCATGCGGTGCGCCATGGTCTCGGGATCAGCTGTTTGTCGCGCCGGGTTATAGCGGAGCAGTTACAGGCGGGTACGTTGAGCGAAGTTCCTGTGCCGCTGCCGCGTTTAGTCCGCACTCTCTGGCGCGTTCATCACCGGCAAAAACATATCTCTAATGCCATTACGCGTTTTTTACATTACAGCGACCAGGTAGAACTGGGCGATTAAAGCGCTGATTGTCGAAAGGTCCCTCTAAGCATGCTGGCGGTTACGTTTTATCCGCCTTGCGTCGCCCATTTTCTGCTTTACTTATAATCCGCGGCCAGTCATGAAGGTCTCTTATAACTGCGTATTTGTGCCGGAAGAATGCCATTTCGTCTGCTACAATCGCGCCTCATTTTTTGGATGGATAGCATTTTCACATGGTTTCCGAAACTAAAACCACAGAAGCGCCCACGCTACGTCGTGAACTGAAGGCGCGTCACCTGACGATGATTGCCATTGGAGGCTCCATCGGTACAGGTCTTTTTGTTGCATCTGGTGCAACTATTTCTGCGGCGGGTCCTGGCGGCGCGTTGTTCTCTTATATATTGATCGGTCTGATGGTGTACTTCCTGATGACCAGCCTCGGTGAACTGGCTGCCTATATGCCGGTTTCCGGCTCGTTTTCCACCTACGGTCAGAACTACGTAGAAGAAGGCTTTGGCTTCGCGCTGGGCTGGAACTACTGGTACAACTGGGCGGTAACGATTGCCGTTGACCTGGTGGCCGCACAGCTGGTGATGAGCTGGTGGTTCCCGGACACGCCAGGCTGGATCTGGAGCGCACTGTTCCTCGGCGTTATCTTCCTGCTGAACTACATTTCCGTTCGCGGATTTGGTGAAGCGGAATACTGGTTCTCACTGATCAAAGTTACCACCGTCATTATCTTCATCGTGGTTGGCGTGATGATGATTTTCGGTATCTTCAAAGGCGCTCAGCCGGTGGGCTGGAGTAACTGGACGACCGGTGATGCACCGTTTGCCGGTGGCTTTGCCGCGATGATTGGCGTGGCGATGATCGTCGGCTTCTCCTTCCAGGGTACGGAGCTTATCGGTATCGCGGCAGGCGAATCTGAAGATCCTGAAAAGAATATTCCACGTGCGGTACGTCAGGTGTTCTGGCGAATCCTGCTGTTCTATGTGTTCGCGATTTTGATTATTAGCCTGATCATTCCGTACACCGATCCGAGCCTGCTGCGCAACGACGTGAAAGACATCAGCGTTAGCCCATTCACGCTGGTATTCCAACATGCGGGTCTGCTGTCTGCGGCGGCGGTGATGAACGCGGTTATCCTGACGGCGGTGTTGTCTGCGGGTAACTCCGGGATGTACGCCTCCACGCGTATGCTTTACACCCTGGCATGCGACGGTAAAGCGCCGCGCATTTTCGGTAAACTGTCTCGTGGCGGCGTTCCGCGTAACGCGCTGTATGCGACCACCGTGGTGGCGGGGCTGTGCTTCCTGACCTCGATGTTTGGCAACCAGACCGTGTACCTGTGGCTGCTGAATACCTCCGGGATGACGGGCTTTATCGCCTGGCTGGGGATCGCCATTAGCCACTATCGCTTCCGTCGTGGTTATGTGCTGCAGGGTCACGATGTGAAGGATTTGCCGTACCGTTCTGGCTTCTTCCCGTTGGGTCCGATCTTCGCCTTTGTGCTGTGTCTGATTATCACTCTCGGCCAGAACTACGAAGCGTTCCTGAAAGACAGCATTGACTGGGGCGGCGTGATGGCAACCTATATCGGTATCCCGCTGTTCCTGATTATTTGGTTTGGCTATAAGCTGACGAAAGGAACCCATTTTGTTCGTTATAGCGAAATGAAATTCCCGGGTCGCGTGAAGAAATAATTCTTAACCAGCTACGGCAGAAAAAACAAAACCCCGGCATGATGAGTGCCGGGGTTTTTTTATTGCGCCAGACTTAGAAGCTGTAAGTCATGCCAACCGTGTAACGACGTCCATCAAGAACGGTGTCGTAGGTATCGTAATCGATTTGTTTATCCAGCACGTTATACACGCCAGCGGTCATCAACAGATCCTTGGTTGCATAGTAACGTAAACCAACATCGACCTGAGTATAGGACGGCGTGCCCTGGGCCATGGAGGTACGGCTCAGGTATTCAGACGTTTTCCCGCGCAGATTAAGACGGCTCCAGAAACCGAGATCCTGGGTGGCCTGCCAGTCCAGCGTAGTGTTGAACATATGCTTCGGCATTTTGTTCAACGGCTGGCCGGAGAACTGACCGCTTTTCTGCTCAGATTCCGTATAGGTATAGTTCGCCGTCCAGTTGACGTCGGAGGTGATTTTCCAGCCGAAGGTGGATTCTACGCCGCGCATATTGGCTTTATCGACGTTAACGCGATCGCTGACGAAGTCATAATGGGTATTGCCGATGGTGCAGGCCGGATCGGAACTGCTGTTGCAACGGCGAACTTCGGTGATTTTGTTTTTGAAGTCGGTATTGAACAGGGTCACGCCCGCATTGAGGTCGTTGCCGTTATCCCACAGTAAACCGATCTCTTCGCTGAGGCTTTTCTCCGGTTTCAGGTCCGGGTTGCCGACAATGATCCCGTTCAGACGACCGCCGCCGGTGACCTGTCCCCAACTGGCAGAAGACTGGCGCAGATCCGGGGCGCGATAGCCCGCAGAAACGCCGCCTTTTAAGGTCCATTGATCGCTCAGATGCCATACGCCATAGCCGCGTGGCGTCCAGTTGTCGCCGTAGTTTTCATCTTTATCCATACGCAGACCGCCGGTCAGCGTGAAGGTATCGGTAACGGCCCATTCATCTTCGGCAAACAGCGCCCAGCTCCAGCGAGTCAGTTTGTTCAGTCCATCAGCCGCTTGTAGCTGGTTGCCATTATCGCGCAGTTTTTCATAACGATATTGCCCGCCCAACGTCAGGGTGTGCGCCCCAAGGAAGACCTGGTTCTGGTTATTGAAAATCGTGTTATAAGACTTCATCTGGCGACCGGGGTTGTCGGTCTCTTCCTGCTGGACATAGCTGGTGGAGTTGAAGTCGTCGTAATAACCGCTGTGGGTCAGGGAATACGTCGTGTGCACATACTTGTTTTCGCTTTTACTGTTGGGCTTACAGCTCCCGTTACGGCAGTTTTCCTCGGCCATGGATTTGCCTGGCGTACTGTCGCGATCCTGCAGTTCACGCGCGTAATCGAAGTCGATGTCATTTTTATCATCTGGCGTAAAGTTCAGGGTTAAACCCCCGTTACGCATACGCTGTTCATTGTAGCCATTAAGGATTTTATCTTCGGCCCGGTGGGAGAATAAGCCAGTCACCTTCGCGCCGAGTAATCCGTCAATCAGTGGCCCAGACGCATAGGCGTTAGTCTGGTAAATATCGCCGGAATCTCTGTCTTCCTGGAAGGTGGCATCGCCGTGCAGAGAGCCGGTCCAGGCTTTGGTATTCGACACTTTCTTGGTGATGACGTTAATGACGCCACCCATCGCATCGGAGCCGTAGAGGGATGACATCGGGCCGCGGATTACCTCGATACGCTCGATGGATTCCAGCGGCGGCAGCCAACCTTGCTCAATACCTGAGTTGTCGCTGTTAGGACGTGTGCCGCGCGTGCTAATGCGTTTGCCGTTGACCAGGAAGAGCGTGTATTGCGAAGCCATACCGCGAATACTAATATCGCTGCTGCTCCCCCCGCCGGTGACGACGACGCCAGGGACATCTTTTAGCGCATCGGTAACATCGCGATAGGCTTTGTCCTCAATCTGCTGCTTGGTAATAACAGATATCGACGCGGGTGCATCCTGAATTTTCTGCTCGAAGCCGGTAGCGGTAACGACTACGGTGTCTTGTTCAGCGGCATGGCCGAGTGATGGGAGACTGGCGACGCATACTGCGGCAGCTACAGCCTTAACGTGAGGTATAGTCATTTGTATCATTCCATTTAAATGAATCAAACTGCGTGTCATATGAAAGGCCATGACAATTGTATGTATTTGTCTTTTAAGGACTCTTTTCAGTAAAGAAGCGAATGGATTGTACAAAAGTATGAATATTTGTAAACACAAATGATAATAGAAATCATTTGTGTTTGATATTTTTTCGATATAAAAGCTTTTTTAATCAACAGGATAATGTGGAAAGAAAAAAGGAGAAAAAGTGAAGGAATGATGGAGGAATGAAGAGGAAGGACACCTTTTTGACGCTGAAAGAGCCTAACTGAAGGACAGCGGCGATGGCGCCACCGTCCTGTTATGGCTGGCTTATAGCCGATGGAATTTGGCGAGTAAGGCCAGTGACAAGGTGGTTAACAGGATTGCGATCACGGCATAGAGATAGACTCCAGACCACTCCCAGTTGTTCTTTACTAATATCACCGGTACGCCTGCTAATGCCGCGCCAACATAGCTAAACAATCCGCGGAAACCGGTTATCGATCCCGCCGCATCTTTGTGAGTGACATCCAGACAACCTACGGCAAAAAGCATATGCGGGCCGTACAGGGCAGAACCCATAATAGTGAAGAGAATGGCCGTAATGGTATATGAAGTATCCTGAACTAGTGGGATTAAGGTAATACACACGCAGAGCATTAATGCGAATATTAATCCTGTCATCCAGCGGTTACTTTTAAACATAAAGTCCGATAAGTAACCCGCCAGTAACCCCCCGGCAAGTCCTCCGGCTTCAAACCACGAGATAATGGAGTTGGCTTTAATCAGGCTCCAGCCATGTACCTGAGAATAGTAAATTTGTGGCCAGTCGTTGAGGATGGTGCGGGCAATATAAACCGACATATCGCCAATGATAATAATCCACACCAGCGGGTTAATCAGGATATATTTAACAAAAATCTGCCAAAAGGAGAGGTTAACCGGACTGGCTTTAACCTGGGCTAACTCTGTTGGATCCTTGCGCCATTCGCCAACGTTGGGCAAACCTAAGGTCCCGGGACGGTCTTTAATTGTAAAGAGCGCAATGACCCCCATCAGCAAGGAGATCGCGCCCGGCACATAAAAACCCATTTTCCAGCTACCGCTCCAGACAATCGCGAAACTTGTCAGCAGTGGGGCGAGACTACCGCCAATATTATGCGCCGCTTCAACGACCGCCCACCAACGTCCGCGTTCATTCTTGGAAAACCAGGATGCCATGATCTTTGCCATGGGCGGAAAACTGGTACCCTGGAGGATAGCATTGAGGCTGTACAACACATAAAACGCGGCAACGCTGTCGGAAAAACCAAACAGAATATTAACGATCCCCACGCCAATGAGCACCGGGCCGGTCATGGCTTTCGGGTTGATTTTATCAACCAGCATGCCGCCAACAAACTTCATTGAGCCATACAGAATGTAAAACAGTGAAGACATGATGGCAAAATCTTCAGCGGTCAGAGCGGTATCTGACAGCATGGCCGGCATGGCGGCTGAGAAGTTTTTACGTGTTAAATAAAAGACGGCGTAAGAGATAAAAACTGAGGTAATAATCTCTATTCTGAATTTTTTGTAAGTATGGTCGATCTCTTTTTTTTCTTTTACAACCGGCTTATCAGCCTGGCTGAATATAAATGATTTCAAGCTCATATGATTTTCCCTTCAGACAGTGCTCGTGGGGTTATAATCCATTTTCGATAAAGAACAAAAGCGACTCGAATCCGTGAAAGTTAATCTGATTGGAAATTAAATTCCTGACGGCTGGTTTTGCTTGCCAGGCAATACCGGTGCCAGCATACGTCAGCATGGGGATATCGTTGGCGCCATCACCGCAGGCGATAATATTATGCTGAGGTATCTGTAGAGAGTCGGCAAGTATGGCCAACGTTTTCTGCTTATTTTCTGCATTCATGATTGGCGTGGAAATATTATCCGTTAGCATGCCATCCCTGATTGCAACGGTATTTGAAAATACATAATCCAGCTGATATTTCTGTTGTAAACGGCGGGTGAAAATATCCAGTCCGCCGGAAATGATCGCTGTTTTAAATCCCTTCTGTTTGAGGAGTGGCAAAATGGTGGTGATGCCGGGAGAGGCCGTCATCCGATCGCATACGGCATTGATGACATCGATGTGCGTTCCTTTTAACATTCCGATGCGCTGAGTGAAACTGCTATTGAAATCCAGTTTTCCTTCCATCGCCTGCTGCGTCAATTCCGTTATCCGATCGGTGATGCCTAGCGCGCGGGCGATTTCATCCACACCTTCTTCCTCGATAAACGTCGAGTCCATGTCAAAGGCGATGATCCCGTTCGTCGGGATGATTTGCGGTTTTAGGAAAAAATCAAATTGCTGAGTGAACGATGTCGCCCTTAGTTTTTTGTATATGTCATCGGTGAATACTTCATCGGGTATTGATAATTTTAAATACGGTTTATTGAATGCGGCTATAGATAACTGTTCCAGTGCGCACGGATATTGTTTGGTCTCGGTATTTAGAAACGTATTGTGCAGCCATGCCTGAAGTTTTTCAGGATCTTTTGCACTAATAAAATAAATAATTGCCATTATCTCACTCCTGTAAATTAAGATTATTGTAATAGTAGGGGGTGACGATTGAATCCTGCTTTATCACAGATGTGAATGTTAAAAAAAAGATAAAATAGTATTGTTTTTTATACCAAAAAATAAACAAAGTCTGAAAGGTATCGTTTTTGATATACACGTCACGGTCTGTTGCTACTGGCGGTATATTCTATTTTGACTAACAGGGATGGGTCTGAAATGGAAAGTTGTATTGATATTTTTAAAGTCGTTATTGGGCCTTCCAGTTCAAGAACAGTAGGGCCAATGCGTGCCGCGTTTAACTTCATTTCACAATTAAAGCTACAGGAGATCTTACCGCTAACGCGAGAAATCGAGGTTGAGCTATATGGCGCGCTCTCATTAAGCCGCAAGTGTCATAACGTTGATATCGCTCTTTATCTGGGGCTGTTGGGCAATCAGCCGGATGATGTTGATTTACGCCAGCAGATGGATCTCATTAAACGTGCTGAACAGGACGGCACCCTGACGCTTTCTCCTTCAGTTACCGTGACGGTCGCGATTAAGCCGAATCAACATCCGCATTCTGGTCATCCCTATGCGATGACGTTTCGCGCCAGGGATGATTATTTTACGTTGTATGAAGAAACATGGTTTTCAACCGGCGCCGGCCAGGTTCGCAAACCCGGCGAGTCGGTGCCCGAGAGAGCCGCGCAAAAAAACGCATTTCCGTTTGCGTTTCAAAATGCCGCGCAGTTGCAGGCGCTGTGCCAGTGTAATGGATTATCCGTTGCGGCATTAATGATGAAAAATGAGTTACAGATGCATTCTCAGGCGGTGTTGCATGACTATTTCGCGCATGTTTGGGCGGTAATGCAGCAGGCAGTCCATCGTGGTCTGCATACTGAAGGCCTACTGCCTGGCTCGTATCAGGTGCCGCGCAGGGCCTGCTCGCTCTATAAATTACTGGCAATGAAACCCTCTGCTAACGACTTTCTCACCAACCTCAACTGGGTGAATGCGTTTGCGATTGCCGTCAGCGAAGAAAACGCCGCAGGAGGGCGGGTGGTGACCGCGCCGACCAATGGTGCCAGCGGTATCATCCCAGCGGTCCTCAGTTGGTACGATAAGTTTGTCTGTAAGCTGGATAGCGCATCGGTTATCCGCTTTTTCCTCACCGCTGGCGCCATTGCGCTACTGTTCAAACAAAACGCGTCTATTTTGGGTTCTGAGGTCGGGTGTCAGGGAGAGATCGGTGTGGCCAGTTCGATGGCCGCGGCCGGGTTAGCGGAACTGATGGGGGCGTCAGTTGCTCAGGTGCTGAATGCCGCAGAAATCACCATGGAGCATCATCTCGGGCTGACCTGCGATCCGGTTGGCGGGCAGGTACAAATTCCCTGTGTCGAACGAAATGCGATTTCGTCCGTAAAAGCGATTAACGCCGCAACGATGGCGATGAGCCGCGTCAGTGAGCCATGCGTTTCGCTCGATGAGGTGATTGCAGCCATGTATGAAACGGGTAAAGACATGAGCGCGAAGTACCGCGAAACGTATCACGGCTGTCTTGGGAAAATTCAGCCCAAAAATCGGGGGAGGGCGGCATGAAATATCACACCATGAATAATGATGAAATAATCTTGTCATTATGCGCTCGCATCAGAGAAACGCGGATTTCTCTGGCGCTAACGCAGCAGCAGCTTGCTGACAGTGCACAGGTCGGCATTGCGACCATTAAACGCATCGAGAAAGGCGGTGGCCTCAATCTGGACACGCTTATCTCCCTGTTGCGGGCGCTGAAAAAGTTGCACCACCTGGATGCAATCTTATTCGAGTCTGAAGTGCGTAATTTTAACGAAGGTCATGAAGGCGGTGAGAGCATGGGGCGATTACAGGTACGCCAGCAGGCGGCCGATCTAAATCGTAAAGCGTCCGCGCCGCAGTCAGAAGAGATGAGCTACAGCGCGGCAATAGAAAATACGCTTTACTGGTGATCACTTCAGCAGATACTGGGCATGGAAGCGCAGGTGATCCTCAATAAACGACGCAATAAAGTAATAGCTGTGGTCGTAACCTGGCTGGATGCGCAGCGTCATCGGCCATGCGGTTTGACGGGCCGTTTCGGCCAGTACCGCAGGCTGGAGCTGATCGGCAAGAAACTGGTCGCTGTCGCCTTGATCGATTAGCGTCGGAATCGCATCTGCGGGCTTGCTGGCCAACATTAACGCGCAGCTGTCCCACTCGGCCCACTGTGATTTATCTTCACCCAGATAAGCGCTAAACGCCTTCTCGCCCCACGGAACGCGGCAAGGATTGACGATCGGCGCAAAGGCGGAAATGCTGGTGTATTTCCCGGGATTTTTCAGCGCCATAATCAACGCGCCGTGACCGCCCATGGAATGTCCACTAATGGCGCAGCGATCGCTGACGTTAAACTGCGATTGAATCAGTGCCGGCAGCTCATCACGCAGATAGTCATACATGCGAAAATGCGTTGCCCACGGTGACTGGGTGGCATTGAGGTAAAATCCCGCGCCCTGGCCTAAATCGTAGCCGTCATCGTTGGCAACCTGCTCGCCGCGCGGGCTGGTGTCCGGCATCACCAGAACAATGCCCAGTTCAGCCGCGATGCGCTGCGCACCGGCTTTGGTGGTAAAGTTTTCATCATTGCAGGTCAGGCCCGACAGCCAGTACAGCACCGGAGGCGGGGCGTTATCGCGGGGTGGCGGAAGAAAAATACTGAAGGTCATGGCGCAATTTAACGTGGTAGAGTCGTGACGCCAGCGTTGCTGCCAGCCTTCAAAACAGCGGTGCTCTTCAAGCATTTCCATGCGTGGCTCCTTATTGTGTTGAACCTGAATGTGTTTGCGAACTCACCATAATACAGATTATTCATAGCACTGTGAGTAACTTTCACTTCCGCATTGAGCAAACATACTTCATCATCTATATAACTTTACATTAACACTCGATGTCACCGGGTTGAATGAAAAGTGAAATCGCTACGCTGAAAGGCTGCGCCAATTTCAATAATTATCGCGGTGAATACTGGATTATGTGCGCCGCCTCACGCACAATGTTCTGGCTGTGACACAGCCTAAAAACTTTGCCCCATGCAGGGCAGAGGCGCCCCACCTGCAGGAGAAGAAGAAATGTCATCACTCAGTAAAGAAGCGGCCCTGGTTCATGAAGCGCTGGTCGCGCGTGGTCTTGAAACGCCACTACGCCCGCCCGTGCAAGAGATGGATAACGAAACGCGCAAACGTCTTATCTCGGGCCATATGACCGAGATTATGCAGTTGCTCAATCTCGACTTGAGCGATGACAGTTTGATGGAAACTCCGCATCGCATTGCGAAAATGTATGTCGATGAGATTTTCTCCGGCCTCGATTACGCCAACTTCCCGAAAATCACCGTCATTGAAAACAAAATGAAGGTGGACGAGATGGTCACGGTCCGCGATATCACGCTGACCAGCACCTGCGAACACCACTTTGTCACTATCGACGGCAAAGCGACGGTGGCGTATATCCCGAAAGATTCGGTCATTGGTCTGTCGAAGATTAATCGAATTGTGCAGTTCTTTGCACAGCGTCCGCAGGTTCAGGAACGTTTGACCCAGCAAATCCTCACCGCGCTGCAAACGCTGCTCGGAACCAATAATGTGGCGGTGTCGATTGATGCGGTACATTACTGTGTGAAAGCGCGCGGCATTCGTGATGCGACCAGTGCGACCACGACCACGTCTCTTGGCGGATTGTTTAAGTCCAGCCAGAACACGCGTCAGGAATTCCTGCGCGCAGTACGTCATCACAACTGATTAGGGCAGGAACCATGGAGCGTAATGTCACGCTGGATTTTATTCGTGGCGTCGCCATTCTTGGTATCCTGCTTCTCAATATTAGCGCCTTTGGCTTGCCAAAGGCGGCATACCTCAATCCCGCGTGGTATGGCAACATCACCTTATCCGATGCCTGGACCTGGGCGCTGCTCGATCTCTTTGCGCAGGTAAAATTCCTCACGCTGTTTGCATTGCTGTTCGGTGCCGGTCTGCAAATGCTGCTCCCGCGCGGCAAACGCTGGATCCAGTCGCGGCTTACGCTGCTGGTGCTGTTGGGTTTTATACACGGTTTACTTTTCTGGGATGGCGATATCCTGCTGGCATATGGCTTAATTGGCCTGATTTGTTGGCGGTTGATCCGGGATGCGCCGTCGATAAAAAGCTTGTTTAACACCGGTTTACTGCTTTATCTGGTGGGGGTTGGCGTACTGCTGCTGCTGGGGGTTATCTCAGGGAGTGAAACCAGTCGCGCCTGGACGCCGGATGCCTCAGCGTTGCTGTATGAAAAATACTGGAAAGTGAACGGCGGAATGGAAGCGGTCAGCAATCGCGTGGATATGATGTCCAATAGCTTGCTGGCGTTAGGCGCGCAATACGGCTGGCAACTGGCGGGGATGATGCTGCTCGGCGCGGCATTAATGCGCAGCGGCTGGCTAAAAGGGCAGTACAGCTTACAGCATTACCGACGCACCGGCGTGCTGCTGGTTATTATCGGCATGGCGATTAACCTGCCTGCTATTATCATTCAGTGGCAACTGGACTGGACCTACCGCTGGTGTGCCTTCTTGCTGCAAGCCCCGCGAGAGCTGGGCGCGCCGTTGCAGACTATCGGTTACGCCGCGCTGATGTTCGGTTACTGGCCGCAGCTTAGCCGCTTTAAATGGGTCATTGCCATCGCCTGTGTGGGCCGCATGGCATTAACCAACTATCTGTTACAAACCTTAATCTGCACCACGCTGTTTTACCAGGCCGGCTTATTTATGAAATATGACCGGCTGGAGCTGCTGTTTTTCGTCATCCCGGTCTGGGCCGTGAATCTACTTTTCTCCGTCCTATGGCTACGTTTTTACCGCCAGGGCCCGATAGAATGGCTGTGGCGTCAATTAACCCTGCGTGCTGCGGGGACATCATTGCCGCGTACATCCAGATAACGATCTGGATCACATTCATTAACAAAATGGATGTAAGCGCTTTCATTCCTGTGACACCACTCACGCAGTCCGTTTCATTGTGCTGACAAAATACCCAACCTGGGGTGTCTGTGGGTAACCACAATCTAAAACAGGGCAGTGAATATGGTAACCATCCGTGATGTGGCACGACAGTCTGGCGTTTCTGTAGCGACCGTTTCTCGCGTATTAAACAACAGTGCGCTGGTAAGTCCCGATACGCGTGAAGCGGTAATGAAAGCCGTCACGCAATTGGGCTATCGACCTAATGCCAACGCGCAAGCGCTGGCGACGCAGGTAAGCGACACCATTGGCGTTGTGGTCATGGATGTATCAGATGCGTTTTTTGGCGCGCTGGTAAAAGCCGTGGATATGGTTGCCCAGCAGCATCAGAAGTACGTCCTGATTGGCAACAGCTATCATGAGGCGGAAAAAGAACGTCATGCCATTGAGGTGTTGATTCGCCAGCGCTGTAACGCACTGATTGTTCACTCTAAAGCATTGAGCGATCGGGAGCTGGCCGAGTTTATGGATCAGATCCCCGGCATGGTGCTGATCAACCGCCTGGTGCCAGGCTACGCTCACCGTTGCGTCTGCCTGGATAACATCAGTGGGGCTAAAATGGCGACCCGAATGCTGCTGAATAATGGTCACCAACGTATCGGTTATCTGGCATCAAGCCATCGCATTGAAGATGATGCCATGCGTAAAGAAGGGTGGTTAACAGCCCTAAAAGAGCAGGAGATTGTTGCGGCAGAAAGCTGGGTCGGCACCGGTTCGCCCGATATGCAGGGCGGAGAGTCCGCGATGGTGGAACTGTTGGGACGTAACTTACAACTGACGGCGGTCTTCGCCTACAACGATAATATGGCTGCCGGCGCGCTGACTGCGCTAAAAGATAACGGCATCGCTATTCCATTACACCTTTCTATCATTGGCTTCGATGATATTCCCATCGCGCGTTACACCGATCCGCAGCTGACCACTGTGCGCTATCCCATTGCCTCAATGGCAAAAATGGCGACGGAGCTCGCGCTGCAGGGCGCGGCAGGCACATTGGATCCGCAGGCGACGCATTGCTTTATGCCGACGCTGGTGCGTCGCCATTCGGTGGCGCTGCGGCAGAATGCGGCACCGATCACTAACTCATAACGTTGCGCGATGTAACCGCTTTCAATATGTGAGTAAATTCACAGTATATTAACAATGCGATAGCTATGATGACACTGTTTGTTGCGCTGTAACTACTATGTAACGGTGAATAATCACTTTCATCGAGGTATAGGTGCCTTAAACAAAAATTAAAGCCTGTTTTTGGAGCGTTGCCAGACACGGAAGAAATATTTTTTAAAAGTGAGCTTCGGCGTTCAGTAACACTTCAGTAACGTTCTGCCTGCCGAGCATTTATCTCAAGTACTACCCTGCATAATAAAACCGGAGATACCATGAATAAGAAGGTGTTGACCCTGTCTGCTGTAATGGCAAGCATGTTATTCGGCGCGGCTGCGCACGCTGCTGATACCCGCATTGGTGTAACTATCTATAAGTATGATGATAACTTTATGTCTGTGGTACGTAAGGCTATCGAAAAAGATGCTAAAGCGGCGCCAGATGTCCAGTTGCTGATGAATGACTCGCAGAACGACCAGTCCAAACAAAACGATCAGATCGACGTGCTGCTGGCAAAAGGTGTGAAAGCACTGGCGATTAACCTGGTTGACCCGGCAGCAGCAGGCACGGTCATTGAAAAAGCACGCGGACAGAACGTACCGATCGTGTTCTTCAACAAAGAACCTTCTCGTAAGGCGCTGGACAGCTATGACAAAGCGTATTACGTCGGTACCGACTCTAAAGAATCCGGTATTATTCAGGGTGATTTGATTGCCAAACACTGGGCTGCAAACCCGAACTGGGACCTGAACAAAGACGGCAAAATTCAGTTTGTTCTGCTGAAAGGCGAACCGGGACACCCGGATGCTGAAGCGCGTACCACTTACGTGATTAAAGAGCTGAACGACAAAGGCATTAAAACTGAGCAGTTGCAGTTAGATACTGCAATGTGGGATACCGCTCAGGCGAAAGATAAGATGGATGCGTGGATGTCCGGTCCAAACGCGAACAAAATTGAAGTGGTTATCGCCAACAACGATGCGATGGCAATGGGCGCAGTTGAAGCGCTGAAAGCACACAATAAAACCAGCGTACCGGTATTTGGTGTGGATGCGCTGCCTGAAGCACTGGCGTTGGTGAAGTCTGGCGCAATGGCCGGTACCGTGCTGAACGATGCCAACAATCAGGCGAAAGCTACCTTCGATCTGGCGAGAAATCTGGCTGACGGCAAAGGTGCAGCTGATGGCACCAACTGGAAAATTGAGAACAAGATTGTTCGCGTTCCGTACGTAGGTGTCGATAAAGATAATCTGGCAGAGTTTACCAACAAATAAATACTCCGTATGTGGGCGCAATTTCATTGCGCCCTTAATTATGCACTCTGCAAGGCCAACAAGGTATAATTATGGTCAGCACACATACTCAGTCGTCAGGCGAATACTTGTTGGAAATGACCGGCATCAACAAGTCCTTCCCCGGCGTTAAGGCTCTTGATAATGTCAATTTAAAAGTCCGCCCGCATTCGATTCATGCCTTAATGGGCGAGAATGGCGCGGGGAAATCCACATTATTGAAATGCCTTTTCGGCATCTATCAAAAAGATTCCGGCAGTATTTTATTTCAGGGTAAAGAAATCGATTTTCATTCTGCTAAAGAAGCGCTTGAGAATGGTATTTCGATGGTCCACCAGGAATTAAACCTGGTATTACAACGTTCTGTGATGGATAACATGTGGTTGGGACGCTATCCCACCAAAGGCATGTTTGTCGATCAGGAAAAAATGTACCGCGATACCAAAGCGATATTCGATGAACTGGATATTGATATCGATCCGCGCGCGCGCGTTGGCACATTATCCGTTTCACAAATGCAGATGATTGAAATTGCGAAAGCATTCTCCTATGACGCCAAAATCGTCATCATGGATGAGCCGACTTCATCGCTAACCGAGAAAGAAGTTAACCATCTGTTCACCATCATCCGTAAGCTGAAAGAGCGTGGATGCGGCATTGTTTATATTTCGCACAAGATGGAGGAAATCTTCCAGCTGTGTGATGAAATTACCGTGCTGCGCGACGGCCAGTGGATAGCGACTCAGCCACTGGAAGGGCTGGATATGGATAAGATTATCGCCATGATGGTTGGGCGTTCACTTAACCAACGTTTTCCGGATAAAGAGAACAAACCCGGTGAAGTTATTCTGCAAGTGCGTAACCTGACTTCGCTGCGTCAGCCGTCGATTCGTGATATCTCGTTTGATTTGCACAAAGGGGAAATTCTCGGGATTGCCGGTCTGGTGGGCGCAAAACGTACTGATATCGTTGAAACGCTTTTTGGTATTCGTGAGAAATCATCGGGTACGATTACGCTCCACGGCAAAAAGATTAATAACCACAGCGCAAATGAAGCCATCAACCACGGTTTTGCGCTGGTCACGGAAGAGCGCCGCTCAACCGGTATTTATGCGTATCTGGATATTGGTTTTAACTCGTTAATTTCCAATATCCAAAATTATAAAAATAAAGTTGGTCTGCTGGATAATTCCCGCATGAAGAGCGATACCCAGTGGGTTATTGACTCAATGAGGGTGAAAACGCCGGGCCATCGTACACAAATCGGTTCACTATCCGGCGGTAATCAACAAAAGGTCGTTATTGGCCGCTGGTTATTAACCCAGCCAGAAATTCTGATGCTGGATGAACCCACGCGTGGTATTGATGTTGGCGCGAAATTTGAAATTTATCAGTTGATTGCCGAACTCGCGAAAAAGGATAAGGGGATTATTATTATTTCCTCTGAAATGCCGGAGCTGCTGGGTATTACCGATCGTATTCTGGTGATGAGCAATGGTCTCGTTGCCGGAATTGTTGACACTAAAACTACAACGCAAAACGAAATCCTCCGTCTTGCGTCTTTGCACCTTTAAGATTAGGGGCTCCTTATGAGTGCGTTAAATAAGAAAAGTTTTCTTACTTACCTGAAAGAAGGCGGAATTTACGTTGTTCTTTTAGTTTTGCTGGCAATTATTATTTTCCAGGATCCCACTTTCTTAAGTTTACTGAACCTGAGTAATATTCTGACGCAATCCTCGGTGCGTATTATTATCGCATTGGGTGTGGCCGGGCTGATCGTTACCCAGGGGACCGACCTGTCTGCGGGACGTCAGGTCGGCCTGGCGGCGGTCGTGGCGGCAACCTTGCTGCAATCGATGGAGAACGCCAATAAGGTGTTTCCTGAGATGGCTACGATGCCAATCATCGTAGTGGTGCTGATTGTCTGCGTGATTGGTGCCGTTATCGGTCTGGTGAACGGCATTATCATTGCTTATCTGAACGTGACGCCGTTTATTACCACTCTGGGTACGATGATTATCGTTTACGGGATCAACTCCCTGTACTACGACTTCGTCGGCGCATCGCCAATTTCTGGCTTTGACAGCGGATTCTCAACCTTTGCGCAGGGCTTTATTGCGCTAGGCAGTTTCCGACTCTCCTACATCACCTTCTACGCGTTGATTGCCGTAGCCTTTGTGTGGGTGCTGTGGAACAAGACCCGCTTCGGTAAAAACATTTTCGCCATCGGCGGAAACCCGGAAGCTGCGAAAGTGTCCGGGGTAAACGTTGCGCTGAACCTGCTGATTATCTATGCCTTGTCTGGCGTGTTCTATGCCTTCGGTGGTTTGCTCGAAGCCGGGCGTATCGGCTCGGCGACCAACAACCTCGGCTTTATGTATGAACTGGATGCGATTGCGGCGTGCGTGGTTGGCGGCGTGTCGTTCAGCGGCGGGGTAGGGACCGTGTTTGGCGTGGTGACCGGTGTGATTATCTTCACCGTTATCAACTATGGTCTAACCTACATCGGCGTGAACCCATACTGGCAGTATATTATCAAGGGCGGCATTATTATCTTCGCTGTGGCGCTGGACTCACTGAAGTACGCGCGTAAGAAGTAAACGTACAACGCAAAAAGCCCGGCACAGCGCAATCTGTACCGGGCTTTTCTTATCAGCGTTACAGCGTTAACGCATGTTCTTTCTCTCCGGTTTTAAATTTCACCTCGCCCAGATCAATACAGGCAACCGGGCAAACGTGACCGCACAACAAGCATCCCACACATTTTTCCGTGTCGCAGTGCGGCGTGCGGGTTTCCTCATTCCATTCCATCGCCTGATGCCCACCGTCATAGCAGGAGATGTAGCAGCGCCCACAACCAACGCATTTATCAAGATGGATGTTCGGATAGACGATGTAGCTACGATCAAGTTCCTCAGCGGGGATGATATTGGCATTGGCCAGACCCACCATCTCCTCCAGTGACTCAAACCCTTGATCGGCGAGGTAATGTGACAATCCGCTGCTCATATCCTCCACAATCCGATATCCATATTGCATGATCGCGGTGGTCACCTGCAGCGTGGCCGCGCCTAACAGTAAAAACTCAGCGGCATCCTCCCAGGTTTCAATTCCCCCTATGCCGCTAATTGGGAAATCGCGCAGTTCAGGGTGCATGCGCAGTTGTTGGATAAAACGCAGGGCGATAGGTTTAACGGCCTTGCCGGAGTAGCCGGAAATACTGGATTTACCATTGACGACCGGCATCCCGATCTTCCGCTTCAGGTCGATATTGGTGATGGATTTAACCGTATTGATGGTCGCGATACCGTCGGCACCTCCGCGTTTTGCCGCCAGCGCCACCTCGCACATATCACCAATATTTGGCGTCATTTTAGCCAGCATTGGCAGGGTAGAGCCGCGTTTAACCGCCCGACAGTATTTTTCAACCAGCTCAGGGCTTTGCCCCACATCGCTGCCCATGGCATGTGAGGTCATTTGCGGGCACGAGAAGTTACACTCGATCATATCTGCACCCGCTTCTTCAACCAGACGGGCCAGTTCCTGCCATTGCTGCTCATTTTCTCCCATGATCGACGCAATCAGGACCTTGTCAGGGTAGTCCTGTTTCAGTCGGCGGATCGCGGCCAGATTCTCTTCCAGCGGATGCTCGGCAATTTGCTCCATGTTTTTGAAGCCAATGAAGCCAGTATCTTCTTTGGTGAGATGATCAAAACGTGGGGAGACTTCATTCGCAATAAAGAAACCTATCGTTTTAAAAACAATACCGCCCCAGCCGCTATCATAGGCTTTGGCGCACATTTCATAACAGTTGCCTACCGGCGAGGAAGAGAGGCAGAATGGGTTGGGGAATTTGACGCCGCAAAAAGTAATAGAAAGATCTTTCGTTAACATGAGCAAGCTCCCTCTAAATAGTGATGAATGGCCTGAGCGGCTTCCTTACCGGTTTTCACGGCGTAAACCACCGTTTTATCGCCTTCAACAATATCGCCCGCAGCAAACAGGACCGGATCGGCGGTTTGGTAGTTTTGCGTATCAATAAGATTACGCTGTGGCTTTAACGCGGCGAAATTAGCAAGCTGAGCATGTTGGCCGACGGCGAGAATAATGTGTTCGGCTTCAAGCGTGAGTTCGCCCGGCAGGCTTACGTGCTTAAAGGTGACGCGATTTCCGCTAACCGCTACCGGCGTGAAACCGTCAATAATCGATACCCCTAATGCCTGAGTGCTGCTGAATTCTTTGTCGCTGGCCGGGAAGTCGGCCAGTTCTTCACGCGCGACGCAGGTGACTGATGGGCAGCCCAGCAGCTTCAATGTACTGGCGACATCCATCGCCACGTCGCCGCCACCGATGATTAATGCACTTTGCGCGACGGTAATATCGCCGCTGGCTTGCCGGGCCCGTTGCAGAAAATCGACGGCAATTTCGACGTGATTCGCTCTCTCAAACAGAGGTAACGTTGAACCGTAAGACATGCCTACGGTAACCAGTACGGCGCGATATTCTGCTTTGAGTTGCTCAACGGAAAGGGCATTGCCGACTTCACAATTGCACTTGATAGTCACGCCCATTTCAACGATACGGGCAATTTCATGATCCAAAACCGAGTGCGGCAGACGAAACTCTGGAATGCCATGGCGCAACCAGCCGCCTGGCTGGGCCTGTTTTTCGAAGATGGTGACGTCATAACCCAGATTGCTCAGCGTTACGCTGGCCTGTAACCCTGCCGGCCCCGCACCGATGACGGCGACCTTACCCAACGTTTTTGTTGCGGGCTGATAGATTTTCATTGCAGTCTGCTGTTCAAAATCGGTAATAAAACGCTGCAGACGCGCAATATCAATAGGCTTATCAATTCCTGAGCGCGTGCATCCGCGCTGGCATAATTTTTCTGTCGGGCAAACCCGGGCGCACACCGCACCGAGCGCATTATTTTCGCGGATAGTTTCGGCGGCGCCTTTAAAATTACGAAAATAAATGGAGCGAATAAATTTCCCCGGGTCGGTTTGCGCCGGGCAATCCTGACTACAGGGAGCATCGTGACATAATAAACAGCGGGAAGCCTCTTTTATTGCTAATAATGGAGTAAAACCAGGCGTGAGCTCATCCAGATAATTTTGTAGTGGCATATTTTCTTCCTTAATGCTTGAGTAAATTAAGGCAAACCGTTAATAACAAAATATAAAAAGTGAAAGGCTATTCTTAAGGCTAAGCACTGCAGGAAGAGTATTCTGTGAAAGAATTCACAAATAGAAGATAGTTTGAGGGAAATGCTGGGAGACAGCATTAATCCCTTATATTGAAATGGTAACTATTATCAAAATATTAGCTATTCTCAAATGCTAATATAAAGGCAATATCCTTAACGATAAAAAACTAAGTAAATAACCATACCGAAGGATAAACATCCGCATCCGGCATAAACCAGTACATAAGACCAAAATTGCAGGGGCTCTTCATGGCGATAAGCGTAGACCGGTTCGCGCGCATTCTTCTTAATTTTATCTACGGCCCCGGAGCGCCAGCCTTTCCAGGCTTCGCGAAAACAAAATACGGGAATGAGCAGAAAGGCCAACACGACGAAAAGGGTTTGTACATCCATGCTTATTTTCCTTGTTTCTTTTGTAATTCGAGCAGTTGTTCAGGCGTAACCGCCGGATATCCCTGTGCGTCGTCCGGTACCTGATGCATGGTAGGGATAGGCACCAGTGGGCCTAAAAAGCGGGGTTCACGTTTAAAAATGTAGAGATCGGCAAGTGCGCCAAAACGGGCGCCAAATTCACGTACCCGCACGGTGAGCATATCCTTTGGCGAAGGTACGGCGTAGCACTGAGCCTGGATACCCATATGCAGCGCAATAAACAAGGCACGCTCGCAGTGGAAGCGCTGGGTAATAATGATGAAATCGTTGGTATCGAACACTTTGCGGGTACGCACGATGGAGTCAAGCGTCCGGAACCCGGCGTAATCAAGCACGATGTCTGCTGGATCGACGCCTGCGGCAATAAGATCCTTACGCATCGTCATGGGTTCGTTATAGTTTTGCTGCGCGTTGTCGCCGCTTAACAGCAGATAGTTTACCTTCCCGCTGTTATAGGCGTTCAATGCGCCCTGAATGCGGTAGCGATAATACTGATTGATGACGCCGGTGCGGTAATACTTCGCCGTGCCCAGAACCACACCAACCTGGCGGTAGGGTAAATCCTGCAGTTCGTCGTAGATGTAGGGGGCTGTCTTCCAGCTCATCCACCGGTCGAGTCCAAGCACAGTCAAAAGCAGCAAGCCTACCAGGACTAACAGGCTGTAAAACACGCGCTTTAACATGCAGAAAACTCGTTATTTGGATGGAATTTCAATCAGGCTACTGTACCGGAAGACGTAGCGCAAGAAACAGCAATCTGATTGAGGGGATTTTCAGCAAAACGGTCATATTGAATGGTCGTCTTGCAGGCCGGACGGCGGTATTGGCCGATCCGCCCTGCAGTACGAATTTTTACGCTAACAAAACGCGCTCAATATTATCGCAGCCTAACGCTTTCAGGGTGGCGGAGGTCGCATCCCACTGAATCAACGGCGCATCGGCTTTTTCAGCCAGCACGGCGCGTTGGATGTCCGGGTAGTCATAACCGTTCAAATTCAACAGGTTTAACGCGCCCTGCAGCGGCGGCAGGGTCGGATTGAAGGCGGCGTTCTCAGCATAGCTGCCGCTAAAAATTCGACCATCTTTGCATTCCAGCGCAACGCCGCTTGGGGATTTGCTGTACGGCATATGGCATCTGTTGGCGGCGGTAATTGCCGCCTGGGTCAACGCATCGCCCTGCAGCGCGAAGCCGTGATCCTGATCGTCCATCAGCAGCGTTTTGATCTCCAGATCTTTCGGTCCGAAGGCATCTGGCAGGTAATCGCGCAGCACGTGCGGCGCACGCCCCGGCAGATGAATGCGTAAGTCCAGTCCGCTGTTCAGTTCGTTCATAAACTGGCGACAGTGTCCGCACGGCGTGTAGTTGACGGTGATGGCGGCGAGCCCTTTTTCACCGCGCAACCAGGCGTGGCTGATGGCGCTTTGCTCGGCATGAACGGTTTGCTGCATGGTCGCGCCCAGGAACTCCATGTTCCCACCGAAGTACCAGTTACCGCTGATGCCGCGAGAAATTGCCCCAACGTTGAAATTGGACAGCGGGGTACGCGCGCAGGCCGCAGCCAGCGGCAGCAGAGCGAATGCCAGCGCGTCTTCGTCCAGTCCCGATTCGCGTTTCAGCAAAGAGACCTGCTCAGCAGTCAGCATGGCGGGGAAATGCACATCCGCCAGAACAGGCGCCAGGGCTGATTGCAAGTTATCCGCGAGTTGGGCAAAAGCAGTTTGAAAACGTGGATGCATGGCGATGCCTCATAACAATGTAATGGAATCGTAGTTTACGGGCCTGTTACGGCTTTATATGTGATCCAAATCTCATTGTGTGTGCAACTTATGAAACTTAAATGAAAAATGTGCAACGCATCGCAAATAAATTACCAAAAAATGAAGGTTAACCGACCACCGCCAGAATAATCGGGAACAGGAATGGGGCGACCAACGAGGTGATAATCCCGCAAATAACCAGCGCCAGAGAGCCAAACGCGCCTTCCTGGTAGTCCAGCTCCGCACAGCGAGCGGTGCCGAGGGCATGCGAAGCAGTGCCCATTGCCAGCCCACGTGCGGCTTTGGTGCGAATACGCATCGCATTAAGCAACGTATGTCCAAACACAGCTCCGAGGATACCGACAAAAATGACGCAAACGGCGCTGATAGCCGGAATACCGCCAATACTGCCTCCCACCGCCATAGCGATAGGCGTAGTGACCGATTTCGGCATGATAGACGCGGCAATTTGCGGCGATGCGCCCATTAACAGGGCGACTGTTGTACCCGTAACCATCGCCACGATGCTTCCCACAAAACAGATAGCGATGATTGATTTCCAGCGGGCGCGGATCTGGTGCAACTGTTCATATAACGGATAGGCCAGCGCGACCACGGCAGGTTGCAACAAATCGTTCAGCACCTCACTGCCTTTGAAATAGTGATCGTAGGGAATACCGGTCAGCAGCAGAATGGGAATAATCACCACCATGGCGACCAGCAGCGGGTTCAATAGCGGCATTTTAAATCGTGCAGCCAGCTTACGTGCGCCGAAAAATACCGCCAGCGTCAGAGGTAACGACCACCATATATACGACATCATTCTTTAGACCCTTTTTGCCCAACGATTTTGCGCTCACCGTGCACAATGTGCGAACTCCAGCTCACCACCAGGAAAACGACCAGCGTACTGATGGTGCAGGACACCACCACCGGACCAAATTGTGCGCGGAGCAGATCAAAGTACTGCATGATCCCAACGCCAATTGGGACAAACAGCAGGGCCATATAACGAATCAGCACGTAGCAGCCAGGGTTAACCCATTTTGCTGGTAACACCTGCAAAGCCAGTAAAACAAACAGAATCAGCATGCCGATAATGCTGCCCGGAATGGTGATAGGAAGTAGTGACGCAAGAAAAATACCTGCATAGAGGCAGGCATAAATCAGGACGAATGCGCGCAAATATTGCCAGATAGTGTTCAGTGCTTTGCTCATAGTTGAAACCCTTGACGAGACTGATTCATCATACAATTAAACTTCAAAACGTGCTACCGATCACATCATGAATTCTAAGCATAGAGGAAATAGATATCTGGAACATCGGGCGATGGCCCTAACTATCTACGCTAAACCTGTGCCAGGTAATACAGAAAACGATTCAAAGCGGTAGTGGGCGTTTCATTGTTGCGCCAGAATACGCCTACGCTGCCTTTTTGTTCAATTTTCGGCAGATTCAGAATAGCCAACTGTCCCTGGGCGGCATAACGCTGCGCCAGGCGTAGAGAAAGAATAGAGATCATGTCGCTACTTTGCAGCAGGTTGGTGCTGACGTTGATCGACGCCGATTCAATGATGTTTTCCGGCAGCATGACGCCGTTATCTACTAGCGCGTTATCAATGCTTATCCGGATGGGCGTTCCCGTCGGCCAGACAATCCAGCGCCAGTTAGCCAGATCGTGCCAGGTGAGTAGGGGATATTTTGCCAGCGGATGGTCGGGACGTGCGACGAAGCAGACCGGCTCGGTATACAGCACCTGATAATTGAGCGGCAACTGAAGCGCCCGGCCGCCGACGCGACCGACGACGACATCCACCGAACCCGCAAGCAGATCGTGCAGCAGCGGGGTCATCACCTTTTCTTCAATATTAAGATGCAGGGTGGGCAGTTCTGTGAGTAAACCCAGTATCGCCTGTGAAACGCAGTCGGTCGCCACCGGCGAGCAACCAATCTTCAGGCTCCCTACCAGGCCGCCTTGCTTAAAACGGGCGATTTCATACTGCGAACGTTCCATATCATTGATCAGGCGTTGGGCATGCTGAAGTAGCAGTTTACCGCCTTCGGAAGGACGCAAGCCTTTGCTGTGACGTTCAAAGAGCGTGATGCCAATCTCATCTTCGAGCTGTGATAACCATTTTGACAACGCTGGCTGGGTGATATTCATCATCCGGGCAACGTGAGTCAAATTCCCCTGTTCGCCCAGCGCGATAAGCGTTTGCAGGTGGTGCAACTTCAGTTTCTGCGCCCAGTTAGCCATTTGCTATAACCTCCAGGTTATGCCTCTGCATGAAAAGCCATTGTACATTTCATCTCCAAACATACAAAGTCGCAACATACCTAAAACAAAACAGACATCTACTCTACCTGCACTGAGGCATTCACTATGACTCACCAACGTGATCTACAAGCACTGATCGATTCCGCCCCCGTCGGCAAGACCCAGTGGCGCGTTATCATCTGTTGTTTTCTGGTCGTCATGCTCGATGGTTTTGATACCGCGGCGATTGGTTTTATCGCACCCGACATTCGCACTCATTGGCAACTGACTGCCGGCGATTTGGCGCCGCTGTTTGGCGCGGGCCTGCTGGGTCTGACCGCTGGCGCACTGCTCTGCGGTCCGCTGTCCGATCGTTTTGGTCGCAAACGCGTGATAGAACTCTGCGTGGCGCTGTTCGGCGCATTGAGCCTTTTATCGGCTTTTTCTCCCGACCTACAAACGCTGGTCATTTTGCGCTTCCTTACCGGATTAGGTCTGGGCGGCGCGATGCCAAATACCATCACCATGACGTCAGAATACCTGCCAGCGCGTCGGCGCGGCGCGCTGGTTACCATGATGTTCTGTGGATTTACCCTGGGGTCGGCGATGGGCGGGATTGTCAGCGCGCAGCTGGTGCCGGTCATTGGCTGGCACGGCATCCTGGTGCTGGGAGGCGTTCTACCGCTGATGCTGTTTGTGGCCCTGTTGTTTGCCTTACCGGAATCCCCACGCTGGCAGGTTCGTCGTCAGTTGCCGCAAAACGTGATTGCCAGAACCGTTAGCGCCATCACCCGGGAACGTTATGACAATACCCAATTTTATCTCAACGAGGGCACCGCGATTGCTAAAGGCAGCATTCGCCAGCTGTTCGTCGGGCGACAGCTACCCATTACCCTGATGTTATGGGTGGTGTTCTTTATGAGCTTGCTGATTATTTATCTGCTCTCCAGTTGGATGCCGACGCTGTTAAACCATCGCGGAATAGACCTGCAGCATGCCTCATGGGTGACCGCCGCCTTCCAGATTGGCGGTACGCTCGGCGCGCTGGCGCTGGGAGTGCTGATGGATAAATACAACCCTTTCCGCGTGCTGGCTGTGAGCTATGCGCTGGGTGCGGTGTGTATTGTCATGATTGGCCTGAGCGAAAACGGCTTGTGGCTGATGGCGCTGGCCATTTTTGGCACCGGCATTGGTATCAGTGGTTCTCAGGTGGGCCTCAATGCGTTAACCGCCACGCTTTATCCGACGCAGAGTCGGGCGACGGGCGTCAGCTGGTCTAATGCGATTGGCCGCTGCGGCGCGATTGTCGGCTCGCTATCCGGCGGCGTGATGATGGCGATGAATTTCTCATTCGATAACCTGTTTTTCATTATCGCCGTTCCGGCGGCCATCAGCGCGATGATGCTAGCCCTGCTGACGGTTGTTATCCGCCAGTCGGCCTCTGCCTCAAATACTCTGCCACGTGCAAGTGTTGTGAATGAATAAGGAGAATCCCTATGTCTGAACTGAATCAGGATGTTAAGAACAGCCGTCAGCAGTTTTACCAGCATATTTCCGGGCAGAATCTGACCCCGTTGTGGGAGTCGCTGCATCGTCTGGTGCCGTCAACGCCGAACGCGAATTGCGCGCCTGCGTACTGGAACTATCAGGAGATCCGTCCGCTACTGCTGGAAAGCGGCGATCTGATTGGCGCGAAAGAGGCGATTCGCCGCGTGCTGGTGCTGGAAAACCCAATGCTGCGCGGACAGTCTTCAATCACCCCGACGCTGTACGCGGGATTGCAGTTAATCATGCCGGGCGAGGTTGCGCCGAGTCACCGCCATAATCAGTCTGCGCTGCGCTTTATTGTCGAAGGGAAAGGGGCATTTACCGCCGTGGATGGTGAGCGTACCCAGATGCATGAAGGCGATTTTATTCTGACGCCGCAGTGGCGCTGGCACGATCACGGCAACCCAGGCAGCGAACCGGTGGTGTGGCTGGACGGTCTGGATCTGCCGCTGGTGAATCTGCTGGGCTGCGGTTTTGCAGAAGACTACCCGGAAGATCAACAGCCGGTCACGCGCAAGGAAGGGGATTATTTACCGCGCTATGCGGCCAATATGCTGCCGCTGCGTCATCAGAAGGGTAACTCATCGCCCATTTTTAACTATCGCTACGATCGCAGCCGTGAAGCGCTACATGACCTGTCCCGCATGGGCGACGCCGATGAGTGGGACGGTTACAAGATGCGTTACGTGAACCCGGTAACCGGTGGTTATCCCATGCCTTCAATGGGGACCTTCCTGCAACTGTTGCCGAAGGGCTTTGCTTCGCGGATGGCGCGTACCACCGACAGCACTATCTACCACGTGGTGGAAGGAAGCGGGCAGGTCACCATCGGCAACGAAACCTTCAATTTTTCACCAAAAGATATCTTCGTGGTGCCAACCTGGCACGGCGTGTCGTTCAGGACCCACGAAGATACCGTTTTATTTAGTTTTTCGGACAGACCGGTTCAGGAAGCGCTGGGGTTGTTCCGTGAAGCACGTTATTAATTTGGGAGAGAGAAAATGACGCAATACGTATTCGAACCACAAGCGCCTGTTACCGTTCCGGTGGTTGGCAGTGATGAACAATTTCCCGTACGCCGCGTGTACTGCGTGGGCCGCAACTATGCCGCTCATGCGCGTGAAATGGGCTTTGATCCGGATCGCGAACCGCCGTTCTTCTTCTGTAAACCTGCCGATGCGGTGGTTCCGGTGGCGGCCGGTCAAACCCTCGAACTGCCATACCCTTCGCAGACCGATAACTATCACTATGAGATAGAGCTGGTGGTGGCGATTGGTAAAAAGGGCAGCGATATACTACTGGAAAAAGCGCACGAATATATCTGGGGCTATGCCACCGGTCTGGATATGACCCGCCGCGACAGGCAGATGGAGATGCGCCAGATGGGGCGTCCGTGGGAAATCGGCAAAGCGTTCGATCTCTCTGCCCCCATCGCGCCGCTGCATAAAGCCTGCGAAAGCGCGGATGTTAACCATGCGCCTATCTGGCTGCAGGTCAACGGCGTCGATCATCAGCGGAGCGATATTCGCCACCTCATCTGGTCCGTTAATGAAACCATTAGCTATCTGTCCGGCTTTTTCGAACTGCAGCCGGGCGATTTGATCTACACCGGTACTCCAGAAGGCGTAGGGGCGGTGGTGAAAGGGGATGTGATCACCGGAAACGTAGACGGTTTAACCCCCATCGCCGTGAAGATTGTCTGAGGTGGATGATGAAGCTGTACAGTTTCTTTAATAGCTCCGCGTCATATCGTGTACGCATTGCGCTGGCGCTGAAGGGGCTCGATTACCAGACGGTGGGCGTCAACATTCGCATCGGTCAGCAGAACGAGTTGGCCTACCGGCGGATGAATCCTGTGGGGCTGGTGCCTACGCTGGTTACCGACGACGGAGAATCACTCGGGCAGTCGCTGGCGATAACCGACTGGCTGGACGGCCACTTTCCGCAGTCGCCGCTGCTGCCTGCCGATTTCCCGGCGCGTAGTAAGGTGCTGGAAATCGTCTATGCCATCGCCTGTGATATCCATCCCGTGAATAACATGCGGGTATTGCGCTACCTGAGCGAAGAATTAAAGGTCAGTGAAGAAGATAAAAAACGCTGGTATGCGCACTGGATCCAGCAAGGGTTAAGCGCGGTGGAACAGATGCTGCGCCAGAGTCATTCGGGGACGTTCTGCGTGGGTGATGCGCCGACGCTGGCGGATTGCTGTCTGATCCCACAGTGGGCGAACGCGTTACGTATGGGCTGCGATCTGAGCGGATATCCGCGTTGTAAGGCGGTATATGATGCCTGTATCCAGCTTCCGGCGTTTATCGCCGCCGCGCCCGAGAATCAACAAGACAAAATTCCAGCCTGATAAGGAGAACGACAATGGCTAAAGTGACACGCGCAATTATCGTGGGTGGTGGGATTGGCGGCGCGGCGACTGCGCTATCGCTGGCCCGTCAGGGCATTAAAGTGATGTTGCTGGAGAAAGCGCACGAGATTGGTGAAATTGGCGCAGGTATTCAGCTTGGACCGAACGCGTTCTCTGCTCTGGACAGTCTTGGCGTGGGTGACGTCGCCCGTCAGCGCGCCGTTTTTACCGATCACATCACCATGATGGATGCGGTAAACGCGAAAGAGGTGGTACATATTGAAACCGGGCAGGCGTTTCGCGATCACTTCGGCGGCCCTTATGCGGTTATCCATCGGGTTGATATTCATGCTTCTGTCTGGGAAGCGGCGCTGGTTCACCCCAACGTTGAGTATCGCACTTCAACGAACGTGGTTGATATTCGCCAGACCGAGAATGACGTGACGGTATTTGATGAGCACGGCAACAGCTGGACGGCGGATATTTTGGTGGGCTGTGACGGTGTGAAATCGGTCGTTCGCCAGTCTCTGATTGGCGATGCGCCACGCGTGACCGGGCATGTGGTCTACCGGGCGGTGATTGATTGCGATGATATGCCGGAAGATTTGCGCATTAACGCGCCAGTGTTGTGGGCCGGACCGCACTGCCACCTGGTTCACTATCCGCTGCGCGGCGGCAAACAGTACAATCTGGTGGTGACCTTCCACAGTCGTCAGCAGGAAGAGTGGGGAGTGAAGGATGGCAGTAAAGAGGAGGTTCTCTCCTATTTCGCCGGAATTCACGCGCGACCGCGCCAGATGCTGGATAAACCCACGTCCTGGCGGCGTTGGTCCACTGCCGACCGCGAACCGGTAGAAAAATGGGGCACCGATCGTATTACGCTGGTGGGTGATGCCGCACATCCGGTGGCGCAATATATGGCGCAGGGAGCCTGTATGGCGCTGGAAGATGCCGTCACGCTTGGTAGGGCGTTACAGCAGTGTGACGGCGATGCGGCTGATGCCTTTGCCCTGTATGAGTCGGTGCGTATTCCGCGTACTGCCAGGATTGTCTGGTCGACGCGCGAAATGGGCCGTGTTTATCACGCTGCGGGAGTCGAACGTCAGGTGCGTAATCTGCTGTGGAAAGGGAAATCACAGGCTGAATTTTATCGTGGTATGGAATGGCTGTATGGCTGGAAAGAAGATAACTGCCTGTTGCCGCGCTGAGCCTCTTTAATCTCCCTAACGGAGGCGCTACCATAGCGCCTCTTTTTTTGCGGGTGACGATATGCGTGTTTTACTGGCGCCGATGGAAGGCGTGCTCGACTCACTGGTGCGCGAGCTGCTGACAGAAGTGAATGATTACGACCTGTG
Organism: Citrobacter sp. Ce119; assembly: GCF_030334525.1. Classification (NCBI taxonomy): domain Bacteria; kingdom Pseudomonadati; phylum Pseudomonadota; class Gammaproteobacteria; order Enterobacterales; family Enterobacteriaceae; genus Citrobacter; species Citrobacter sp. Ce119. Next base: position 458,865 of record NZ_JAOWDR010000060.1, read on the forward strand.
CATCACCGAGTTTGTGCGCGTGGTGGATCAGCTCTTGCCGGCAAAAGTATTTCATCGGCTCTGCCCGGAACTGCATAACGACAGTCGGACGCCATCCGGCACGCGGGTGCGCATACAGCTACTGGGGCAGTATCCGCAGTGGCTGGCGGAGAACGCCGCGCGCGCGGTTGAACTGGGATCGTACGGCGTCGATCTGAACTGCGGCTGTCCGTCGAAGCTGGTCAACGGCAGCGGCGGCGGTGCTACGTTATTGAAAGATCCTGAGCTTATCTACCGGGGCGCAAAAGCCATGCGCGAAGCGGTTCCGGCTCATCTCCCGGTGACGGTGAAAGTGCGTCTGGGCTGGGATAACAGCGACCGGCAGTTTGAAATTGCCGATGCCGTCCAGCAGGCTGGCGCCAGCGAACTGGCCGTGCATGGCCGAACCAAGGAGCAGGGCTATAAGGCCGAACATATCAACTGGCAGGCGATCGGTGAGATCCGCCAGCGGCTTTCCATTCCGGTTATCGCGAATGGCGAAATCTGGGACTGGCAAAGCGCCCAGGATTGCATGGCCATCAGCGGATGCGATGCGGTGATGATTGGACGTGGCGCATTAAATATTCCGAACCTGAGTCGCGTGGTGAAGTACAACGAGCCGCGTATGCCGTGGCCTGATGTGGTGAGGTTGTTGCAAAAATATACCCGTCTTGAAAAGCAGGGGGACACCGGGCTGTACCACGTGGCGCGGATTAAACAATGGCTGGGGTATTTGCGAAAAGAATATTCAGAGGCAACTGCACTGTTTCAGGAGATTCGTGCGTTAAACAATTCGCCGGATATCGCTCGGGCGATTCAGGCCATCGAGATTACCGCCTGACGTCAGTTCCGGTAGGCCGGATAAGGCGTTTACGCCGCCATCCGGCATCAGAGAGAATAATCGCCTGACATTTCTGCTATCAGGCCTGGGCGAAATGACAACATCAGAAAATCATCTTAAACACGCCCGTTACCACCAACAGTCCAATCAGAAAAATAATCAGAATTACCCACAGCAGAATTTTCATTAATTTTCCCTTTTTTTGGTAAGTTCAGATTGAGTATAGGAAAGTATCAATCATTCTGCCTGGGGGGACTGTTATGCTGGTTTACGTGCGCTGAGCAAAAACACCATTGGCCGCTCTTTTTCTTCATCCAGCGCCGGGTTTTCAGCAATCTGTTGCGCAGACGGTCCCCATTCATCGACACAGACGATGTCGAATCCGGCCCCAACCAACGCATTAATCCAGGTCGCCAGTTTACGGTGCTGTTTTTTGACGCCTTCAGCAAACCAGTTACTGATGCGTTCGCCTTCCTGCTGATAATGATTGACCGGCCAGGACTGTTGCCCGGTTTTATCTTTTATCCAGCCCTGGTTAAGCGGTGCGGTATAAATTGGATGCTCGGCAGAAAAAACTAACATGCCGCCTGGTGTTAATGACTGGTAAATCGTTACCAATAATCGTTCTATATCGCGCAAATAGTGCAGGGCAAGCGAGCTATAAACCAGATCAAAGGAATTTGGCGACAGGGTAAGCATTTCGAGATCTTCACGCTGATAAACGATGCCACTACCCTGAGTCATACTGTGCGCCTGGGTTAACATCTTTTGTGAAATATCCAGTCCCAATACGCTGGCAGCCTGATTATCGCGCGCGTAGCGACAAAACCAGCCATATCCACAGCCCAAATCGAGAATGTTTTTTCCCTGCAGAGAGGGGAGCATAGCTTGTATTGTCGGCCATTCTGGCGCGCCATCGAGTCCTTTCACCGAACGATCCAGCGTGGCGTATCCTGCAAAGAACTCAGGGTCGTCATAGATATTCTGTGACATAACGTCTCCATCTATTAATTATTAAAATTATTTAATCTATATTATTTGTCTGGTGTATATTCTTCCGATTATATAATTTTATTGCCAAAGATGTATTGCCACGCGTAACTAAAAAAGCAGGAACGACAAGTCGTAATCTCTGCACATCTTTTCTTACCTGTATATCTCCATGAATCGTAATTCCGTTTTAGTCCCGGCGGCATTGTTGCCGCTTTTTATTCTGATGTCAGGCTGCGCGCCAATGCATGATGACCGCCAGTCTCTGTCGCAGCAGGCTCCTGCTGCGAATGTCGATACCACATTGCCCGCAGCGTTAAAAAATGGCTGGCCGGACAGCCAGTGGTGGAAGGCATACCATGACCCCCAGCTTAATGCGTTGATTGACAGCACGTTGCGAAATTCTCCTGATATGCAGGTAGCGGAACAGCGCATTCAACTGGCGGAGGCACAGGCTAAGGCGGTGGAGGCGCAGGATGGCCCGGAGATCGACTTCTCCGCGGACGTTGAGCGTCAGAGAATGTCAGCCGAAGGGCTGATGGGACCGTTTGCCATTACCGATCCGGCCGCCGGGACGACAGGGCCGTGGTACACCAACGGCACCTTTGGTTTAACCGCAGGCTGGAATCTGGATCTGTGGGGTAAGAATCGGGCTGAAGTGACGGCGCGTATAGGGGCCGTTAAGGCGCGTGAAGCCGAGCGTGAGCAAACCCGACAGCTGCTGGCGAGCGGCGTGTCTCGACTGTACTGGGAATGGCAAACGCAGGCCGCGCTGAAAACCGTGCTGACGCAAATCGAAACTGAGCAGCAAAACGTGATTACCGTCGATCGTCAGCTGTATCAAAACGGTCTTACTTCTTCAGTGGAAGGCGTTGAAACTGACATCGATTCCAGCAAGACAGAGCAGCAGTTAAACGACGTCAGCGGTAAAATGAAGGTCATCGAGGCGCGACTGAGCGCGCTGACTAATGCCCAGTCCACTGCCCTGAAGCTCCATACGACCAAACTGCCTGCGGTCGAAAGTCAGCTCCCGTCCCAGTTAGGTTACTCGCTACTGGCCCGCCGACCGGATTTACAGGCGGCGCACTGGTACATCGAATCATCGCTGAGCAGCATTGATGCGGCGAAAGCGGCGTTTTATCCCGATGTGAATCTGATAGCGTTTTTACAACAGGATGCGTTACATCTGAGCGACCTGTTCCGCCATTCCGCACAGCAAATGGGTGTCACAGCCGGACTCACGCTGCCTGTCTTCGACAGCGGCAGACTAAATGCGAATCTCGACATAACCAAAGCCCAAAGCAACCTGACGGTGGCGAATTACAATAAAGCCGTGGTAGATGCAGTGAATGACGTGGCGCGAGCAGCTTCGCAGGTGGAAACACTGGCGCAGAAAAATCAGCATCAGCAGCAGATTGAGCATGATGCCCAGCGCGTCGTGGGTCTGGCGCAGGCGCGCTTTAATGCCGGTATTATTGCTGGCTCCCGGGTCAGCGAGGCAAAGATCCCGGCTTTACGCGAGCAGTGCAACGGTCTGCTTTTACAAGGCCAGTGGCTGGATGCCTCAATCCAGTTGACCAGCGCGCTGGGTGGTGGTTATCACGCGTCCTGACTGTTCGGCCCGCGGTGTTAAGCTGTCGGGCCATTTTCATTGCGCTTACGTGCGCTTCGCCGTTTCATCCACCAGCGGACGCCCGCGACTATCCCGATAACCAGCACCAGCCAGATGCCATGCTTGATATGCTGGTCAAGGCTGTGCAGCCACGGCGCAATCACTTCGCCACCGACATAGCCGAGAGTGGTAAATAGCGATGCCCAGACAAATGCGCCAAGAATATTCAACGGTAAAAAAATCTTCGGCGGCAGGTGACTGGCGCCAATCAGCAAAGGACCAATAACGCGAAAGCCATACATAAAGCGCGTACCGACCACAAACAGGTAAGGACGTCGCTGGATCATCTTTTGTGCATAATCAATTTTTGCCTGATGGCGCGAGAAACGCTGCAAAATTTTGCCGCCAAAACGGCGTCCGAGTAAATAGAGCAACTGATCGCCAATCATCCCACCCAGTGCGACCGAGAGTACCACCAGCGGAAATTTCAGAACGCCCTGATGTGCCGCCACGCCGCCTAACAGGGTAATGGTTTCGCCTTCCGCCAGGCTGCCGATGATTAACGCAGCATAGCCGTATTGCGCAACATAATGATTTATATCCATACGTTTGTATGACCTCCACTACTAATAGCATACACCCTATGAATATTTGATGCCGGAAAAGCACAACCTGGCGCTTCGGTATTTTTCCTGTGTACATAAAATAATCAAAAGCTGAATTATAATTGAAGTGTTGAGGTCCGGAGCTGACAAGAAGGGGGCGGTATGAACCATGTCTGGGGGCTGTTTTCCCATCCCGATCGTGAAATGCACGTAATCAACAGCGAAAACGAAAGTGTTTCGCATCACTACACCCACCATGTACTGCTGATGGCGGCAATCCCGGTTATTTGCGCGTTTATCGGCACCACGCAAATCGGCTGGAATTTTGGCGATGGCAATATCCTGAAATTATCCCTGTTAACCGGATTGGCGATGGCGATTCTGTTTTACGGGGTGATGCTGGCAGGCGTCGCCGTCATGGGCCGGGTTATCTGGTGGATGGCGCGAAATTACCCGCAGCGTCCGTCGCTGGCGCATTGTATGGTGTTTGCCGGATATGTCGCGACGCCGCTGTTTTTAAGCGGGCTCGTCGCACTTTATCCGCTGGTCTGGCTGTGCGCATTGGTGGGGACCATCGCGCTGTTTTACACCGGCTATTTACTTTACCTCGGTATACCGACGTTCCTGAATATCACTCGTGAGGAAGGGTTAAGTTTTTCCAGTTCGACGCTGGCGATCGGTGTGCTGGTACTGGAAGTTTTGCTGGCTATTACGGTAATCCTGTGGGGTTACGGCTATCGGTTATTCTGACGGATAAACCTGTCTGCGCTGCGTTGTTGACGTAAAAGTCAGCAACGCAGCATTTCGAGACGATTCTCCTGTGGCGGCAAACCTGCCGGATCGCTATGATGCCTGAGCTAGCTTGAGATAATACTTAGTCTCAGGCGGTGTGCGTTGTGACGTGCGTGAACCATTATCAGAAATCTCATCATGCTGAAATTCCGAGTTTCATTATTAAGCCTTGCCCTGGTGCTGGCCGTTCCTTTTGCACCCCAAGCCGTGGCTAAAACGGCAACTACCGCAGCGGCTTCTCAACCTGAGATAGCATCCGGTAGCGCGATGATTGTTGATCTGAATACCAACAAAGTTATCTATTCGAACCATCCGGATCTTGTGCGTCCGATTGCGTCGATTACCAAATTAATGACGGCGATGGTGGTGCTTGATGCGCGACTGCCGCTGAATGAAAAGTTGAAAGTTGATATTAGCCAGACGCCGGAAATGAAAGGCATTTACTCTCGCGTTCGACTTAACAGCGAAATTAGCCGTAAAGACATGCTGTTGCTGGCGCTGATGTCATCAGAAAACCGCGCGGCGGCGAGCCTGGCGCATCATTACCCGGGCGGATATAACGCGTTTATCAAAGCCATGAATGCCAAAGCGAAATCGCTCGGTATGACTCAGACACGCTTTGTGGAACCCACCGGCTTATCGATTCATAACGTTTCGACGGCCCGGGACTTAACCAAACTGCTGATTGCCAGCAAACAGTATCCGCTGATTGGCCAGCTAAGTACGACGCGCGAAGATATGGCGACGTTTGCCAATCCGGCGTATACGCTGCCGTTTCGTAACACCAACCATTTGGTATACCGCGATAACTGGAATATTCAGTTAACGAAAACCGGGTTTACCAATGCGGCGGGTCACTGTCTGGTGATGCGCACGGTGATTAATAACAAACCGGTGGCGCTGGTGGTGATGGATGCATTTGGTAAATATACCCACTTTGCCGATGCCAGCCGTTTACGTACCTGGATTGAAACGGGCAAGGTGATGCCGGTTCCGGCGGCGGCGCTGAGCTATAAAAAGCAAAAAGCCGCGCAGATGGCGGCGGCAGGTTCGGCGACGGGCGAGCAAACCGCACAGAACGATTAAACAAGACGTCTTATCCGGCCTGCACAAAACTAATGTGGCTGTAGGCCGGGCAAGCGAAGCGCCCCCGGCAACATGCCCGGTGGCGCTTATCTTTTTTTTGCTTTACGACTCTTTCCAGAACTTCTGCTTACTCGTTTTCCCAATACCCGGATTCATACTGTTGGTGGGATCGTTCTCACGGTAAAAACGGGTCAAGGTTTCCGGCGCCTGATACAGATGCCCGACGTTGTGCTCTGCCGGATACTGCGCCCCACGCTCGCGCAGGAGTTCCAGCATTTGCTCTTTCAGCGCATGCGCGTCCACGCCTTTTTTCACAATGTAATCCTGATGGAAGACGTAGCACATAAAGTGACCGTAATAGAGTTTGTGCACCAGTTGGCTGTCGATCTCTGGAGGCAGATGCTCGTACCATTCGGTATCGTTACGGCGTAGCGCGATATCCAGCGCCAGAATATCTTCCACTTCATCGGCATGAACGGCCTGATAACGTATAGCCGCGCCAGCCGCCGCAAAGCGGTGTAAAAACGCCTTGCTGCCTTCTTCCGCGGTACAGGCAAAGAAATCGCCTTCAGCGGTTTTGAAATATTCGCTAAGCCAGTTTTGCGCTTCAGCCACGCCGCCGCCGGCCATTTTTAACAGCAGGTGATGTTCGTACTTATCGCGCCAGCTTTTCATGCGTGCCGGTAAGTGGCTGGGGAACAAATGACCAAATTTCTGCATTGCGCGATCGGTGAAGTGCGGACGGAAAATTTTCACTTTTTCCAGCATCGCATCGGTGCGACCTTTCAGGGTGAAGAAGAACGGCATTTTGTCGGTGCCGAGCTTGTCGATCATCAGAAACGTATCTTTGCCGTATTGCTCAGCAATGTCGTAAATATCGCGGTGCATGTATTCACCGGCGACCGGCAGATGCTCAAATTTTGCCAGAATATGCCGGCGGATCTCTGTCAATACCTCTGGCTGGTTGGTGCCGATATAAAAGACCTGCTGGTTTTTTTCGGCTTCGAAGGTGTCCAGGCGCACGGCGAAAACCGCGAGCTTGCCGGCACAACCGGATGATTCAAACAATCTATCCGGGTCGGCGTTATAGCGTGCAGGCGTGTCCGCCTCGATATCTCTGACGCGGGTAACGTAGTCGTGATCGTGCGCATGACGCCCGTCATGGCGGACATCGTCATCTTTAATCCGCTCGTCATCAAGTTTGCTCAGGATCTGCTCCGGGGTCTGGCCCAGCTCGATACCCAGATGGTTAACCAGCTGTAATTTGCCCTGTTCGTCAATACGCGCAAACAGCGACATCTCCGTGTATGCCGGACCGCGCTGTACCAGCGAGCCGCCGGAGTTGTTGCAAATGCCGCCGATAACCGAAGCGCCGATGCAAGACGAACCGATCACTGAATGCGGCTCACGGCCAAACGGTTTGAGCGCTTTTTCCAGCGAATAAAGCGTGGTTCCAGGGTAAGCCAAAACCTGTTCGCCTTTGCCAATGACGTGCAGCTTATCAAGACGCAGAGTGCTGATAATGACAATCTCGCGGTCATAATCATTACCGCTCGGCGTAGAGCCTTCGGTCAGACCGGTGTTTGCGGCCTGCATCAGGATGATTTTATCTGCGGCGACGCAGGCGCTCAAAACGCGCCACAGTTCTAAAAGCGAGCCCGGGAACACGACGGCAAGCGCATCGCCCTGGCCGGAGCGGAAGCCCTTGCGATAGCGGGCGGTTTTAGCAGGGTCTGTGAGCAGGTGTGAATGACCCACCAGACGGGTCAGTTCATTCAGAAAAGCTTTATTATCTGTTGTAATGGAAGACATTCTCCACTCCTTGTGGTGGGACTCAATATCAGGAACAAGCATAGCGCTTTGTATGACAATACGCTTTCTCATTCATAATGTCTCTGGTTCGTCTTCTACTGATTCGCGCTGGTTTTGAAAATTAGGAGAATAACCTTAGCTTTCTTTATCGCTCCCGTTTAGTCTTACGGCAAACTGCGGTTTTTGTTATATTTTCGCTGCCTCGTCGGGAAAAAATAAAGAGAGAATCAACATGAAATGGCTATGTTCTGTAGGTGTCGCGGTGAGTCTGGCGTTGCAACCCGCGTTGGCGGACACTCTGTTTGGTAACCATCCGCTGACGCCAGAAGCGCGGGATGCCTTCGTTACCGATTTACTCAAGCAGATGACCGTGGATGAGAAAATTGGGCAACTCCGTTTGATAAGCGTCGGGCCTGATAATCCGAAGGAAGCCATCCGCGAGATGATCAAAGACGGGCAGGTTGGGGCAATTTTTAACACCGTCACACGCCAGGATATCCGCAAAATGCAGGATCAGGTGATGGAACTCAGCCGCCTGAAAATTCCTCTCTTTTTTGCCTACGACGTATTACACGGTCAGCGTACCGTGTTCCCAATTAGCCTCGGTCTGGCGTCCTCCTTTAATCTCGATGCGGTCAGAACCGTTGGTCGGGTTTCTGCGTATGAAGCCGCCGATGATGGTCTGAATATGACCTGGGCGCCGATGGTCGACGTCTCGCGCGATCCGCGCTGGGGGCGTGCCTCAGAAGGATTTGGTGAAGATACGTATTTGACCGCCACAATGGGCAAAACCATGGTGGAAGCGATGCAGGGGAAAAGCCCGGCCGACAGGTATTCAGTGATGACCAGCGTTAAGCACTTCGCCGCCTATGGCGCGGTTGAGGGCGGCAAGGAATATAACACCGTCGATATGAGCCCGCAGCGTCTGTTCAACGACTACATGCCGCCGTACAAAGCCGGACTGGATGCTGGTAGCGGTGCGGTGATGGTAGGGCTTAATTCGCTGAACGGCACGCCAGCAACCTCGGATGCCTGGCTGTTAAAAGACGTGCTGCGCGATGAGTGGGGCTTTAAGGGCATCACCGTTTCCGATCACGGCGCGATTAAGGAACTGATTAAGCACGGCACCGCCTCCGATCCTGAAGATGCAGTGCGCGTGGCGATCAAGTCCGGCATCAACATGAGCATGAGCGATGAGTATTACAGCAAATACCTGCCGGGGTTGATTAAGTCAGGCAAAGTCACGATGGCGGAACTGGATGACGCCGCGCGCCACGTGCTGAACGTGAAATATGATATGGGGCTGTTTAACGATCCGTACAGCCATCTGGGGGCCAAAGAATCTGACCCGCAGGACACCAATGCGGAAAGCCGATTGCATCGCAAAGAAGCGCGTGAAGTGGCGCGTGAAAGTCTGGTACTGCTGAAGAACCGTCTGGAAACATTGCCGCTGAAAAAATCCGCCACCGTGGCGGTTGTCGGTCCGCTGGCTGACAGCAAGCGTGATGTCATGGGCAGTTGGTCTGCTGCCGGTGTGGCCGATCAGTCGGTAACGGTGCTTACGGGGATTAAAAACGCCATCGGTGAGCAGGGTAAAGTGGTGTACGCGAAAGGGGCGAACATCACCAACGACAAAGGCATTGTTGATTTCCTCAATCTGTATGAAGAGGCGGTGAAGGTTGACCCGCGTTCGCCGCAGGCGATGATCGATGAGGCCGTTAACGCCGCGAAGCAGTCTGACGTCGTGGTCGCGGTCGTCGGTGAGGCGCAGGGAATGGCGCATGAAGCTTCCAGCCGCACCGATATCACTATTCCACAGAGTCAGCGTGACCTGATTACTGCGCTGAAAGCCACGGGTAAACCGTTGGTTCTGGTGCTGATGAATGGACGTCCGCTGGCGCTGGTTAAGGAAGACCAACAGGCCGATGCGATCCTTGAAACCTGGTTTGCCGGGACGGAAGGCGGTAACGCCATCGCCGATGTGCTGTTTGGCGATTACAACCCGTCAGGTAAGCTGCCGATGTCTTTCCCGCGCTCTGTTGGACAGATCCCGGTCTATTACAGCCATCTCAATACCGGCCGCCCATATAATGCCGATAAGCCGAATAAGTACACGTCGCGCTACTTTGATGAAGCGAATGGTCCGTTGTATCCCTTTGGCTATGGCCTGAGCTATACCACGTTCACGGTTTCTGATGTGAAACTCTCCTCCCCAACGATGAAGCGTGACGGGACAGTGACGGCCAGCGTGCAGGTGACCAACACCGGCAAGCGCGAAGGTGCGACGGTTATTCAGATGTATTTGCAGGATGTGACCGCGTCAATGAGTCGTCCGGTAAAACAGCTGAAAGGTTTTGAGAAAGTAAATCTTAAGCCGGGCGAAACCCAGACCGTAAGCTTCCCGATTGACGTTGAAGCGCTGAAGTTTTGGAACCAGCGCATGCAATACGATGCGGAACCGGGCAAGTTCAACGTCTTTATCGGCGTTGATTCCGCCAGAGTGAAGCAGGGCGAATTTGAGCTGCTGTAATTGATGAATAAAGCCACGCATCATGCCTGATGGCGTTACGCTTACCAGGCTGACTAAATAGAATCATCCGGCAAATTCACTTTGGGTTTGCCGGATTTTTTTATTTTATTATCGCCTTACCGCTAATAACTCTCAGTGTTACTACCCAATTGCCAGGTTAAGGCTTGATTTTTCGACTATGCTTTTTCCTCAAGTCTCTGAAAAGGGCCGCAAAAGGATGAGGAGTACAGCATGATAATCTCAAAAGTATGGGGGGGCTCACTGGCGCTTTTAGCCGCGATAAGCTTACCCTTACAGGCCGCGTCACCCGTCACGGTCGGTTCAAAAATAGATACCGAAGGGGCGCTGCTCGGCAACATTATTTTGCAGGTGCTCGAAAGTCACGGCGTGAAAACCGTCAATAAAGTACAACTGGGTACCACTCCGGTAGTGCGTGGCGCCATCACCTCCGGTGAGCTGGATATTTATCCGGAATATACCGGCAATGGGGCATTCTTTTTTAAAGATGAGAATGATCCTGCGTGGAAGAATGCGCAGGCCGGTTTCGACAAAGTGAAAAAGCTGGACGCAGAGCAAAATAAGCTGGTCTGGCTAACGCCTGCGCCCGCCAACAATACCTGGACCATTGCTATACGCCAGGATATCGCACAAAAGAACAAGCTAGAGTCGCTTGCTGATTTAGGTCGTTACCTGAAAGACGGGGGAACGTTCAAGCTTGCCGCCTCTGCGGAATTCATCGAACGCGCTGACGCGTTGCCTGCGTTTGAAAAAGCCTATGATTTCAAGCTGAAGCAAAATCAGTTGTTGTCGCTGGCGGGTGGTGATACCGCGGTGACAATTAAAGCGGCGGCGCAGCAGACTTCTGGAGTCAATGCGGCGATGGCCTACGGCACCGACGGTCCGGTTGCGGCGCTCGGTCTGCAAACATTAAGCGATCCAAAAGGCGTCCAGCCCATTTATGCCCCTGCGCCCGTTGTGCGTGAATCGGTACTGAAGGACTACCCGCAAATGGGAGAATGGCTACAACCGGTATTTGCCAGCCTGGATGAAAAAACGCTGCAACAACTGAATGCCAGTATTGCCGTGGAGGGGCTGGATGCGAAAAAAGTCGCAGCAGACTACCTGAAGCAAAAAGGATGGGTGAAGTAACGGAGTTTGCAGCGGGTGGGTGTTTTGTCGAAAATTTCAGTAAATCGGGTGTTGCTGCTGCTGGTGCTTCTTACCTTCGCGGCGGCAGCGCTTCCTTTCATTAGCTATGCTCCCAATCGCCTGGTTTCCGGCGAAGGTCGTCAACTCTGGGATATCCGGCCCGACATGGCGTGGGGATTGGCGGTGGCTTGCTTGCTGCTGTTTCTTCTGTGCTTTGTACCGGGAAAGTCAGGCAATATATTGACGCTTGTTATTAGCCAGCTGTTGGTGATTGCGGCGCTGGTAACCGCAGGAGCAACGGCAACGTATCTGGCCCAGACCGGTAGCCCGCTGGCCAGAACCAGTCTGGGCAGCGGGTTCTGGTTGGGACTGGGGCTGATGCTGCTGGCCGCCAGTGACGCCATTCGTCGCATCACCGAACAGGCGTCATGGCGATGGCTGTTGCATGCGCAAATGTTTATTTTGCCGCTGGTACTTTTGTTCTCCGGCACGTTTAACGATCTTTCTCTGCTTAAAGAATATGCCAACCGTCAGGATGTCTTTAATGACGCACTGGCGCAACATCTGACAATTCTGTTCGCTACCGTGGTGCCCGCGATGCTTATTGGCGTGCCGCTGGGCGTCTGGTGTGCTTTTTCTGTCGCTCGCCAGGGGCCGGTATTTGCTGCACTGAATATCATCCAGACCATTCCCTCCGTCGCGCTGTTTGGCCTGTTAATTGCGCCCCTCGCCGGGCTGGTGAAGCACTTTCCGGTGTTGGGTTCGCTTGGCGTCGCCGGAACCGGTCTGACGCCTGCGCTTATTGCGTTGGTACTGTATGCGCTCTTACCGCTGGTTCGCGGCGTAGTGGCTGGATTGAATCAGGTTCCACGCGATGTGCTGGAAAGCGCCCGGGCGATGGGGATGAGCGCGCGGCAGCGGTTTATCTCGGTACAATTTCCACTGGCGTTGCCGGTCTTCTTGCGCAGCTTGCGGGTGGTCATGATCCAGACAGTGGGGATGGCGGTGATTGCCGCGCTGATTGGCGCAGGGGGATTTGGCGCGCTGGTCTTTCAGGGATTGCTCAGTAGCGCCGTTGATTTAGTTCTGCTGGGTGTGATCCCGGTAGTTGTGCTGGCAGTGTTGATTGATGCGCTGTTTGATTTAGGTCTCGCGCTGCTAAAGGTATCGAATAATGATTGAATTTCGCCATGTCAGTAAAACCTATGGTCAGCACAGGGCCGTCGATGACCTTAATCTGCAGTTAGGGGAGGGCAGCTTTTCGGTATTAATTGGTACGTCGGGTTCGGGGAAGTCCACCACGCTGAAGATGATCAACCGTCTGGTTGAGCATGACAGCGGGCAGATCCGATTTGCCGGGGAGGAGATCCGCAGCCTACCGGTGCTGGAGTTACGACGACGTATGGGGTACGCGATTCAGTCGATTGGTTTGTTTCCACACTGGACCGTTGCGCAGAACATCGCCACCGTACCACAGCTGCAAAAGTGGTCGCGCTCACGTATTGATGACCGAACAGATGAACTGATGGCACTGCTGGGTCTTGAGGCGAGTTTGCGTCACCGTTATCCGCATCAGCTTTCCGGCGGACAGCAGCAGCGGGTCGGGGTTGCGCGTGCGTTGGCGGCAGACCCGCAGGTGCTATTGATGGATGAGCCTTTTGGCGCGTTGGATCCGGTCACCCGCGGTGCGCTGCAACTGGAGATGACGCGCATTCACCGTCTGCTGGGGCGTACCATTGTGCTGGTGACACATGATATCGATGAGGCGCTGAGGCTGGCGGAGCATCTGGTTCTGATGGATGCAGGAAAGGTTGTGCAGCAAGGTGCGCCGATGTCGATGCTGACTGCGCCAGCGAATGATTTCGTGCAAACCTTTTTTGGCCGTAGTGAACTGGGCGTAAGGCTGTTGTCACTGCGCACGGTAGGTGATTTTATCCGTCGCGGCGAACGCTCAGATGGTGAACCGCTGGTGGATGAGATGACGCTTCGTGATGCGTTGTCGGTGTTTGTGGCGCGCGGTTGCGAGGTTTTACCGGTTGTGACGCCGCAGGGGTTGCCTTGCGGGACGCTTCATTTTCGCGATCTGCTTTCGGAGATGCCGACCCGTGAAACGTCTTGCTGATCCGCTGCTTTGGCTGGTTGTCCTGTTCCTGATCCTGTTGGTCGGGTTACCGCACAGTCAGGCCCTGTTTAGTTCGCTGTTCCCCGAGTTGCCGCGACCGGTGTATCAGCAGGAAAGTTTTACGACGCTGGCGTTAAGCCACTTTGCGCTGGTGGGGATTTCAAGTCTTATCGCCGTCATCATCGGCACGGGGGCGGGAGTTGTGGTAACCCGGTCCTGGGGCGTGGAATTCAGGCCGATGGTGGAAACGATTGCCGCCGTGGGGCAGACTTTTCCTCCGGTCGCCGTGCTGGCAATCGCCGTACCGGTGATGGGGTTTGGGCTTGAACCCGCGATTATCGCGCTGATCCTGTATGGCGTGTTACCGATCCTGCAGGCAACGCTGGCGGGACTTGGCGGCATTTCTCCCAGCGTGATGGAGGTAGCCAGCGGAATGGGAATGAGTCAGAGCCAGCGGCTGCGCAAAGTGGAGTTGCCGCTGGCGGCACCGGTCATCCTGGCGGGGATTCGCACGTCGGTGATTATTAATATCGGCACCGCAACAATCGCCTCAACCGTCGGGGCGAACACGCTGGGCACGCCGATTATTATCGGGCTTAGCGGGTTCAATACCGCTTATGTGATTCAGGGCGCGCTGCTGGTCGCGCTGGCGGCAGTGATAGTTGATCGCGGGTTTGAGCGATTAGCGAGCCGCCTTACCCGGCACGTAAAATGAATGTGTAGCCTGCCAGCATGACGCCGCCGATACCGCCGATAGCCATTAGCAGAAAGAGGGTGATAACACCGATTTTAGCTGCGCTCATTATGCACTCCTTATGTGAATTCAAGGATTGTACACGTTTGTTAATAGAATATTAAATACCGAGTGGATAAATATCGTGACCTAACGCGCGCCATTCGTTCAACTGTTGCTGCTGTGCGGGCGTTTGGCTCTCGCCGCACCAGACGAGTAAGGTTCGACCTTCAAACAACTCCGGTCGCAATTGGTTCAGCGAGTGGGCGAGGACGTCAACGCGCCATCCCTGCTGGCTGGCTACCCAACCCTCCAGCCATAAACGGGTGGTATCGTGAATGTTCCAGCCGACAACCAGGGCGTCTTTACCCTGTTTCTTGCGCGCCGAAGCCAGACAAATTGCGATGTAGTTGATGAGGACGCCGTCGAGGATCCCCAGTAACGCCTGCAGGATCGGCTGTTGGCATTGCAGACGTCGGCGTAACGGAATGAACAAATGGGTGTTGAGCGTTTGTGCGGGATAATCCTGACCGCGCTCCTTGATCCACAGTCTGAGGCTATGCAAATTATTACTTTGCAAATAGCTCAACAGCGTCTCTTGTTGTTCGCGCCAGCCGTTATGGACATCAATGTTCTCATTGCTGAGCAGCATTTTTACCTTACTGACCTGAACGCCGTTGTTTATCCAGCGTTTTATCTCACGGATCCTGTCGATATCCGCGTCGTTAAACAGGCGATGCCCGCCGTCTGTCCGCTGCGGTTTGAGTAATCCGTAACGCCTCTGCCACGCGCGTAAAGTGACAGGGTTGATATCACAAAGCAAAGCCACTTCACCTATTGTGTAAAGCGCCATCGTCGTCTCACTTATGCTCGCGAGGTCCCAGTTTTACTTTAGACGCTCTTTTGCGAACCAGGTAGTTTTGTCTGTTTTTTGTTCAACGAATGGGTGAATTTGTAGTCATGCTCGCGCTTTCGAGTGATCGTTCTCACAAATTCCTTTTTTTTTGCAACACTTCAAAGAAAGTTACGCGCAGCCCATGTATGTTACGCGCTTTTAAGTGATGTGTGGTTGGCGGGTATGTACGAGTTTAATCTGGTGTTGCTGCTGCTTCAGCAGATGTGTGTGTTTCTCGTTATCGCGTGGCTCATGAGCAAAACGCGTTTGTTTATCCCGCTGATGCAGGTCACGATCCGGCTCCCGCATAAGCTGCTTTGCTACGTCACCTTTTCCATTTTCTGCATTTTGGGCACCTATTTCGGGCTGCACATTGATGATTCTATTGCCAACACCCGTGCTATCGGCGCGGTGATGGGCGGGCTGCTTGGCGGCCCGGTGGTTGGCGGTTTAGTCGGCCTGACCGGCGGCTTACATCGTTATTCCATGGGTGGAATGACGGCGCTCAGTTGCATGATTTCAACCATTGTGGAAGGTTTACTCGGCGGGCTGGTGCACAGTGTACTCACCCGTCGCGGTCGCACCGATAAAGTCTTTAGCCCACTGACCGCGGGGGCTATTACCTTTGTTGCCGAACTGGTGCAGATGCTGATCATCTTATTAATTGCTCGTCCGTTCGATGACGCGTTTCGACTGGTCAGCAATATCGCCGCGCCGATGATGGTGACTAATACCGTGGGCGCGGCCCTGTTTATGCGTATTTTGCTCGATAAACGGGCGATGTTTGAAAAATATACCTCCGCTTTTTCCGCCACAGCGCTCAAAGTTGCTGCTTCCACGGAAGGTATATTGCGCCAGGGATTCAACGAGGTTAACAGCATGAAGGTTGCCCAGGTGCTGTATGAGGAGCTGGATATCGGTGCCGTGGCGATTACCGATCGTGAGAAGCTGCTGGCATTTACCGGTATTGGCGACGACCATCATCTGCCCGGTAAACCGATTTCCTCCTCGTACACCCAACGGGCGATAGAAACCGGCGAGGTGGTGTATGCCGATGGGAATGAAGTCCCTTACCGCTGCTCTTTGCATCCGCAATGTAAATTAGGCTCAACGTTGGTCATCCCTTTGCGGGGCGAAAACCAGCGGGTGATGGGGACTATCAAGCTGTATGAAGCCAAAAACCGTCTCTTTAGCTCGATCAACCGCACGCTGGGGGAAGGGATCGCCCAACTGCTTTCGGCGCAGATTCTGGCCGGGCAGTATGAGCGGCAAAAAGCGATGCTGACGCAGTCGGAAATCAAACTCCTGCATGCACAGGTGAATCCCCATTTTCTGTTTAATGCGCTCAACACCATTAAAGCCGTAATCCGACGCGATAGCGAGCAGGCCAGTCAACTGGTGCAGTATTTGTCGACGTTCTTTCGCAAAAACTTAAAGCGCCCGTCGGAGATTGTGACGCTGGCCGATGAAATTGAGCATGTTAACGCCTATCTGCAAATTGAAAAGGCGCGCTTTCAGTCGCGCCTGCAGGTGACCTTAACGGTGCCAGATGCGCTTGCTCATCAGCAATTACCCGCTTTCACCTTACAACCGATCGTGGAGAATGCCATCAAGCATGGTACCTCTCAGCTACTGGATACCGGGGAAGTGTCGATTACCGCCCGCCGCGAAGGGCTGTATCTGATGCTGGATATTGAAGACAACGCCGGGTTGTATCAGCCAACGTCTGAGGCCAGCGGATTGGGTATGAATCTGGTCGATAAACGACTGCGCGAGCGGTTTGGCGACGATTTTGGCATCAGCGTAGCGTGTGAACCTGACCGTTTTACCCGAATCACTTTACGACTTCCTCTGGAGGAACTGGCATGATCAAAGTGCTGATTGTCGATGACGAACCGTTAGCGCGGGAGAATCTGCGGATCCTGTTGCAGGAGCAAAGCGACATCGAGATTGTCGGGGAATGCTCGAATGCGGTGGAAGCCATCGGCGCGGTGCATAAGCTGCGTCCGGATGTCCTGTTTCTTGATATTCAGATGCCGCGTATCAGCGGCCTGGAAATGGTCGGCATGCTTGATCCCGAGCATCGCCCGTACATTGTTTTCCTTACCGCCTTTGATGAGTATGCGGTGAAGGCCTTTGAAGAACACGCGTTTGATTATCTGCTCAAACCGATTGAAGAAGCGCGGCTGGAAAAAACGCTGATCCGTTTACGCCAGGAGCGCACCAAGCAGGATGTATCACTACTGCCCGAGAATCAGCAGGCGCTGAAGTTTATTCCGTGCAGCGGTCATAGCCGAATTTATCTGCTGCAAATGGATGATGTGGCGTTTATCAGCAGCCGTATGAGCGGCGTGTATGTGACCAGTAGTGATGGTAAAGAGGGGTTCACCGAACTGACGCTCAGAACGCTGGAAAGTCGTACTCCTCTGCTGCGCTGTCACCGGCAATATCTGGTGAATATGGCGCAATTGCAGGAGATCCGTCTGGAAGATAACGGTCAGGCGGAGCTGATTTTGCGAAACGGCCTGACCGTTCCGGTAAGCCGCCGTTATCTTAAAAGTCTAAAAGAGGCGATTGGACTGTAAAACTGATACACTGCGCGCCATTGCATCACCGACAGTTGAAGGCTCTATGCTAAGTAACGATATTCTTCGTAGCCTGCGCTACACCCTGAAAGCGGACAATAACGACATGGTGCGTATTCTTGCGCTTGCTGACATGGAATCCACCTCCGCAGGTTTCGATACCTGGATGACAAAAGAAGATGAAGACGGGTTTGTGCGCTGCCCGGATATCATTCTCTCCGGTTTTTTAAACGGACTGATTTATCATCTGCGTGGTAAAGATGATTCTGCGCCGGAACTGGCGCTTGAGCGTCGTGTTAACAACAATACGGTACTGAAAAAGCTGCGTATCGCCTTTTCGCTGAAAACCGATGATATTCTGGCCATTATGACCGGGCAGAAGTTTCGTGTGTCGATGCCGGAAATCACCGCCATGATGCGCGCACCGGACCATAAGAACTATCGCGAATGCGGCGATCAGTTTCTACGTTATTTCCTGCGAGGTTTGACCTTCCACGTGCATAACGCGAAGTCTTAAAGCGTAAAGCGGGCGACCACGATGAATATCGGGTCGCCGGTGGTTTACTTCACTTCTTTAAAACCCGCCGATTCCATTACCGTTTGCATTTGCTTCATGCTGATGTTTTTATCGGCATTCTCAGAAAGCTTCATCCCGGAAATTGCCTGCAATGCTTTTATATCAACTTTTTCCATATCGATAGTGACATTTTCCTGCGCGTAGGTATCTGTATAGCTGAGCTTTTCTTCTATACCCGCGATATTTTGATATTTAGCGCTTAACGCGTCGAATACTTTCGCTGCTTCTTCTTTATTGCTGGCACCGATCGATGCATAGCTGATTTTACTTTCGGAGATCTGTTTCAGAACCTTATCGCCTTTATAGGTGTAAGAGACGGTAATATCCGAACCGTAAAGGTTGGCATTAAATGTTTTTGTCTCTTCTTTATCACCACATCCCGTCAGAGAAAAAACGACAACCGACGCTGCGACAAGTGAAACTAATTTTTGAAACGCTTTCATGTAAAACTCCATTTCATGAATGTTGGATGCTAAATAATAGCGCCAATGAATTTGATGGGTCCGAACGGCCTTAATAGCAGAGCAGTATAGAATAAATCTAATCGCGTTGGCTGAGCAGTCCGAAAATGGAGTGAGGCAGTGTGTTTAAGATTAGGGATAAAATCATTCAGCAAAAAAAGCGCTGCAGTTGCAGCGCTTGAGATGTCTGATTTACTTCACCTGTTGGCCAGGTTTTGCGCCTTCGTCCGGGCTTAACAGGAAGATATCTTTTCCGCCAGGACCTGCCGCCATTACCATCCCTTCAGAAATGCCGAAGCGCATCTTACGAGGAGCCAGGTTAGCAACCATAATGGTCTGGCGTCCAATCAGGGTTTGTGGATCCGGATAAGCAGAACGAATGCCGGAGAAGACGTTACGCTTCTCGCCGCCGAGATCCAGCGTTAGACGCAGCAGTTTGTCGGAACCTTCCACGAATTCAGCGTTTTCAATTAGCGCCACGCGCAGGTCAACTTTGGCGAAATCGTCAAAGGTGATGGTTTCCTGAATTGGATCATCCGCCAGCGGGCCGATTACCGGTGCGGCAGCGGCTTTCACTTCTTCTTTCGATGCTTCCACCAGCGCTTCAACTTGTTTCATGTCAATGCGATTGTAGAGCGCCTTAAAGGTGTTGACCTTGTGACCGAGCAGCGGCTGCTCAATGGCATCCCAGCTCAGTTCGCAGTTCAGGAACGCTTCCACACGTTCAGCAAGCGTTGGCAGAACCGGCTTCAGGTAAGTCATCAGCACACGGAACAGGTTGATACCCATGGAACAGATCGCCTGCAGGTCGGCATCGCGGCCTTCCTGTTTAGCCACGACCCACGGAGCCTGTTCGTCAACGTAGCGGTTTGCCACGTCGGCCAGCGCCATGATTTCACGGATAGCTTTGCCGAATTCACGACTTTCCCACGCTTCGCCAATCACCGTTGCGGCGTCGGTGAAGGTTTTATACAACGCCGGATCGGCCAGCTCAGCCGCCAGAACGCCGTCAAAACGCTTAGCGATAAAGCCCGCGTTACGTGAAGCCAGGTTGACCACTTTGTTAACGATATCGGCGTTTACGCGCTGGACAAAGTCTTCCAGGTTCAGGTCGATGTCATCAATGCGTGAAGAAAGCTTCGCGGTGTAGTAGTAGCGCAGGCTGTCGGCATCAAAGTGCTTCAGCCAGGTGCTGGCCTTAATAAAGGTGCCGCGAGATTTGGACATCTTCGCGCCGTTCACCGTCACATAACCGTGTACGAACAGATTGGTCGGCTTACGGAAATTGCTGCCTTCCAGCATGGCAGGCCAGAACAGACTGTGGAAATAGACGATGTCTTTGCCAATGAAGTGATAAAGCTCGGCGTCGGAATCTTTCTTCCAGTACTCTTCAAAACTGGTGGTGTCACCACGCTTATCGCACAGGTTTTTGAACGAACCCATGTAGCCAATAGGCGCATCCAGCCAGACGTAGAAGTACTTGCCTGGCGCATCCGGGATTTCAAAACCGAAGTACGGGGCATCGCGGGAAATATCCCACTGCTGCAGGCCGGACTCGAACCATTCCTGCATTTTGTTGGCAACCTGCTCCTGTAACGCGCCGCTGCGCGTCCAGGCCTGCAGCATCTCGCTGAAGGACGGCAGGTCAAAGAAGAAGTGTTCGGAGTCGCGCATTACCGGCGTCGCGCCAGAAACGACGGATTTCGGCTCGATAAGTTCGGTCGGGCTGTAGGTTGCGCCACAGACTTCACAGTTATCGCCGTATTGATCCGGTGATTTACATTTCGGGCAGGTGCCTTTAACAAAACGGTCCGGCAGGAACATGCCTTTTTCCGGATCGTAAAGCTGGGAGATTGTACGGTTCTTAATAAAACCGTTCTCCTTCAGGCGCGTGTAAATCAGCTCAGACAGCTCACGGTTCTCTTCGCTGTGCGTAGAGTGGTAGTTGTCATAGCTGATGTCAAAACCTGCAAAATCAGTCTGATGCTCCTGACTCATTTCACCGATCATCTGCTCTGGCGTGATCCCAAGCTGCTGCGCTTTCAGCATGATTGGCGTGCCGTGAGCGTCGTCCGCGCAGATGAAGTTAACCTGGTGGCCGCGCATTCGCTGGTAACGGACCCAGACATCAGCCTGGATGTGCTCCAGCATATGGCCGAGGTGGATTGAGCCGTTGGCGTACGGCAGTGCGCACGTTACCAGAATTTTCTTCGCGACTTGAGTCATAGTGGGCAATTACTTCTTTTGTAGTGAAAAGGGCTTTGATAGTACCAAAATGGTAATTACTGCGCCAAGCGATAAGGGCATTTATCCGTAAATGAATAATTGTTGCGGTTGGAGTAAACTACCTGGTGACTATTGTATATTCAGAACAACAAAAAGGAGTCGGGATGAACGCACAATCCCAGGCCAAATCACCAGAGACCCTGCGCGCCATGGTTGCCGGGACGCTGGCGAATTTTCAGCATTCAACCCTGAAGCATAATCTGACGACGCTTAAAGCGTTGCACCACGTCGCCTGGATGGATGACACGTTGCACGTTGAGCTGGTCATGCCGTTTGTCTGGCATAGCGCGTTTGAGGAATTAAAAGAGCAATGTAGCGCCGATCTGTTGCGTATTACCGGTGCGAAAGCGATCGACTGGAAGCTGTCGCATAACATTGCGACGCTGAAACGCGTGAAAAACCAGCCAGGCATTAATGGTGTAAAAAACATTATCGCCGTCAGTTCGGGTAAAGGCGGCGTGGGTAAATCTTCTACCGCCGTGAACCTGGCTTTGGCGCTGGCTGCGGAAGGCGCGAAGGTAGGGATTCTGGACGCCGATATTTATGGGCCGTCTATCCCAACGATGCTCGGCGCGGAAAACCAGCGGCCAACCTCGCCAGACGGTACCCACATGGCGCCGATCATGTCTCACGGTCTGGCGACGAACTCTATTGGTTATCTGGTCACTGACGATAACGCAATGGTGTGGCGTGGTCCGATGGCCAGCAAAGCACTGCTGCAGATGCTGCAGGAAACCCTATGGCCGGATCTTGATTACCTGGTACTGGATATGCCGCCGGGCACCGGTGACATCCAGTTGACGCTGGCGCAGAACATTCCGGTCACGGGGGCTGTTGTGGTGACCACTCCGCAGGACATTGCGCTTATCGATGCGAAAAAAGGCATCGTGATGTTCGAAAAAGTCGAAGTGCCGGTGCTGGGTATTGTTGAGAATATGAGCATGCATATTTGCAGCAACTGCGGTCATCATGAGCCAATCTTTGGCACCGGAGGCGCGCAGAAGCTGGCTGAGCAGTATCACACCCAACTGCTGGGACAGATGCCGCTGCATATCTCTCTGCGTGAAGACCTCGATCGTGGTACCCCGACGGTTATCAGTCGTCCTGACAGTGAATTTACCGCCATTTACCGTGACCTGGCTGGGCGTGTAGCTGCCCAGCTTTACTGGCAGGGTGAAGTTATTCCGGGCGAGATTGCCTTTCGCGCCGTGTAATTAACCGCGTGACAGATATTCACCGCATCATAATAAATTGATGCGGTGAATGTATGGGGTGAATAAACTTCGTTATATTGTTTATCCTGCCTGTATAATCCATGTCTTTTTCTGAATAAATCGCTTCAATGCATCATTTGAATTGATCAAATTCATCCTATTAATCTACAATCTCAATTAGTTCTGGTGAGAGAGTTAACCATTACTCACAGCCAGACGGCTTGCACGCTGTTTCCGCCCAATACAGGAATAATGAATGCTATGAAAATTAGTTTATTCTTGGGAGTTATTACTCTGATGTATGGAATGAGCGCTTCTGTTTTTGCCGCAGAGACTGCCACCGTGAATATAAGTGGTCGAGTAACCGAGCCTACCTGCAGCACTGATGTTGTCAATAACGAAGTGCAGCAACGCTGTGGCAATGCCGTTTCCTTTTCAAACGTCAGAGAGGGTGTCTCCAAACCAACAAAAGGTGCGGTAACGGAAATTGTTACTGTCCCCGGCGACGCTACACGGCAGATTGTGCTGACTCGTTATGATTAGAAAGTCTTTTATTAACCATGTATTTTTGTGGTGAATGATACATGGTTAATTATTTCCTCAAAGAATTTCACTCCGACAGTTAATCTCCTAAATTTATTAATTTATAAACAATAAAGAACTCAATTTATTTGTTGCAATTATATTGCACTTTGTAACTTGTTTTAAATCAATAAAACAACGCGTTTACATTGCGGTAACGTTTCTAGTGTGCGAATTTAATTTCAAGAGTTAAACCCTCTTAACAAATAGAATTCAATTCATTAAGGAAGATACTATGAAACGTTCAGTTATTTCTGCTGTTGTACTGTCTGCTGTATTTATGAGCGCTGGGGCTTTTGCTGCTGATACCGATCAGGGTGAACTGATTATTACTGGTAAGGTGGTTGGAACAACCTGTAAATTTACGGGTGACTCCACGGCGACCATTGGTATGAACCAAATTGGTGCTGACAGATTAAATACCTTAAGTGCGGGTGGTGTTTATGACGGATACTCAAATAAGACTACCGTGCCATTGACTGTTGAATGTACCGGGGATAAAGCACCGAAAATTACTTTCTCCAGTTCTCAATTTGATAGCACTAATAAATATATTACACGAAATACTGCCGCAAATAATGGTGCTGGCTTCTCCGTTTACTATGGTGATGACTTTACTAAACAGGTTAACCCAGATACAGGTATTGAGTTAACCAAAACCGCAGACAATAAATATACGCTGAACTTTAGCGCACGCTACGCAAAAATTGGTACTGCCGCTGTTTCCGCTGGTGACGTTGCCTCTTCGCTGACGATGACTGTTGTTACTGATTAAGATTGCTATCCTGTTTATCGGCGGCTCTGGTCGCCGATTATTTCCGTAGTAAGGATAATTATAATGAAAAATATAATAGCATTATTATTAGCTGGCACAGTATTGCCTGCATGGGGTGGGGTGTACATTTACGGCACACGTGTCATTTATCCGGCACAGAAAAAAGAAATTACCGTACAGTTAATGAATGAAGGTAGCCGTAGTTCCCTGGTTCAGTCCTGGATAGATGACGGAGATACCAGCCTGCCACCAGAAAAAATCCAGGTGCCATTCGTGATGAATCCTCCCGTGGCTAAGGTCAGCGGAGGTTCCGGCCAACAACTCAAAATCAGGCAACTGGCAAATACGCTGCCAAAAGATCGTGAAAGCCTTTTTTTTCTTAATGTGTTGGATATTCCTCCTAATTCTGCGGAATCAGCAGGGAAGAATATGATTAAATTTGCTATGCAGAATCGCATCAAATTTATATATCGTCCGCAGGGCATTGCCGGTGTAGATGAAAAAAGCTTTTCTCGCTTAAGCGTCAAATATATCAGTGGTGGCATTAATATCAAAAACAATTCTGCCAACTGGATAACGATACCTGAGCTCGTGGGTAATTCAAAAATAAACAGCGAGACAGTGTTGCTTGCTCCGTGGTCAGATAAAAAGGTTGTCACTGCTGCTGTCGTTAATCATTACAAGGTTACTCTTATTGACGATCACGGAAACTACTTAAGTGAAAAAATAAAAACGGAAAGATAGTCAAGGACTGATTATGTCAAAGATAAACTCCATTACACTGGCAATCTTGTCAGTGTTAGCCACTTCATCCTCATGGGCTGAAGAAGACACGTTTGATACAAATTTTATGATCGGCGGTTTGAACGGCGAGAAAATCTCTCGCTATCAAATTGATGGTGATAAGCCAATGCCCGGCATATATGAAATGGATGTTTATCTTAATAACCAGTGGCGTGGCCGGTACGAAATTAATATCAACGCTGATCCTGACGCGACATGTCTGTCCTGGGCACAATTGCAGCAAATTGGTATTCGCACAGAGAATATTAAAACGGATAAAAAAGAGGAGTGCGTGCCGCTACGTGAAGCAGTTCAGGGCGGCAGTGTTGGTTATGACATCGGGCAATTTATTTTGAATCTAAGCGTTCCGCAGGCGTATGTGCTGGAATATGAACCAGGATATATGCCGCCTGAAACCTGGGATCGCGGTGTTAACGCTTTTTATACCTCTTATTACGCCAGCCAGTATTACAGTAATTATAAACACGGTGGTGATGATAAAAGCAGCTATGTGAACCTGAATAGCGGGTTGAACCTGTCAGGGTGGCAGTTGCACTCAAATGCCAACTATACCAAAGGCAACGAGGGCAGCGGCAACTGGAAAAGTAATACGCTATATATGGAGCGAGGTATCCCACAAATACTTGGCACGCTACGTACCGGAGATATGTATACCGGCGCGGATATCTTTGATGCGGTACGTTTTCGTGGTGTGCGTATCTGGCGCGATATGCAAATGTTACCGAACTCAAAACAGAATTTTACCCCAGTAGTCCGCGGGATTGCCCAGAGCAACGCGCTGGTAACCATCGAACAAAACGGCTTTGTTATTTACCAGAAAGAAGTTCCACCTGGCCCATTTGCTATTGATGATCTCCAGCTCGCTGGCGGTGGTGCGGATTTAGATGTGAGCTTGAAAGAAGCGGATGGTTCGGTATCTCGTTATCTGGTGCCTTATTCATCTGTACCAAATATGCTGCAGTCGGGCGTATCGAAATATGATTTTGCTGCTGGGCGCAGTCATATAGAGGGGGCTGGCAATCAGTATGATTTCCTGCAAGGTAGCTATCAATATGGTCTGAACAATCTGCTTACGGTCTATGGCGGCACTATGCTGTCACAAAACTATACCTCATTTGTGCTCGGGACCGGTTGGAATACACCCATTGGCGCAGTATCGGTAGACGCCACGCGATCGCATAGTGAGCAGGACAATGGTGATGTTTTTGATGGTCAGAGTTATCAGGTTGCGTGGAATAAGTATGTCGCTCAGACCGGCACGCAGTTTGCGCTGGCAGCTTTTCGTTACTCCTCGCGAAATTATCGTACCTTTAATGACTACGTATGGGCGAATAACAAAAATCACTATGACCGCGATGAAAATGATGTTTATGACGTTGCGGACTACTATCAGAACGATTTTGGTCGTAAGAACAGCTTTTCGCTAAATATCAATCAAGCGTTACCCGAGAACTGGGGATCCCTGGCCGTCAGCGGCCTGTGGCGCGACTATTGGCAGCGCAGTGGAACCGGCAAAGATTATCAGCTGAGCTACTCGAACGCCTGGCAGCGAGTCAGTTACACCTTGTCTGTTAGCCAGACCTATGATGAGAACAACCACGAGGATAAACGTTTTAACCTGTATATCTCCATCCCATTCTCGTGGGGGGATGGGATTTCCTCGCCGCGACGCGATTTGTTCGTATCCAACTCGACGACGTTTGATAATGACGGCTTTCAGTCGAGTAACACCAGTCTCAGCGGTGTTGCCGGAAACCGCGATCAGTTTAGTTTAGGGGCAAATCTGAGCCATCAACGTCAGGAGAGTGAGACAACGGCAGGTGGTAACCTGGTCTGGCGCGCGCCGATGGCGACCTTTGGCAGCAGTTATAGTCAATCGAATAAATATCAGCAGGCCAGCGGCAATATTCAGGGTGGGTTAGTCGTGTGGTCAGATGGTGTCGCGTTAGCTCCTCGGCTTTCAGATACATTCGCCATTGTTAAAGCGCCTGGGTTACAGGGCGCGGCCGTGCAGGGACATCGTTATCTAACAACTAACAGCAAAGGTTACGCGGTTTACGACAGTCTGACGCCGTATCGTGAAAATATGCTGATGCTGGATCTTTCCGACAGTAATAGCGATGTGGCGTTGCTGGGCAATCGAAAAGGCACAGTACCTTATCGCGGCGCGGTCGTGATGACGGAGTTTGAAACCGATCGGCGTAAACCCTGGTATTTCATTGCCGCGCGTTCGGACGGCTCTCCGTTATCGTTTGGTTATGAAGTGGAAGATGAACTTGGTAATAATGTTGGCCTGGTGGGGCAGGGTAGCCGGTTATTTATTCGTACCAATGATATTCCCGCTTCGGTACGCGTTGCAGTTAATAAACAACAGGGGCAGTTCTGTACGATTACCTTCGATAAGGCGATTGATGAGAATAAAGTCTATACTTGCCGCTAAGGATGCAAGATATGAAAGGATACGTATTTTTAATGTTTCTGCTGCTGTCATCCTTTGGCGCCGATGCCGGATGTACATTTCAGACAAAAAATGGTGCATTAACGACAATTAATCTGGATATGACATCTGGAACAGCAACGAACAAAATCAATCTCAGCTCCGGTAGCGATATAGTGTGTACTGCCAATAGTGACAGCTTATATTATACAACACCTCTCAAGGATTACATTGTTGCAATTCAGGGTAGCGGTGGCAAAAAGGTTTTAATAAATATCAATCTAACCAGCAATGATTTTCCTGTTAGCATTGGGAAGAAAACGGTTAGTGCCAGCGAAGTGTTGAATACCAAGGTTTTCACTATTACAGCAAGTTATGTAAATTCAGGAACGGCTAAGCAAACGGTTTCCGGTGATGCATTTAGCCTGAGCGACCCGGCGGTAAGCATAACCTCTGATAACTCGTGTACTTCAAACTGGCTTGCTTATCTTTATTGTTGGATTACCGGGCGTTTATCGAGTAATTCTGCATTTACGCAGAATATTAACTTTACTGTTACGCATAAACCGACGACCTGCCAGTTCTCCTTACCTCGATACGAAATTAAAATGCCAGATACCACATTAAATGAAATGAATACGGCAAATAATACAAAATCAGGATCTGCAAATTTGGTACTGAATTGCAATAGTGTTTATAACGTTACCACCAACCCCGTGAGTTTTAAGGTGGCTCGCGGTGACTGGGATGAAGGCGGGAAAATACTAAAAAATACGCTAACGAATGGCGCAAAAGGAGTGGGGTTCCAGATATATAACGGCACCGCGACGACTCCCCTAAAACTGGGGGATACTCTGATGAACAGAATAGCTAAACTGGATACAATCAACAATCAGTACACTTTCCCTATTACTGCGAAATATGTTCGTGTAACAGGAGAATCGTTACGGCCTGGTGAGGTTCAAAGTAAAGTCATATTTGCGGTATCTTATGACTAATTAGTGCGGTGTGATGTTTCTAAAAAATGTACCTTCGTGATGAAGGTACTTTTTTTTATCGGTGATAAAAAATCTCGCCGTCGTAGGCTTTAATGATCTTGGCATCGGCATCATTGACCAGCACGTAGGCGCCACCCATGTAGGTCCAGTGGGTACCTGCTGTTGGTGCAGGCAGGTTGCGCAGATTCCACTGTTTAATGGTGTATTCTTCGGTGAGATACAGTGGTGGAACCTTGTCACCGGGTTTGAAATGGGTGAAGTCAGCAATAAAGCTGCTCAGCTCATACTTATCGATACCTGTGGGCGCAGCTGTTGCAGCCGGCGCGGCCCAGACGACACTGCTTGCAAGCAGGAGTGCACCCAGCAACATTTTATTCTTCATACCCATCCTCTCTACCTCTTCGGGTCATCAAAATCAGTCATGTATCATTCCTGGCTTACAGGGCATCTGACAAGGACTTTTTTGTTATCACACCAGTAATTTCGTAAAAAGTGTAAATGAATGTACAGCATTGCGACAATTTCAAGCGGCATTTTAGCGATGAAGTATCACGTTTTTGCATATCAACTCAGAGTGGAGCTGTTAAACGACATACAGGAGTTGCTCCGGTCTCTGTGACCCGGAACAGCTGTCTTCAAGAAGACCCATAACTGGAATAGCGTTAAAAATTGATGCTTGTTTAATCAATTTATTTACTTTACTGTAAAGTAAATAAATACATGGGAGTTTGCTATGGTTAACTGGGGAAAATTATTATTTTTCATTATGTTAATGGCTTTTTCATGTCATCTTAACGCCTCTCTGCATGAGGGGGTATCTGTGGAACCAAAGACTGTTGAACGCTGTCTGGTCACGCGGGACCGTGAGCTGGCTTGCTCTCAGTGCACTGATTTGAATTATCAGCATATGCAGCTACGACTCAGCTATTTACGTTTTTTACTACTACAAAATAGTTTCACTATCCAAACCTATGACTATCTCTGGCGTGAACATCAACGAACAATGTCTTGCCTTGAAATCAGCAGATACATTGTCACAAAAGCAATCAATATTCTGCTATGCCCAGCAACGGTCACATTGCCCATACCTCAACCTGTTTTTAATTTGTGGCAAACATCGCATATGGCTTTTATTCAGCGTGCCAGGCCTCCGCACGTGTTTTCACTGCGCGACCCCATTGACTAAACGGAGGAAAACACGATGCTGGCTCACTTCTTTATTTTCCGTCCTGTATTCGCCGCGGTCATTGCTATTTGCATCGTTTCTGCCGGTATCCTGGCTCTTTTCACATTGCCTGTTGAGCAGTATCCGGATATTGCGCCTCCGGGGGTGAACGTTACGGCAAACTACCCAGGCGCTTCTGCGCAAAACGTTGAGGACAGCGTAACGCAGCTACTTGAACAGCAAATCAAAGGAATTGATGGTCTGCTTTATTTTTCTTCAACCAGCAGTTCAGCTGGTCAGTCTCGTATTAGTCTTAGCTTTGAACAAGGTATTAATCCCGATATAGCGCAGGTCCAGGTACAAAATGCTGTAAATCAGGCTATGACACGGCTACCGCAGGAAGTGCAACAACAGGGGCTTTCTGTGACTAAATCACAGGGAGATAGCCTGATGGTTATCGCCTTATATGACCAGAACGATCGTTTAACCAGTGTCGATATTAGCGACTTCCTTATCAATACGTTGCAGGAGCCCTTAAGTAGAATAAAGGGGGCGGGAGAAACAACTGTTTTTGGTGCGCAATATGCCATGCGGATTTGGCTCAACCCACACCAACTCAATAATTATGGTTTGATGCCATCAGATGTACAAACGGCTATCGAAGCACAAAACTCGCAAGTGACCAGCGGAGAGATTGGCTCTCTTCCTTCTCTCAATGATCAGTATCTGAATGCGACGGTGACCGCCCAGTCCCGCCTGGAAACATCAACGCAATTTGAAAGTATCATTCTTCGGACAAATAATGATGGTTCAGCTGTATATTTGCGAGATGTTGCTCGAATCGAACTTGGGGCTGAAAACTATCAGAATCTGACCACACTTAATGGTCATCCTGCTGCTGGAATATCTATTCAACTCGCATCCGGAGCTAATGCACTGGAAACTGCTGAAAAGATTCGCGTTGAAGTTAACAGATTAAAAGATCGGTTTCCGCAAGGCATTGTCGTTGCTTATCCTCGTGACAGTACACCGTTTGTGACGGTGTCCATCGGAAATGTTGTGCAGACGCTGATTGAAGCGATTGTTTTTGTTGTGGCGGTAATGTATCTATTTTTACAAAACTGGAGAGCCACATTAATCCCCTCATTGACGGTGCCCGTCGTATTATTGGGCACATTCGGCATCCTCAGTATGCTGGGTTATAGCATCAATACCTTAACACTCTTTGCCATGGTGCTTGCCATTGGGCTACTTGTCGACGACGCGATTGTCGTGGTTGAGAATGTCGAACGAGTGATGGAAGAAGAACATCTCGATCCGCTGCAGGCTACGCTCCACTCCATGCGGGAAATAACCGGTGCATTAATAGGTATCGCGCTGGTCTTATCCGCCGTTTTTATTCCAATTGCGTTTTTTGGTGGTTCAGTCGGCATTATTTACCGCCAGTTCACAGTGACCATTGTTTCTGCTATGTCGCTTTCCGTGCTGGTTGCACTGACTTTAACCCCTACGTTGTGCGCTCATTTGCTTAAAAGCCGAAATGAGAAGAAAGGTAAATTCTTCACTCATTTCAACAGGTATGTCGAAAAAAGTCAGCATCGCTACATTAATATGCTTGCGCAAATATCAGCGCGTCCTGTGAGAATCATTATTCTCGCTTTTCTGATGTCGATGTTCATGGTTTGGCAATATCAAAAACTCGCGACCAGTTTTCTTCCGGAGGAGGACCAGGGGGCAATATCAATCCAGTTCACTCTTCCTCCAGGGGCGCCAATGTCAATGACTCAGAAGGTTGGAGATGAAATCACACGCTATTTTATGACACAGGAGAGTGCCAATCTTAACGCTATATTTACGGTCGCTGGCCGAAATAACGCAGGTAGCGGGCAAAATGTGGGAATGTCCGTTGCTGAGTTAAAGCACTGGGACGAGCGTCAGGGTGAAACGAACAGCGCTCAGGCTATTATCGCAAGGGCTAATCAATATTTTAATCAAACGTCTCAGAACGCAGCTATCAGCATTGTATCTCCACCCACAGTTCGTGGGCTGGGACAATCCAGTGGGTTCGAATTATGGCTTCAGGATATTTCAGACCGCGGTTATCACAGTCTTAATCAGGCGCAAACAATGTTACTTACGGCCGCCAGAGAAAACCAAAATCTGAACGCTGTGCGAGTGAACAGCCTTGCCGCAAAGGCGTTGCTGCAGGTAGATATTGACAGACAAAAAGCACAAGCTCACGGCCTTGAACAGGCGGATATCAACGAAACTCTTTCTGCTGCATGGGGAGGGATTTATGTTAATGACTTTATTGACCGTGGCCGAGTAAAACGGGTTTATATACAAGGTGATGCGCCATGGCGTTCAATACCTGAAAACTTATCCGCCTGGTTTGTACGTAACAGTAGCGATGATATGACCTCATTCGCCAGTTTTGCCTCCTTCCGCTGGACTACTGGTCCACAAATGCTTCAGCGATTCAATGGATTACCTGCTGTGCAATTTCAAGGAGATGCAGCTCCCGGCATAAGTTCTGGGGCAGCAATGGCTGAAATGGTCAGGCTGATAGCGCCAATCGAAGGATTTGATCTGCAGTGGAGCGGGATATCATGGCAAGAACAGGCTTCCTCGGCACAGACACTGTGGGTATATCTTGCCTCCGTTGCGTTCGTATTTTTGTGTCTGGCTGCTTTATATGAAAGCTGGTCTGTGCCTATTGCTGTGCTTCTGATTATCCCACTTGGGGTTCTCGGCGCAGTGAGTGCAGCCTTAATCGCCGGGTTCGAAAATGATGTCTACTTCCAGGTAGGTATACTAACAACGATGGGGCTGTCAGCAAAAAATGCAATTCTCATTATTGAATTCGCTCTGGCGCAAATCCGCAGGGGTAAACCGTTGATTCAGGCCGCTTTTGAAGGCGCAAGATTACGCTTACGTCCTGTCATCATGACGTCTCTGGCATTTGTTGTTGGAGTTATCCCTCTGGTACTCTCTACGGGCGCAGGGGCCTCCAGCCAGAAAGAGATTGGAACTTCGGTAATCGGCGGTATGCTCACAGGCACGTTACTGACGCTGCTCTTTGTCCCACTGTTTTTTATTCTCATTCAGCAGGGAATCTCGAGACTGAAAAAAGGCAAACGTAAGGAATGCAATAATGGTTAATCAACGTGGGCGGCCAATGAAGTCCCGCCCTCGCATTTTACAAACGGCATGTGAGCTGTTTCTCAAGCATGGCATTGACGTGTCCCTTGATACTATCGCCAGTGAAGCAGGGACAACGCGGCCGACCCTTTACAGCCATTTTCCGGGGGGAAAGGATGCTCTCCTGCTGGCGACGTTTGAATTTCTGAATGACAAAATGCAGCCGCCTTTACGCCAGCTACTCCAGGAGCAACTGGATTTTCCCGATCTCCTGAGAGGTTTTGCCCGGGTTGTACAGAATCATTTCTATACCCCTGAGAATATCCATTTCCAGCGATTATTGATTCAAGTGCTGGTTCAAAAGCCCGATTTACACGTTATGCTGGAACAAAGAAACTCTGGACGCGTTTTGCAGGCGCTGACAGAAATTCTGGAACAGAAAAATAATGAAGGAATAGTCACGTTAGATAATCCGGAATTACAGGCTACTGCTTTCCTCGGGGCCATTATGGGATATCTGCTTCCTGGAGCAATAATCTCGCAAAAAGCAGTTGATCCCCATAAACTTGAGAAACTGGCTGAATGTTCAATTGCAACCTTTCTGTCTGCCTGGGGATTTAAGAGCGGATGATCGTGGTGTCTCAGCATTGAGACGCGCTACGAAATGCCTGAGTGGATGACGACGCCTGCGGCAATGAGCGCCCCTTCCAGAATAAACCGCTGCTGTTCACCTCCCTCGCTGGCTGGTAAAGTATGCGGTGTGGATATATTCCGCCATTCAGTAAATGGATAGCAGGGGCTTAAGTATGTAAGTTTCCCTTACTGTCCTTTTAATATTATTGAGTTTTATGTAACAACGACTCGGGGTGCCCTTCCTTGTGAAGGCTGAGAAATACCCGTACCACCTGATCTGGATAATGCCAGCGTAGGGAAGTCTGACACTGCTCGTGTCCCTTCTTCGCGCGGGCAGGAGCTGAACCATGCAGCCTGACCTGCACAGCCGCGCACTCGCGGCTCACACCTTGCACCAATT
Organism: Citrobacter sp. Ce119; assembly: GCF_030334525.1. Classification (NCBI taxonomy): domain Bacteria; kingdom Pseudomonadati; phylum Pseudomonadota; class Gammaproteobacteria; order Enterobacterales; family Enterobacteriaceae; genus Citrobacter; species Citrobacter sp. Ce119. The sequence goes on from NZ_JAOWDR010000060.1 coordinate 492,108, forward strand.
TAGAACGCTTTCACCACTCACACACTGTATGACCAACGAGGTCGTGCAAAGCTTTACGGCCAATACGCTACTGGCGCTGGGCGCATCCCCTGCGATGGTAATCGAGCCTGAGGAAGCCAGCCAGTTTGCGGCTATCGCCAGTGCGTTGCTGGTGAATGTCGGCACTTTAACCCAGACGCGGGCTACGGCGATGCGTGCCGCCGTTGAGCGGGCACATCTCGTTAAAACCCCGTGGACGCTCGATCCCGTTGCCGTGGGCGCGCTAGAGTTTCGCCGTCGCTTCTGTCTGGATTTACTGGTACTACAGCCTGCCGCTATCCGTGGCAACGCCTCGGAAATACTTGCTATGGCGGGTATGAACAGCGGGGGCCGCGGCGTCGACACGACAGATACGCCAGCCGCTGCGCTTTCCGCTGCGCAGGCGTTGGCTCGTCAGGTTGGGACCATTGTCGTGGTTACCGGCGAAGTGGACTACGTGACCGATGGTCAGCGTACCGTCTGCGTGAACGGCGGTGATCCGTTGATGACCCGCGTGGTGGGCACCGGATGCGCGCTGTCGGCGGTCGTTGCGGCCAGTTGCGCCCTGCACGGTGACCGGCTTGATAACATCGCCTCCGCCTGTAGCTGGATGAAACAGGCCGGGCAAATAGCCACACAACAATCAACCGGACCGGGCAGTTTTGTCCCGGCTTTTCTCGATGCCCTCTATAACCTGAACGCACAGGAGCAAGCATGAAACGGATTAACGCATTAACGATCGCCGGAACCGATCCAAGCGGCGGTGCGGGTATTCAGGCCGATTTAAAAACCTTCTCGGCGCTGGGCGCTTACGGCTGTTCGGTTATCACGGCGTTGGTGGCGCAAAATACGCGCGGGGTGCAGTCGGTTTATCGCATAGAACCTGACTTTGTTGCCGCACAACTGGACTCGGTGTTGAGTGATGTGCGTATCGACACCACCAAAATCGGTATGCTGGCGGAGACGGATATTGTTGAAGCGGTTGCCGAACGTTTGCGTCGCCATCGGGTGCAAAATGTCGTACTGGATACGGTGATGCTGGCGAAAAGCGGCGATCCGTTGCTGTCGCCCTCGGCGGTAGAAACACTGCGTACCCATTTGCTGCCGCAGGTTTCGATTATCACCCCTAATTTACCCGAAGCTGCGGCACTGCTCGGGGCTCCCCATGCGCAGACTGAGCAGGAGATGCTAGAGCAGGGAAGGGCACTGCGGGCGCTGGGCTGCGAGGCGGTGTTGATGAAAGGCGGTCATCTGGAGGATGCGCAAAGCCCCGACTGGCTCTTTACCCGTGAGGGAGAGCAGCGTTTTACCGCGCCAAGGGTGATGACCAAAAATACCCATGGCACCGGCTGTACGCTATCCGCGGCGCTGGCGGCGCTGCGTCCGCGCCATGACAACTGGGCACAGACAGTGCAGGAAGCTAAGCTGTGGCTTTCTGCGGCGTTGGCGCAGGCCGACACCCTGGAAGTTGGTGAGGGAATTGGTCCGGTACATCATTTCCACGCGTGGTGGTAATGGGTATACTGGCTGCAGAGAAGGCTGCAGGAAAAAGATAAATGGAACAAGCGCATACCCAGCTTATCGCGCAACTGAATGAACGCATTGCAGCGGCAGATAACACGCCGCTGTATATGAAATTTGCGCAAACAGTGAAAAACGCTGTGCGTAGCGGGATTCTGGAGCATGGAAATATCCTGCCCGGCGAGCGCGATCTCAGCCAGTTAACCGGCGTTTCGCGAATTACGGTACGCAAGGCTATGCAGGCCCTGGAAGAAGAAGGCGTAGTGACGCGCGCCCGTGGTTACGGGACGCAGATCAACAACATCTTCGAGTATTCGCTAAAAGAAGCGCGTGGTTTTTCACAGCAGGTGGTTTTGCGCGGTAAAAAGCCAGATACGCTGTGGGTCAACAAGCGTATTGTGCCTTGCCCGGAAGAGGTGGCTCAGCAGTTGGCTGTTGCCGCGGGGAGTGACGTCTTCCTGCTCAAGCGCATTCGCTATGTAGATGAAGACGCGGTTTCTATTGAAGAGTCATGGGTTCCTGCCCATCTTATCCATGACGTGGATGCCATCGGCGTTTCACTGTATGACTATTTTCGCAGCCAGCATATTTTCCCGCAGCGCACGCGCTCCCGCGTCAGCGCCCGAATGCCTGATGCGGAGTTCCAGGCGCACATTCAAATGGACAGCAAAGTGCCGGTACTGGTGATCAAGCAAGTAGCGCTTGACCAGCAGCAACGGCCCATTGAATACAGCATCAGCTATTGTCGAAGCGATCTATACGTCTTTGTGTGCGAGGAGTAACGCCTCGCGCGAAGGGGCGCAATCGCCGCCGCGATGCCCTACCACCCAGGACGCAACTGCGTTACCCAGCAGTACGGCATCAGCCAGGGTCCAGCCAGACGCCAGTCCGGCCAGCATGCCGCCAGCGTGGCTGTCGCCTGCGCCGATAGTATCAACGACCGCTGTCGCAAATGCCGGTACGCAACCGGATGTCTGAGCGCTGAAATACCACGCGCCGTCTTTATCGTGGCGAACCACTACCGGCGAGGCGAAACGTTGTACCCATTCTGCGCCAAAACCTTCTACATCATGGCTCAATGCAAACCGCTCGGCGGCAATTTCCGCTTCCTGACGATTAAGTGATACCAGCGGACGGCAGGCCATAATTCTTGCAAGTAAGGGCTCGGGAATGTCGCCGATGCGTGGCCCAAAATCAATAAACGGCGTCACCTCCTCCAGACCTTCCAGCCACTGCACCAGCAGTCCGCCACACCCAGAGGCTAACTGATAGCCCGAGAGATACACCAGACTATGGCGTGGGATATCCAGCTGTGCCAGCCAGTCAGCGTTCCACTGATTTTCAACGCCGCTAAAGGACATAAAGGTACGTTCGCCATCCGGCTCGACCAGAGCCAGACACCAGCCGTTATCGCCCGCGGCATTGTCGATCAGGCTGTGCAATCCCTCTTTTGCCATCCGGTTGCGGATAATGTCGGCCCACACCCCTTGACCCAGCGGTAAAGCATTACTGGCGTCGATACCTAAACGTTTGAGCGCCACGGCAATATTGAGCGCGCAGCCGCCAACGTTCACCCCCTGCTGTTTGAGTTCAATGTCACATCCGCGCCAGGGAAGGGCATATGCATCGGCAATGACATCAATTACCGCCGCACCCACCACCGTAACGGGCCGCTGTGTACGCAACTGCGGGAGGAGGTGTTGCAGATGCGTGGCGATCATAGCGCCTCCCGCTGCTCGCGCAGTCGCATCAATCCACTGGCGTAACGGATAAAGTCCAGTTGATTCACCGCATCCAGCTCATGTTTCAATGTCGGGTTAATCGCGCTTACGCCATGGATAGCGCCACAAATGGCGGTTGCCATCGCCCCGATGGTGTCGGTATCACCCCCGAGGTTTGCGCACAGAATAGCGCAGCGGTTAGGATCGGTCTGCGCCAGTTCAACCATAGCAATGGCGCAAGGCACGGATTCAATGGTACTGGTTCCGGCGCCCACAACCTGATACAACTGCTCGCAGGCAGACTCAATGCCGTCAGCATTACGGACGATTTTCAGTGCCAGCTCAAGTCGTGCAGATAGTGATGCGCTAAAGGTCGTGATCCTTTTTTGCTGCGCATGTTGGGCAATGGCAGGTAGCGCATCGACAATCTCTGACCACTGGCCTCCGTCGATAGCGCGTGATACCGCCCACGCGACCACAACAGCCCCAGCGATAGCCAGATCCGATTTATGCGTCGGGCTGGAGGCCAATGCTACATCATCGATAAAAGCATCGACATCGCGGGCGGGTAGCAGGCATCCCAGCGGCGAAACGCGCATTGCCGCTCCGTTGGTCACGCCGTTGTTTTCCAGTTCGGCGACAGGTTTGCCGTCGCGAATGGCTTTTAGCGCGATTTTTGAAGTTGGGCCGAGCACGTTTTTATTAAAGGCGTCAAAACGTTCGGCCCAGGCCAGAATATTGCGGCCAATAACGTCTGGCACAATCTCTCCGTCGCACTCGAGCAGGGCATCTGCCAGACACAGCGCCATTGACGTGTCATCAGTGAACTCCGCCTGGTTAAAATAGCAGGCGGCATTATTCTCCGCAGGGCCGGGCAAAAAACGGTCGATCCAACCGAAATGAGCTTTTACCCGGGTTCGTGGCCACAGTTCCGACGGCATACCCATCGCATCCCCTAACGCCTGCCCATAAAGAGCACCGAGAATACGTTCTGCTTTCATTTCACTTCCCCTTGTTTCAACGCTACATCGCGATCGTCCACCTTAATGGCGGTGATTTCTTTATCTGATTCGCGAAAGAAAATCATAAACATCACGGCAATGACGGCGATCATGACCGCGCCAAATCCCCACATGCCAGCCCAGTTGAAGGTAAGACCATTAACCGGTTCCTGATAAGCAAACATTTTTTCCATCATGACGCCGCCCAGACGGTAACCGAGCAGGCTGCCGAATCCCTGACAGCAGAGGGTGATAAGCCCTTGCGCAGCGGTGCGCATATGTACCGGTGCTTTTTTATCGACATAAATGTAGGCCGTGACGTAGTAGAAGTCGTAACTAACGCCGTGCAGCAGAATGCCGAGAAACAGCAGAGCATAAGTGAAATATTCCTCCGCGCCGCCGTAAACGAAAAATCCGTAGCGGATAGCCGCAGTAATAAGACCAAGCAGCAATACCTTTTTAATGCCAAAGCGTTTGGTGAAAAACGGTAGCGCCAGCATAAAGAAGATTTCAGAGAACTGGCCCAGCGTCATCCAGCCGGTGGCGTTTTTCATTCCGACTTCTGTCAGGTAGCCGTTGGCGAAGATGTAATAGAACGCCAGCGGCATTGCGAACAGGAAAGAGCAAAAGAAAAAGACGAGGAAGTTCTTATCACGCAGCAGGATCAGCGCATCCAGACCCAGCATGACTTTGAAATCCATCTTGCCGGTACTTTTTGGCGGCGTATCCGGTAAGAAGAACGCAAAGACGCCCAACAGCGCGGAGCTTCCGGCAGTGATAAGCAGGGGGATATTGGTGGGTGAAATATCGCTATAGCCAAGCATTTGCGGTAAGAAACCGCAGGCCAAACCAGAAGCAATCCAGCCGATGGTCCCCATCACACGGATGCGTGGGAAATCACGTTCAACGTCCGGTACGTTGGCAAAAGCGATGCTGTTGGTCAGCGCAATCGTCGGCATATAGGTTAACGAATAGGCCAGTAACAGCGGGAAGAATCCACTGAAGGTGGTTTGCTGGGCGGCGAAATACATCAAAATAGCGCCAGCGAACATCAATACCGCCAGCACTTTCTGCGCGGAGAAAAAGCGGTCAGTGATTGAGCCGACCAGGATGGGCGACAGGATCGCGGCAATCGCGGTACAGGCGTAAGACCAGCCGATCTCCCCGGCGCTAAAGCCGCTTTTACTCAGCCACAGCCACAGCGGTACAAACCAGGCGCCCCAGATAAACCACTCTACAAACATCATGAACGACAGCTTAACTGTAGTTTTCATCTTTAAATCCTTCATGACAGGTAAGGTACGCCATGATAGTACCATTCGATAATACCTTTAAAATACCTTTGAGGTCTAAATTTGACCGCCTTAACATTATTTCTTCCTGAATCGAGCCAGCAGAAGTTGCTGAAAAGTGCGCTAAAGATGGAAAAAAAACGCAGTCGGTACCAGGCTTATTGCTGCCCGCAACAAAACGGGCCAGGACAATCCACATTCCGTTTTCAAAGCGGAACTTACGGGAGCATAGCTATGACTGATATTGCGCAGTTGCTTGGCAAAGACGCCGACAACCTTTTACAGCATCGTTGTATGACCATTCCTTCTGATCAACTTTACCTGCCTGGACATGATTACGTCGACCGCGTGATGGTGGATAACAACCGTCCGCCAGCCGTGCTGCGTAATATGCAGACGCTGTATAACACGGGCCGACTGGCCGGGACAGGTTATCTGTCTATTCTACCGGTGGACCAGGGCGTGGAGCACTCCGCTGGAGCATCGTTTGCGGCTAACCCGCTGTACTTTGATCCGAAGAATATTGTGGAGCTGGCTATCGAAGCAGGGTGTAACTGCGTGGCATCGACCTATGGCGTGCTGGCTTCTGTTTCCCGTCGCTACGCGCACCGCATTCCGTTCCTGGTAAAAATTAACCACAACGAAACGCTGAGCTATCCCAATACGTTTGACCAGACGCTGTATGCCAGCGTAGAGCAGGCGTTCAATATGGGTGCGGTTGCGGTGGGGGCAACCATCTATTTCGGTTCAGAGGAGTCTCGCCGCCAGATTGAAGAGATTTCTGCCGCATTCGAGCGTGCTCATGAGCTGGGTATGGTCACGGTGCTGTGGGCGTATCTGCGTAACCCGGCGTTTAAAAAAGATGGCGTGGATTACCATGTTTCTGCCGATCTTACCGGGCAGGCTAACCATCTGGCGGCCACTATCGGGGCGGATATCGTGAAGCAAAAAATGGCGGAAAATAACGGCGGGTATAAAGCGGTCAATTTTGGCTACACCGACGATCGCGTCTATAGCAAGCTGACCAGCGACAACCCGATTGACCTGGTGCGGTATCAACTGGCGAACTGCTATATGGGACGCGCCGGGTTAATTAACTCTGGCGGTGCGGCTGGCGGCGAAACCGATCTGAGCGATGCGGTACGTACTGCGGTGATTAACAAACGTGCGGGCGGCATGGGGCTGATTCTTGGGCGCAAGGCATTCAAGAAAACCATGGCCGACGGCGTTAAGCTGATTAACGCCGTGCAGGATGTTTATCTGGATAGCAAAGTCACCATCGCCTGATTTCAGGCGACTGCCGTCGTGTTAGCGCAACAGCGGACAACCCGGCGGCAGTCGGCAACGTAACGCCGCGGGCAGGATTTCAATATGAAACTCTTGTCCGCTGAGCGGTTCGCCATCGAGATTAAAGGTAATTTCATGCGGGGCGCGGATATCAAACCACGATGATGCGCCCTCGATAATGTTAGGGTTGTCTTCGGATTGCGTTAACGCCGAAAGCAGCCCAGGCAACAGCTCTTCTCCGGTAAAAATACGCAGTTGCAGCAGACCATCGTTGATAAGCGCTGTCGGGCATAGCTGTTGCCCCCCACCGGCCTGGCGACCATTACCGATACCAATTACCAGCGCTTTACCCTGCCAGTGAAAGTCTTCCCCTCGAATATCGCAGATGTCGGGTTTGAGCGTATCCATGCGCATTAATCCGTGAATAAAGTACGATACGCCACCCAGCGCAGCCTTGAGTTTTTCTGGTGTCTCGGTCGTGATGCGTGTGCCGAAGCCACCGGTTGCCATGTTGATAAAACAGGTTTTATCATTGACCTGCACCATATCGATCGCCGTCGCATTTGCGGCGATAGCCAGCTTTAACGCCTTATCAAGGTCCTCGGGTATACCAACGCTGGTGGCAAAGTCATTCGCCGTTCCCAACGGTAAAATACCCAGCGCCGGAATATTGCCGCCCTGCGACTGGATAAGCGCCGTCGAGACTTCGTTTATTGTGCCGTCGCCGCCACCGGCAATCACCGTTTCAACGCCCAACTGACGAGCTTCATCAACGTATCGTTGGGCGTCGCCTTTTTCCCAGGTAACGCGAACATGGATTTCCACGCCCTCATCACGCAGATTCGCAATGGCGTCACGCAGGGGAAGGTTATCAGCACTTTTTCCATTGAGGATCAGTAAACTGGCAGGGAATGCTATCATCCTTTTGCCTCACTTTTTTTCGTTTTAACAAGTGTACGCCAGGAATGCGTTTCTGGCGTAAGAACTGACTGAAAGCGCAGGCGAAGAGATAAAAAAAGCCGCAGAGCGCGGCTTTTCAGACTGGGCAGACGTTACTGTGGGAACCACTGATCGCTGATTTTCTGGTACGTGCCGTCAGCTTTGATTGCCGCCAGCGCGCTGTTCAGTTTTTCCAGCAGGGCTTTGTTATCCGGGCGAACCGCGATGCCAAGGCCAGTACCGAAGTATTGTGGGTCGGTCACTTTATCAGTGGCTACGCCTAGCTGCGGGTTGGTTTTAAGCCACTCGTTAACCACAGCGGTATCGCCAAATACGCCATCAATACGACCATTTTTCAGGTCGATAATCGCATTCTGATAGCTGTCGTAGGCCACGGTTTTCACTTCAGGATGTTTGTCCTGCAAGTATTTCTGGTGCGTGGTGCCGTTTTCCATGCCGATGCGTTTTCCTTTCAGGTCGGCAAAGGTTTTATAGGTGTCTTTTTTCGCAATCACCAGCGCGGAGTTTGCATAGTACGGCTGAGTAAATGCAACCTGCTTGCTACGCTCAGGCGTGATATCCATTCCGGAAATTACCGCATCATATTTCTTAAATTTCAGCGCGGGGATCAGGCTGTCGAAAGCGTGATTGGTGAAAGTACAGTCAGCCTGCATTTGTTTGCACAGCGCCGTTGCCAGATCGATGTCAAATCCGACAATTTTATTGTTTGCGTCGAGCGACTCAAATGGCGGGTAAGTGGCTGATACACCGAAACTAATTTTATCAGCGGCTGAGGCGCCAGCGGCGAAAGTAGCAAGTAATGCAGCCAGTACTAACTTTTTCATGGTGGAACTCCCGTCTGTCAATCTTATGATTATTTACCGTATCTGCGGCGTGGATTAACAATGCCATTTAATGAATTTATATGCAATAAAAATGATTAAGTATTTTTTTGATATAAAAAAAGACGGACAATTTAGGTTCTTGTCCGTCTTTATTATTTTGCTTTATGCATATTTGCCGGATGGCGGTGCTAGCACCTTATCCGGCCTACAAAAGGTGCATGAACCGTAGGCCTGATAAGCGTAGCGCCATCAGGCATATGTTTAATTCCGCTGTTCAAACGCCAGCGCTTTACGTTCGATTAAGCGCATCATCAGCGTCAGCAAACCGTTGACGATCAGGTAAATCACACCTGCCGCACCGAAAACCATGACGTCATAAGTGCGACCATACAGCAACTGGCTATAGCCCATGACTTCCATCAGCGTGATGGTGTATGCCAGCGAAGTACTTTTAAACACCAGCACCACTTCGTTGGAATACGAGGAGAGGGCGCGTTTAAAGGCGTACGGCAACAGAATCGCCAGCGTATCCTTCTTGCTCATCCCCAACGCTCCGCAGGACTGCCATTGGCCTTCCGGGATTGCACGAATAGCGCCGTAGAACAGCTGAGTGGTATAGGCCGCACTGTTTAACGACAGCGCAATTAAAGCGCACAGCCACGGTTCTGACAGCAGATGCCACAGCACCGGATACTCTTGCAACGTCGGAAATTGTCCTGGCCCGTAGTAGATCAGGAAGATTTGCACCAGCAGCGGTGTACCGGTAAACAGCGTGATATAAGCGCGAACCAGCCAAACCAGAACCGGTGTTTTCAGCGTCAGGATGACGGTGAAAATCAATGCCAGCACCAGAGCAACCACGATGGAGGCGACCGTCAGCGTCAGGCTGGTATGCAGCCCTTTCAACAATTCAGGTAAATACTCAAGCATCAGCCTGGTCTCCGCTCAAAACGTGTCGCGCGCAGGTCAATGCGTTTGAGAATGTACTGACTTACCAGCGTAATCACCAGGTAAATAGCCGCCGCCACAATATACCAGGTAAACGGCTCCTGGGTACGGGTGGCGATGCTCTTGGTTTGCAGCATCAGATCGTTCACGCTGATAAGGCTGACCAGCGCAGTATCTTTCAGCAATACCAGCCACTGGTTACCCAGTCCCGGTAGTGCATGACGCCACATCTGCGGCATCACCAGACGGAAGAAGATCGCAGCTTTAGACAAACCTAACGCCTGACCTGACTCCCATTGTCCGAGTGGCACGGCCTTCAGCGCGCCACGCAACGTTTGCGACGCGTAAGCGGCATACAGCAATGACAGCGCAATCACACCGCACAGGAACGGACTGATGTCGAAGTTTTCGATCTGCATCTGAACCGGGATTTGTACAAACCCGAGATTGATCGTAAAGCCATCGGCCAGCGTCAGCAGCAGCTGCGAGGAGCCAAAATAGATAAACAGAACCACCAGAATTTCCGGCAGACCGCGCAGGATGGTGACCAGAGCCGAGCCAGCCCATGCCACTGGACGCCATTTAACTGACTCCCAGACGGCAAACAACATGGCAAGCGCGAGGCCAATGATCAGCGCACAAACGGCAAGGCCGACGGTCATCCCGGCGGCGCTTGCTAAAGGAAAAAATTCATTCATCAAATATTACTTCTGGAACCATTTGTTGTAGATGGTCTCGTAAGTCCCATCTTTCTTCACTTTTTCCAGCGCAGCGTTAAATTTCTGCTGCAGTTCGGTATTGCCCTGGCGCACAGCAATGCCCAGACCGGTACCGAAGTAATCTTTATCCGTCACTTTGTCGCCAACCGCGGCGAGCTTAGGATTATCTTTCAGCCACTCGGTCACCACTGCGGTATCGCCAAATACGCCGTCAATACGACCGTTTTGCAGATCGAGTTTGGCATTCTGGTAGCTGTCATACGGCACGGTAGTCACTTCCGGATGTTTATCCATGATGAATTTCTGGTGCGTAGTCCCGTTTTGTACACCGACTTTTTTGCCTTTCAGCTGATCAATGCTGGTGTATTTACCCTGTTGGCCAACAAACAGCGCAGAGTTGTCGTAATACGGGGTGGTGAACAGCACCTGTTTTTCACGCTCTGGGGTGATGTCCATACCGGCCATTACCGCGTCAAAACGACGGAACTTCAGGCTCGGAATCAGGCTGTCGAAGGCCTGATTGGTGAAGGTACAGGTAGCGTCAATCTCTTTACACAGCGCATTCGCCAGATCAACGTCAAACCCGACGATCTTGTTATTAGCATCGATTGATTCAAACGGAGGATAAGACGCTTCGGTGGCGAAACGAATGGTTTGGGCTGCGGTAGCGGAAAGGCTAAAACCTGCGATTAGCGCGGCAATCAGAACTTTTTTCATTGTATTGTCCCGAATCTTAGTGAGAAAGATAGTTTTTAAACGCTTCGGTTTGCGGGTTGGCAAAGCAGCTCGCATCCCCAAACTCGACGATATGACCGTTTTCCATATACACCACACGGCTGGCCGTTTTACGGGCAACTTCCACTTCGTGAGTGACGATCACCTGAGTAATGTTGGTTTCCGCCAGTTCACGAATGATGCTGACGATTTGGGCGGTAATTTCCGGGTCAAGCGCGGCGGTCGGTTCATCAAACAGCAGCACCTGTGGCTCCATCATCAACGCGCGGGCAATGGCCACACGCTGTTGCTGGCCGCCAGAGAGATGCAGCGGATAGCGATCGCTGTATGGCTTCAGGCGCAGACGTTCCAGCAGTTTCTCGGCGCGCGCCATCGCTTGCTCTTTTGTCAGACCCAGTACGCGGCAGGGCGCTTCAATCAGATTCTGCACAACCGTGAGATGTGGCCAGAGGTTGTATTGTTGGAAGACCATGCCCACGTTTTGACGCAGATCCCGAATGGCTTTATCTGACGGGGTCTTAGTGAAGTCGAAACGGTTACCCGCAATAGAGAGCGTGCCCGAGCGCGGCATCTCAAGCAGGTTGAGTACGCGCAGCAGCGAGCTTTTCCCGGCGCCACTTGGGCCAAGTAACACCAGTGTTTCACCCTGAGGGCAATCCAGCGTGATATCGAACAGCGCCTGATGTGCGCCGTAGAAGCAGTTAATGCCGTTTAATTGAATACTCATTGACACTCGATACTGGCAGTCTGATAGCTATTGAAGCCGCAGATACTACCTTTGACAGAATAGTTATGCAATATTTATGCGTTAAAAGTTAAATGCAAACCGCATTCTTATCTAAACATAGCACAAAATAGCGGGGCCACCAGTGGGCAAGAATAATTGTCGGCATTCTATGCAGAATGCCAGACAATTTATGGGGGTTATGATTTAAGCAGGTGAATGGGGCGGTTAGCGGTTTTCGACAGACTGGCGCAGCGTCCCGGCTGGCGCGTGTACGCTGCCGCCCAGATAGCGGACATCGTCAACGACCCAGCACTGGCCTTCACGGATCATCAGCACTTCATCACGCCAGCTTTGGTCACCTTGTTTCAGCTCTACACGCAGTGGAATGTTGCGTGCATCACTATTCGGAATAGTCGATGCGCTGGCGACGCTGGCGCTGTCCGGTAATGTGGCGCGACTGGAGAACGGATCGCTGTTAAACAGTTCGCGATGCGCGTTATCACGGCTGGCATCGTTCAGCAGCTTAGCCAGGTCGTCGCTGATGTACGGGCGAAGGGCGGTAATGTCATTGTTTCGATGCTGAATACGGTAATCATAGAATTGTTGAGCCACGCTGTCTGGCCCGCCTTCTACGCATGAACCGCTACGCGTGCCGTTATCTTTATAGACCGGCGTCACGGTAGTACAAGCGCTGAGAAGTAGTGCACAGGGAACCAGCAGAGAGAGTTTCGAGTAGCGCATAATGATTTCCTTATTAGCTTTCTACTATTAGTGTTCTACGTTGATAGAATATATCCTTTCAATGATAGTGGATCGGTTCGATAATGCTTTTGAGATCGTGCTCTTAGCGCAAAAAGGAGATTAATCATGCAGTTTTCGACAACCCCTATGCTGGAAGGACAGAGCATCGTGGAATACTGCGGTGTTGTTACTGGCGAAGCCATTTTAGGCGCGAATATCTTCCGCGATTTTTTCGCCGGCATTCGCGATATTGTCGGCGGTCGCTCCGGCGCGTATGAAAAAGAGCTGCGTAAAGCGCGTGAAATTGCTTTTCAGGAGCTTGGTGAACAGGCGAAAGCACTCGGTGCTGATGCGGTAGTCGGTATCGATATCGATTACGAAACGGTGGGCAAGGACGGTAGCATGCTGATGGTGAGCGTCAGCGGCACCGCGGTGAAAACTCGTCGATGAAACGTCTGTTGTATTTGCTGGCATTAACGCTACTGCTGGTGGGGTGTGCTGGCGAAAAAGGAATAGTCGACAAAGACGGGTATCAGTTAGATACCCGCCGTCAGGCGCAGGCTGCTTACCCGCGCATTAAAGTGCTAGTTATCCATTACACGGCGGATGATTTCGACGCTTCTCTGGCTACGCTGACCGATAAAAACGTCAGTTCACACTATCTGATCCCGGCAGTGCCGCCGCTCTACCACGGCAAGCCGCGTATCTGGCAACTGGTCCCGGAAAAAGATCTGGCCTGGCATGCAGGGATTAGCTTCTGGCGCGGCGCTACGCGTATCAACGATACTTCGATCGGCATTGAGCTGGAAAACCGCGGCTGGCAAAAATCAGCGGGCAGCAAGTATTTTGCGCCGTTTGAGCCCGCGCAAATTCAGGCGTTAATCCCATTGGTGAAAGATATTATCGCCCGCTACGACATAAAACCGCAGAATGTGGTGGCCCATGCGGACGTCGCTCCGCAGCGCAAGGACGATCCCGGCCCGCTATTTCCGTGGAAAGCACTGGCCGCTCAGGGCATCGGCGCGTGGCCGGATACCCAGCGCGTGGCATTTTATCTTGCCGGACGAGCGCCCCATACGCCGGTAGAAACCGCATCATTACTCGATCTGCTGTCGCGCTACGGTTATGAAGTAAAACCTGATATGACGCCGCGTGAACAGCAGCGGGTGATTATGGCGTTTCAGATGCACTTCCGCCCGACGTTGTGGAACGGCGTGGCGGATGCAGAAACTCAGGCAATTGCCGAAGCGTTACTGGAGAAATACGGGCAGGGTTAACGCGGCAGCTTACCGTGGTCACGCAGCCAGGCCGCGGTACGCTCAATTCCTGCATCCAGCGTCACAACGGGCTGATAACCCAACTCTTCCTGAGCGCGGGAAGTATCCAGCGTAAAATCAAAATTCAGCTTCGAGACGCCGTAATGCGTAAGCTTTGGCTCTTTCGCCGATTTATTGCCTAAACGCTCCATGCTGCGGGCAATCATATCCAGCATCGGGTAGGGCACGGAGCGGATACGGCAATCAATATTCAGCTCGTCGATAAGTTTCTGCACAATGCTGCGCAGGGTGCGATGCTCGCCGTTGGTAATGTTGTACGCGCGTCCCGACGGCAGCTTATCGCAGGCTTGTTGACTGGCCAGCCACATCGCGTGCACTGCATTCTCGTAGTAGGTCATATCCACCAGCGCGCTTCCGCCGTGCGGCAGCAGGATGCTGCCGTAGTGATACATCATATGGGCCAGGCGTGGAATAAAGACTTTATCGTGAGGTCCGAACAGACTTTGTGGGCGCAATACCGTGAAGCGGGTCTGCGGGTTAGCCTGCGCGAGCAGCGCAATTACCTCTTCGCCTGCCGCTTTGCTGCGGGCGAATTCATTGGCGAAGCGATGTGGACGGAAATCTTCTTTGATATCGCGATGGTGGTGATAATCAAAATAGAGCGATGGAGAGGAGATATGAATGAAGTTACGTACGCCCCAGGCCACGGCCCACTCGCCCAGACGTCGGGTCGCTCGAACGTTGGCCAGATCGAAGGCTTCCTGAGTTCCCCACGGTGAGGTAAAACTGGAGCAGTGCCACAGCGTGTCGATGCCGGCAAGCATCACTTTTGCCTGTGAAGACACCAGCTCGGTCAAATCGGCATGTACAAACTCTGCGCCCATTTTCTCCAGCAGCTTGCCCATCGCTTCATTGCGACCGGTAGCTCTGACGCTGACGCCTTTGCTGCATAGAAACTCAACCGCGTTTCGGCCCAAGCCGCTGGTGGCTCCGGTAACCAGTACCTTCATATCAATCCACTGTGTTTAAAAAACATCGTGCGCATTCTTCCGTGAAATACGCCTGTATGCAATGGGAAACATGAAAGAATACAGGCTCTTTTTATCATTAGTCTGTGATTTGTTCTGCAAGTTTAGCAATATGCTTCGCCATCCCTCTGAAAATGAACAGATGAGCTGGGATCATCAACAGCCAGTAGAAGAGTCCTGGCATGCCGTGCGGATGCCACCAGGCACGTACATCAATGCGTCGGTGATCGCCTTTATCTTCCAGGGTGAAACTCAGGCGACCCAAACCAGGCGCTTTCATCCCAAACAGCAGCGTCAGCTGTTTTTCTGGTTCAACGATGATAACTTTCCAGCTATCGACGGTATCGCCAACCTGCAACAGAGAGTGTTCTGGTCGACCTTTAGCCAGCTTATGGCCGACCAGCAGGTCTAACGCCGCCCGCGTCTTCCACAAAATATTGCCAAAAAAATAGCCTTCTTTGCCGCCGAGTCGATTCACAACCTGCCATAGCGCTTTTTTGCTGGCGAAGGTTTCAACGCTAAAGCCAGCCTGTTTGGCAAAATAGCCATATTCAGGGCGCCAGCGGGCAAACGCCTGCGCGTCGTAACCCCAGTCGCTGGAATTGACCAGCTTCTCCTCTTCTTTCAACGTGCTGCGTACCGCGTCATCAAAGGCAATCAACTTTTGCGGGATCAGCGCGCGTAATTCGGTGTCATCGGCCAGCAGATCGTGTTTTAAACCCTGGATAAGCGCTTTGGCCGTGGTCGGCGGCACTGACGTAATGACGTTTAAAAACCAGACCGAAATCCAGCGGGTAGGAAAGGGGATGGGGATGAGCAGGCGATGTTTACCGCTGACCGCCATAAAATGCTCGAACTGTTCCTGATAGCTCAACACCTGCGGCCCGGCAGCTTCGAGTATGCGGTGATGGCTTGTGGGATGGTCCAACAGCGCCACCAGATAGTACATCAAATTTTCCAGCGCGATGGGCGTGGTACGCGAACGTACCCAGCGCGGAGGGGTGAGAACCGGCAGGTTATAGACCATGTCGCGCATCACTTCAAAGGCGGCGGAACCTGCCCCTACGATAATGCCAGCGCGCAATTCCGTCATTGGCACGCCTGACTCTCTCAGGGTGTCAGCGGTTATTTGCCGCGCACGCAAATGATCGGACTGTTCATGCCGGGGAGCCTGTAATGAGCTCAGGAAAATAAGCTGTTTAACTGGCGTATTACGCAGCGCATCGCGTACGTTCATCGCCACATGGCGTTCGTGGGCGATAAAATCACCGCCTTCACCCATACCATGAACCAGATAGTAAACCGTATCAACACCCGTCAACAGCGGGGTGAGGTTATCTGGCCAATTCAAATCGACCTTATGGCAACTGACGTTGGCCAGTTGCTGCTTTTCCAGACGTTCAATGCGGCGTGCCGCAGCCAGCACCTGATGCCCTTGCTGGCTGAGCGCTTGAACCAGATGCTGACCAATGTAGCCACTGGCGCCAAGAACCAAAATCCGTTGCGGCACGCCCATCTCCTTAGCGGGTTAAAAAAGCGCGCCAGTGGGCGACGACTTCAGCAAGTTGTTCACGCGATACGTCCAGATGCATCACCAGGCGCACAATCGGGGAGGCGTTAATCAGCACGCCTTGCGCTTTCATGTATTCACCCAGCGCGGCAGCGTGCCCTTCACCAACGCGAATAAACAACATGTTGGTGTCGTGGCGCATGACGTCTGCCCCTGCTTCGCGCAGTTGTTCTGCCATCCAGGCGGCGTTGTCATGGTCTTCCTGCAAACGCGCCACGTTATTTTTCAGCGCATACAGTCCCGCCGCCGCCAGAATACCGGCCTGGCGCATTCCGCCACCGGTCATTTTGCGCCAGCGAATGGCGCGCTTGATGTAGTCCTGGCTGCCGACCAGCAGCGAACCTACCGGCGTTCCCAGACCTTTGGAAAGACAAATGGTGAACGAGTCGCAGTATTGCGTGATGTCTTTAAGCTCACAGCCATAGGCGACGATGGCGTTAAAAATACGCGCGCCGTCGACGTGTAGGGCAAGATTGCGCTCACGGGTGAATTCCCAGGCGTCTTTCAGATACTCGCGCGGAAGCACTTTGCCGTTGTGGGTGTTTTCCAGACTGAGCAGACGGGTGCGGGCAAAATGGATATCGTCAGCTTTGATTTTCGCTGCCACTTTGTCTAACGGCAGGGAACCATCCGGGGCGGCGTCGATGGGTTGCGGTTGAATGCTGCCAAGCACCGCTGCGCCGCCCGCTTCATAGAGATAGTTATGTGCGCCCTGACCGGCAATATACTCTTCGCCGCGCTGGCAATGACTGAGCAGCGCAACCAGGTTTGCCTGAGTGCCGGTGGGTAGGAAAATAGCGGCTTCTTTGCCAGAGAGCTCTGCAGCGTATTGCTGGAGAGCGTTAACGGTAGGGTCATCACCGTACACGTCGTCCCCGACCGGGGCTGCCATCATCTCTTCCAGCATGGCGCGACTTGGCCGGGTGACGGTATCACTGCGTAAATCAATCATGGTGTCTCCTTATTACACTTCATCCTTCAAGCTGCCTCTGCGTTGGCCGCACCCTTAAACCCCAGTCACATAGTTTACCTATGCTCCTGGGGATTTTCGGGCTAGCCGCCTTGATGCATCATGAATGATTTTGTGTGTGATTTAATAAGGATGTTTTACCTGAGCCAGTTAGTTTTCGCCAGTTCCATCACTTCATCACCGCGTCCACTGATGATTGCGCGCAACATATACAGGCTAAAACCTTTCGCTTGTTCGAGTTTGATCTGTGGCGGGATGGCTAACTCTTCTTTCGCCACAACCACATCGACCAGCACCGGGCCGTCAATCGACATTGCCCTTTGCAGCGCTTCATCAACCTCTGAGGATTTCTCCACACGAATGCCCGTAATACCGCAGGCTTCGGCAATCCGCGCGAAGTTGGTATCGTGCAGCTCCGTGCCGTCGGTCAGATAACCGCCAGCCTTCATCTCCATCGCCACAAATCCCAGTACGCTGTTGTTAAAGACGATAATCTTCACCGGCAGCTTCATCTGGACCACCGACAGAAAGTCGCCCATCAGCATACTAAATCCGCCGTCCCCGCACATTGCGACAACCTGGCGTCCCGGTTCGGTCGCTTGGGCGCCGAGTGCCTGCGGCATGGCATTGGCCATCGAACCATGATTAAACGAACCGAGCAGGCGACGTTTGCCGTTCATTTTCAGATAGCGTGCCGCCCACACCGTTGGCGTGCCAACGTCGCAAGTGAAGATGGCGTCGTCTGCGGCAAAGTGGCTGATTTGCTGTGCCAGATACTGCGGGTGAATGGCTTTATCGCTGGGTTTAGCTAAATCATCCAGACCCTTGCGCGCTTCACGGTAGTGCTCCAGCGCTTTGTCCAAAAACTTCCGCTCTGTTTTTTCTTCCACCAGCGGTAGCAGGGCGCGGAGGGTGGATTTAATCTCGCCCACCAGCGCCATATCAACTTTACTGTGCGCGCCGATGCTCGCCGGATTGATATCAATCTGAATAATTTTGGCGTCGGTTGGATAGAACGGGCGATAGGGGAACTGGGTGCCGAGCAGGATCAGCGTGTCGGCATTCATCATGGTATGGAAGCCGGATGAAAAGCCAATTAGCCCGGTCATGCCCACGTCGTACGGATTATCGTATTCAACATGCTCTTTACCCCGCAGGGCGTGCACAATCGGCGCTTTGATTTTAGCCGCAAACTCGACCAGCTCTTTATGCGCACCGGCGCAGCCGCTGCCGCACATCAGAGCGATATTGCTGGAGTAGCGCAGCAGTTGCGCCAGTTTTCTGAGCTCTTCCTCTTCCGGAGTGACCACCGGCAGCGGCGCATGGTACCAGTGCGTGGTGGCGCTCTCAGGGGCCGGCTTCAGCGCGACATCGCCAGGTAATACCACCACAGAGACACCGCGGTTGAGCACCGCTTTACGCATGGCAATTGCCAGCACCTGTGGGATCTGTTCAGGGCTGGAAACCAGCTCGCAATAATGGCTACATTCGCGGAACAACTCTTGCGGGTGGGTCTCCTGGAAATAACCGCTGCCTATCTCGCTGGATGGAATATGTGCGGCAATGGCCAGCACCGGAACGTGGTTGCGGTGGCAATCAAACAGGCCATTAATCAGGTGCAGGTTGCCTGGCCCACACGACCCTGCACAGACGGCCAATTCACCCGTTAACTGCGCTTCAGCACCTGCGGCGAAGGCAGCAACCTCTTCATGACGGGTTGGCATCCAGTCAATCGTTCCCATACGATTCAGACTATCACTTAGGCCATTGAGTGAGTCACCCGTTACACCCCAAATGCGTTTTACGCCAGCTTGTTCGAGTGTTTTAGCAATAAAAGCGGCAACCGTTTGTTTCATGGTTTTCCTTCTCCTTTAATGTGATACCGGTTACAAGTTTAGATGAAGATAATAGTTATGCTTCTCATTCCCCCTTATTTCCGGCAGGTTTCATTTGACCTGTACTAAGCGTAGTTTGTTATTGGACATGGCGAAACAAGGAATAAATTCAGATGGTTATAAAACTATTAAATAGCGTTAACCGGGTACTGACTCATGAAGATTTTGGCAAGTTTTTGTTACGCCTTGCCGTGGGTGGGCTGATGCTTTTTCATGGGTTGCATAAACTGTTCGCGGGTATTGATGGCATCAGCGGCATGCTGATAGCGAAAGGTTTCCCGGGCTTTATTGCGTATGGCGTCCTGCTGGGAGAAGTTGTGGCGCCGTGTCTGATTATCCTTGGGATCCTGACGCGTCCTGCAGCGTTGGGGCTGGCGTTTACGATGGTTGTGGCATGGCTGATGGTTGGGATGGGCGAAACCTGGTTACTGGATAAAACCGGTGCATGGGCGATTGAAAGTCTGGTGTATTTCTTCATCGGCGCGCTGGCCGTGGCGTTTTTGGGGGCGGGGCGATTCTCCCTTGCCGGAAATTCAGCCTGGCGATAGTTTGCCATCCGAGAATCAATACAGAGGCGGGAACGCGTAGCCTTGCTCCGCCTCGTCGTTCAATGTGTAGCTAATCTATGTCGTCTCTGTTCCAGAGTTTGTGCCGACGTCTCAGCGCTCGCTGCGTCAATGCTTTGGCCATCGCGGAGCCTATTTCAGCGCTGACCACCAGTCCCTGAATGAACGGACGATCGTGCATCAACCACGGCAGCCCGCCAAAAGCGATGCGATTGCGGGCATACTCCGGCGCTTGCAGTGTGTAATCCTCGCCAATATCCGGGATCTCATCGCCACAAGCCAGCAGTTGATCGCGTAGCGTTGGGAACGGGATATCTTTGCTCTGCAATGCCCGTTGTCCTCGGGCGTCAATAAATACATCAAATTCGTGGCGCTGGCGCTGGCTCTGGTGGTAAATCACCGTCATTCCCTGTTCATTCATACGCTCATAATCTGAGCCGAGCGCGAGGATCTCTATCAGCCCGGCGTCGTGCAGCGCCAGCAGTCGGCGGACAGACTCAGACGGGATAGCCGCATAGTTATCAATAAATACGCGCGCCAGTCCGCGCCTGAAACGTTTTTCGTCGCAGTCATCAAGATGAGGGACTATCTCTTCGATAACCTCGTGCAGGCGCAGCAAGGTATATCGCCAGGCGACGGTATGTTGTTCCTGCTTGTTGCGTTCAACCTCCACCAGATTACGTCTCGCCCAGTCAAAAGGGTCATGCCTGATCCTGTCGGCAAAATAGACTTCGGGGAATGTGTCGGCGTTAAGCGTCGCAAGTGTTATCTGTTGGCACCACCCTGGCGCCGCATCTTGCAGTTGTCGAGCAATAAGGCGGAAGATGCGGTCCAGCAATCCGTTTTGGCCCCGGGCAATGGCGTCTTCAATCGCTTCTGGCGTCGCGATATTCAGCGGTTCATAGGGAAGAGGACAGTAAAAATCAGCTTCAGGCAGCACTCCGCTGCGCGACATCAGGGTCAGTTTCAGATTTTGGCTGTCAGGTTTACGTGTGAACCGCAGTGAATGGTCGGTATTGGTCGTAAAGGTGCCATGCTGACAGACCACGGCCATCGCTGCGTCGATAGCGCTTAGCGATGTGCCCAGAATCCCCACCCTACAAGCGCTAATCTCGGCGTCCATCAGACCGGTCCACGGACTGGGGAAAAACTTGCGTGCCTGAGCATCCGTTTCGGGCCACAGATGACCGGTAGCGATAGCGGCGAAATCCACCTCAACGGGTTCGGACGCGCGGTTGATCCACAGGGAGACCCCATTCGACGTTGCTTGCAGGTCGGTGACCTGGCTTGATTCATATATGCGAATTGTAAAACCGGCTCTTTGTGCGTTATCGACGATGGCTAAAAAACGATCGCGATAATAGTCGCCGAGGATCACGCGGGGCAAAAATTGCCGCTCATGCAAAGAGGTGCGTTCAATTCGAAACTGCGCCAGGTAGTCATCGCTTTGATTTTGTAGCCACGTCAGATAGCTGATATAAATCGGTGGGATCTCGATGCTGGCTATATTTGCCAACATGTGTTCTGCGTTGTTGTCGCTGTTATAAGGCATGCCGACGCCCGCTTCCTCAGCTTGCTCATAAAGCTGTATCTCCAGCGGTTCACCACGCTCAACCAGGGCATAAAACGTATAAATACCGGTGGGACCGACGCCGACAATGGCCACTTTTTTCATGGGGATCCTTGTAGAAAGTTCGACGTGGTAGTCGGGGATATTGCTTACGTTGTGCAGGGTAAGTGTGGTCGATAATTGGCGGGAGGAAGGTGCTATTTTGCCCTTGGGGATGGAAAAATCAGAATTTTGCAGCGCCTGACAGGATAAAAAAAGGCCACCCGGTATAGCCAGGTAGCCTTTTGTACATCTGATATCAGGCGATTACGCCAGCACTAAGTCACTCTGCGGATGGCAGGAGCACGCCAGTACATAACCTTCAGCGATTTCTGCGTCGGTCAGCGTCATGGTGCTGCTTACCGTGTAGTTACCGTCAACCACTTTAGTTTTACAGCAGCCGCAAACGCCTGCACGGCAAGCGGCAACAACCGGTACTTTATTGCTTTCCAGCGCTTCCAGCAGCGTACTGCCCACCGGCGCATAAAACTCTTTCGCCGGCTGCAGTTTAGTGAACTTCAGACCGCTGGTGGCGGCTTCAGCCACCGGGGTAAAGAACTGCTCTTTAAAGAAGCGCGTCACGCCCAGCGCTTTGACTTCTTTCTCGACCAGATCCATGTACGGCGCCGGGCCACAGGTCATCACGGTGCGTGAGGCGAGGTCCGGAACGCTTTGCAGCAGTTCGGTAGTCAGTCGGCCGGAAACAAAACCTTCAGTGGCATTGTTTTCAGCAACTAATGTCACCGGATACTCGCGCCATTCGTCGGCAAAAATAACATCTTGCGGAGAACGTACGTTGAAGATCACCTGCACATCAGCCTGTGGGCGGTATTTTGCCAACCAGCGGCGCATTGACATGATTGGCGTAACGCCGCAGCCGGCGGCCAGCATCAGGAACTTGTCTTCCGCTTTATCTTCACAGGTGAATTCACCCATTGCATCAGACAGCCAGATATAGTCGCCGCGCTTCACGTCGCGGGTCAGCCACTGTGAGCCTGCGCCATCGTCAATTCGGCGGATGGTCAGCGTGATGTATTCGCTAACGCCCGGCGTTGAAGAGATGGTGTAAGCACGCAGTGTGTCCGCTGAATTACGTACGCTGACCAGTGCATACTGCCCGGCGCGGTATGGATAATAGTCGTGGCACAGCAACGAAATTGTCCATACATCCGGCGTTTCCTGATGGATGTGATGAACCTGCATCCGCCATGGGCACTGATGAGTTGGCATTGTCATTCTTTACTCCTTACGCGCTCAGCAATTGCTTCATGTCTTCTTCAACGGTGGTCACGGAACGCAGACCGAACTTCTCGTTGAGCACGGCCAGCAGGTCCGGTGTGAAGAAGCCTGGCGCGGTCGGGCCAGTAACGATATTTTTCACGCCCAGAGACAGCAGGGTCAGCAGGATAACAATCGCTTTCTGTTCGAACCAGGAGAGCACCAGAGACAATGGCAGATCGTTCACGCCACAGCCCAGTTTCTCAGCCAGGGTTACCGCCAGGATGATGGCCGAGTATGCATCGTTACACTGACCGGCATCCACCAGACGCGGCAGACCTTCGATATCGCCGAACTCCAGTTTGTTGAAACGGTATTTACCGCACGCCAGGGTCAGGATCAGGCAGTCGTCCGGTACGCTGGTCGCGAAATCGGTGAAGTAGTTACGTTCGCCACGTGCGCCGTCACAACCGCCCACCAGGAAGATGTGACGCAGTTTTTCACGGCTGACCAGGTCGATCAGGGTATCCGCGGCGCCCAGCAGGGTTTGACGACCAAAACCTACGGTTATCAGGTGCGGAATTTCGCTATACGGGAAGCCCGCCATTTGCTGTGCCTGAGCAATTACCGGACCGAAGTTGTCGCCTTCGAGATGGCTCACGCCCGGCCAGCCGACGATGCTACGGGTCCAGATACGGTCGTCGTACGCGCCAACGGTTGGGTCGATGATGCAGTTAGAGGTCATCACGATTGGACCAGGGAAGCGGGCGAATTCAACCTGCTGATTCTGCCAGCCGCTGCCGTAGTTACCGATCAGGTGTTTGAATTTACGCAGTTCCGGGTAACCGTGTGCCGGCAGCATTTCACCGTGGGTATAGACATTAACGCCGGTACCTTCGGTTTGCTCCAGCAGGTTGTACAGATCTTTCAGGTCGTGACCGGAGATCAGAATGCACTTACCTTCGGTGGCTTTGACGTTGACCTGAGTCGGAGTCGGGTGACCGTATTTGGTGGTTTCACCGGCGTCCAGAATGCTCATCACTTTGAAGTTCATCTGGCCGATTTCCATTGAGCACTCCAGCAGAGCGTTCATATCAGAAGGCCAGGTACCCAGCCACGCCATGATTTTGTGGTACTGAGCATAGATGTCGTTGTCGTACTGACCAAGAACGTGCGCGTGCTCCATGTAAGCTGCCGCACCTTTCAGGCCGTACAGGCACAGCAGACGCAGGCCGAGAATATTCTCGCCGATGGCTGCTTTGTCTTTATTCGGGGTAAATTCAGCGGCCTGACGTTGCAGGTCGCCCAGATCGTCGCTGACCAGTTGCAGATCGGCCATCGGGTTGACGACCGCGGCATTCGCGTCGATGTTCAGGCATTGCGCTTTCAGGGCGTCGCGCATGGCGATAGCTTCACGGGCATAGCCAACAATACGTGGGGAATCGAAGTTTACGTTGGTCAGCGTGGAGAAGAACGCACGCGGCGCAAAGTTATCAACCTCATGGTCGATGATGCCGTATTCACGTGCTTTAACAGCCCATGCAGACAGACCTTGTAGGGAAGCAATCAGCAGATCCTGCAAATCGGAGGTTTCAGCCGTTTTACCGCACATACCCTGCGCGTAAGAGCAGCCGTTTCCTGCCGGAGTACGGATGGTTTGTTCACATTGCACACAAAACATGGTCACACCTTTTTAAAGTTATATTTAATATACATGTTTAAGGTTATGCCTGTGCGCGAAGGGATAAAAGGGATTTCTGCTACAACTTGCAGGGAGATTGATTTAGCGCAATTTTGGCGGTAGCTGACTACCGCCAGGGAGGTATTTGTTCGGGTTTCAGGCGGAGAAAAACGCCATCAGCAGAGGCACCAACAGACTCAGAATAAAACCGTGAACGATGGCTGCCGGGACCATTTCCAGGCCGCCGCTGCGTTGTAGTACGGGCAGGGTAAAATCCATTGATGTCGCGCCACATAGCCCCAACGCGGTAGAGCGGCTACGGCCAACCAGTCCTGGAATCAACATAATGGCGATCAGCTCGCGCGCCAGGTCGTTGAAGAAGGCGGCACTCCCAATTACCGGGCCGAACGATTCGGTCAACAAAATACCTGACAGGGAATACCAGCCAAAACCTGACGCCATCGCCAGCGCGGTTTTCAGCGGCAGGCCGAGAATCAACGCATTGATAACCCCCGCCAGCATCGAACTGGCGACCACCACCACCGCCACAATCATCCCCCGGCGATTCAGCACAATTTGCTTTAAGGTCATACCGCTGTTGCGCAGTTGGATCCCCACCAGGAACAGTAAAAAGATTAACGTATATTCGCTGGCTTCGGTGGCGTGCTGCAGAATGGGAAGACCGGTGAGGCCGAGCAGAAAACCGATGACGACGACGCCGCAAAGCTGAAGTGACTCAAGCGCCATTGCTATTCGTGAGGGGAGCTTTTCTTGCTTGTGATTATGTCGCCAGGGCAGCGTACGCTCCAGCCAGAACAGCGCCGCGATATTACACAGCAAAATGACCGTCACGCTGACTGCAGAATAATGAAGAATGGCCAGCAGGTTACTGGCGAGATTATCCAGAAACGCCAGACTGATACCCATAAAAAAGAGAATAAGGTAGACGATCCAGCTCAACAGGCGATTGATTATTTTTAATGCAGCCCTGTGCCGAAGCGGAATAAGGTAGCCCACAATAAGGGGAACCAGAATGATTAACAGCCCTGAAAACATGAAAACCCGATCCTTGCTGAGATGTAAGACGAAATGCGCCAGCACACACTACTCAATGCAAAGAGGGGAGTAAAGTTGCAAATAAAAGGAAATATAGAGAGGAAAAAAAAGACCTGACTTTCGCCAGGCCTTTTTGTTAGCGATTAATCGCGTTTTTCGAGCAGGGTGCGGTAAATAAGACCGCCGAGAACCCCACCGATAATCGGCATAACCCAGAAGAACCACAATTGTTGTAACGCCCAGCCACCCTGGAAGATGGCTACTGCGGTACTACGCGCCGGGTTTACCGACGTGTTGGTAACCGGAATACTGATCAAGTGGATCAGGGTTAACGCCAGACCAATCGCAATGGGGGCAAAACCTGCCGGAGCATGTTTATCAGTTGCGCCGTGGATCACTAATAAGAAACCAGCGGTCAGAATAATTTCAATTACTACGGCAGAAAGCATGGAATAGCCGCCTGGTGAATGTTCACCAAAGCCGTTCGAGGCAAAACCGCTGGCGGAGGCATCAAAACCTGCTTTACCGCTGGCAATAAGATACAGCGCCGCTGCTGCAACAATACCGCCCACAACCTGAGCAATAACATAACCAATAACGTCTTTTGCCGGGAAGCGACCGCCAGCCCATAAACCGAAGGTTACCGCTGGGTTAAAGTGCCCACCGGAAATATGACCTACGGCGAATGCCATGGTCAGTACGGTCAGACCAAACGCCAGGGCCACACCGGCAAATCCAATACCCAACTCCGGGAATGCTGCGGCCAGTATTGCGCTACCGCACCCGCCAAAGACGAGCCAAAACGTACCGAAGAATTCGGCTGCTAATTTCCTGAACATAACCACCTCAATTAAAAGTTCCGGGTTCGTGTTCCTTGCCCGGTAATTCATCGCTAAAAAGGGACGATGATGAAAGAGCGGGTATTTTAGATAAAAAAATCATCCCTTCGCCAGTTAAATTGATGAAAAAATTTGATTTAAGGCAATATGTTGTTATTCCTTTATGAATATTGGATGAATGAAGCATAGTTCAATTAGAAAAAGGTGATGATTGAGTTCTGAAATAATATTCCGAGGAAAACATAAGAAGAATATTCTTATATTATTCAATTTCTGCGACTAACCTCCTGATGATATCGGGTGTCCTGCGCGCCCGCTTGCCGTTATACTCCTGATAACTTGAAGGAAAAAGTTAGCATTTCCGGAGGCTATATGATTCTCGAACGCGTTGAGATTGTTGGATTTCGTGGTATTAACCGTCTGTCGTTGATGCTGGAGCAGAGCAACGTGCTGATTGGGGAGAACGCGTGGGGGAAGTCCAGTCTGCTGGATGCCTTAACCCTTCTGCTGTCACCGGAAACTGATTTGTACCACTTTGACCGCGAAGATTTTTGGTTCCCGCCGGGTGATATACAAGGGCGGGAACATCACCTGCATATCATCCTGACCTTTCGTGAGTCTCAACCGGGTCGCCACCGCGTACGCAGATATCGTCCTCTGGAAAACTGCTGGACGCAGTGCCAGGATGGCTATCACCGCATTTTCTATCGGCTGGAAGGTGAATGTGCGGATGATGGTAGCGTTCTGACGTTACGCAGTTTTCTTGATGGCGAGGGCCACCCGCTCACTCTTGACGACATTAACGATATGGCGCGGCATCTCGTGCGTTTGATGCCGGTCCTGCGCCTGCGCGACGCGCGTTTCATGCGACGTATCCGTAACGGTACGGTGCCGGATTCGGCGGATGTCGAAGTGACCGCCCGGCAACTGGATTTTCTGGCGCGCGAATTGGCCACCCGACCGCAAAACCTGACAGATGGGCAGATACGTCAGGGGCTATCGGCTATGGTCCAGCTGTTAGAACACTATTTTTCTGAGCAGGGTTCCGGCCAGTCCCGCTATCGTCTGATGCGTCGGCGTTCTAATAACGAACAACGTAGCTGGCGCTATCTGGATATTATCAACCGGATGATTGATAAACCCGGCGGACGCACGCACCGGGTGATCCTGCTGGGCCTGTTTTCAACGTTGTTACAGGCCAAAGGTACGCTGAGACTGGATAAAGACGCCCGGCCTTTGCTGCTGGTCGAAGATCCGGAAACGCGTTTACATCCTATTATGCTCTCCGTTGCCTGGCACCTGCTGAATTTACTGCCTCTGCAGCGGGTAGCGACTACCAACTCTGGTGAACTGCTGTCCCTCACGCCCGTGGAACACGTTGTCCGCCTGGTGCGTGAATCCTCCCGGGTTGCTGCCTGGCGGCTTGGACCGGGTGGGATCAGCGCAGAAGATGGTCGGCGCATTGCCTTCCATATTCGTTTCAATCGTGCTTCGTCGTTGTTTGCTCGCTGCTGGCTACTGGTGGAAGGCGAAACGGAAACCTGGGTCATTAACGAACTGGCCCGACAGTGCGGCCACCATTTTGACGCGGAAGGTATCAAGGTGATTGAATTTGCCCAGTCTGGACTTAAGCCGCTGGTTAAGTTTGCCCGCCGGATGGGAATCGAGTGGCATGTGCTGGTCGATGGAGATGAAGCCGGGAAAAAGTATGCCGCTACGGTGCGGAGTTTATTGAATAACGACAGGGAAGAAGAGCGCGATCATTTAACCATGCTCCCCGCGCTGGATATGGAACACTTTATGTATCGCCAGGGATTCGCTGACGTTTTTCACCGGGTGGCGCAAATCCCCGAAAACGTGCCCATGAATATGCGCAAAATTATCTCAAAAGCGATTCACCGGTCGTCAAAACCAGATTTAGCCATTGAGGTGGCGATGGAAGCCGGGCGGCGCGGCGTTGACGCGGTGCCAACGTTGCTGCGAAAAATGTTTTCCCGCGTGCTGTGGTTGGCACGCGGCAGAGCGGATTAGTGGCGAAACATCGACGACAGCTGCGAGTGGATGCTGTCCAGTAGCTGATAGCGACGGCGGTATTCCGCGCGTTTTTTGCTGGCAATGTCCGCTTCGCTTTTTCGCGCCATTGTGCGTGGAATATGATAGTAACCGTGGCTGTCGCACTCACCGCCAACCGACTCCCAAAATGTGTTGTAGTCGGAAAGGATTACCTTGTTTTTGTCGTGGTAACGAGGGCTGCGAAAAATATGCTGTTCATTGCTGACAGCAAGAATTTGTTCGACATTCAATTGTTCTGCAAAACAGCAAATGGCTTCCATCACAATACGTTTTGGGAAAATCCCATGGCATGACTTGGTCGCTTTTTGAATTTCTTCATGTGGCAGTAATCGGCTGCCTCCCTGTAACCCGCCAATAAACAACGTACTGCTTCCTTGATAATTGCATAGCGTAAACGTCATTTCCGCTAAAGTCTCGCCAGCGCAATTACGTACCAAAATGGTGCTTTCACCTTCTTTATCCAGTGAGATAAATGAGGCCATTATTACGTTAAATATTTCGCTGTTTTTGCCTTCAATTTGTGCCAGTTGTAATCCATCTGCACTTAAATAATCCTTAAACTCAGTGGTTGAAAAAGAGCTGCGGATAGCATGGTAATGATAACGCACAGCATCCAGTTTCGTCTTCCGGTCAAGGTTTTGCGCAAGATAGGCGCGATGCAAACGAACCGGCAATCGAGGCTGGCGTGCAAGTACGCTATCCAGGTCAGGCCATTGTGCCAGCTCAGACATCCATTCACGCGTTAATCTCGGCATAAGCGCTGAGCGCAACAAAAACTTACGACGAAAGCTTCGCTGATGCCAAAATTTTCCGGGGCGCCAATGTCCGGTCATCAGGCTACAAAAGAGACTAAAACTTGTGACTGGTTTTGAAGAATGAAAAGTGCTGTCAGTTAGCTGGCTCATAATAACAATCCGATGGATACTCTGGCACTAATTTCAGCACAGCGGATCTTAACCATTCATCAATAACTCTGTTATTCTTGCATTTTTCAACGGCTATTTATTTAACGTTGATGTTTAACACTTCACTCTGGTGGACGTATTGGGGGAAATTGGGACATTTATGAAGCTCAAGGGAAAAATCAAAAAACGCTATATTCTTTTCGCCATCATCATTATTGTGGCGATAATTGCACTTTGGCGAACGCTTAATGCGCCTTTACCTCAGTATCAAACCTTAATTGTTCGTCCGGGCGATCTGCAGCAAAGCGTACTGGCAACCGGGAAACTGGATGCGCTGCGTAAAGTTGACGTCGGGGCGCAGGTCAGTGGGCAGTTAAAAACGCTGTCTGTCGCGATTGGCGACAAAGTAAAAAAAGATCAACTGCTCGGCGTTATCGATCCTGAACAGGCGCAAAACCAGATCAAAGAGGTCGAAGCGACGCTGATGGAATTACGCGCCCAGCGGTTACAGGCTGAAGCCGAGTGGAAACTGGCGCGGGTGACGCTTTCCCGTCAGCAACAGTTGGCGAAAACCCAGGCGGTCTCACAGCAGGATCTCGACACCGCGGCTACCGAGATGGCGGTAAAACAGGCGCAAATCGGCACAATTGACGCACAAATTAAGCGTAATCAGGCCTCTCTTGATACGGCAAAAACTAACCTTGATTACACCCGCATCGTCGCGCCAATGGCAGGTGAAGTCACGCAAATTACTACCCTGCAGGGGCAAACCGTTATTGCCGCCCAGCAGGCACCTAACATTCTGACGCTGGCCGATATGAGCACCATGCTGGTGAAAGCGCAGGTTTCCGAGGCGGATGTGATTCATCTGCATCCTGGGCAAAAGGCCTGGTTTACCGTTCTCGGCGATCCGCAGACGCGTTACGAAGGTAAGCTCAAAGATGTTCTTCCGACGCCAGAAAAAGTGAATGACGCGATTTTCTACTATGCTCGCTTCGAAGTTCCCAACCCGAAAGGGATCCTGCGCCTGGATATGACCGCGCAGGTCCATATTCAGCTTACGGATGTTAAAAATGTCCTGACGATCCCGCTGTCGGCATTGGGCGATCCTATCGGCAACAATCGTTATAACGTCAGGCTGCTGCGCAACGGCGAAACCCGTGAACGTGAAGTGATTATCGGCGCGCGTAATGACACCGATGTGGAGATCGTGAAAGGGCTGGAAGAGGGGGATGAAGTCATCACCAGTGAGGGCAACGCTGGAGCTGCAAAATGACGGCATTGCTTGAACTGAGCAATATCCGCCGCAGCTATCCGTCAGGCGAAGGCCAGGTTGAGGTGTTGAAGGACGTATCCTTGAGCATTCAGGCTGGGGAAATGGTGGCGATTGTCGGGGCGTCTGGCTCGGGTAAATCGACGCTGATGAACATTCTCGGCTGTCTGGATAAACCCACCAGCGGTACGTATCGGGTTGCCGGGCGTGATGTCTCCACGCTGGATAGCGATGCGCTAGCGCAACTGCGTCGTGAGCATTTCGGTTTTATCTTCCAGCGTTATCATTTGCTGTCGCATTTAACCGCCGCGCAAAATGTTGAGGTACCCGCGGTCTACGCTGGCACCGAACGCAAACAACGCCTGGCTCATGCGCAGGAACTCCTTCAGCGGCTGGGGCTGGGTGACCGAGTTGACTATCAGCCTTCTCAACTTTCCGGTGGTCAGCAGCAGCGGGTCAGTATTGCGCGTGCGCTGATGAACGGTGGGCAAGTGATCCTTGCCGACGAACCCACCGGTGCGCTGGACAGCCATTCCGGCGAAGAGGTGATGGCGATTTTGCATCAGTTGCGCGATCGCGGGCATACGGTGATTATCGTCACTCACGATAGCCAGGTCGCCGCGCAGGCTGAACGCGTCATTGAAATTCGTGACGGCGAGATTGTGCGCAATCCTCCGTCGCACAAGCCCTCTGGCGGGCGCGACATCGTGGAGCCGACGGTGAAAGCGGCGTCCGGCTGGGGGCAGTTTGTCAGTGGTTTTCGTGAAGCCCTCACTATGGCCTGGCTGGCAATGGCCGCGAATAAAATGCGAACGCTGCTGACCATGCTTGGGATCATCATCGGTATTGCTTCGGTGGTGTCGATCGTGGTGGTTGGCGATGCGGCTAAACAGCTGGTGCTGGCGGATATTCGCGCTATCGGCACTAATACCATCGATATCTACCCTGGCAAAGACTTCGGCGACGACGACCCGCAATATCAACAGGCGTTGAAGTATGACGATTTAACGGCGCTACAGAAGCAGCCATGGGTAAGTTCGGTGACGCCTGCGGTGTCGAAGAACCTGCGGCTACGCTATGGCAATATCGATGTGGCAGCCAGTGCTAACGGCGTGAGCGGCGACTATTTCAACGTCTATGGCATGACGTTTAGCGAAGGGACCACTTTTAACGCTGAACAACTGGCGGGCCGCGCTCAGGTGGTGGTGCTCGACAGCAATACCCGGCGTCAGTTGTTCCCCAATAAAGCGAAAGTCGTTGGCGAAGTCGTGCTGGTGGGGAATATGCCTGCCACGGTTATCGGCGTTGCAGAAGAGAAACAGTCGATGTTTGGCAGTAGCAAGATCCTGCGGGTATGGCTGCCTTACAGCACCATGTCCGGGCGAATTATGGGGCAGTCGTGGCTGAACTCGATAACCGTGCGGGTGAAGGACGGTTTTGATAGTGCCCAGGCCGAGCAGCAGCTCACCCGATTGTTGACGTTGCGCCACGGTAAGAAAGATTTCTTCACGTGGAACATGGACGGCGTCTTGAAAACTGCCGAAAAGACCACACGTACATTACAACTCTTCCTGACGCTGGTGGCGGTGATTTCGCTGGTGGTCGGTGGGATTGGCGTGATGAATATTATGCTGGTGTCGGTAACCGAGCGAACGCGCGAGATTGGCATTCGTATGGCGGTTGGCGCTCGCGCCAGTGACGTGCTGCAGCAGTTCTTAATTGAAGCGGTGCTGGTATGTCTGGTGGGCGGTGCGTTAGGTATTAGCCTGTCGATGTTGATCGCCTTTACGCTTCAGCTATTCCTACCTGGCTGGGAAATTGGTTTCTCACCCGTGGCCTTGTTGACGGCGTTTCTGTGCTCAACCGCGACCGGGATTTTGTTTGGCTGGCTACCAGCACGAAATGCGGCGCGGCTGGATCCGGTAGATGCCCTGGCGCGGGAATAATGCCACTGAGATAAAAATGCCAGCCGCAAGGGCTGGCATTTTGACTGCGGGATGTACACAATGAGACAGAAGAGTTATGCGACAGCTTCTGCTTCAATGACAGGCACGATGACACTGGCATGATTGCCTTTTGGCCCCTGGTGGACATCAAACTGGACAGACTGTCCGGCTTTTAGCGTTCTGTAACCATCCATCTGAATGGTGGAGTAATGGGCGAAAATATCTTCGCCGCCGCCTTCGGGGCAGATGAAACCAAACCCTTTGGCGTTGTTGAACCACTTAACAGTACCCGTTTCCATACTTCGACATCCTTCGTAAATCTTATATAAGTAAGATGGAATGAACCGGTGGCGGAGTGGGGGCTGTTCAAAACCTCGCCAACTCTCGAAACTACAATTTAGAGAAATCAGGCGAGGCGTCAAGCGCCAGGCAGACGGAATAGGGTAAAAATGCATCAAAATTTGAAGCAGTTAACGCTATTGTCGGTTATGTGACAGATGTCGCGGATGGCACTAATAGATGATAGTTATCTAATACTTGAGGTAGATTGATTGTGCGCATAGGCTGCTTGTCAGCGGCAAGATTTTCTGCCGGAAACCGTAACTGAAGATGACGACAGACAATGGGTAAGACGAACGACTGGCTGGATTTCGATCTGCTGGCGGAAGATAAATTGCGCGACGCGCTAAAACCGCCATCTATGTATAAAGTGATATTAGTCAATGATGATTACACTCCGATGGAGTTTGTTATTGACGTGTTACAAAAATTCTTTTCTTATGATGTAGAACGTGCAACGCAACTGATGCTTGCAGTTCACTATCAAGGTAAAGCGATCTGCGGCGTATTCACTGCCGAAGTAGCTGAAACCAAAGTGGCGATGGTGAACAAGTATGCGAGGGAGAACGAGCATCCGTTGCTGTGTACGCTAGAAAAAGCCTGAATGCAGGCATAAATATTGGGGGAGGTGCCTATGCTCAATCAAGAACTGGAACTCAGTTTAAACATGGCTTTCGCCAGAGCGCGCGAGCACCGACATGAGTTTATGACCGTCGAGCACTTGTTACTGGCGTTGCTCAGTAACCCATCGGCCCGCGAAGCGCTGGAAGCGTGTTCTGTGGATCTGGTGGCGCTGCGTCAGGAACTCGAAGCCTTCATTGAACAAACCACACCCGTATTGCCTGCCAGTGAAGAAGAGCGCGACACGCAGCCAACGTTGAGTTTTCAGCGAGTGTTGCAACGTGCGGTCTTCCATGTTCAGTCCTCCGGGCGCAATGAAGTTACCGGCGCGAATGTGCTGGTCGCTATCTTCAGCGAGCAGGAATCTCAGGCGGCTTATCTGCTGCGTAAGCATGAAGTGAGTCGCCTTGATGTGGTGAATTTTATTTCTCATGGCACGCGCAAAGACGAACCAAGTCAGTCTTCTGACTCTGGTAATCAGCCGAATAACGAAGAGCAAGCTGGCGGGGAGGACCGTATGGAGAACTTCACGACTAACCTTAACCAGCTTGCCCGTGTGGGCGGAATTGATCCGCTCATTGGCCGGGACAAAGAGCTGGAGCGCGCCATTCAGGTACTGTGCCGTCGCAGAAAAAACAACCCGCTGCTGGTGGGAGAGTCTGGCGTCGGTAAAACCGCGATTGCTGAAGGCCTCGCCTGGCGTATCGTCCAGGGCGATGTGCCTGAAATCATGGCTGATTGTACCCTTTATTCTCTGGATATCGGCTCGCTGCTGGCGGGTACCAAATATCGCGGCGATTTTGAAAAACGCTTCAAGGCGCTGCTGAAACAGCTGGAACAGGATACTAACAGCATTCTGTTCATCGATGAGATCCATACCATTATCGGTGCGGGTGCGGCATCGGGCGGCCAGGTGGATGCGGCTAACCTGATCAAGCCGTTGCTCTCCAGCGGTAAGATCCGTGTGATAGGGTCTACTACTTATCAGGAGTTCAGCAATATCTTTGAAAAGGACCGTGCGTTAGCGCGCCGTTTCCAGAAAATCGATGTCACTGAGCCATCGGTCGAAGAGACCGTGCAGATAATCAACGGTCTGAAGCCGAAATACGAAGCGCACCATGATGTCCGCTATACCGCCAAAGCGGTGCGTGCAGCGGTCGAACTGGCGGTGAAGTACATTAACGATCGTCACCTGCCGGATAAAGCGATTGACGTGATCGACGAGGCGGGCGCGCGTGCGCGTCTGATGCCGGTCAGCAAGCGCAAGAAAACCGTCAACGTGGCGGATATCGAGTCCGTCGTGGCCCGCATTGCGCGGATCCCGGAGAAGAGCGTTTCGCAAAGCGATCGTGATACGCTGAAAAACCTGGGCAATCGTCTGAAGATGCTGGTGTTCGGACAGGATAAAGCCATTGAGGCGCTGACTGAAGCGATCAAAATGAGCCGTGCCGGTCTGGGTCACGAGCATAAACCGGTCGGTTCGTTCCTGTTTGCCGGGCCAACTGGCGTGGGTAAGACCGAGGTCACGGTACAGCTATCCAAAGCGCTAGGTATTGAACTGCTGCGTTTTGATATGTCCGAATATATGGAACGCCACACCGTTAGCCGCCTGATTGGTGCGCCTCCGGGATATGTTGGTTTCGACCAGGGCGGTTTGCTGACCGATGCCGTCATTAAGCATCCGCATGCGGTACTGCTGTTGGATGAAATCGAAAAAGCGCATCCGGACGTCTTTAACCTGCTGCTGCAGGTAATGGATAACGGCACGCTGACCGACAATAACGGGCGTAAAGCGGATTTCCGCAACGTGGTGCTGGTCATGACCACTAACGCCGGCGTGCGTGAAACCGAGCGTAAATCGATTGGGCTTATTCATCAGGACAACAGTACCGATGCAATGGGCGAAATCAAAAAAGTGTTTACGCCGGAATTCCGTAACCGTCTCGACAACATTATCTGGTTCGATCATCTCTCTACAGAGGTGATTCATCAGGTTGTTGATAAGTTTATCGTCGAGCTTCAGGTTCAGTTGGATCAGAAAGGTGTCTCTCTGGAAGTGAGTCAGGAAGCCCGTGACTGGCTGGCAGAGAAAGGCTACGACCGTGCAATGGGCGCACGTCCAATGACGCGTGTTGTCCAGGATAACCTGAAAAAACCATTGGCTAACGAACTGCTGTTCGGTTCGCTTGTGGATGGCGGTCAGGTGACCGTTGCGCTGGATAAAGAGAAAAATGAGCTGACCTATGGTTTCCAGAGTGCGCAAAAGCACAAGCCAGAAGCAGCACATTAATTTCTAATCACCTAATAAGCCGGGCATAATGCCCGGTTTTTTTTCGCCTGAAAGTAGTGAATAGAATAGGGGGACTCGCAGAGTTTAAACGGCAGGCAAAAAATAAGCCTGCGTAAGGGAGATTACGCAGGCTAAGGAGGTGGTTCCTGGTACAGCTAGCATTTATGGGTTATGTTTTTCAGCGGAAGCGATAATACCCTTAATGAACGAAACGGTATGTGATCGATTTCTAAGAATCTTCCGAACGCTGAAAAATAACCGTAATTAACTACTTAGCATGCGGGTTGCGCGTGGACTCACCGGTAAAATTACGCATCAACAATGCATAATTCAGATCGATATCCTCCGGTACAGGCATCCACACGGTGTAACCATCGCCTGGCGCAACTGGCATCGCTTCGCCTTTCGCGTTTTCCATCTGCTCGAGAGTAAAGTTGATGTTGCCCTGTGGGGTCATCAGCTCCAGGCTGTCGCCAACGGTGAATTTGTTTTTCACCAGTACGGCTGCCAGCTCGCCTTTACGCTCGCCAGTGAATTCGCCGACAAACTGCTGACGCTCGGAAACGGAGAAACCGTATTCATAGTTCTGATAGTCGTCATGCGTATGGCGGCGCAGGAACCCTTCGGTGTAACCGCGATGCGCCAGGCCTTCCAGCGTTTCCAGCAATTGCGGGTCGAACGGTTTACCGGCCGCGGCATCATCAATGGCTTTGCGATATACCTGCGCGGTACGTGCACAGTAATAATATGACTTGGTACGGCCTTCGATTTTCAGCGAATGCACGCCCATCTGCGTCAGACGTTCAACGTGGGCAATGGCACGCAAATCCTTTGAGTTCATGATGTAAGTACCATGCTCGTCTTCAAACGCGGTCATGTACTCACCCGGACGCTGGGCTTCTTCAATCATAAAGACTTTGTCTGTCGGTGCGCCAATACCTAACGTTGGCTCAACGTTTTGTACCGGGATAGGCTCGTACTTATGCACGATATTGCCCACCACGTCTTCTTTGCCTTCCTGTACGTTGTATTCCCAGCGGCAGGCATTGGTACAGGTACCCTGGTTTGGGTCACGCTTGTTGATGTAGCCAGAGAGCAGGCAGCGACCGGAGTAGGCCATGCACAGGGCGCCGTGAACGAAGATCTCAAGCTCCATATCCGGCACCTGAGTGCGGATTTCTTCGATTTCTTCCAGTGACAGTTCGCGAGAGAGGATCACTCGGGTCAGCCCCATCTGCTTCCAGAATTTCACTG
The DNA here is from genome assembly GCF_030334525.1 of Citrobacter sp. Ce119. Taxonomy (NCBI): domain Bacteria; kingdom Pseudomonadati; phylum Pseudomonadota; class Gammaproteobacteria; order Enterobacterales; family Enterobacteriaceae; genus Citrobacter; species Citrobacter sp. Ce119. The sequence goes on from NZ_JAOWDR010000060.1 coordinate 529,012, forward strand.
TCGCCCAGTTTACGGCGTTAGCCTGTACTGAAAGGTGAATGTCCATGTCGGGGAAGTTTTCGCGCACCAGCATGATAAGACCCGGGTCCGACATGATCAGTGCATCCGGTCCCATTTCCACCACCGGTTTCAGGTCACGAATAAAGGTCTTCAGCTTGGCATTGTGTGGGGCAATGTTAACCACCACATAGAATTTTTTACCCAGTTCATGGGCTTCATTAATGCCGAGCTGCAGGTTTTCGTGGTTGAATTCGTTGTTGCGTACGCGCAGTGAGTAACGCGGTTGGCCCGCATACACAGCGTCTGCGCCATAGGCGAAAGCGTAACGCATGTTTTTCAGCGTTCCCGCCGGGGAAAGGAGTTCCGGTTTAAACATAATTTTCTCGTTCTGATGACAGGTCAGACTCGCCTCACTCAATGAGGCGGTTAGGGGAGTGCCCCCATATTAAGGGCGGGCATTGTAGCGCTACGCGAAGATGCCGTAAACCTTGTAGGCTCAATCAACCCGTAGATAGTGTCCGTCGGCGCTGACATTCATACCGAAACCGCAGTTTTGCGGGTCGTCGGTTCTGGCGTCGATGCCCTCAGGCGTGACCGTAAGTGAGATATCGCAGTGGATATAGTCGCCCTCTCTGAGCGCGATCACGCCTTTATCGTTTTTCAGCGTGACCAGTTCTGAGAATTCACCCATGTTTGGGCCATAATAAAGAGCCATCATGCCAAAGTAATAACCCTGAAAATCAACCTGATAGTCTGATTTATTCTCTGTAGGTTTAATAACCAGCGTTTCCCAGGATGCCAGACCGGCGTAGTTCCAGTATTCACCGGCAGGAGAATCGTTCTTTGGCAGTGCGGCCAGCTTATCTTTGATAAGACCCAGGTTGTAGACCGACTTCGTATCATTGGGATTGATCATCAGCCAGGCCTGCGCCTTACGCCATTGTCCTTCGCGCATCCAGGTCAGGGCCACGTTGTTGTAGGCCGTCGCTACGGTTTTATCATCAAGGCGGCAGCCTTCGCTCCAGGTGACCTGCTTTTCAAAAGCTTCACGCGCTTTTGCGTAGTTCTTAGCTTTGTAGAACTGTTCGCCCTGGCTGGCGTAGGTCGGGACTTTGGCACAGTCAGCTTTGATTTGCTGCTCAGTGATTTCAGCGTGGGTAAAACCTGAGGCCAGTAAAAACAGTAACGGTCCGCAGCGTAAGTCCATTTTCATGTATGCATCCTTTAAAGACATTAAGCAATTCGGCAGGCGTCCGCTTCCCAGCGATATCCTACGCCATAGACCGCGCGGATAAACGACTGCTCCGCATCCAGCGACTCCAGTTTGCGTCGCAGGTTCTTAATATGGCTGTCGATGGTGCGGTCGGTGACGACGCGGTAATCGTCATAGAGATGATTGAGCAACTGTTCACGAGAGAACACTTTTCCCGGTTCATGCGACAGCGTTTTGAGTAAGCGAAACTCTGCGGGCGTTAAGTCGAGCATTTTCCCCCGCCACGATGCCTGAAAGCGACCTTCATCGACAATTAGCGGGCTGTCGGCATCCATTTGTTGCAGTTCGCGCTGCGGTTTACAACGCCGCAGAATTGTTTTCACGCGAGCCACAACTTCGCGCGGGCTGTAGGGTTTACAAATATAATCATCCGCACCAATCTCCAGTCCCAGCAGACGGTCAATTTCTTCTATCTTGGCGGTTACCATCATGATAGGGATTTCAGAGAAACGGCGAATTTCCCGACACAGGGTCAGGCCATCGGTACCGGGCAGCATCAGATCCAACAGGATCAGATCGGGCGGCGTTTGACGCACGTAAGGCAGCACTAAATCGCCATGGCTGATGAGCGTAGGCGCGTAACTTGCTGCACGCAGATAATCGATAAGCAGTTGTCCCAGCTTGGGCTCGTCTTCCACGATCAGAATACGCGGCGTGTTTTCATCAATGGGTAACTCAGTCATACATCTCTCTGTAAATCGCGTTCCAGCGGTAACTCTACTGTAATGCTAACCCCGCCAAAAGGCGAATGGGCGGCACGGATCAGACCATTATGCGCCTGTACGATATTGACGCAAATCGCCAGCCCCAACCCGGAACCTCCGCTGGCGCGGTTACGCGAGCCTTCGGTGCGATAAAATCGCTCAAACAGCTTCTGTAACTGGCTGTCACTTACGCCGGGAGCGGAATCCGCAAAGGTTATTAAAACCATACGCTCGTGTTGTTCGGCGCTGATGTGCAGCCCGCCGCCGCTGTCGGTGTAGCGCAGGCTGTTTTCCAGCAGATTGTTGAACAACTGCATCAGACGATCCCTGTCGCCAAACACCGTCATGCTGTCGGGGAGCGAAAGTTGTATCGTCAGTCCACGGCTGGCGAAGCGTTCACGAAATGCGCCGCTTGCCACTTCCAGCAGGGGAATAAGATCCAGCGAGGTTTTCTGGTAAGCCAGCGCGCCTTCGTCAGACATAGAGAGCTGATGAAGATCGTCCACCAGCTTGGTGAGGGTACCGACTTCAGCCTGCAACGAGGCGACGGAGTCAGGGGTAAACTGGCGTACGCCATCCTGAATGGCCTCCAGTTCACCGCGTAACACCGCCAGCGGCGTGCGCAGCTCGTGAGAAATATCGGCCATAAAATCTCGACGCATCTGCTGGTTTTTTTCCAACGTACTGGCGAGCTGGTTGAAGTCCTGCGCCAGTTTGCCCAGCTCATCCGTACTGGTTGGCGCAACGCGAGTGGTGAAATCGCCTGCCGCCAGTTTATGGGTGCCTTCCACCAACCGCTTGACCGGGGCCAGCAGGCTGCGCGCCAGCGTAAACGTTGCCAGTGCCGCCAGGATTGTGGAGAGCGCAACGATGAGCCAACTGGAACGCCTTTGCTGCATGTCGAAATTGATATCCGTATTCCGCGTTAAGCGTTCCACGGGAGAGGCAATCACGGCGCCCACTTCGCTACCGTTGACGCGGATAGGGTGGCGCATACCGTCGCGGGGAACCGGAGCACGCGGACCGACCAGAACGTGGGCATTTTGATCAACAACCCAAAACTGCGTACGCCAGCCGTGCGGCGGCATGCCTGGACCTGGCTTATCATCGTCGTTGTCGTGTTCAAAAGAGCGCAGGATCTGAAAAACAAAACGATCGTTATTGCGCAAGAACCGCCAGTTGCCGTGCTGCTCATACTGCTCGCTTAATGCGTCGCTGAGCATTTGCAGCCGCTGTTCGTTACCGTGCTTGATATAGTCAATAAAACCACGTTCGAAGCTTATGCGTACGGCCCAGTGCATGCTGATCAGCAATACGATGCAGGTGGCGAAAATCGCCAGAAACAGTTTGCCGGTGATACCGGGCCGCCAGAACTTCATCAGGTGCTCCTTTTGCGCCGTGAAATCACCGCGTTGGTTTGCGTGTCGTTCGGCACGCGGGCAAAAATAATGGCGGGCAGCGCAATAATGAAGGCGATGCACAGCCAGGTATACATAAAGACGGTATGCGTACTACCGCTATCGATGGCAATATGCTGCTGACCGAACATACCTAGCAGCAGGCCCGCGATGGTCACCCCAATACTCATCGACAGTTGCATGATCATCGACAGCAGGCTATTGCCGCTACTGGCGAGATCGTCAGGCAGGTCTTTTAACGTCAGGGTGTTCATGGATGAAAAGCGCGTTGAGTTGACCATTCCCTGTAAGAACAGCACGAAGGGGAGAGCGTAATACCAGCCGAGCAGCGCGGTGGTCATCAGCAGTAAACTGACCAGCGACAGGCCAAACGTTGTGGCGACCAGTACGCGACGGTAGCCAAAGCGGTTAACGACCTGTACCACAATGCGCTTCATACCCATACTACCCAGCACCATTGGGATCATCATCAGCCCGGCATGAAAAGGTGAAAAACCGAGACCAATCTGTAAAAACACCGGCGTCATAAACGGCAGCATGCCGCTGCCGATGCGTCCGGCAAAACTGCCGAACAGCCCCAGCGAGAAGGTTGGTGTGCGAAACAGATTCAGGCTGAACAGCGCGCGTGGATTTCGATGGGCGTGTTTCAGATACAGCGCAATAGCCAACACCCCGCAGATAACCAGCGCCGCCAGCGTGATACTGGAGAGGCCAGTTCCTTTACTGCCATCGAGCGCCAGCGTCAGTACCGCCATGCCGACCGCCAGCATCGCGAATCCCGAGAGGTCGAAGCGTCGGGTTTGCATGGTGTAGTTGGGCATCAACATTAACGTCGCTATAGCGCCGACAATACCAACCGGAATGTTAATCAAAAATATCCAGTGCCAGGAGGCGTACTCAACCAGAATCCCGCCTAATGCCGGCCCCAGCAGAGGACCAATCTGACCGGGCAAAGTGACAAACGTCATCGCCGCCATATATTGCTCACGCGGGACGATTTTCATCACCGTTAGCCTGCCGACCGGCACCATCATCGCACCGCCAACGCCTTGTAAGACGCGCGCCATCACCAGCTCGTTGAGGGTGCTGGACCCGGCACAAAACAGCGAGCCAAGCGTAAACAGGATAATGGCGGTGAAGAAGATATTACGCACGCCAACTTTGTCCGCCAGCCATCCGCTGGCGGGCAGCATCACGGCAACGGTTAAAACATATGACACAATGACCATATGCATGTGTAACGGGCTTTCCCCGAGGCTTGCCGCCATTGAGGGAAGCGCGGTATTAACGATGGTGGTATCCAGCGACTGCATAAAAAAGCCGAATGCCACAATCCAAAGTTGCCAGCGGGTGCTGTCGGGAAGTTCTGTCATAACTCTGCTACCGGTTTGCTGTTTTTACGCGAAAAACGCAGACGCAGACGGTCGAAAAAGAGATAGACCACGGGCGTGGTGTACAGCGTCAGGAGTTGGCTCACAACCAGCCCACCGACAATGGTTATCCCCAAAGGCTGGCGCAGTTCGGAGCCATCCCCTGCGGATAACACCAGCGGCAACGCGCCAAACAACGCCGCCAGCGTGGTCATCATTATTGGGCGAAAGCGCAACAGGCAGGCCTGGAAGATAGCTTCTTCCGGCTGCAGCTTACCGTTTCTCTGCGCTTCCAGCGCAAAATCGACCATCATGATGGCGTTTTTCTTCACAATGCCAATTAATAGCATGATCCCTATCAGGGCGATTAGGCTGAACGGGGCATTGAACAGTTCCAGTGCCAGCAACGCTCCGACGCCAGCCGAAGGTAGCGTGGAGAGAATGGTCAGCGGATGGACATAGCTTTCATACAGCATACCCAGCACGATGTAGACCGTGGCGATGGCGGCAATAATCAGGATCACCTGTGAGTTCATGGTGTCCTGAAATACCTGTGCCGTTCCGGCAAAGCTACCGCGAACCGTGGACGGGACGCCGAGCTGGGTCATGGTTCGGTTGATGGCCTCTGTCGCTTCGGACAGTGAAGACCCTGTCGGCAGGTTAAACGACACGGTTGAGGCGGCGGACAAGCCCTGATGGTTCACCGACAGCGGGGCATTCGCCGGTTGCCATTTTGCAAAGTACGATAGCGGGATGGCCTTACCGTCATTGTTGATGACGAACATTTTATCCAGCGCGCTGATGTCCTGGGTGTAACGTCGATCGACTTCCATCACCACTTTGTACTGGTTCATCGGTTGATAGATAGTTGAAATCTGCCGTTGTCCGAAAGCGTTATTCAACAGGCTGTTGGCGGCGGCAACGTCGATCCCCAGACGAGACATGGTGTCGCGATCGTAAATCAGATTCATCTCCGCGCCATTATCCTGCTGATCGGAGTTGACGTCCGCCAGTTGGGGCAGGGCGGCAAGCGCCTTACGGATCTTCGGTTCCCACTCGCGCAGTGCCGCGAGGTCATCTGACAACAGAGTGTATTGATAGCTGGCGTTGGCCTGACGACCGCCGACGCGAATGTCCTGCACCGCCATCAGAAACAGGTTTGCTCCGGGTTCTTTGGCAAGCGCGACACGCAGGCGGTCGATCACCTGCTGAGCGGTTTCATGGCGCTCACCGCGTGGCTTGAGGGTAATAAACATCATCCCGCTGTTAACCCGTGAACCACCGGTAAACCCGGTGACGTTATTCACCGCCGGGTCGTCGCGGATTATCTTCATAAAATCCTGCAGTTTGCCGCGCATCGCCTGGAAAGAGATGCTCTGGTCGGCCTGGATCCCACCCATCAATACGCCCGTATCCTGCTCCGGGAAGAAGGTTTTGGGGATGGAAATATAAAGCCAGATATTCAGCGCAATGGTGCCAAGTAACACCACGCCTACCAGTCGCGTATGGCGCAGCACCCAATTAAGCGAGGTGCCGTAACTTTGCTGTAGCGCGACCAGCACACGACCAAAACCCCGTTTCCGGGACTGTTCGCGCGGGGCGCTCGATTTAAGCATCCAGCCGCACATCATTGGCGTTAAGGTCAGCGATACCAGCAGCGAGATACCAATAGCAACCGACAACGTGACGGCAAACTCGCGCAGCAAGCGCCCAGGTAATCCACCCATTAACAGTAGCGGCAGGAACACCGCCACCAGCGACAGGCTCATGGAGAGCACCGTGAATCCCACTTCACGCGTTCCTTGTAACGCCGCCTGGAGCGGCTTCATTCCCGCTTCCAGGTGACGGGAAATATTTTCCAGCACCACGATGGCATCATCAACGACAAATCCTGTGGCAATGGTTAACGCCATCAACGACAGGTTGTTCAGACTGAATCCACACAGATACATGGCGGCAAACGTCCCGATGAGCGAGACCGGAACCGCTACCGCGGGGATCAGGGTCGCGCGCCCGGAGCGCAGGAAAACAAAGACCACCAGGATAACCAGCGCAACGGAGATAATCAGCGTCTGTTCGACTTCCTCCAGTGAGGCGCGAATAGTCGGCGAACGGTCCTGAGCGATTTGCAGATCGATGGCGGCCGGGACCATCGTTTGTAACTCCGGTAATTTGGCGCGAATGCTGTCTACCGTCTGAATAATATTGGCTTCCGGCAGTTTGCGGATCATCAGCAGAATGGCCGGTTTGGCATTGGTCATCCCCGCGTTACGAACGTCCTGCACCGAATCAGTTACAGACGCAACGTCGCCCAGTCGCACTGCAGCGCCGTTGTTGTAGTGAATGATAATGGGTTGATATTCGGCGGCGGTTTTCAGCTCATCGTTGGTTTGTACCTGCCAGCGATGGGCATCATTCTCGATAGCGCCCTGCGGCTTACGCACGTTGGCGTTGTCAATTGCGCTACGTACGTCGTCCAGCGACACGCCCTGGTTAAACAGCGCTTGCGGATTGAGCCCTACGCGCACGGCAGGCAAAGAGCTGCCTCCAACGTCTACATCGCCCACTCCGTCGATTTGCGCGATGGTCTGCGCTAATTGAGTTGATGCGAAATCGTATAATTCACCCTGCGAGTAAGTGTCCGATGTGAGCGTCAGGATCATGATTGGCGCATCGGAAGGGTTGGCTTTGCGGTACGTTGGTCGGCTTGGCATTCCGCTTGGTAGCAGGCTTTGCGCCGCGTTAATTGCGGCCTGAACATCCCGCGCCGCGCCATTGATGTCGCGGTCGAATTTAAATTCGAGAATAATGCGCGTACTGCCAAGCGAACTGCTCGACGTCATTTCGTTCACGCCCGCGATGCGCCCCAGCGAGCGCTCCAGCGGGGTGGCAACGGATGATGCCATTGTCTCAGGCGACGCCCCCGGTAACGAGGCGCTGACCATGATCACCGGAAAATCCACCTGCGGCAGCGGAGCGACCGGCAGCAGACGAAAGCCCAGTATCCCGCACAGGGTGATCGCTACCGAAATGAGAATGGTCGCCACCGGACGATGAATGAAAAGCGCAAAAAATTTCATTTACGCTTCCTCTTCCTGGCGCGGGAAGCGGCTTTTCACATACAGCGACAAACGGTCAAACAGCAGATAAATCACCGGGGTGGTAAACAGGGTTAATACCTGGCTTACCAGCAGCCCGCCGACCATACCAATTCCTAATGGGCGGCGTAATTCGGCACCTACGCCGGTACTTAACATCAGCGGCAAGGCGCCGAGCAGTGCTGCCAGCGTGGTCATCAGAATTGGGCGAAAACGCAGCAGACACGCCTGGAAGATGGCTTCGCGCGGTGCCATGCCCTGTTCGCGCTCTGCAGCCAGGGCGAAGTCGATCATCATGATGGCGTTTTTCTTGACGATACCAATGAGCAAAATAATGCCGATAATCGCGATGACGTCCAGTTCGCTCCCGGCAATCATTAACGCCAGAAGCGCCCCGACGCCCGCCGTGGGTAGCGTGGAGAGAATGGTAATCGGGTGAATAAAGCTCTCATACAGCACGCCGAGCACGATATACATCGCGACAACCGCAGCCACAATCAACCAGATGGTGTTACCCAGCGCGGCCTGGAAAGCGAGCGTGCTGCCCTGGAACTGGGTGGTAATATTCACGGGCAGGTTAAGCGTTTTTTCGGCATCCAGAATCGCCTGCACCGCATCGCCCAGTGAATGATCGTCCGGCACGTTGAACGAGATGGTGGTGACCGGGAACTGATCGAGATGGTTAATCGACAGTGGGGCGAAACGCTGTTCAATGTTTGCTATCGCGCTGAGCGGTACCACGCCGCCTTCGCTACTGGTCAGGCGGATAGTGTCGAGCGCGGCAAGTCCCGGCGTACTATTAGTGTCATGCTCTAACACCACGCGATACTGGTTTGCCTGGGTGTAAATGGTTGAAATCAGTCGCTGGCCGAAAGCGTTGTACAGAGCGTTATCGACATCCGCCATGCTGATGCCTAAACGGCTGGCGCTGTCGCGATTGACGTTCACATACGCCACCAGGCCTTTGTCCTGCCAGTCGCTACTGACATCGGACAGTTGCGGTAGCTGATGTAGTTTTGCTAACAGTTGTGGAACCCAGGTGCTGAGGGCATCCAGGGACGTTGCTTGCAGCGTAAACTGATATTGCGTCCGGCTGACCTGGGTATCAATCGTCAGATCCTGGGTGGGCTGAAGATAAAGGTCGACGCCGGGTACTCTGTCAACCGCGTCCTGTAGCCGCGCGATCACTTTCTGTACGCGATCGTCGCGCTCATCCAGCGGTTTAAGATTGATTTGCAAACGTGCGCTGTTCAGTGCCGGGTTAGTGCCATCCACGCCAATAAAAGCGGTCAGGCTCTCTACTGCCGGATCCTGAAGGATGACATCTGAAACCTGACGCTGGCGCTGGGCCATGCTGGCAAATGAGCTGGACTGCGGTGCCTGTAGCGTACCCTGGATAATGCCGTTGTCCTGGATTGGGAAGAAACCTTTGGGAATAAAGACCCAGAGCATGACGCTCAGTGCCAGCGTGCTGAGTGCCACGCCCAGCGTGAGCCAAGGGTGGTTAAGCACTTTTGCCAGCCAGTGGCCGTACCCGGCTATGATGCGTTCGAACATTCGCTCCGAGGCACGGGAGAAGCGGTTTTGCTTACGCAATGAGGCCTGACTAAGCATACGTGCGCACATCATCGGCGTGAGGGTGAGTGATACGACGGCGGAAATCAGAATCGCCACGGCCAGCGTAACGGCAAACTCACGGAACAACCGGCCCACGATATCCCCCATAAACAACAGCGGGATCAGCACGGCGATCAGTGAAAATGTCAGAGAGATGATGGTAAACCCAATCTCACCTGCACCTTTCAGGGCGGCAGTTAGCGGTTTTTCGCCTTTTTCGATATAGCGCGAAATATTCTCGATGACCACGATAGCGTCATCCACCACAAAGCCTGTCGCGATGGTTAGCGCCATGAGGGTCAGGTTATTGATAGAGAAATCAAGAAACACCATTACCGCGAAGGTACCGATTAACGATAGCGGAACGGCGACGGCGGGAATAATAGTCGCCGGAATATTGCGCAAAAACAGGTAGATAATCATGACTACCAGCGCAATCGCCAGCATCAGCTCGAACTGGGTGTCAGCAACAGACGCACGAATATTGGTCGTACGATCCGAAAGTACGCTGACCTTAACTGATTTGGGCAGGCTGTCGGTGAGCTGCGGCAGCATCTGGCGGATACTGTCTGCCGTGGAGATGATGTTCGCTCCAGGCTGGCGCTGAACATTCATGACTATAGCTTGTTGCTTATTGGCCCATGCGCCCAGCCAGCTGTTTTCTGCACCTTGTTCGACAGTGGCGACATCGCCCAGACGAACCGGCGCACCATTTTTATAGGCAACAATGAGCTGACGATATTCGTCTGCGGACTGCATCTGGTCGTTGGCTGAAAGGGTAACGGCACGCGTTGGGCCATCAAGACTCCCTTTTGCCGAATTGACGTTAGCGCCGGTAATGGCCGTACGGATGGTTTCGCTGGTCAGACCGAGAGCGGCAATAGCCTGTGCGTTAAGCTTCACGCGCACTGCTGGACGTTGTCCACCGGACAGCGTCACCAGACCGACGCCGGAAACCTGGGATATTTTCTGCGCGACGCGGGTCTCGACCATATCTTCCACCTGCGTCATCGGCATGGCGCTGGAGGTGACCGCCAGCGTCATGATCGGTGGATCCGCCGGATTTACCTTGCTGTACACCGGCGGGTTAGGCAGATCGTTCGGTAACAGGTTGGTGGCGGCGTTAATCGCAGCCTGGACTTCCTGTTCAGCAACGTCCAGCGGCAGCGTGAGCTGGAACTGCAGTGTTACTACCGATGCGCCGCCGGAACTTTGCGAGGACATCTGTTTTAAGCCTGACATCTGTCCGAACTGACGCTCAAGCGGTGCGGTGACTGCCGAGGTCATGACGTCCGGGCTGGCGCCGGGATAGAGCGTAACAACCTGGATCGTGGGGTAATCGACTTCGGGTAAGGCGGCGATCGGCAGGAAGCGATAACCGATAACACCGGCAAGCATAATCGCCACCATCAGCAGCGTGGTGGCGACGGGGCGCAGAATAAACAGGCGCGATGGCCCGCCTGTGTTGTCCGGAGGTAACACCTGCATCAGGAGTTGGCTCCTTTTTTGCTGTATCCGCGTGGCGCAGTTTTTTCGCCCGTCGCTGAGGCATCGTGCGCCTCAACGACTTCGACTTTTGCGCCTTCCGTCAGGCGGTCAATACCGTCGGTTACGACCCGATCGCCAGCGGACAATCCAGCGGAGATCACCACTTTTTGGCTATCCTGAATACCGGGTTTAACCAGATGTTTGCTCACTTTGTTATCGCTGTTCAGTACCCAGACAAAATGGCCCTCATTGCCCATTTGCAGGGCAGCTGTTGGGATCACAACGGCATTTTGTTGTGTGTCGACCAGCATGCGAGCGTTAACGAACTGGTTAGGGAATAAAGCATCATCCTGATTGTTAAAGCGGGCTTTAACTTTAATGGTTCCGGTGGTGGCATCAATCTGATTGTCGAGACTGAGCAGGACGCCTTCGCTCAGCTTTTGCGAATTGGTTCGGTCCCAGGCTTCGACCTTTAACGGCGTTCCCGATTTTTGCGCCTGGATTACGGTAGCAATGTCATTTTCAGGCAAAGTGAATATCAGGTCGATAGGATGCGTTTGCGTAATAACGACGATACCGGTGGTATCGCCGCTGGAAATTTGGTTGCCGATATCGACCAGTTTCAGACCGACACGACCATCAACAGGGGCGGTTATCCGGCTCCAGTCGAGCTGCAACTGAGCGCTGGCGACGCTGGCTTCATCAGCTTTGATTGTCCCTAACGTTTCATTTACCAGTGCCTGCTGGGCATCCAGCTCCTGGCGGGAGACCAGATTGGTTTTTACCAGCTGTTGATAACGGGCAAGATCGCGACGGGCATTCGCCAGCGTGGCTTTATCTTTTGCCAGTTGTCCCTGCGCCTGAGCCAGAGCGACTTTGAACTGGCTGGGATCTATCTCTGCCAGCAGGTCGCCGGCTTTCACCTGCTGTCCTTCCTCGAAGTGCAAGGCGATGAGCTGACCATCTACCCGACTACGTACCGTAGCGGTATTTGCGGCAGTAATGGTACCCAGCCCTGTCAGATAACGCGGAACGGCTTCAACGGCGGCGGTGGCAGCCTGGACGGGAGCTAACGGTCCGGAGCGCATTCCACGCCGCCCTGAACCTGGCGCATTCTGCGCGGGTTTGGTTGCGCCCGGTGCGGTTTCCTGGGAGCCGCTGCGGCTATGCCAGAACCAGATGGCGGCGACGGTGGCCACGACGATCGCGATTGCTATCACCCAGCGGGATTTTTTACTGCCTTTCATTGTTATAAGTTTCTCATCCTGAAACGATTCGCGGAATGATACTAGTTTAGCCAGCGAACAAGGGAGAAAAATGGAGGAATTATGAAACACTGTCGGGATTCGTCTGAATGCTGACGCGGCTTTGCGAGGCGTTACGCAACATTAAGCGCTGAAAACGGCGAAGAAGAAATAGTGCGCTAGAGTGCGTTTAAGGCAAAAAGGAGGAAAGCCAGAGATTTCAGCGGGACGCTGGAACGGGAAAGCCCCTCCCGAGGAAGGGGCCAAAATAAGGAAAGGGTTATGATGAAGCAGGTCATCATACTGGTGATACTCTTAGTCATTAGCTTACCGGCTTACTAAGACACCAGGGGGAGGGGAAACCCTCCCTAACCCTCACTCCTGAAAATAAGCCACAGCAACGGTGATGTCAATACGCACACCTTTCAGCTTGCGAGCGGCTTAGCGGAAAACAACATCAGCCCAGCGGGCCAGTCCGGCGGTAACGGAACCGAAATCATCGCCACCTGCGATCGGGATCCCCGGAAGCTGCTGGGCAAGTGCTTTTTTAATCAGCGGCGAACGCGCACTGCCGCCGGTCAGGTAAATCACGTCCGGTTTTTCCTGCGCGTTTTCCAGCGCCAACTGAACCTGCTCAAGAATGCGCGCCAATGGCTGGTTGAGCGCAGCTTCCAGTCCGTATTGACTGATATCGGTTGCCAGCGTGTTGCTGATAAACGGTATCGCCGCCGTAACAATGGCCTGATCGGAAAGCGCGATTTTGCTCTCTTCTGCACTGCGTACCAGGCGATAGCTTAGACGCTCGCGCCAGACTTTAAGCAGCAGAGCGACTTTATCGGCTTCTCTCGCGTCGCGGACAAGATCGTTGAGCAATCGACCGTTGGCGCTGCTGTAGAAATCACTTTGCGCGGGAACATCGTTGATTGCGACCGCGTTCCACCAGGGCAGAATAGGCAAAGCGATACCTTTTTCAGTTTCGCCGCCCATACCAAGCAATGGCATCAGGTGTTTAAACGCCAGCGCGATATCCAGATCGTTCCCGCCTACGCGGCAGCCACTGTGCCCGAGCAGGCTGTTTTCGCGATCGGCGCGCTGATGCCATTGCGGCCCCATCAGCAGCAGTGAACAGTCGGTCGTACCCCCGCCAATATCCACCACCAGGACGCGTTTCTCATTCTGCAACGTGGCTTCGTAATCCAGTCCCGCCGCTACTGGCTCGTACTGGAAGACGACATCCTGAAAACCGGCGCGTTTGGCCGCACGTTCAAGAATACCTTGCGCCTGGGCGTTGGCGTCATCGCCACCTAACCCCTGGAAGTTGATGGGACGACCAATAACAGCCTGAGTGATGGCTTCCGGCAACTGGTTTTGCGCCTGGTTGCGTATGTGCAGCATCATCGCGCAGACCAGATCTTCAAACAGCGCAACCTGCTGCGGCTTCAGACCGCTGGCACCCAAAAATGATTTTGGCGATTTAACGAAGTACACCTCTTCCGGGTCTTCAATATACTGACCCAGCGACGCCAGACCGAACTGCACGCTGTTGGTGTTAACGTCAATGTCTTCTTCGCGGTTATAGCGCATTGCACGGCGAAGCAGCGCCTGCGTTTCATCGTCCGTGGTCGGGACGTCGTGGTGGCGATACAGCCACTCGCTGACCGCTTCGCGCGTTGGTGCGCAAAGCATTGAGGGCAGAAGCGTGCTGTTATTTTCCATTTTGAGCAGGTGAGGCTGCCCGTCACGCATAACGGCCACTGAACAGTTTGCCGTACCGTAGTCAAAACCAATAAACACCGTAAAAATCCCCATGCCAGTGAAGAAGGGGCGTGACTTTAACGAAATGTTGACGCTCCGACAACTGGAATATGAAAGCAAGGCGCATCAGTTGAATACCGTTTATGCTGTAGGTTTGCTTAAAAAGGAAAACCGAATGTTCACGCTGAGCTGGCAACCGCCTTATGACTGGCCCTGGATGCTGGGATTTCTTGCCGCCCGTGCGGTTGAAGGTATCGAAACTGTAGAAGAACTGAGTTATGCCAGAAGCCTGTCCATAGGGAAGCATCATGGTCTGGTGCGCGTCGTACCAGATTTGCACGCCAACGTGCTACACGTGACGTTAAGCTCAGGATTGCAACCGGTAGCCTCCGAGTGCCTGGCAAGAATAACACGCTTGTTCGATCTTACCTGTTGCCCGCAGCAAATTGTCAGCGCGCTGGGCAACCTCGGTGCGGCGCGTCCGGGACTGCGTCTGCCGGGATGTGTCGATGCGTTTGAGCAAGGGGTACGGGCAATTTTAGGCCAGTTAGTCAGCGTGGCGATGGCAGCAAAACTGACGGCGAAAGTAGCGCACGCTTATGGGGATACGCTGGAAGATGCGCCGGGGTACGTTTGTTTTCCTGTGCCTGAAGCGCTTGCTAACGCAGAACCACTGGACCTGAAAGCGTTAGGCATGCCGCTCAAACGCGCTGAGGCGTTGATTCACCTTGCTCGCGCAACGCTTGAGGGCACGCTTGCGACAACAGCCCCGGACGATATTGAGCAAGGCGTTAAGCAGCTACAAACCTTTCCCGGGATAGGACGCTGGACCGCCAACTATTTCGCGCTACGTGGTTGGCAGGCGAAAGATGTTTTTCTGCCGGATGATTACCTGATTAAACAGCGTTTTCCCGGCATGACGCCAGCGCAGATCCGGCGCTATGCCGAGCGCTGGAAGCCCTGGCGCTCCTATGCGCTTTTGCATATCTGGTATACGGATGGCTGGAATCCGTCAGTTGATGGCGAAATTACTGGTATTCAGTAGCAGTTCCAGCGGTTGGGCATCGGCAATAATATCGCCATAAATCATGTCGATACCGATGCCTGAAAGTGCATCCATGATCAGTGGCAGTTGCACCGGGCCAGCGATGGTTTTAATGTCCAGGCGCTGGGCATGGCCCTGGATAATGGACACCCACATTTCATCAATCAGGTCGCCGTGAGCGCTGGCGCTTAGCTCGCTGTCGAGCAACAGGTAATCGACAATGTGATACTTCAGGTTGTCAAAAAGCTCTAAATCACGACCGACCTGGCTTAACACAATTCGACAGCCGAACTGACGTAGCCGATGCAGGGCGGATATCGCCTGTGTTGAATTGGTTTTGATGGCGCTAGCCGGAACGGTCAGATGCAGCAACCGTGGCGGTAACGGACTGTGTTGCAATTGATCCAGTAGCTCATCAATAAGTTCTGAATTGAGCAGCCCGGCGGCTGAAAGGGGCAGGGCAATACTGAGGCCCTTGCTGGCGACAGCCGAAGCAGCATTCTGGAAGAATTCGCTGAATACCCGCCGGTCGAGCGCTTGATTCAACGCGGGATCGACCAGCCCATTACGGAAAGTGTGCTCTTCAATCACTTCGCCTTCTGCGGTCCCTAAGCGTAACGATATCAGCCAGAAGCTAAACGTCTCTGGGATACGCGGTGAAGCCACGCCTCTGGCGATCATCAGCATGGGGTTGTGTGTGATGGTGTGTCTTTGTTCGTCCAGTGACAGTTGGCTACGCGAGGCATGGGCCTGGCTTTGCTGGGGTTCATAGACGCACACTCGTCCACGTCCGCTGTTTTTCGCCGCGTAGCAGGCGATATCCGCCTGAGACATAACGTCGGTCGCGATATGGTTTTTCTCATCAATCAACGTAATCCCCGCGCTGGCGCCAATACGGTGCAAACGGCCTTCCCACATAAAGTGGTAATCGTTAACCGCGTTGATGATACGACCTGAGATAAAGCGGGCGCTTTCGATATTACAATCTGGCAGCAGCAGGCCAAACTCATCGCCGCCAAGGCGCGCCAGCATATCGCTGGATCGCAGCATGCTTAGCATCAGCGAAGAGAGTTCACGCAGCAGGGCATCGCCCGCGGCATGGCCTGCGCTATCATTCACCGCTTTAAAGCGATCCAGATCGATAAAAACCAGCACATGACGCTGGTGTGCGTCGTGTACCGTATGCAGCAACTGCTTGAGATGGTTTTCAAAGCTGACCCGATTTGCCAGCTGCGTCAGGTCGTCATGCGAGGCACTGTAGCTAAGCTGGCGCAGCATTTTACGTGACTCGGTGACATCCTGAATGACCAGCACCGAGCCAATGCTACCGCCATCGAGAGTGCTGAGGGGGGTGATGCTGTACTGAATGTCATAACTGTTGCCGTTGCGACAATGCAACACCACTTCCTGCTCGATGGCCGTACGCGACATGTCTGCACTGTAGATATTTTCCATCAGCGGGCCGTTATCGCCGAAAGTAATTCGCAACACCGTCAGGAGCGGAATGCCGATCGCGCTTTCCTGCTGCCAGCCGCTCATTTTCTCGGCGACCGGGTTCATAAAAGTCACATTCATGTCGACATCAATACAAATAACCGCTTCGCCGATGGAATCCAGCGTAATGTGCAGACGTTCTTTTTCCTGGAACAACGCTTCGTTGAGCTGCTTTACTTCTGTCATATCCATATTGATGCCAAGTAAGCGTTCAACTTCGCCGTCTTTATTCAGCACCCGGTTAGCCAGAGAGCGGATGTGCCGGATGCCATCTTTTACCGCAATACGAAACTCAAGCTTAAAGGGAGCCCGAGCGGCCAGCGAATCGCGAATCACATTTTCGGCGTGTTCGCGATCTTCAGGTACAACGCACTCATACCAGACTTGCCAACTGGGTTTGATATGCGCAGGGACTTCGTAGAGGTCAAACATACGCTTATCCCAACTGATCACATCAGGCTGCAGTTCCCATTCCCAAATGCCGATCCCCCCGGCTTCATTAGCGAGCGTGATGCGCTCCATCAGCCGTTTGTTGATCCACTCGGTATGCTTCAGATCGTTAATGTCTTCAACCTGCGCAATAAAGTAGAGTGGGGTATCGTCGCTATGACGTACCAGTGACACCGCCAGCAAGGCCCAGACAACCTCGCCCTCGCGGGTGTAATAGCGTTTTTCCATGGAATAGCTGTTGATTTCACCGCGAGTCAGCATCTCCAACTGTTCGAGGTCATTATTCAGATCTTCCGGCCAGGTTAATTGCTGGAAGGTGAGCGAACGCAGCTCATCCTGACTATAGCCCAGAAACTGGCACAAGGCTTTATTGGCCTGTAGCCATTGCCCCTCGGTACCGACCAGCGCCATGCCAATTGCCGAATACTCCATGGCGTTGCGAAAGCGCGATTCGCTTTCTGAGATGTGCTTGCGTTCGGCCCGAAACGCATACATCACCATGGTCATCATATTGGCTGGTAGCAAAATCATCAAAAACGGCAGCCAGGGGATATCCGTCATCATATTGGGCTTGGGGGTATAGAGCAGCGAAGGGTCGGCGGCAAGCATCAGCGAAACCATCATCACGGTGCTGAGGAAAATTAAAAACGCCTCCATGCGCGGCAGACGCACAGCGCTCCACATCAACAGGACGATTACGCAGGTAAAAGGCCATGGAAGATACATCATGGACAGCCAACTGAACGTTAGGGTTACCAGGAGCGTAATTAACGTCTCGAACAGTAATCGCGGATTGCGGTGGCGCAGCAAATAATGTGGCTTAAACAGTAAACCTAACGGCACCAGCGCCAGCGCGCCGATGGATTCTGAGAGCACCCAAATAAGAAAAGTATTTAACGACGTTTCCCGCGGTAAAAGTAACCACAATAGTAAACCACCCAATAGCGGAGGGACAACGGCGCTGCCGAACGCCAGGCGTGCCCAGTCGTTAAGATTTTTTAAGGGATTGTACCAGGGCAGTAGTTTGCGCAATAACATTGCCCCAACGACAGCCTCAATAATGTTGATGGCTGTGTAGGTAAAGCTAAGCGACTCGCCGGGGAAAAAGAGTAAAGAAGCCCCGATGTTACCAAATGAGCACGCCAGCGCGATTCCTGGCCACATTTTTCCTGCATGACGATAAAAAGCCACCATCATGATCGAGGTCGGAAACCACAGCGGCGCCAGTTGTGCACCGAATCGAGACAGTTCCAGCGAGAACAGCGTAAAGATGAAAGCCACCAGACCTAAACTGGCCAGGCGCAGTAGAGGATGAGGTAAGGTAACTAAAACATGTTGGGATTGTTTACTCATTACCACTCTACCCAAATAGCCGGTGTCGCCCAGTAGAGATGCCGGACGCATCACATTTAATCTGGGATTATGCTAGTACAAATAATTTACAATTTATACGCCAGCTGCTCATAAATTAACACTCTCAAGCTATTAATTACTAAGGCTGATGAATAAATGTAGCGCATGCTTTAAATATGACCGTTTAAATTTGCGACAGGGACAGCATTGGTGCAGGCTGGGCTGGCATCGCGCTGCTGAAATCCCTATAATTGCCGCGTTTGGCGTTTCGGCGCCGCCCTTCCTTACATCCAGGTTAATCAGGTCGCTAAATTTATGACTGATCAGTCCCATCAGTGCGTCATTATCGGCATTGCCGGCGCATCGGCTTCCGGCAAGAGTCTTATTGCCAGTACTCTTTATCGCGAATTGCGTGAACAAGTCGGTGACGAACATATTGGCGTTATTCCCGAAGACAGCTATTACAAAGATCAAAGCCATCTGTCGATGGAAGAACGTGTAAAAACCAACTACGACCATCCGAACGCGATGGATCACAGCCTGCTGTTCCAACATTTGCAAACTCTGAAACGCGGCAGTGCCATTGAGCTGCCTGTGTACAGCTACGTTGAGCATACGCGCACGCAAGACACTATTCACATCGAACCCAAAAAAGTCATCATCCTGGAAGGCATTTTGCTGCTGACGGATGCGCGTTTGCGCGATGAGATGAACTTCTCTATTTTTGTCGATACGCCGCTGGATATTTGCCTGATGCGCCGTATCAAGCGGGATGTGAACGAACGTGGTCGTTCAATGGATTCTGTGATGGCGCAATACCAGAAAACCGTCCGCCCGATGTTCCTGCAATTTATTGAGCCTTCAAAACAATACGCCGACATCATTGTGCCGCGCGGGGGTAAAAACCGCATCGCCATCGATATTCTGAAGGCTAAAATCAGTCAGTTCTTTGAATAAGTTCAGCGAATTGTGTACCGTTCAGTGATAACCTGGTTCACCCTTAACGCACCTGGCATTAAGGGGTTGAAGCACGAAAGGAGAAAGTGCCATGCGTTTATGTGACCGAGATATTGAAGCCTGGTTGGATGAAGGTCGCCTGTCGATCAATCCACGCCCTCCTGTCGAGCGAATCAACGGCGCCACGGTAGATGTGCGCCTTGGCAACAAATTCCGTACGTTCCGCGGTCATACGGCGGCGTATATCGATTTGAGCGGGCCGAAAGATGAAGTCAGCGCCGCGCTGGATCGCGTGATGAGTGATGAAATCGTCCTTAAAGACGGCGAGGCGTTTTTCCTGCACCCGGGCGAACTGGCGCTGGCAGTGACGTTCGAATCCGTGACGCTGCCTTCCGATCTCGTCGGTTGGTTAGATGGACGTTCTTCATTGGCGCGTCTGGGACTGATGGTACACGTCACCGCACACCGTATCGATCCGGGCTGGTCTGGCTGCATCGTACTGGAGTTTTACAACTCCGGGAAACTACCGCTGGCCCTGCGTCCAGGCATGCCGATTGGCGCATTAAGCTTCGAACCGCTTTCTGGTCCGGCGGCGCGACCTTACAACCGTCGTCAGGATGCAAAGTATCGCGATCAGCAGGGCGCCGTTGCCAGCCGAATCGATAAAGACTGAGTTTTTTCAGTCCATTGGGGATAGCATGAGACGATTTCTGACGACGCTGATGATCTTACTGGTCGTGCTGGTGGCCGGTTTTTCTGCGTTAGTACTGTTGGTGAATCCGAATGATTTCCGCGCGTATATGGTCAAGCAGGTTGCGGCGCGTAGCGGATATCAACTGCAGTTGGATGGTCCTCTGCGTTGGCACGTTTGGCCTCAACTGAGTATCCTCTCGGGGCGCATGGTGTTAACGGCTGAAGGCGCCAGCGAACCCCTGATTCGTGCCGATAATATGCGTCTTGACGTCGCGTTGTGGCCACTATTGAGTCACCAGCTCAGCGTGAAGCAGGTGATGCTCAAAGGCGCGGTGATTCAACTGACCCCGCAAACTGAAGCGGTGCGCGGCGAAGATGCGCCCGTGGCTCCAAAAGACAATACGTTGCCCGACCTGGCTGAAGACAGAGGGTGGTCGTTTGACATCGCGCGCCTGCGCGTTGCCGATAGTGTCCTGGTCTTCCAGCATGAAGACGATGAGCAGGTCACGGTTCGCGATATTCGTCTGGACATGGAACAGGATAACCAGCACCGCGGCACGTTTGATTTCTCCGGGCGCGTGAACCGCGATCAGCGTGACCTTGCTTTATCTTTCAACGGCACCGTCGATGCTTCCGACTATCCGCACAACTTATCCGCGAATATTCAACAGCTAAGCTGGCAACTGCAGGGAGCCGATCTGCCGGCGCAGGGGATCAAGGGTCAGGGACAGCTTCAGGCACAGTGGCTGGAAGAGAAAAAACAGCTCGCGTTTAGCCAGATTCATTTGACCGCTAACGACAGCTCTCTCGCCGGGCAAGTTCACGTGTCATTGTTGGATAAACCAGAATGGGTCGTCGACCTCAAGTTTGGCCAGCTCAATCTGGATAATCTGCTCGTACAACGTGAGGCTGCGACGACCACTAACGGTGAGGCTCAGCAAGGTCAGAGTCAGCCAACGCTGGCGCGCCCCGTCATTGCTTCGCAGGTTGATGCCGTTTCGTATCAGGGACTTAAGGGCTTTTCGGCAGACATCGCTTTGCAGGCTGACAAAGTGCTGTGGCGGAAAATGGCGTTTGACAATGTCTCGGCAAAAATTGACAACCAGTTCGGCTTATTGAACGTTGCCCAGTTGCAGGGGAAAAGTGACGGCGGGCTGGTGTCGCTTCCCGGTACGCTGGATGCCAGAAAAGGGCAGCCGCGAGCGGTCTTCCATCCGCGGCTGGATGGCGTAGAAATTGGTACTATCCTGAAAGCTTTCGACTATCCAATCGCCCTCACCGGTAAACTGTCGCTGGCGGGTGATTTCTCTGGCTCAGATATCGATGCTCAGGCGTTTCGTCATAGCTGGCAAGGGCAGGCCCATGTCGAAATGAACGATACGCGAATGGAAGGGATGAACTTCCAGCAGATGATACAACAGGCCGTCGAGCGTAGCGGTGGGGATGTTAAAGCCCAGCAAAACCTGGATAACGTGACTCGCCTCGATCGTTTTGTAACCGATATGACGCTGGATAATGGCGAGGTGACGCTGGATAACATGGCCGGTGAGTCGTCGATGCTGGCGCTGACCGGTAAGGGAACGCTGGATCTGGTGAAGCAGAATTGCGACACGCTGTTTAATATTCGCGTCCTCGGCGGCTGGGATGGCGAAAGTAAGCTAATTAACTTCCTGAAGGCCACCCCGGTACCTCTCAGAGTCTACGGTCAGTGGCAGGCGCTGAACTACAATCTGCAGGTCGACCAGCTTTTGCGTAAGCATCTGCAGGATGAAGCGAAACGTCGTCTGAATGACTGGGCCGATCGCAACAAAGACTCTCGCAACGGCAAGGATGTTAAAAAGTTGCTGGATAAACTCTGATTCATATTGCCGGATGGCGGATGATGCCGCCTCCGGCTCTTGAACTACACTTCGTAATCCATCTCTTCTTCATTGTGCAGCGGTATCAGCTGGACTTTTTGCACGCGATGATTTTCCACCTGCAGGGTTTTCAATCGGAAATCGCCAACCTGTACTTCCTCCCCGGTTTTCGGGATGCGCTGCAAGTACTCCATTAACAGCCCGGCAATGGTGTGATATTCACGCTTATCGTCCAACGGGATAGGCACGTACTGCACCAGGTCTTCCAGCGGCATATGTCCGTTAGCGGTCCAGGTACCGTCAGCATTTTTCTGGATATCATGGCGGGCATCAATCTCTTCTACCTCGTTCGGCAGGTTACCTGCGATGGTTTCCATGACGTCGCTGAGTGTGACAATCCCTTCGACGGATCCAAATTCATCGGCCACAAAAGCGAAGTGCGTTCGGGCATTACGGAACTGCTCAAGCGCCGGAAGCAGCGGCAGGGTCTCCGGGAACACCAGAGGCTGACGAATCAAGACGCGTAAATCGAGCGGCTCACCGCGCAGGGACTGCTGCAACAGGTCGATGACATGCACCACGCCGAGCAACTCTTCCTGCTCATCTTCGCCGGTGACCACCAGACGCGTATGTTGGTTTTTTTCCAGCAAAGCGCGGATTTCTGCTTCGGGCGCATTGAGGTCGATGTGTTCAATATCGTGGCGCGAGGTCATGATGCTGCTGACGGTACGCTGATTAAGGTTCAGCACGCGTTCAATCATCCGTCGCTCCTGAGGGGCAAAAATCTGTCCTTCATGATGATCCGCCAGCATCGCCGCAGTTTCGGCATCCAGTTCGGCGTCTTCTTTTTGCCCGCTCAGCAGCCGCATCACCGCCTCAGCGGTGCGCTGGCGTAAGGTATGGTTGGCAGACAAGAAGCGACGACGGTTAAAGATAGCCAACTGATTCAATGCTTCAATCATCACCGAGAAGCCGATGGCGGCGTACAGGTAACCTTTCGGGATATGGAAACCAAATCCTTCGGCAACCAGGCTGAAACCAATCATCAGCAGGAAGCTCAGACAAAGAATGACAATCGTTGGATGGCTGTTAACAAAGCGCGTCAGCGACTTGCTGGCCAGCACCATCAGGCTGATGGCGATGATTACCGCAGCCATCATCACCGCCAGGTGATCGACCATCCCAACGGCTGTAATGACGGAATCCAGAGAGAAGATGGCGTCCAGCACCACGATTTGCGCGACGACACCCCAGAACTTTGCACCTTTACGTTGGGTGGGGTTATCGCTGTCTTTTCCTTCCAGCCGTTCATTTAGCTCCATAGTGGCTTTAAACAGCAGGAAGAAACCACCGAATAGCATGATCAGATCGCGGGCGCTGAAGCTCAGGTCGCGAATGCTGAACAGCGGCGTGGTCAGCGTCACCAGCCAGGAAATTGATGCCAGCAGCAGCAGGCGCATGACCATCGCTAGCAGTAGCCCGGTAATACGCGCCTTATCCCGCTGGGCTGGAGGCAGTTTCTCCGCGAGGATGGCAATAAAAACAAGATTATCAATGCCAAGAACAAGTTCGATCACGATTAACGTGACCAGTCCGGCCCAGATTGACGGATCGGCAATCCATTCCATAGTAAATGCTATACCCATAGTTGTATGACAATTGTCACAATTCGATCATGGGTAAAACTGGCGAAAAATGCAATGGCGAGGAGGGATTTCTCTGTCAGCGATATCCGGTCAAATGCAGGATATGAGCCTTAATGTAACTACAGGAAATAGTTTTATTAATCCAAATATATTTAGGAAATATCGCAGGTGGATATTTCTATATCAATATTGTCAACATCAATAAAATCCTAAAAATATACAAATTCAACGCTTAATATTAATCTTAAAAGCGAGTTGTTGGCGGCTTGTTATCTTGTCTGACATTCTCTTAGCTGCAACAATTCCTGCGGTAATAATCAAAAGGCAAATATTTCCTCGTCAATCAGAGGCGCTATTTCTGATGCGTTGCCGCTGTAAATGTGATGAAAATAAAGGAGAAGATAAAAATTTAAATTAATCAGTGCATTGGTAGCTATTGAAGCCAGGGGCGGTAGCGTGTCTGGTCGCCTGAAACAAGCCTAAATTCTTCTGTCAAGAGACCGCAGATGAATTCATTTTTTTTAGGATTGATGCCAGTTAAATTCCATTTCAATTAACGGCAAGGTAAATGCGTACAGGCGAAGTCGCTATTTAGATTGCATGTGATAATTACTCTGCCAAAGTGATAAATAATCAATGATGAAATCCAAACTTAAATTGATGCCAGTATTGGTATCGGTAATCTTGATAAACGGTTGTACCGTGCTTCCGGGCAGCAATATGTCTACGATGGGCAAAGATGTGATTAAACAGCAGGACGCTGATTTTGATATCGATCGCATGGTGAATGTTTATCCACTCACCCCGCGGCTGGTCGAACAATTACGCCCCCGACCAAATGTTGCACAGCCTAATATGTCTCTCGACCAGGAGATTGCCGGGTATCAGTATCGGGTTGGTCCGGGTGATGTCCTGAATGTGACCGTCTGGGATCACCCTGAACTTACCACCCCCGCCGGGCAGTATCGTAGCTCAAGCGATACCGGCAACTGGGTTCAGCCTGATGGCTCCATGTTTTACCCCTACATTGGCAAAGTCAGCGTAGTAGGAAAGACGTTGGCTGAAATTCGTAGTGATATTACCGGGCGCTTAGCGAAGTACATTGCTGACCCGCAGGTGGACGTTAATATCGCCGCTTTCCGCTCGCAGAAGGCTTATGTCTCCGGGCAGGTAAACAAATCCGGCCAGCAGGCCATTACCAACGTGCCGCTTACTGTTCTCGATGCCATCAACGCCGCTGGCGGTCTTACCGAGGCGGCAGACTGGCGCAACGTTGTACTGACTCATAAAGGGCAAGAGCAACGCATTTCACTGCAAGCGCTGATGCAAAATGGCGACCTGAGCCAGAACCGTCTGCTCTATCCTGGCGACATTCTGTTTGTGCCGCGTAATGACGATTTGAAAGTCTTTGTGATGGGCGAAGTGAAAAAACAGAGCACCCTCAAAATGGACTTCAGCGGCATGACGCTTACCGAAGCGCTGGGCAATGCGGAAGGTATCGATCTGACCACCTCCAACGCCAGCGGTATTTTTGTTATTCGACCACTGAAAGGCGACGGCGGGAACAACGGCAAAATAGCCAATATCTATCAGCTTGATATGTCCGATGCGACATCGCTGGTGATGGCGACCTCATTCCGACTTCAACCCTACGATGTGGTGTATGTCACGACTGCGCCGGTTGCTCGCTGGAACCGTTTGATCAATCAGTTGCTGCCGACTATTAGCGGTGTTCGCTATATGACGGACACGGCCAGCGACCTTCACAACTGGTAATCATCATGTTTAACAAAATATTAGTTGTCTGTGTGGGAAACATTTGCCGCTCCCCGACGGCAGAGCGCTTGTTAAGACAATTTCATCCGGCGTTGACGGTATCTTCTGCCGGCCTCGGGGCGCTGGTGGGCAAAGGTGCGGATCCGAACGCCATCAGCGTGGCGCAGGCGCACAACCTGTCTCTGGAGAATCATTGTGCCCGGCAGATCTCGGGACGAATGTGCCGGGAATATGACCTGATCCTGACCATGGAAAAACGCCATATTGCTGCTCTGTGCGAAATGGTGCCGGAGATGCGCGGCAAAGTGATGCTCTTTGGTCACTGGGACAGCGAGCGTGAAATCCCCGATCCGTATCGTAAAAGCCGGGACGCGTTTGACGCGGTGTACGCATTACTTGAACGGTCTGCCCGCCAATGGGCTCAGGCATTGAACGCAGAGCAGGGAAAATAATGACAGAAAAAGTTAAACAGTCTGCTGCGCCGGTAACGGGCAATGATGAAATCGATATTGGTCGTCTGGTCGCAACGGTGGTGGAAGCCCGCTGGTGGGTACTTGGCATCACCGCGGTATTTGCATTGTGCGCCGCGATCTACACGCTGTTTGCCACACCAATCTACAGTGCGGATGCGCTGGTGCAAATTGAGCAAAATACCGGAAATTCACTGGTGCAGGATATTGGCTCGGCGTTGTCGAACAAACCTCCGGCCTCTGAAGCGGAAATTCAGCTCATCCAGTCACGGCTGGTATTGGGGAAAACGGTAGACGATCTCAATCTGGATATTGCCGTTACCAAAGATACGTTCCCCATTTTTGGCGCGGGCTGGGATCGGTTGATGGGCCGTCAGAACGAAACAGTTAACGTGACCACCTTCACGCTGCCAAAGGCAATGAATGAACAGACCTTCACAATCAGCGTGCTGAATGACAAACGCTATCAACTGGTGAGTGACGGAGGATTTAGCGCCCAGGGGCAGGTAGGGCAGATACTGGAACATGATGGCGTGACGATGCTGGTGGAGGCTATTCATGCCAGCCCTGAGAGCCAATTTACCGTGCGTAAATTCTCCACGCTGGGCATGATAAACACCCTGCAAAATAATCTGATGGTGACGGAAACCGGAAAAGATACTGGCGTATTGAGCCTGACCTTTACCGGCGAAGATCGTGAGCAAATCCGCCAGATCCTTGACAGTATTACCCGCAACTATCTGCAACAAAACGTGGAGCGTAAATCTGAAGAGGCCGCTAAAAGTCTGGCGTTTCTGGCAAAGCAACTCCCCGTGGTGCGTAACCGGCTGGACGTTGCCGAAAACAAGTTAAATGCTTTTCGTCAGGACAAAGACTCCGTGGATTTGCCGCTGGAAGCCAAAGCGGTGTTGGATTCAATGGTGAATATTGACGCGCAGCTTAATGAGCTGACCTTCAAAGAAGCGGAAATTTCCAAGCTGTTTACTAAAGCGCATCCGGCGTACCGCACGTTGCTGGAAAAACGCCAGGCGCTGGAAGATGAGAAAAGCAAGCTGAACGGACGCGTAACGGCGATGCCAAAAACGCAGCAGGAAATTGTCCGTCTGACGCGCGACGTGGAGTCTGGTCAGCAGGTCTATATGCAGTTACTTAACAAGCAACAGGAACTGAAGATCACCGAGGCCAGTACGGTCGGAGATGTGCGTATCGTCGATCCCGCGATTGCCCAGCCTGGCGTGTTGAAACCGAAAACGGCACTCATCATTCTCGGCAGTATCATTCTCGGTTTGATGCTTTCAGTGGTGGGCGTATTGCTGCGATCGTTGTTTAATCGCGGCATTGAAAGCCCGCAGGTGCTGGAAGAACATGGTATCAGCGTGTATGCCAGTATTCCGCTGTCTGAATGGCAAAAAGCGCGTGATAACGTTCAGACCATCAAAGGTGTGAAACGCTACAAGCAAAGCCAGTTACTGGCGGTGGGAAATCCGACGGATCTCGCGATAGAAGCGGTCCGCAGCCTGCGTACCAGCCTGCACTTTGCCATGATGCAGGCGCGCAATAACGTATTGATGCTGACCGGCGTCAGCCCGTCGATTGGTAAAACATTTGTCTGCGCCAACCTGGCGGCGGTCATCAGCCAGACCAACAAACGCGTGCTGTTGATCGACTGCGATATGCGTAAAGGCTATACCCACGAGCTGCTGGGGACCAATAACGTTAACGGTCTGTCTGAGATCCTCATCGGCAAGGGGGATATCTCATCTGGCGCGAAACCGACATCCATTGCGCATTTCGATCTGATCCCTCGCGGTCAAATCCCTCCCAATCCTTCCGAACTTTTGATGAGCGAGCGCTTCGGCGAACTGATTGCCTGGGCCAGCTCGCACTATGACCTGGTGCTGATTGATACGCCGCCAATACTGGCTGTGACCGATGCGGCTATCGTGGGTCGTCACGTCGGAACCACGCTGATGGTGGCCCGTTATGCGGTCAACACGTTGAAAGAGGTGGAAACCAGCCTGAGTCGCTTCGAGCAAAACGGCATTCAGGTGAAAGGGGTGATCCTCAACTCTATCTTCCGCCGCGCCAGCGGGTATCAGGATTACGGTTACTACGAATACGAATACACGTCGGATTCGAAATAGATAACGAACAGCAACGCATATCGAATGTAGGCCTGATAAGCGTAGCGCCATCAGGCAACTTTATTTGGGAAACGAAAATGACGACAGAAAACCCACTAATTTCAATTTATATGCCAACCTGGAACCGTCAACAGCTGGCTATCCGGGCGATTAAATCGGTATTGCGCCAGGACTATCCTCACTGGGAGATGATCATTGTGGATGATTGCTCTTCCTCGTATGAGCAACTGCAGCAGTTTGTTGAGGAACTCAACGATCCGCGGGTGTCGTATACGCATAATTCCACTAACTCCGGGGCCTGCGCGGTGCGTAATCAGGCCATTATGCAGGCCAGTGGGCAGTATATTACGGGAATTGATGATGATGATGAATGGACGCCGAACCGCCTGAGCATCTTTCTTAACTACCGCCATCACCTGGTCACGCGGGCGTTTCTGTACGCCAATGACTATGTCTGCGAAGGCGAAGTGTATTCGCAACCGGCCAGCCTGCCGCTGTATCCGAAATCCGGTTATTCACGTCGTAAATTTTATAAGCGTAATATCATTGGTAATCAGGTGTTTACCTGGGCGTGGCGGTTTAAAGCATGCCTGTTCGATACCACGCTGAAAGCGGCGCAGGATTACGACATCTTCCTGCGTATGGTAGTGGCGTACGGTAAACCGTGGAAGGTAAAAGAGGCAACGCAGATCCTGCATGTCAATCACGGTGAAATGCGTATTACCTCATCGCCGAAAAAATTCTCCGGCTACTTTCAGTTTTACCGTAAACACAAAGGCAAATTTGACCGGGCCAGCAAGAAATATCAGCTGTTTACTCTCTATCAGATCCGCAACAAACGGATGAACTGGCGCACGTTGCTGACGCTGCTTTCTGTTCGCAACAGCAAGCGTCTGGCCGACGGAATGCGAGGTCGTTAAGTATGCTGGAAGATTTACGCGCTAATAGCTGGAGTCTTCGCCCCTGCTGCATGGTGGTGGCCTATCGGATTGCCCATTTTTGCTCCGTCTGGCGTAAAAAAAATGTCTTGAATAACCTGTGGGCCGCCCCGGTGCTGGTGATGTATCGCCTTATCACCGAATGCCTGTTCGGCTATGAAATCCAGGCTGCTGCATCTATTGGTCGTCGTTTCACCATCCATCATGGCTATGGGGTGGTTATTAATAAACACGTGGTGGCAGGGGATGATTTTACTCTGCGTCACGGTGTCACCATCGGCAATCTGGGTACCAACGATCCGTCCTGTCCAGTTATTGGTAACGGCGTTGAGTTGGGAGCGAATGTCACTCTGCTCGGCAACGTTGTTATTGGCAATAACGTGACGATTGGCGCCGGGAGCGTCGTGGTGGATAGCGTCCCGGACAATGCGCTGGTCGTGGGTGAGAAGGCTCGGGTGAAGGTAATAAAATGAAGATATTACAGTTTAATGTGCGGCTCGCAGAAGGTGGGGCGGCTGGCGTGGCGTTAGATTTACATCTGAGGGCGCTGGAGAAAGGGCTGTCCTCGCGTTTTGTCTATGGCTATGGCAAAGGAGGTAAGAAAAGCGTCAGCCATGCGAATTACCCGCAGGTTTTCAAACATACGCCACGCCTGACGTCGGCGGTGAACATTGCGCTGTTTCGTTTCGCGAACCGCGATCTGTTTGGCAATCTCGACAAGTTATACCGTGAAGTTATCCGCACCAGCGGCCCGCAGGTCCTGCATTTTCATGTGTTGCACAGCTACTGGTTGAACCTGGAAGAGGTGGTCACCTTTTGCCAAAAAGTGAAGGTGTGTAAACCGGATGTTACCTTCGTCTGGACGCTGCACGATCACTGGAGCGTGACCGGGCGCTGTGCCTTTACCGATGGTTGCGAAAACTGGAAAACGGGCTGCCAGAAATGCCCAACGCTCAGTAACTATCCGCCGGTAAAAATCGATAAAGCCCATCAGCAGTTACCCGGTAAGCGGCAGATGTTTCGTGCCATGCTGGCGCTGGGCTGCCAGTTTATCTCGCCCAGTCAGCATGTGGCCGACGCATTCAACAGCCTGTATGGCGTGGGACGCTGCCGTATTATTAACAACGGCATCGATGTAGCAACTGAATCCATTCTTGCCGAGCTTCCCGCTAAGCATGAGGGGAGCGGTAGACCGAAAATCGCCGTGGTGGCTCATGATCTGCGCTATGACGGGAAAACCAGCCAGCAACTGGTGCGAGCGATGGTAGCGCTCGGAGACAAAATTGAGCTGCATACTTTTGGCAAATTTTCGCCATTTGCGGGAGATAACGTCATCAATCACGGGTTTGAAAGCGATAAGCGCACGTTGATGAGTGCGCTAAACGAGATGGATGGCCTGGTGTTCAGCTCCCGAGTTGATAACTACCCGCTGATCCTGTGCGAAGCGCTTTCCATTGGCGTACCGGTTATTGCCACGCACAGTGACGCCGCGCAAGAAGTACTGGCAAAATCGGGCGGTAAAACGTTCAGCGAAGCGGACGTATTGCAACTGGTGCAACTGAAAAAATCAGACATTGCGCAGGCGGTGTTTGACACGTCGCTTGCTGCGTTCAGCCAGCGCAGCCGGGTGGCATACAGTGGGCAACAGATGCTGGAGGAATATGTCTCGTTCTATCAGAATCTGTAGCTATCTGGTGCTACCGCTGCTTTATTTGCTGGTCAACGTCAAACTCGCCCAGCTTGGCGAGAGCTTCCCAATAACTATCGTCACCTTCTTACCCGTTCTGCTGTTGCTGTTTGTCGAGCGCATTAATATCAAAAAATTAATGATTGCGTTGGGCATGGGGGGCGGGCTGACGGCGTTTAATTATCTGTTCGGTCAGTCACTGGATGCCAGCAAGTACGTGACGTCCGCAATGCTGTTTATTTATACCGTGGTGATCATTGGCATGGTGTGGAGTATTCGCTTCAAAACCATTTCACCGCATAACTACACTAAGATCTTGCGGTTTTTCTGGCTGGCGGTGGGACTGGTGGTGGGGTTAGCTGCAGTTGAAATGGCGCAGATAATTCTCAGTGGCGGCAGCAGTTTAATGGAAGTTATTTCGAAATATCTTATTTACAGTAACAGCTATGTTCTGAACTTTATTAAATTTGGTGGAAAACGTACTACTGCGCTCTATTTCGAACCGGCATTTTTCGCTCTGGCGTTAATCTCAATTTGGCTCAGCATCAAACAGTTTGGTATCAAAACGCCTAAGTCCGATGCTATGATTCTGGCAGGGATAATATTATCGGGATCGTTTTCAGGGGTAATGACGTTTATTTTGTTTTATCTTCTGGAGTGGGCGTTCCAGTATCTGAATAAGGATGCGATAAAAAAGAAGCTACCGCTGGCGATAATCTCATTAAGCGTATTTGTAGTTGGAGTGATATTTGCTTTTCCATACATCGCAACGCGCCTTGGAGATTTAGGAACTGAAGGTTCGTCATCGTATTATCGGATCGTAGGACCATTAGTGATGGTCGGTTATTCGTTACTTAACGTTGATGGGGTAGTGAGATTCGGCTCACTTTATGAATATGTTGCGTCATTCGGAATTTTTAACGGTGCAGATGTTGGTAAAACAATAGACAATGGCTTGTATCTGCTGATTATTTATTTTTCATGGTTCGCGGTGATATTAGCCCTATGGTACATGGGGAAAGTCATGAAAATGATGATCAATGCGTTTGGTGATAATCAGAATTATCGGGTGCAGCTTTATCTTTTTACGCCACTGTCGCTGTTTTTTACAGGCTCAGTATTTAGTCCGGAATACGCGTTTTTAATTGTGTGTCCGTTTATTTTGCGCAAGGCGCTGAATATCGCGAGGTAAATCACATGCTGCTCAGTATTATCACCGTCGCCTTTCGCAATCTGGAAGGGATCGTCAAAACTCACGCATCACTGGCACATCTGGCGCAGGCGAATGATATCAGTTTTGAGTGGATTGTTGTTGATGGCGGCTCTTCTGATGGTACGTCATCCTTTCTTGAAGGACTTAGCGCAGAGCACCGGTTACGGTTTGTCAGCGAGCCGGATAAGGGCATCTATGATGCGATGAACAAAGGTATCGCTATGGCGCGCGGGCGGTTTGCGCTGTTCCTCAACTCCGGGGATATTCTGCATGCGGATTCGGCTTGTTTTATCCGTCAGCTGAAAACGCAAAGCGATAAAACTATGGTTATTGGTGATGCGTTGTTGGATTTCGGCAATGGCAACAAAATTAAGCGGCGAGCCAAGCCGGGTTGGTATATTTATCACAGCCTGCCCGCCAGCCATCAGGCCATCTTCTTTCCGCTCTCTGGACTGAATGTCTGGCGCTATGATTTGCAATATAAAATATCGTCCGATTACGCATTAGCTGCCCGATTATACAAATCCGGTTATGCTTTTAAAAAACTGAGCGGGCTGGTGTCAGAGTTTTCCATGGGTGGCGTGTCAACGACGAATAATCTGGAATTGTGCCGGGATGCCAAAAAGGTACAGCGCCAGATATTACATATGCCAGGTTTTTGGACCGGATTGTCAGAATATTTACGTCTGCGCACAACCGGTAAAACAAAAGCTTTATATGGAAAAACGTAAGGGCAAATTATGCAGGATTTAAGCGGATTTAAAGTGCCTGCTGGTTTTCGTGGTGGTGGCGCCATTAAAGTCCAATTATGGTGGGCAGTGCAAGCAACATTGTTTCGCTGGTCACCGCAGGTCATGTACCGCTGGCGCGCATTTTTATTACGCATGTTTGGCGCGAAAATAGGAAAAAACGTAGTTATTCGACCTTCAGTAAAAATTACTTATCCGTGGAAATTGACCCTGGGAGATTATGCCTGGGTGGGTGATGACGCGGTTTTATATACGTTGGGTGATATTACTATTGGTGCTCACGCGGTTATTTCGCAAAAAAGTTATTTATGCACCGGGAGTCATGATTATGCCAGTCAATATTTTGATATTAACGCCACACCGATAGTGGTTGGTGATAAATGCTGGTTGGCGACAGATGTCTTTGTCGCGCCTGGCGTGACCATTGGCGATGGCACCGTCGTCGGAGCACGAAGCAGCGTTTTTAAATCGCTGCCAGCAAATGTCGTTTGTCGGGGAAATCCCGCAGTAGTCACGCGCAAACGCGTCGAAAAAGTTACTCCCTGAGGGGATCATTTAAGAGGTAATAACATGTCAAAAGTCGCTCTCATTACTGGCGTAACCGGGCAGGATGGTTCTTACCTGGCAGAATTTCTGCTGGAAAAAGGGTATGAAGTACACGGCATTAAGCGCCGCGCTTCATCATTTAACACCGAACGTGTGGACCACATTTACCAGGATCCGCATTCGGGTAATCCCAAATTTCATCTGCACTATGGCGATTTGACGGACTCCTCCAACCTGACCCGTATTCTACAAGAGGTCCAGCCGGATGAGGTCTATAACCTGGGCGCCATGAGTCATGTCGCAGTGTCGTTTGATTCACCGGAATATACCGCCGATGTCGATGCGATCGGCACCTTACGTTTGCTGGAAGCTATCCGTTTCCTCGGCCTGGAAAAGAAAACGCGTTTTTATCAGGCTTCCACCTCTGAACTGTACGGCCTGGTACAGGAAATTCCGCAGAAAGAGACTACGCCGTTCTACCCGCGCTCGCCGTATGCCGTTGCTAAGCTGTATGCGTATTGGATAACCGTCAACTACCGTGAATCTTACGGTATGTATGCCTGTAACGGCATTCTGTTTAACCACGAATCTCCGCGCCGCGGCGAAACCTTTGTTACTCGCAAAATTACCCGAGCGATCGCCAACATCGCTCAGGGGCTCGAGTCTTGCCTGTATCTGGGCAACATGGATTCACTGCGCGACTGGGGCCATGCCAAAGATTACGTCAGGATGCAGTGGATGATGCTGCAGCAGGATAAACCGGAAGATTTCGTGATTGCCACCGGCGTGCAGTATTCCGTGCGCCAGTTTGTGGAAATGGCGGCCGCTCAGTTGGGAATTAAATTGCGCTTTGAAGGCGAGGGCGTGAATGAAAAAGGCATTGTGGTTTCCGTAACCGGACACGATGCGCCAGGGGTAAAACCTGGAGATGTCATGATTGCCGTCGACCCGCGTTATTTCCGTCCGGCTGAAGTGGAAACGCTGCTGGGCGATCCGGCTAAAGCACATGAAAAACTGGGCTGGAAGCCGGAAATTACGCTGCGCCAGATGATCTCGGAAATGGTTGCCAACGATCTTGATGCGGCGAAGAAACATTCCCTGCTGAAGTCGCACGGTTACGAGGTCGCTATCGCGCTGGAGTACTGAGGATGAAGACACAACGTATTTTTGTGGCGGGCCATCGCGGTATGGTGGGGGCCGCCATCGTCAGACAACTGTCTCAGCGAAATAATATAGAGCTGGTGCTGCGTACCCGCGAGCAACTCAACCTGCTGGACGCCAGCGCAGTGCAGGCGTTCTTTGCCACTGAACGCATTGACCAGGTTTATCTGGCGGCGGCAAAAGTGGGCGGGATTGTGGCGAATAATACTTATCCTGCTGATTTTATTTATGAAAACATGATAATTGAGAGCAACATTATTCATGCTGCGCATTTGCATAACGTGAATAAACTGTTGTTCCTCGGGTCATCCTGTATTTATCCAAAGCAAGCCACCCAGCCAATCGCTGAGAGTGAATTGTTGCAGGGGCAACTTGAGCCGACCAATGAGCCGTATGCGATTGCCAAAATTGCCGGTATCAAGCTGTGCGAATCATATAACCGGCAGTATGGCCGGGATTATCGCTCAGTGATGCCGACCAATCTGTACGGACCGCATGACAACTTCCATCCGAGTAATTCGCATGTGATCCCGGCGCTGCTGCGCCGCTTTCATGAAGCTCGCGAGCAAAATACGTCGGATGTGGTGGTGTGGGGTAGCGGTACGCCGATGCGCGAATTTCTGCATGTCGACGACATGGCGGCGGCCAGTATTCATGTGATGGAGCTGGCTCAGGAAGTCTGGCAGGAATATACCCAACCAATGCTGTCGCATATCAACGTGGGTACTGGCGTTGATTGCACCATCCGTGAACTGGCCCAGACCATCGCGCAGGTCGTGGGTTACAAGGGGCGAGTGGTGTTCGACGCCAGCAAACCGGACGGCACGCCGCGCAAATTGCTCGACGTCACGCGGTTGCATCAGTTGGGTTGGTATCACGAGATATCCCTGGAAGCGGGGCTTGCCAGTACATATCAGTGGTTCCTTGAAAACCAGCAGCACTACCGGGGGTAAGTATGTTTTTACGTCATGAGGATTTTGCCACCGTTGTCCGTTCAACCCCGCTGATTTCCATCGATTTAATCGTGGAAAACGCCGACGGCGAATTTCTGCTCGGTAAACGTCTCAATCGTCCGGCGCAGGGGTACTGGTTCGTGCCCGGCGGTCGGGTGCAAAAAGATGAATCGCTGCGCGTGGCCTTTGAGCGGCTTACTGAAGCTGAGCTGGGGTTACGTTTACCGCTGTCCGCTGCGGAGTTTTACGGTGTCTGGCAGCATTTCTATGACGACAACTTTTCCGGGGAGGATTTCTCAACGCATTACATCGTGCTGGGATTTCGTCTACGGGTGTCGGAAAACGACCTGCACCTGCCTGACGTTCAACATGATGCGTACCGCTGGCTGGCAGCTGCACAGATTCTGGCCAGTGACCACGTGCACGACAACAGCCGGGCTTACTTCTGTGAAACGGCCCAGACCGGAGTACCCGGTCTATGAAGATCCTCGTGTATGGCATCAACTATTCACCGGAGTTGACCGGTATCGGCAAATACACCGGTGAAATGGTGCAGTGGATGGCGCAACAGGGGCATGACGTTCGGGTGATCACCGCGCCGCCTTATTATCCGCAGTGGAAGGTCAACGGTCGCTATTCATCCTGGCGTTACCGTCGTGAAGAGGGTGACGCCATTGTCTGGCGTTGTCCGCTGTATGTGCCTGAGCAACCCTCTACGCTCAAACGGCTGCTGCATTTGGGCAGTTTTGCCCTGAGCAGTTTTTTCCCGCTGCTGGCGCAACGTCGCTGGAAGCCGGACCGCATTATCGGCGTGGTGCCGACGCTGTTTTGTACGCCGGGCATGCGTCTGCTGGCAAAACTTTGTGGCGCGCGCACGTTGTTGCACGTTCAGGATTACGAAGTCGATGCCATGTTGGGACTTGGGATGGCGGGCACAGGCAAGCGCGGTATGGTGGCAAAACTGGCCAGCGCCTTTGAGCGCAGTGGACTGTTGAATATGGACCATATTTCGACCATCTCCCGGACCATGATGCACAAAGCCATGGAAAAAGGCGTTGCGCCGCACAAAGTTATTTTCTTTCCAAACTGGTCGGAAGTGACACGTTTTCGCGACGTGAACGATACCGATGCCCTGGCGTTGCGTCAGCAACTGGGCTTGCCTGTCTCCCAAAAGATCGTTCTTTACTCGGGCAATATCGGTGAAAAGCAGGGGCTGGAGAGCGTGGTTGACGCGGCTGTCCTGTTGAGCGAACAGCCCTGGCTATTTGTGATTGTCGGGCAGGGCGGTGGTAAAGCGCGGCTGGAGAGTATGGTCAGCGAACGCGGTCTGAACAATGTGATGTTCTTTCCACTGCAATCTTATGACGCGCTGCCGGCATTGCTCAAGATGGCGGATTGTCATCTGGTGGTACAAAAGCGCGGTGCGGCGGATGCCGTACTGCCCTCCAAACTGACCAATATCCTCGCCGTTGGCGGTAACGCGGTCATTACCGCCGAGCCTGAAACCGAGTTGGGTCAGCTTTGTGACACTTATCCTGGCATTGCGGTGTGTGTGGAGCCGGAGTCGGTTAACGCGTTGGCCTGCGGTATTCAACGGGCGCTGATGATGCCAAAAGTGAACACGATGGCACGTGATTATGCCGAACGCACGCTGGATAAAGAAAACGTGCTGAGTCAATTTATTGCTGATATTCGGGGTACATGATGAGTCAAAGCAAACTCTTTCCGGTAGTGATGGCCGGTGGCTCGGGTAGCCGTTTATGGCCATTGTCCCGCGTGCTGTATCCAAAGCAGTTCCTGTGTCTGAAAGGCGATCTCACCATGCTGCAGACAACGATCTGCCGTCTGAACGGCGTGGAGTGCGAAAGCCCGGTGGTTATCTGTAATGAACAACACCGTTTCATTGTAGCGGAACAGCTACGGCAACTGCACAAGCTGACTGAGAACATTATTCTCGAACCTGCCGGGCGTAACACGGCTCCGGCGATAGCGCTGGCCGCGCTGGCGGCAAAACGTCAAAGTCCGGGTGAAGATCCGCTGCTGCTGGTACTGGCAGCCGATCACATGATTGCTGACGAAGAGGCATTTCGCGAGGCGGTTCGTAATGCGATGCCCTATGCCAGTGCGGGTAAGCTGGTGACGTTTGGTATCGTGCCAGACCAGCCGGAGACCGGCTACGGCTATATCCGTCGTGGTGAGGTTTCACCGACGAATACCGACGCCGTGGCTTTTGAAGTGGCGCAGTTTGTTGAAAAGCCCAATCTGGAAACCGCGCAGGCTTACGTGGCGAGCGGCGACTACTACTGGAACAGCGGCATGTTTTTATTCCGCGCCGGGCGTTATCTGGAAGAACTGAAAAAATATCGTCCCGATATTCTTGAGGCCTGCGAAAACGCCATGAGTACGGTTGACCCCGATCTCGATTTTATCCGCGTTGATGAACAGGCGTTTCTCGCCTGCCCGGAAGAGTCTGTGGACTATGCGGTTATGGAACGTACGGCCGATGCGGTGGTGATGCCAATGAACGCAGGCTGGAGCGATGTTGGCTCCTGGTCATCATTGTGGGAAATCAGCGCCCATACCGCTGAAGGTAATGTGCATCACGGCGACGTCATTAGCCATAAAACGGAGAACAGCTATGTGTATGCCGAATCTGGCCTGGTGACGACCGTCGGGGTGAAAGATCTGGTGGTGGTGCAGACCAAAGACGCAGTGCTGATAGCCGATCGCAACGCGGTGCAGGACGTTAAAAAAGTGGTAGAGCAAATTAAAGCTGACGGACGTCATGAGCACCATATTCACCGTGAAGTTTATCGCCCATGGGGCAAGTACGATTCTATTGATGCCGGAGACCGTTATCAGGTGAAGCGAATTACCGTCAAACCCGGTGAGGGATTGTCCATGCAGATGCATCATCACCGGGCTGAACACTGGGTTGTGGTGGCTGGTACCGCGAAGGTGACGATTAATGATGATATCAAGCTGCTCGCTGAAAACGAGTCTGTCTATATTCCGCTGGGCGCGACCCATTGTCTGGAGAACCCTGGGAAAATCCCACTCGATCTGATTGAGGTGCGCTCCGGATCTTATCTCGATGAGGATGATGTCGTGCGGTTTGCGGACAGATACGGGCGCGCTTAACACAACATCCTCGTTGCCGGATGGCGGCGTGTACGCCTTATCCGGCCTACAAACGAACGGTTAGTCATTTTTTGAAAAATATCTCCAGTCAGGAGAGGGCTAACTGTTGCCTGAAGAAGGGTAAATCATGACGAAATTAACCTGTTTCAAAGCCTATGACATTCGCGGCAGGCTGGGCGAAGAACTAAATGAAGAGATTGCGTGGCGTATTGGCCGCGCTTACGGCGAGTTCCTGAAGCCAAAAACGATTGTTCTGGGTGGCGACGTGCGCCTGACCAGCGAGACGCTAAAGCTGGCGCTGGCAAAAGGGCTGCAGGATGCGGGGGTGGATGTGCTGGATATTGGTATGTCGGGCACCGAAGAGATTTACTTCGCCACCTTTCATCTGGGCATTGACGGCGGTATTGAAGTGACCGCCAGCCATAATCCACTGAATTACAACGGCATGAAGCTGGTGCGGGAAGGGGCGCGCCCCATCAGCGGTGATACCGGTCTGCGCGACGTGCAGCGCCTGGCGGAAGTCAACGACTTCCCGCCGGTCGATGAGGCAAAACGTGGCCGCTACCAGCGTATTACTACCCGCGATGCCTACATCGACCACCTGTTAGGGTACATCAATCCCGGCAACCTGAAACCGATGAAGCTGGTGCTCAATTCCGGCAACGGCACGGCAGGTCCGGTGATTGACGCCATTGAAGCCCGTTTTAAGGCGCTGGGCGCACCGGTCGAATTTATCAAAATCCACAATACGCCGGATGGCAACTTCCCCAACGGTATTCCCAATCCTCTGCTGCCGGAATGTCGGGCTGACACGCGCAATGCGGTGATTAAACACGGCGCAGATATGGGGATTGCCTTCGATGGGGATTTTGATCGTTGCTTCCTGTTCGATGAAAAAGGTCAGTTTATTGAGGGCTACTACATTGTCGGCCTGCTGGCGGAAGCGTTTCTGGAGAAGAACCCGGGGGCGAAAATTATCCACGACCCGCGCCTGTCCTGGAATACCGTGGATGTGGTGACGGCGGCAGGCGGTAAACCGGTGATGTCAAAAACCGGGCACGCGTTTATCAAAGAGCGCATGCGTCATGAAGATGCCATTTATGGCGGTGAAATGAGTGCGCATCACTATTTCCGCGACTTTGCTTACTGCGACAGCGGCATGATCCCGTGGCTGCTGGTGGCGGAGTTGCTGTGTCTGAAAGGACAGTCGCTGGGCGAACTGGTCCGCGACCGGATGGTGGCCTATCCGGCGAGTGGAGAAATAAACAGTACGCTGGCAGAGCCGGCGGCAGCGATTGCGCGCGTGGAGCAGCATTTTTCCCGTGAGGCGTTGACGGTGGACAGAACGGACGGTATCAGCATGTCGTTTGTCGACTGGCGCTTCAATTTACGCTCTTCCAATACTGAACCGGTGGTGCGTCTGAACGTGGAATCGCGCGGAGATATTCCGTTGATGGAAGCGCGAACGCGCACTCTTCTGGCGTTACTGAATCAGTAATGCCGGTGCTTCCTTTGCCCGATTACGGGCAAAGGGTGACTAACAGGAACCACGATGACACATCTAAAAAAGCGCGAACGCGCCAAAACCAATGCGTCGTTAATTTCGATGGTGCAACGCTTTTCAGATATCACCATCATGTTTGGCGGATTGTGGGTAGTCTGCGAATTAAGCGGTTTGCCTTTCCTGTATATGCACCTGCTGGTGGCGCTGATCACACTGGTTGTTTTTCAGATGCTCGGGGGCATAACAGATTTTTATCGCTCCTGGCGTGGCGTCAAAATTTCAACTGAGCTGGTGCTGTTGTTGCAAAACTGGACGTTGAGTCTGATTTTTTGCGCAGGTCTGATCGCCTTTAATAACGATTTCGATAACCGTCTCGCCGTCTGGTTGGCGTGGTATCTGTTATCTAGCGTTGGCCTGGTGTTGAGTCGTTCGTTTATTCGCTACGGCGCGGGGTGGCTGCGTAATCGTGGTTACAACACTCGCCGGGTGGCGGTGGCTGGCGACATGCCTGCCGGACAACTGTTGCTGGACAGTTTTCGCCATGAACCGTGGCTGGGATTTGAAGTAGCGGGTGTCTATCACGACCCCATCCCTGGAAAAAACTCTCGCGACTGGGCCGGTAATCTGCAGCAACTGGTGGATGACGCCAAATCCTCGCGTATTCATAACGTTTATATCGCCATGTCGATGAGCGATGGCGCCAGCGTAAAAAAACTGGTGCGCGATCTGGCCGACACCACCTGTTCGGTACTCCTCATTCCCGATGTCTTTACCTTCAATATCCTGCATTCACGGATTGAAGAGATGAACGGCGTTCCGGTGGTGCCGCTGTATGACACGCCGCTCTCGGGGATTAATCGCCTGTTAAAGCGTGCGGAAGATATCGTGCTGGCTTCACTGATCCTGCTGCTTATTTCCCCGGTGCTGTGTGGCATAGCGCTGCTGGTAAAACTGACCTCCAAAGGACCGGTGATTTTCCGCCAGACTCGCTATGGCATGGACGGAAAACCAATCAAAGTCTGGAAGTTTCGCTCAATGAAAGTGATGGAAAACGACGCGGTGGTGACGCAGGCGACGCAAAACGATCCGCGCGTAACTCCTGTGGGAAATTTCCTGCGCCGGACGTCGCTCGATGAACTGCCGCAGTTTATTAACGTGCTGACCGGGGGAATGTCTATCGTCGGGCCACGTCCGCATGCGGTGGCGCATAACGAGCAGTACCGCCAGTTGATTGAGGGGTACATGTTACGCCATAAGGTGAAACCGGGGATTACCGGCTGGGCGCAAATCAACGGCTGGCGTGGTGAAACCGATACGCTGGAAAAAATGGAAAAACGTGTGGAGTTTGACCTCGAATACATTCGCGAGTGGAGCGTGTGGTTCGATATCAAAATTGTTTTTCTGACAGTATTCAAAGGCTTTGTTAACAAAGCGGCGTACTAACATGAGCTTACGAGAAAAAACGCTTAACGGCGCTAAGTGGTCGGCGATTGCCACGGTGATCATTATTGGACTCGGACTTATTCAGATGACCGTCCTGGCGCGGATTATTGATAACCACCAGTTCGGGTTGTTAACCGTGTCGCTGGTGATCATTGCGCTGGCCGATACGTTGTCTGACTTTGGTATCGCCAACTCAATTATTCAGCGTAAAGAAATTGGCTATCTTGAACTGACCACGCTGTACTGGCTCAACGTTGGGCTGGGTATCGCGGTATGCGTGGCGATGTTTCTGTTGAGCGAGACGATTGCCCGTGTGCTCAATAACCCCGAACTTGCGCCGCTCATCAAAACCTTATCGCTGGCGTTTGTAGTGATACCGCACGGGCAGCAGTTTCGTGCGTTGATGCAAAAAGAGCTGGCCTTTAACAAAATCGGCATGATCGAAACCAGTTCGGTGCTGGCTGGTTTTATCTTTACCGTGGTCAGCGCCCATTTCTGGCCGCTCGCGCTGACCGCCATTCTTGGGTATCTGGTAAACAGTACGCTACGTACGCTGCTGTTCGGCTATTTTGGCCGTCGGATTTACCGCCCGGGGCTGCATTTTTCGCTGGCATCCGTTTCGTCGAATCTGCGTTTTGGCGCATGGCTGACGGCAGATAGCATCATCAATTACATCAATACCAATCTTTCCACGCTGGTTTTAGCCAGAACGTTGGGAGCTGGTGTGGCGGGGGGATTCAATCTGGCCTGGAACGTGGCGGTTGTCCCCCCGATCAAACTGAACCCGATTATTACCCGCGTCCTGTTTCCGGCTTTCGCCAAAATCCAGGACGACAGTGAAAAGCTAAAGGTGAATTTTTACAAACTGCTATCGGTGGTCGGGATTATCAACTTCCCGGCGCTGCTGGGATTAATGGTGGTGTCGAACAACGTAGTGCCTTTGGTGTTTGGCGAGAAGTGGAACGGCATTATTCCCGTCTTGCAACTGCTGTGCATCGTGGGTCTGCTGCGCTCGGTGGGGAATCCAATAGGATCGCTTTTGATGGCGAAAGCGCGGGTTGATATCAGTTTCAAGTTTAATGTGTTCAAAACCTTTCTGTTTATTCCAGCCATTTTTATCGGTGGTCATCTTGCCGGGGCGATTGGCGTGACGTTGGGCTTTTTGCTGGTTCAGGTGATTAACACGATCCTCAGCTATTTCGTGATGATCAAGCCTGTTCTTGGCCCCAGCTACAGCCAGTACATGCTCAGTCTTTGGTTGCCGTTGTATCTCTCTTTACCCACCCTTGTGGTGAGCTATGCGCTGGGCTTAACGCTGCGCAGCTACCTGCCATTAGGCGCGTTGCTGGGGATGCAGATTGTGGCAGGTGCGCTGGTATTTGCGGTGATGATTGTGCTGTCGCGCCATCCGCTAGTGGTGGAAATAAAACGCCAGCTTTGTCGCAGTGAAAAAATGAAAACCTTGCTTCGTGCAGGATGAATTGTGCTTGTTGCATGCCGGAACAGGTGACATCCGCCCTCCGGCAATGATTAGAAGAGGTCAGAATGAAATTACTAATTTTAGGCAACCATACCTGTGGGAACCGTGGGGATAGCGCGATTCTGCGCGGTTTGCTGGATGCCATTACCGCCTTGCGTCCCGAGACTGAAGTGGATGTGATGAGCCGTTACCCGGTGAGCTCCTCATGGTTGCTGAACCGCCCGGTGATGGGCGATCCGCTGTATTCGCAGATGAAGCAGCACAATAACGCAGCGGGCGTCATGGGGCGCGTGAAGAAAGTGCTGCGTCGTCGCTATCAGCACCAGGTACTGCTCTCGCGCGTCACTGATTCCGGTAATCTGCGCAATATCGCTATCGCCCAGGGATTTACCGATTTTGTTCGTCTGCTGTCGCGCTACGACGCCATTATCCAGGTCGGTGGATCGTTTTTTGTCGATCTGTATGGCGTACCGCAGTTTGAACATGCCCTGTGTTCGTTTATGGCAAAAAAACCACTGTACATGATTGGCCACAGCGTGGGGCCATTCCAGGATGAGCAGTTTAACCAACTGGCGAACTACGTATTTGGACACTGTAATGCGCTGATTTTGCGTGAGTCCGTCAGTCTGGAACTGATGAAGCGCAGTGCAATAAACACGGATAAAGTCGAAACCGGGGTGGATACCGCCTGGCTGGTAGATAACCATCATGAGGATTATGAACCCGGTTATGCCGTCCAGCATTGGTTAAAAATGGCGGCTAAACAGAAGACGGTTGCCATAACGTTGCGTGAGTTGGCTCCTTTTGATAAACGCCTGGGGACAACGCAGCAGGCCTATGAGCAAGCCTTTGCCGGGGTGGTGAATCGCATCCTCGATGAAGGTTACCAGGTGATTGCACTGTCAACCTGCACCGGTATTGATAGTTACAACAAAGATGATCGCATGGTTGCGTTAAACCTGCGCCAGTATGTTAACGACCCGGCCCGGTATCACGTGGTGATGGATGAACTCAACGATCTGGAAATGGGGAAAATTTTGGCTGCCTGCGATCTGACGGTGGGGACTCGCTTGCACTCTGCCATCATCTCAATGAATTTTATGACGCCAGCCATCGCCATTAACTACGAGCATAAATCGGCAGGGATTATGCAACAGTTGGGGTTACCAGAGATGGCCGTCGATATTCGCCATCTGCTCGATGGTAGTCTGGAAGGGAAGGTCGCCGATGCTCTCGGACAGCTACCTGAGCTGCGCATACGTCTCGGCGACGCGGTTACGCGTGAGCGCGAACGCGGAGTGAGCATGGTGCAGTCGGTTTTATCGCGTATTGAGGGGGAAAAATGAAGATTGGCTTTTTCCTGCTTAAATTTCCGCTCTCCTCTGAGACCTTTATCCTCAATCAGATTACCGCATTTATCGATATGGGCTACGACGTGGAGATTGTCGCGTTGCAGAAGGGCGATCTTGAAAATACCCATGCTTCATTTAATACCTACCGTCTGGGTGAAAAAACGCGCTGGTTACTGAATGAACCACAGAGCAAGCTGGCGAAGCTGAAGTATAGAGCGGCGGCGACGCTGCACGGGATTACCCGCGCAGCCACCTGGAAAGCGCTTAATGTGGCACGCTATGGCGATGAGGCGCGCAATCTGATTTTAGCGGCCATTTGTGGTGGGAATCCACGGGCGTTTGAGGCGGATGTCTTTATCGCTCATTTTGGACCTGCAGGCGTAACGGCCGCCAAACTGCGTGAGCTTGGGGTGATCCGCGGAAAAATCGCCACGGTATTTCATGGCGTTGATGTTTCGCATCGGGATGTGCTTGCTCACTATACCCCTG
Organism: Citrobacter sp. Ce119; assembly: GCF_030334525.1. Taxonomy (NCBI): domain Bacteria; kingdom Pseudomonadati; phylum Pseudomonadota; class Gammaproteobacteria; order Enterobacterales; family Enterobacteriaceae; genus Citrobacter; species Citrobacter sp. Ce119. The sequence goes on from NZ_JAOWDR010000060.1 coordinate 573,522, forward strand.
AATATCAGCAGCTGTTTCAACGTGGAGATTTGATGTTACCCATCAGTAATCTCTGGGCTGGACGTTTAAAAAACATGGGGTGCCCGCCGCAAAAAATCGCGGTTTCCCGTATGGGTATCGACATGACACGTTTTACGCCTCGTCAACTGAAAGCCCCAGCCGCACCGCTGGAGATTATCTCTGTCGCCCGGTTAACCGAGAAAAAAGGACTGCATGTCGCCATCGAAGCCTGTCGGCAGTTGAAAGAGCAGGGCGTCTTATTTCGCTACCGCATTCTTGGCATTGGTCCCTGGGAGCGTCGTTTGCGTACGCTTATCGAGCAATATCAGCTTGATGATGTGATTGAGATGCCCGGCTTTAAACCCAGTCATCAGGTAAAGGAGATGCTTGAGCAGGCGGATGTATTTTTGCTGCCGTCGATCACCGGAAGGGATGGCGATATGGAGGGTATCCCAGTGGCGCTGATGGAGGCGATGGCAGTGGGGATCCCGGTCATTTCTACCGTCCACAGTGGGATCCCGGAGCTTGTCGAGTCGGGTAAATCTGGCTGGCTGGCACCGGAAAATGACGCGCAGGCTCTGGCAGAGAGATTAGCGGCATTTAGCCTACTCGATAGTGAGCAGGTGCAACCGATTGTGCAGTGCGCGCGCGAAAAAATTGAAAAAGAATTTAATCAATTAGCGATCAATAAACAGTTAGCCAGTCTGCTACAAACGATGTAAATCGAGGTTGTATGTCAGAGAACAAACTCTCACGCCGTACTTTTCTGACGGCAGGCTCTGCGCTTGCCGTGCTGCATTTTCCCGTTGTCCGGGCGCTTGAATCATCTGGCCGCGTCAATATTCAGGATTACAACCCAAATGATTGGGTCGCTTCTTTCCGGCAGGCGTTCAAAGAAGGACAAACTGTAGTCGTGCCAAAAGGACTGGAATGTAAGGATCTTAATACCGCTATCGTTATTCCCCCTGGCAAAACACTATCTGTGCAAGGTCGAATAAGCGGTAATGGCCGTGGCCGCTTTGTTCTGCAGGATGGATGTAAGGTGCTGGGCGAGCAGGGCGGGAATCTGAGGAATGTTACCCTGGATGTACGGGGATCGGACTGCGTGATAAAAGGGATTGCCATGAGTGGTTTCGGCCCGGTGACGCAAATCTATATCGGCGGAAAAACCTCAAGGCTGATGCGCAATCTGACTATCGATGATATTACCGTCACGCGCGCTAACTACGGGATCCTGCGACAGGGTTTTCATAACCGTATGGATGGTGTGAAGATTACCCACTGCCGTTTTAGCGATCTTCAGGGCGATGCTATTGAGTGGAATGTGGCGATTAACGACAGCAACATTCTCATTTCTGACCACGTCATCGAACGTATCAACTGTACCAACGGCAATGTGAACTGGGGCATAGGCATCGGGCTGGCGGGCAGTACCTATGACAATACCTATCCCGATGAGCTGGCTGTAAAAAACTTTGTCGTGGCGAACATCACTGGTACCGACTGTCGACAGTTAGTCCATGTAGAGAACGGTAAGCATTTTATCATTCGTAATATTACCGCGCGAAATATCACCCCTGATTTCAGTAAGAAAGCGGGCATCGATAATGCGACGGTCGCTATTTATGGATGTGATAATTTCGTCATTGATAATATCAATATGGAAAATAGCGCGGGTATGCTCATTGGTTATGGCGTTATCAAAGGGCGATATTTATCCATTCCACAAAACTTTAAGCTGAATAATATCCATCTCGATAACACCAAACTTGAATACAAATTACGCGGCATTCAGATCTCATCGGGTAATGCAACATCATTCGTGGCCATTACCAACGTGGAGATGAAGCGCGCCACGCTTGAGTTGCACAACCAACCACAGCATCTTTTCTTGCGTAACATCAGGGTGATGCAGCAATCTGTAACAGGGCCCGCGCTTAAGATGCACTTCGATCTCCGTAAGGATGTACGCGGCAAGTTTATGGCTAAACAGGACACACTACTCTCGCTGGCCAATGTCCATGCGGTAAACGAAGCCGGGCAAAGTTCAGTTGACATCGACCGTATAAATCATCAGGTAGTAAATGTCGAGGCGGTGAATTTTCGACTGCCGGGGCAGGGGAGGTAACTTTGCGACCATTCCTGGCTCAAGTTGTACATACTTGAGCTTAAGATTACTGCATTCTACAGATAAGCGGCGTAACATACGCGGCAACTGTACAATGTAATTCATACTGGCTAAAACAAGCTAAAAAGCTATAATTCAGCAACTAATGAATAGGTGAATGACTTAATGATTAATTTGAAAGCAGTTATTCCGGTAGCGGGTCTGGGGATGCACATGTTGCCAGCCACTAAGGCAATCCCTAAAGAGATGCTGCCGATCGTAGACAAGCCGATGATTCAATACATTGTCGACGAAATTGTAGCTGCAGGTATCAAAGAAATCGTTCTGGTGACTCATGCGTCTAAGAACGCGGTTGAGAACCACTTCGACACCTCTTACGAACTCGAATCGTTGCTTGAGCAGCGTGTTAAGCGCCAGCTTTTAGCCGAGGTGCAGTCTATTTGTCCCCCTGGCGTGACCATTATGAACGTTCGTCAGGCTCAGTTGCTGGGCTTGGGTCATTCCATTCTTTGCGCTCGCCCAATTGTTGGGGATAACCCGTTTGTCGTCGTATTACCGGACGTCGTTCTGGATACCGCGAGTGCAGATCCTCTGCGCTACAACCTGGCTGCCATGGTGGCTCGTTTTAATGAAACCGGGCGTAGTCAAGTGCTGGCAAAACGTATGGAAGGCGATCTGTCCGAATACTCGGTTATTCAGACCAAAGAGCCTTTGGACAACGAAGGCAAAGTCAGCCGGATCGTTGAATTTATTGAAAAGCCGGATCAACCGCAGACGCTGGATTCCGATCTGATGGCAGTAGGGCGTTATGTGCTGTCTGCTGATATTTGGGCCGAATTAGAGCATACCCAACCTGGCGCATGGGGACGTATTCAGTTGACGGATGCCATCGCAGAGCTGGCTAAAAAACAGTCTGTTGATGCCATGCTGATGACAGGCGATAGCTACGACTGCGGTAAGAAAATGGGTTACATGCAGGCATTCGTTAAGTACGGACTGCGCAACCTGAAGGAAGGGCCTAAGTTCCGTAAGAGCATTGAGAAGTTGCTCGGGGAATAATCAAGACAACAGATTATTTATATTGGTAATACTTCATATTAAATGGCAGGGGAAGTCTCTTGATGCTATCGGTAGACAGCATGACTCTACTGCCTTTTTTATGATAAAAATCAAGCAGTAAAAAAATCAATGTTCTACCTTTTCTTGTAGCAAAAATCGATTTTTCCTTGTTTCTTAGTGAGATTAATACGACAATATTTGGAATGTTCTGGGGCTAAATGTGTCAAAATGTAATCGATAATTGACAGGTTGAGCCCCGCAAAAATTGGAGTGTACAGTAGACTGGTAGCTGTTGAGCCAGGGGCGGTAGCGTGTCTGAACAAATTAACATTTCGGTGTTAAAATAAGATAACGTTATGTTAAAGGCTAATTTACAAAATATATAAGATCAAATAATTGAACACGTAATTAGCATAAAAGATTAATACAATTTCGGAGACTTCATGACTATACTTGTGACAGGTGGCGCTGGTTATATTGGTTCACATACCGTTTTACAATTAATTGAGGGCGGGTATGATGTGGTTGTGCTTGATAACCTGAGTAATTCATCCCAAGAGTCACTTCATCGCGTTGGGTCTTTGGTTTCGAAAAATATTCCATTCATTAAAGCTGATATCAACGATAAACAAAAGCTTGAAGAAGTTTTTAAAAACTACGATATTGATGCAGTGATTCATTTTGCAGGATTAAAATCTGTTGGTGAATCAGTAAAGAAACCACTGGAATATTACATTAATAATGTCAGTGGAACCCTCACTCTGCTTGAAGTTATGAAGCAAGCAAATGTTTACAAATTCATTTTTAGTTCGTCTGCGACTGTTTATGGTAATCATTCTCCAGTTCCCAACCTGGAGGAATATCCTATTGGAAATGCTTCATGCCCCTATGGAACTACTAAAGTCATGCTGGAGCAGATTTTATCAGACTATGCGAAATCTGATGATAAATTAAAAATTATTGCTCTGCGTTATTTTAATCCTACAGGTGCACATCCTAGTGGCCTTATTGGGGAAGATCCGAACGGCATTCCAAACAATCTTGTTCCTTATATTTCTCAAGTTGCTATTGGCAAATTGGAAAAACTGTCCGTTTATGGTGGCGATTATGAAACTATTGATGGAACAGGAGTACGCGACTTTATCCATGTAGTAGATCTTGCAGCAGGCCATGTTAGTGCTTTAAGGTATATCGATAAATTGCAAGGATATGACATTTTTAATCTTGGTACCGGCACTGGTGTCTCAGTTTTACAAGTAATTGATGCCTTTGAAAAAGCAAGTAACCAGAAAGTTAATTATGAAATTGTCGCCAGACGTGAGGGCGATATAGGATCTTCTTGGGCTGATGTATCTAAAGCAGAAAGGATTTTAGGCTGGAAATCCAGGTACAATATTGAAGATATGATGGTCCATACCTGGAATTGGCAAAAACAAAACCCTAATGGCTATGGAAGCTAGTACCAATCTATTTAATATTATAATGGCGTATCAATGAATTTATTTTTCATAGTCGATAAGTTGGATTGGGCATTCGGTAGAATAGCCCAAAATATAGCAACAGAATTAAGCGGTTTTAATGTAAAAATAGTTTGCACCGATGATTTTAAAACTGTGGCAGACTTTGTTATGCACCTGGATAAAAACGTAAAAGAAAAGAGTATCTTACACTTCTTTTGGCGTGATTATCTCATGGAGGTGATGAACTTCACTCAGCGGAATCCCCAATATAAAGAAATTTTGATCAGCAATATTGTTACAACGCATATTCCTGATCATCTTTTTACTTATGATGATATTGCAAACTATGAGAGAAGAATTCCTCTTATGAATTTTGTGGATGGGTATTTTGTTACATCCGGAAAATTGAAAGAGCTATATTCTGAACTGTCTGATTTCCCGCCTCCTCATAGTGTTATCTATGATAATCCAGAAATTCCAATGAGCGAGGTAAAAAGTTATGATAATCGTGACAGAAAAAAACTCGTATGGATTGGCAATAGTAAATGGGGGGAATACCTCGGTTACCAGGATTATAAAGGCCTGAATACAATAGTATTGCCGGCTCTAGATAAATTAAAAAAATCTGGATATACATTTGATTATATTGAGTTTGACAGTTCTAAGGGTAAGACCGATCGTGAGGTAATTCTTAAAACACTTTCTGATGCAGATATTCTACTGATTAGTTCGGAATGTGAAGGTACACCATTGCCACTTCTTGAAGCAATGGCAAACAGTTGTGCTGTTGTGTCGACAGATGTTGGCATAGCCAATGAAGTATTACCTGAAAAGCAGCTACAGTATATTGTGTCTCGAGATGCAGAGGCATTTTATGATTCATTGAAAGGTCTTCTTGACGATCAACGTGGTCTTGAAGAATTACAAAGAATGAATTATTTAGCATATCGCCAGCAATTTGTAGATGGTGGCCTTATAGCTGACAAATGGGCATTGTTCTTCAAAGATATGTGTTCAAAATCGCAAAATGAATTTAAGAATATATTCCTTCGCGAGCAGAAGGCTCCATCATTTAAAGAACGATTGATATCAAAAGCTATTTATAATCTAAGCAGACTAGCTCTTCGTTTGAATTTGATGAATACGCTAAAACAATACAACCTGCTACGAAAAATATATTATAAGGTTGCAGGAACAACCACAAATCAAGTTGATTATGATTTGTTGGATGAGTTTTATAGTAATGCAATAGCAGATAAAGAAGTATTAGCATTTTACTCTGCATATTGGTCTGGTGTTGCCACATCAACTGCTAGTTTCTTTAAAGATGATAGTATCCAATATCCATATTATTCATATGAGTTCCCACAGGTTTCTACTCATGTCTATCTAAACAGGTTGGCAGAAAAACTTGCTGCATCTAAAACACTAAAAAGTGTGATCATGAGCGGTGGAACACAATTACAAATGGAACTTGCCAAAAAAATTAAGGCATTAAGTCCGAAAATAAAAATATTTTTTGCATGGCATGGTTCACCTGCTCAGTGGGTTGACTCCTCGCAATATTCAACGTTTGATGGATGGTATGAACTTTACCGAGAGCGAATTGTTGATGGGGTCATCTCGTTTAAGCCTGAGCTAGATGAAACACTCAATGCTTACGGTATTCGTGCATTCTCAGTATCGAATTATGTTGTATCAGGCACTTCGTTTTCTAAAAAATTAGCTGCACCTGATTCTGCCAATTTCCGCGTAGGTTTGTTCGCTGCAATGTTCAGTTGGTATAAAAATCCATTTCCTCAGTTACTAGCAATTGGTTCATTAAAAGGATGTGAGCTAGTTACAAACCTGCATCTTGAAAATAATATGAAGTGGGTTACTTCAAATATTAAACTTACGGCCTTATCAGAGAATTTAAATAATAAGCGGTTTATCGAACTGCTATCTCGTTTACATGTTGTGTGCTATGTAACGAATACGGAATGTTCGCCAATGATAGCGTTGGAATCTGCAAGTGTCGGAACGCCATGCGTTGTGGGGCCAGCCGGAAACATATATAAAGGTTTTCCTGAGTTAGAATTGTATTTGGTTGAAAAAGAGGTTGATAATCCAACTGCAATCAGGAATCGGTTACAATTAGTTCGTGATAATTACGGGGAAATTAAAGTTTTGCTTAACGCATTTGTTTTGGAATACAACTCCCGGTTAGAATTAATTAAAGAAAAGATGTATAAAGAGCTGAAGCAATGAAAGAATCACTAACAGATATATATTCGTCAATAAAATCTTGGCATCTTTGGACTACATTAGGTTGGTTGGAATTAAGACAGAGATATAAAAGATCCATTGTTGGACCGTTTTGGATTACATTAAGTATGGCGGTCCTTATTATTGCCTTAGGGGTGATTTATGGAGAGCTTTTTAAACTAGAAGTTAAAGAATATCTCCCGATGCTAGCAGTTGGTTTGGTTTTCTGGAACTTTATTAGCGGCGTTATAAATGAAGGGTGTGTTACTTTCATATCGTCCAGCTCTTTTATAAGTCAATTACCAACTAAGAAATTCATATATATTATGCAAATGTTATGGCGAAATTTTATGATGCTTTGCCATAATATAGTAATAGTGATTGGTGTGTTGATTATATTCAACGTTTTTTCGTTAAGGAATTTTCCTCTTTTTATACTTGGTTTTATGATCGTAGTTGTTAACTTGATCTGGATTGCGACTTTGTTCGCGGTGATTTCTGTACGTTTTAGAGATTTTCCGCAAATGGTTATGAGCTTTATGCAGGTTGTCTTTTACATAACTCCGATATTATTTTCTGGAACAATGCTGGCTAAATATAGCTTACTGCTGAAGTTAAATCCATTTGCTTGGTTTATTGAGATTATTCGTTCGCCTTTAGTGGGCAAAATGCCAGAGCTATACTGCTATTATAATTCCATTATCCTTGCATGCGTAGGAACAGTTATCTCCCTAATTACATTTGCAAAATGTAGAAACCGCATTGCATATTGGGTGTAAATTATTATGTCTCATTTGATTGACTTGAAAGATGTGGGTGTTGAATTTCCCATTTACGACGCTAAAAGTAGATCGTTTAAATCGCAGGTGGCAAATTTAACCCGTGGTGTAATTTCTTCAAAAAAAGAAAGCAGCACAGTTACGGTTAAATCATTGGACGGTTTGACGTTTAGTCTGAAAGAAGGTGATAAACTCGGACTTATTGGAAACAATGGTGCGGGAAAATCTACGCTACTGAAACTCTTGGCTGGTATTTATGAACCAACATCCGGCACAATTAAACGAAAGGGTAAGATAGTTCCTCTGTTGGACATCGCTCTAGGGATGGATGATGATTCCACAGGATACCAAAATATAAAGCTACGTGGTTTATTACTAGGTATGACGAATGCAGAAATCGAATCCAAAATAGAAGAGATCGCTTGTTTCACTGAACTAGGTGATTATCTAAATCTACCAATTCGTGTCTACTCTACCGGCATGCGCGTGAGATTAGCATTTGCAGTATCAACTTCAGTTGATCCAGATGTACTTCTACTCGACGAAATTATTGGTACTGGCGATGCTTCCTTCTTAAATAAAGCAAAGAAAAGATTCGAGGAATTACAGGAGAGGGCAAAGGTAGTTGTGTTGTCTTCGCATGACAATAATGTCATTCTGAAAACTTGTAATAAAGTCCTGTGGCTAGAGGGCGGTAAACCAAAGATGATTGGAGATCCGGAAGAAGTACTAAATAAATATATGGATAGTGTGATTTAAAAAAACAGGTGGTATGAGTGAAAATTGATTATGTCATTACAGGCATGAATGTCGGAGGCGCGGAAATGCAGGTAGTTGAACTGCTTCTCGAGCTTAAAAGGTGTGGGCATTCTGTTCGGTTAATTTCGCTTACACCACCAGTTGATTTGATCGATAGGCTAATTAGAAATAACATCCCAGTTGTTTCATTGGGGATGAAGTCCAAATTAGCTTTACCATTTGCAGCATTTAAATTAGCCAGGTTGATGAGACAGAATTCTCCAGATATTGTGCATTCGCATATGTTTCATGCCAATATCCTGGTACGTCTTGTGAGAGTATTTTTGGCGGATAGTACATCTATTATTTGTACTGCGCACAGCGTTCGTGAAGGTGGCAGTACCAGAGACTGGCTTTATCGTTTAACTAATAAATTCAGTGACTTGAATACAGTCGTAAGCGATGCGGCACGGCAGCGGTTTATTAACGACAAAGTATTTCCATCAGAGAAAACACTTACTGTTTATAATTGTATCAATATTGATCATTTTCGTATCATTGATAGACAGAGCAGGAAACGATTTCGCTGGATAACCGTTGGGCGGCTTGTAAAAGTAAAAAATCAACTGCTGATTTTGCAAGCGATGATGAAGTTGCCACATAGTGAACTCATCATAATTGGAGAAGGCGAGGAACGACTCTCATTACAAACATTTATCGATCACAATTCTCTAAGCGAACGAGTTACTCTCTTGGGGAAAAAAGATAATGTTGTTGATTATTATCATGATTCCGATGCTTTTGTGCTGGCCTCAGACTATGAAGGATTTGCACTCGTCGTTGCCGAATCTATGGCATGCGGATTGCCAGTTGTCGCAACAAACTGTGGTGGGCCGGCAGAAATTATTGGAAATGGACAGGATTTTGGCATAACAATTTCGGTTAATGATGTACATCACTTAACCGCTGCGATGCAACAAATTGAATCATTAGATGTTGAACAGCGTAGAGGAAGTGGCTATCGTGCTCGGGAAAGAGTCATTGAGAAATTTTCTGCTAAAAAAATCGTATCTCAATGGGAAGATATCTACCTGCGCATACAGAAAAACAGAATCTAGAACTCACCTATGAAAATAGCATTAATCGGTACTACAGCAGAAAGTCTAATCCAATTCAGAAAAGAACTGATTAATTTATTACATAAAAATGGCCATGTTGTGTATGCGTTTGCAATTGACTATGATGATGTAACAAAAGAAAAAGTTAAATCATTTGGTGCTATACCAGTACATTACCGTTTCAGTCGAACAGGGCTAAATCCATTTTCTGATATTATCAATACCTATAAATTATATAAGATTCTAAAATCACTTAAGTTGGACCTGGCATTTTCATATTTTTCAAAGCCAGCCATTTTTGGTACTTTAGCAGCAAAATTTGCAAGAATACAAAAGCGTTATGCAATGCTTGAAGGGCTTGGTTTTTTCTTTACCAATTCTGGAGGGCAGGTTTCATTACGGACTAAATTACTGAAAAAAATATTAGTATCGCTTTACAAATTAAGCTTCAGACATATTGAAAGTCTCATCTTGCTTAATGCGGATGATAAGCGAGACCTTTTAGTTAATGAAAAAATTCAAGTCAAAAAGGTTCATATATTAGGGGGTATTGGATTAAATATGTCTGATTATCCCTACTGCCCACCGCCTGTTGATCCAGTGTCTTTCATTTTTGTCGCTAGATTTTTACAAGAAAAGGGAGTTTATGAATTTATTGAGGCTGCAAAAGTAGTCAAAAAGAAATTTCCTGAAACTCATTTTTGCATGCTGGGTCATCTGGATCTCCATAATCCGGGGAGCTTAACTATAGAGCGGCTTAATGATTTGAAGTGTAATAACATCATTGAGTTACCTGGCCACGTAGATAACGTGCAGGACTGGCTTGCTAAAGCGAGTGTATTTGTATTGCCTTCCTGGCGTGAAGGGTTTCCGAGGAGTACACAGGAGGCGATGGCAATGGGACGCGCCGTCATAACCAGCGATGTGCCAGGCTGCCGAGATACGGTGGTTGATGGTGTTAATGGGTTTTTGATTAAGCCTAAATCTTCAGAAGAACTCGCCGATAAAATGATTTATTTTTTGAATAATCCTGATGAAATAAAAAAAATGGGTGAAGCAAGTTATAATATTGCAAAAATGAATTTTGACTCATCAATTGTAAATATAAATCTATTATCTATTTTAAACATCCCCATTAACGCTATCACAAAAATCTAAATACATGAAACAACAAGCCTTACAGCAAACTAGACAGGATATTTTATGGAACGCTTAGATCTCGATATGAAGCCTGCGCACCCATTAGAAGAGGCTGCGATTCACCTTGCCAGATATGCAAATATACTTAATCATATTAAAGATAAAACTGTGTTGGATCTCGCATGTGGTGAGGGATATGGTTCCGCACTTCTCATGCAATATGGTGCTAAAAAGGTTGTCGGCGTGGATATTTCTGTCGAGACTATTGAAAAAGCAAAACAATTGTTTGGCTCAACTGGGGCGGAATATATAGCGGGTGATGCGCAAACGGTAGCACAGTTGCTTGGTGAAAGTGTATTTGATGTTGTTGTTTCAATAGAAACAATCGAGCATGTTCAAGACCCTGAAGCTTTATTGAAAACAATGAAAAAAGTAGCTAAAGAAGATGCTATTTTTTACATTACATGTCCTAATGATTATTGGTATTTTCCTACTGAAAATGAGTCGAATCCTTTTCACATTCGTAAATACACGTTTGAAGATTTTTCAAAATTGACTCAATCAGTATTAGGCAATGCTGTTTCTTGGGGGCTTGGGAGTACTGTATGGGGGTTCGGAACAGCCCCATTATATAGTAATGAATACCAGCCGCTTGGGACATCATGGATGAGACAATATCGTTCTGAAGGTGGTTTGATAATTGAGAATGATTCAACCTTACCACTAGATACATCTAACTGTAGCTTTTACTGCGGTATATGGAACGCTTCCAATATTTCATTCTCATCCGGAATATTTCCGTTCGGAATGGATGCTTATAAAAAGATATTTGAGGCTATCGAATATGACATCATATCTCAGCTTAGAGATGATAATGATGCGTTAAGAAATAGAGTACAAGAATTAGAAGTTGAATTCAGAAGAAAAACACTTTTTTTGATGGCTGCTGATTCGGAGAATAAGATCTTAAAAGAGAGTGTTTCAAAACTTGTTCTGCAAAAAGATATTTTACAACAACAAATTCATAAGAATGCACGACAGGCAGAAGAAGAAACTTTTAACTTGAATAATCAGATAATTGACTTGAATAAGCAGATAATTGAGTTGAAGAATAAAGTTAATGATTTAAGTTATAATGTTGACGTGATGAAAATTGGTTATTATCGTTATCTGAGAATGTCAAAATATGTTCCAGTATTTGCAAAAAAATTAGTTCTGAAAATGTATCGTAAATTTCATGGATGAATAATAATGACAAGAAATCATATTCCCTCAATTAAATCTGTATTTCTTTATGAAGACGATATTGGTATTTTGACTCAAGAAGAAAAAGCACTAGGGAAGAACTTTAAAAATTTATCTATTATAATTATAACTGAAGAAAATGCTAAGAATGCTGTGGGAGAAATAAAACGCAATGGGTATGTTAGCGAGGATTTTTTAGGGAAAGTATATTTAGCAGTAAAATATAGTAAAAACAATGCCCATGAGATACTGGCTGCACAATCAACTGAAAGCGAAAAAAATATCCATATTCGTTATTTTGAAGACTCGACAACTGATTCAAAAATCAAGAATATTTTACTAAAAGAGATAAATACTCAGTGGGTGTTATTTGTCGCTTTAAATTTCTTATTCTCCAAGGAAGAGTTATTATTAGTTAATGATGATATAAAACATCAACCTTGTGTTAGTTACAATTTTCCTGTTTTGATTAGTAAAGATTCAAACCGAATATCAATGAATGGTAGTTTGACACTGGAATATAGTGACTATCAAATTAGGCTTGATAAAAAGGTAACAGAGATTATCTTTGAAAGTTCAATAGAACAACAATCTTTTTATTTTTCTGGATTTCTTGAGAACAAGGCCCATTTAATTAACCATCTTATTTTTTCAAATATTGGTTATTTCGATGAGAATCTTAGCTTTGGTATTGAACTGATTGATTTTTCGATTAGGTTACGAAATAGTGGGTTGTTCATTGGAAATAGTAAAAACAGTATAATTGAGAAGCATAAGATAGCACAACATGACTTTAAAAAAGCAGAGACGTCCTTTGATACTAAATTGTTAACGCATTCTTTAAACTCTTTTCAAAATAAACATAACGTATTGCTTAGTGATAATATAATTAGTTCGATTTGTGGTAAAAGGAACGAAAAGTTATCAGAATCAGATACAATAATTGAAAAATTAGATTTTCCGATCAAGAAACCTAAAATTGCATTGATCATTGATGCTGAAAACTGGGCTTTTGCGAATATAGCAAATCAACTAAAGAAAAATTTGAGTAGTTATTATGACTTTATGATCATACCTACTCAATTGATTTCAAATTTACATCACGTTTTAATGATGACAAAGGATTGTGATCTTGTTCATTTTTTTTGGCGTGAATTTATTAGAGCGCAGAATAATTCTTATTATACCCTTTACAACAAAGAGATTGGGATTAGTGATATAGAATTTGATGAACGGTTTATTAAAGGACGGAAGTTTACAACAACAATCTATGATCATCTTTTTTTATCACATGATGAAATTCTGGAGAGGCAATCATTCTATAACGAAAAAATAGTTGCTTATAGTGTTTGCTCATCTAAACTTTTTAAGATATATAATGATATATCTTGCTACCCTAGCCCTAAAATAGTTACAGAAGATGGGGTGGATCTTACTTTATTTAAGCCGGTTAATTTAACTCGTTTCAATAATATACAAGATCGCGAACTTGTTGTCGGCTGGGCTGGTAACTCGAAATGGGCTGGTGATATTGAGGATTTTAAAGGTTTTCATTCAATATTAAAGCCAGCGGTTGAGGAACTCCAAATGGAAGGTCTAAGTATCAGACTAGAACTAGCCGATCGGCAGAATGGTTTTATTCCTCATACTGAAATGGTCAATTATTATGCAAAAATTGATCTTTATGTATGCCCTTCAAAAATTGAAGGGACACCTAACCCTGTTCTAGAATCAATGGCGTGCGGGGTACCAGTAATATCTACAGATGTTGGTGTCGTTCGTGATGCTTTTGGCCCCCTTCAAAAGGAATGGCTACTCGCTGAGCGTTCACAGAAAGCATTAAAAGAAAAATTAAGAAAGTTCTATTTTGAAAGAGAGTCATTGATCAGTAACTTGTCAAACGAAAATATTGAGACGATTAAAAAGTGGGACTGGAGTATTAAGTCTCAAAATTTTAAATCTTTTTTTGATTCAGTACTTTAAACCGCCAGTTTTGACACGAATTTTAATATCAAAGTTGGTAACGTGGTAAACTTAAATTGGTGTATTGTGTTGCCACCAGTAAAAGTGCATTACACCTATACACAATAAAAACCTGACAGGAGTATATAATGTCTAAGCAGCAGATCGGCGTCGTCGGTATGGCAGTAATGGGGCGCAACCTGGCGCTCAACATTGAAAGCCGCGGTTATACCGTTTCCGTATTCAACCGCTCCCGTGAAAAGACCGAAGAAGTCATTGCTGAGAATCCGGATAAGAAACTGGTTCCTTACTACACGGTAAAAGAGTTTGTTGAATCACTTGAAACTCCTCGTCGTATCCTGTTAATGGTGAAGGCGGGGGCGGGTACAGATGCTGCCATTGATTCACTTAAGCCGTATCTGGAAAAAGGTGACATCATCATTGATGGCGGTAATACTTTCTTCCAGGATACTATTCGCCGTAACCGGGAACTGTCCGCCGAAGGTTTCAATTTCATCGGCACCGGTGTATCCGGTGGTGAAGAAGGGGCGTTGAAAGGTCCATCTATTATGCCTGGTGGTCAGAAAGAAGCGTACGAGTTAGTTGCTCCAATATTGACTAAAATCGCGGCTGTTGCTGAAGATGGCGAACCGTGTGTAACTTATATCGGCGCTGATGGTGCAGGCCATTACGTGAAAATGGTCCACAATGGTATTGAGTACGGCGATATGCAACTGATTGCTGAAGCCTATTCTTTGCTAAAAGGTGGGCTTAACCTGTCAAACGAAGAGCTGGCAGACACTTTTACCAAGTGGAATGAAGGTGAGCTGAGCAGTTACCTGATCGACATTACCAAAGACATTTTCACCAAAAAAGATGAAGAGGGTAAATTCCTGGTTGATGTGATCCTGGATGAAGCGGCTAACAAAGGCACTGGTAAATGGACCAGTCAGAGTTCTCTGGACTTGGGCGAACCGCTATCTCTAATTACCGAATCTGTATTCGCTCGGTATATCTCCTCCCTGAAAGACCAACGCGTAGCAGCTTCTAAGGTCTTGACCGGACCTAAAGCTCAGCTTGCAGGTGACAAAGTAGAGTTTATTGAGAAAGTTCGTCGTGCATTATATCTGGGGAAAATTGTGTCTTATGCACAAGGATTCTCGCAATTGCGTGCTGCATCTGATGAATATAAGTGGGATCTGCAATACGGTGAGATCGCGAAGATTTTCCGTGCTGGCTGCATCATTCGTGCACAGTTCTTGCAGAAAATCACTGATGCTTATGCTAACAATGATAAAATCGCGAACCTGCTGCTGGATCCCTACTTCAAGAATATTGCTGATGAATACCAGCAAGCTCTGCGTGATGTGGTAGCCTATGCGGTACAAAATGGTATCCCTGCACCAACATTCTCAGCTGCAATCGCGTATTATGATAGCTATAGAGCAGAAGTTCTCCCTGCAAATTTGATCCAGGCACAACGTGATTATTTTGGTGCACATACTTATAAACGTATAGATAAAGATGGTGTATATCATACTGAATGGATTAATTAATCTCTTTTTTTAGAAGTGATAATGTGCATTAAATCAAATGCTTGCTGTCTTTTTGAAGTAAGCATTTATAATAATTTATATATATAAATTTCATCGCTGTTTTATTTAAATATGGTTGAACTAAAACAACTTTATTTAATATTCACATACACTGTTATCTGGTGTATCTTCGGACAAAACTTGAATTATAGTTAACATTACCTATCCTATTGGTTTTGGGTAATAGTTTGTATACTTGTGATAATTATAAATTCTGATATTATTAGGGCAAATCAATGCAAGATAAAATTCTTTTGTTTATTCCTGCTTATAATTGTGAAAAACAAATTCCTCGTGTGCTTAATCAATGCCTAAATATAAATGAAATCATAAATGAAGTTATTGTTGTTGATAACCAAAGCACCGATAATACGTTAATTGCGGCATCTGAAGCAGCGAAAAATATTGAAACGCCAGTGACAATTGTACGTAACAATGATAATTATGGATTAGGTGGTTCTCATAAAGCTGCATTTCAATATGCTCTTGACAATAAGTTTGATTACATTATTGTCTTGCATGGTGATGATCAAGGAACGCTTTCTGATCTTCTACCACTAATTATCGAAGGTAAGCACAGAGACAAAGATTGCCTTCTAGGGGCAAGATTCATGCCGAAATCAAAATTAGAAGGATATTCTTTGTTTCGGACTTTTGGTAATTATGTTTTTAATAATTTATTTTCAATGGCATGTGGGAAAAAGCTCTTTGATTTGGGTTCCGGTTTAAACATGTACAGTGTTAAAGCCTTAGCTTCAGTAAATTATCAAGGTTTTGCTAATAATTTGACATTTAATTACTTCATGATTTTAGCAACAGTAAATTGGAAATGGGATATGGAATTCTTTCCCATTACATGGCGTGAAGACGATCAGATATCTAATGTCAAATTATTTAAACAGTCTCGTGAAGTATTGAAAATATTACTCCGATATGTATTTATGCGTAATAAATTCCTGACCAATAATTATTCTGGTCGCGAATTTAATAGTTATAAATTTACAATTATGGAACAGCATCATCGCAGGGATTTTTAAAATGACTTTCTCTCGAAGAACACAATTAAAGCTATGCCCTACAATAGTTGGTAGTTTGGCATTTGTGTATTTTTCAGTCAGCTCTTTAACAAAATATGACTTCAGCAGTTTCGCTACGGCTCTTATTGTACCCACTGTTGCATATATCCTCGCTCATTTTCTCCGTGCAATACGTTTAGGTGTATTATTGAAGGCACAAAAAATACGGAAATTGCTCTCTTTGCATTTCTATACAGCAGCATGTTCGGCTGTAATACCATTCAAACTCGGAGAGTTAATAAGAATAAATGAAGTGTCTCGATGGGAAAACAATTACTGCAAAGGCATTTTAATTGTATGGATTGAAAGAATATTTGATGTTGTTGCTCTAAGTATTTTAGCTCTATTAATCTATCTTTCGGGCGGTGCACAGGTTTTAGCAGGGATGTGGGGATTATTGTGGATAATGCTTGCATTTGTTTTTTTTAGCATTGTTATGTTTTTTGTTCTCCCAGAGCAGTTAAGTGCGTTAAATCTACATGTGATAAGATCTTACAGGGGCCGTAAGGCTATAAAAATACTGCATTTACTAGATATTATCTCCAGTATTTTAGAAAAAGTAAGGCCAATTGTTTCTGAAAAAATTTTGACTCTATCAATATTAACAATTTTTATCTGGATTTTTGAACTAGTATCATTAATGCTTTTCTTAGACCACACACAAATTATCCCAATTGTTAAGGACTTATTAGCTCAATTTTCGTTTGTTCTCACTGACTCCCCAAAATCGTTAGTGCAGCTAATAACTGTTGATGCAGTGAAAAATACTCTATTAATTATTTTTGGTTACGTCTCACTATTTTTCTACATGCAGATGAATTTAAAAAAATAAAAGGAATAAAAATGACGGTTGTAATGGTATATGATAATTCGATACCTGTTCCCCAGGACATATCAAATCTTTTAGGTGTCAGCAAATTTTCTGATATTTATTATCGCAAACGTTCACTGGATAAATGGGTTAGCGATATTTGCGCGGAAGCTAATATCAAATTTGTGGAAATATCAGGTGATGTTCAAAGCGATGTCGAAAAAATAAGACAACTCGGTTATTTGAATACACAAAATTTAGTTGTTATGTATATGCCATCTTATGTTGCATTTGGATGTGATGAGATAGATGCTTCCCTTTTTCTTAAAAAAATAAGTTATACAAGGTCTTCAGTTGCCATCGTTGGAAATGAAACTTTAACTGGTGTAAAAGATATTTATCTTAGTGCGGTTGTTGGTCAAACAGCACGAGAACTTTTAAATGCTCTTGAACATAACTCTAAACCTAGAGACTTTATATTTAACTTTATCGATAATCTCAAGTTACTAAAAAGTGATGTTGAACTTATCGATATGTGTGATCCCTTGCGATTTACAGATTATCTTACCAGTAATTTCGATGTTCGCTTTTTTAATTCAGTTCAACCAATTGATAATTTCACTTTAATCAAATATTCAACTGATTATAAAAAACTTGAGCGAGAATGTAAGTATTACGATCTGTTACCTCCAGAGTTGAAGATGTTCTTTATACAGACATATGATTTCAGGTTGGAATCAACTGGAGCGAGCTATAAAATGGAACGCCTTTTTGTGCCTGATATGGCACTTCAATGGATCCATGGGTCGATGAATGAACTAAATTTTGAACGTTTTATTGATAAAGTATTCCACTTTATAAAACTTCGGCCAGTGAAAAAGGTAGATAGTGTAACAGCACAAGAAATCCATAATGACGCATTTTTCGGTAAGGTAAAAGAACGTCTTTTACAATTGAAGTCTTTACCTGAATATCTATCGTTGGAGCCTTATATCAATTCTCGCTTTGGTGATATTGACTCACTATTCCAACGCTATTACTCCCTATTTGATAAATATGGTCGTTCGCAATCTTCAAACGAGTTAAGAATCGGTCATGGCGATTTGTGTTTTTCTAACATCTTGTACAGTAAAACAACAGGGTTGATGCGATTCATTGACCCGCGTGGGGCCAATACTGAAGATGAGCTTTATGTCAGCCCTTACTATGATCTTGCTAAACTATCACACTCAGTATGCGGAAATTATGATTTTATAAATTATGGACTCTGCTCGCTAGATCTAGAAAAAAATCTCAGTGTAAGACTTACGTTGGATAATAGTAGTCCATTATGGGCGAAAAATATATTCCAGAACAAATTAAAAGAAATAGGTTATAACCCTGTGCTCATTCGTTTATTTGAGGCTTCACTATTTCTAAGTATGGTGCCTCTGCACATTGATTCACCTAAAAAAGTTATCGCTTTTTTAATTAATGCCGAAATAATCCTGGATGAAATTGAAACACAGCTTTAAGGAATTATAATGATTAATAAAACAAGAAGTATTGTATTTGATGTTGATGGTACATTATGTCCAATTCGCAAGCCCGATGAGGATTATTCAGAGCTTGAACCATTTGAGGATATGATTAGTTTACTTCGCGAGTATAAAGCAAAAGGTTTTTATATCATATTATATTCTGCAAGAAACATGAATACATTCCAGGGAAATATTGGACGTATTGCAGCAGTAACGGGTAAGCAACTTATGGAATGGCTGGAACGCCATAATATTCCATATGATGAAATGCACCTGGGAAAACCCTGGCCCGGTCGTGGTGGATTCTATGTAGATGATAAAAGTATACGCCCTGATGAATTTTTAAAATTATCTTATGAAGAAATTCTGGCATTAATTGGTGATGAGCCAGGAGGTCAATAATATGAATATTGTAATTACAATGGCTGGGTTGGGTAAGCGCTTTAGGGATGCTGGGTATACATGTCCTAAGTATGAGATCGTTGTTCATGGACATACGTTATTTTATTGGTCAATGTCCAGTTTGAAAACGTTTATTGATGCAGGTGCCAATTTTATTTTTGTTGTTAGAAAAGAGGATAACGCAAAGAGCTTTATTGAGGAGCAATCCTGTAAAGCTAATATTAAGTCATGCAAAATACTTGAAATTGATGAACTTACAGATGGGCAAGCCACCTCAGCATTGCTTGGTGGTGATTTGATTACTGAGCCAGAACTTCCTTTTATTGTATACAATATAGATACCTTTGTTCACCCTGACTCGCTACCTGTGAGTGCTGTACAGGGGGATGGCTGGATTCCATGTTTTCCCGGTAAAGGTGAGGGGTGGAGTTTTGCGCAAGTTGATGTTGATAATCGTGTTATCGATTTACGAGAGAAAGTTCGCATTTCTGAACATGCGACTATTGGTCTCTATTGGTTCTCTTCCTTTAATCTTTATCGTGATATTTATTCTGAATACTATAAAGATTCCTCAAATATGGAAAAAGGTGAGAAATATATTGCACCAATGTACCGTGAGATGATTCAAAAAGGTCTTGATGTTTATATTCATCAGGTACCTTTTGATGCCGTTTCTCCGCTTGGAACACCAACAGAAGTCCAATGTTTCATGTCTGCTAAAAAACCTCAGGTTTAACTAACTTAGTGAATTTCTTGCAAATGCGAAATGCTAAAAGCTTATACCCCATATGTTTTTTCCTTGCGTTAATATTGCTGTTTCTAGCCCCTCTATATAGTTCGTTGTCATTGGGTAATGTAATTTACTCTTTGATATTATCTGTTAGTGGTGCTGTTTCTTTCTTTTTTATTACAAAAGACAAAAAAGCAATATCTATATGGGTAATAGCGCCACTAGTGGCTGCTCTCTTTTTCACTTTTTCAGTTCCATTAGTTCAGAATGATTTTCCAGTGGTCAGTATCACTGCTACGGGACAGAAAAATCCTGAGTCGATATCTTCTGAGGTTTTTGTTCAATTCGTTACGAATCCTAAATCACATATTTCTGTTTCATATCCCGGCTGGGAAAAAAGACCCGGAGTATATGTTTCTTATCAGAACCAGCCAAATACAATCACATTTTCTGGCCAATGGAGCAATGACTCGCATCTCAGTTTAACTAGTCATGCATACTCTGGTATTGCTAAATTAAAAATAGGTAATGATGAGCGAGAAATTGATCTCTATTCTTCCAACGCGCATACAATTAACATCCCACTTCCTGATGGCGCTGTTTCTTGGAAGAGTTGGCTGCAGAGGATTTCAATATTTATATCGCTTAGCCTACTTTTTTTTGCCCTTACAACTCCAGGTAGTGGGCGACAATCTGAAATTGCAAAACTATTAGCCCTGTGTTTGGTAGTAACTGGCGCTTCTCTGTGGTACGTCAAGGATATCTCTTATACAGGCGACCTGGAATTAGTAGTCCTTTCCGGGAATGGCTCTCCATCAAAAATGTCATTCGATGCTGGTTATGGCTTTACTAAAGCCTTAACATTTCCTGTGAAAACAGGTTCTGTTCATACCGAAAACTATCCTAACTCAAGCTCATCTGAGTGGCATCTTGAAGTAAGTGACGGTTCATTCTCTCGTGTTCTGCTTGACGGAGAAGCTATTCAAACAGAGCAAGTCTGTGACTTTTCAAAAGAAAGTAAAGGTTGCGTTTATCAAATCTTCGGTGACAACCCTCATATATGGTTAACTGATGGGCATATAAAATATCAATTAGTAAATGTTGAACGAAATAAAAACACGGATAAGTATTTTGTCTATATTTCAAAAAATAAGGATGTACTTACAGTTACTAGTTCGCGTGCAGTAATCTACTCCGCTGCATGGGAAAGGTACTCCCAGTGGGTTAATTCAGTTTCTGTAACTGACAAAAATAACTCAGAGTTCTCAACTCTGATCCGTATCAGTGCTCTTAAACCTGGTGTTTATAAGGCTTTGAGTGTAAATGAGAAAGGTGAGGGTGTAAAATTAACCTCTTTCAACTACCCTGACTTTGGTAGCTTTACAGCTATGAAAGTGGCATTTGTACTCGTTTGTATCAGTTTCGTTCTTTTGACTTACTTTTTATTTGCAATAATGCGTTGCCTGATTAGTTCTGCGATAAATGCCCAATCTAAAAAGATTTGGATAGTGTGCTTTGGCATCTTTGGGTGGTTGCTCATTGCTATGGTGATCGGATGGCCAGCTGTTCTAGGGTGGGATGGCTTTTCTCCTTATATTCAGGCGCAAGGAGGTCAAATTACTCTCTGGTACGGAATTGGTTATCCCCTAATCGTAGGTGGATTTTTATTGTCAAATATGCCACAAGTCATCACAGTATGGTCGTTTCTGGCTACCTCTGTTGTTTTGCTTGGTTCATGCTCTTTATTTTTTCGTTATTACCAGGGTAAGTTGGCGTGGTGGGGGGTCATCTGGGCTATTGTTTATATTCCATTGACAGTAATTATGTTGGGGATGCTTACTCATCTCCGTGATGCTTTCAATGGTTTGACTCTTGCTCTATTCATGCTTGGCAGTTTTTGCCTGGCAATATATTGGCGAAAACTTAATTTAAATGCAAAACTATTTTTTACAGTTACACTTTTTGTACTTGGCATTGCATTAGCATTATTACGTATTGATAACGTTCCTTCATTAATTTTTATCGCTATCGGTCTTAGCCTATTAACTTTTAAACCGAGTGTTAAATTGTTCTCGGTTTTACTGCTTATAGCAATGAGTTGGGGGGCTATAAATAAGGTCGTAGAACCATTGGTGTATCCAGATCGTCATCGCGCGGAGGAAGAGAAACGTCTTTACGCCTCAACTGCTGTTATGAACCCTCTAACAGGTATGTTGGTCTATGGCAAAGATAAGTTGGATCCTCAATTGTATAAAGATATTTATGTGTCGCTAAATAAAATTATGGATGTTGAGTATGCTTTAAAAAATTGGTCTCCTTATAATGTAGTCTATTGGCATCAGACAGCCTCAGAAAGGCCTCTACCAACATCTGAAGTATCTAAACAACTTACGAAATTGTATTTTATAAGTGCTATAAAGGAGCCTGTACTTTTTCTACACCTCCGGCTTTCATCTTTTACAGCTATACTGGGAAAAGATATTTTTCCTTTGCCTCCTATAGCTTCACCACAGTTTAATATTCTTCCTGGATTATCTGATCATCTATTAAGTACAACTAACCCTTGGAAACAAACAGTCGAACTTATGGGGTTTGGCCCACACCCTCATTTATCTGCTAATTTAATGAAAAGCTTAATGAAATGGTCTGATTACATTTCAAGTAATTATTTGCAAATACTTATGTGCTTTATGGCTATAGTGTTTTTTAAACGAGCGCCGTTTGCAGCTGTTATTGCTTGTGCCGAGCTTATTAGAGCCACTGTTTTCCTTTTCTTTGCTCCTGCATCGGTCTTCCTTTATCTTTACGAATTGCAACTTATAGGTTTCATGTTGCCTATGCTCATATTGATAGAATCCAAGGTGAGGAAATATAAAGGTGTAGGCAATGATTGTTAGATTCGCCGTTGTCTCAGGCCTGGGATGGTTAATTGATTTTTCTATCTTCGCATTATTGAATTTATTAGGGCTTCCAATCTGGCTGGCTAATATTGTTGGTGCCACTGCTGCTGTATTGTTTGTTTTCTTTGTTTCAGTCAGGAGAATTTTCCAATATAATGGCCACTATATCATTTGGAAACTTTTTAATTATATAGTTTATCAATTAATTGCTATAGTTTGTGCATCACTACTCATTGACTTCATAGCTTTACAATATGAGATATTGCCTATAGTAGCAAAAATTATAGTTACACCTTTAACCTTCTACGCAAACTTCCAGTTTATGTCTTTTTTGACCACTGGACGATTACGTTTAAAGTAGATGTTAATTTAAATATGTAAATATATCATTCAGCGCTATTGCTGAATGCTTTTTGTTTTTTAAGCCCAGCTCTAATTGTCTGGGCTTTTTTTTGTCTAAATTCTTATTGATTTTTACTTTTTCCTTAATATTAACTTAATAAATGAGATCTATAGTTATGAAGTAAATCTGAATTGTACTGTCTTTCATTGACACTTCATCAACTCAGACGTTACAACTTTTAATACATGTCATGATGATACAAACATGATGAGCAAAAGTTAACCCTGAGATAATTAAATGAAAATCACCATTTCTGGTACCGGATATGTTGGCTTGTCAAATGGTATTCTGATTGCTCAGAGCCACGAAGTGGTGGCACTGGATATCATCCAGACGAAAGTCGAGATGCTGAATCAGAAACAATCGCCGATTGTGGATAAAGATATTGAAGAGTATTTGGCGACCAGGTCACTAAACTTCCGCGCAACGACTGATAAGTATGATGCCTACCGCGATGCGGACTACGTCATTATCGCGACACCCACTGATTATGATCCAAAGACTAATTACTTTAATACCTCAAGTGTCGAATCTGTTATTCGCGACGTGGTTGCAATTAATCCAGATGCAGTAATGGTCATTAAATCTACCATCCCAGTAGGTTTTACTAATTCTATTAAAGAAAAATTGGGCACCGACAATATTTTCTTTTCACCAGAATTCCTGCGTGAGGGTAAAGCACTATATGACAACTTGTACCCATCTCGTATTGTCATCGGCGAGCGTTCAGAGCGCGCTGAGCGTTTTGCTGCTCTGCTACAGGAAGGGGCATTAAAGAAAGATATTCCGACCCTATTTACGGACTCAACCGAAGCCGAAGCTATCAAGCTCTTTGCAAATACCTACCTGGCTATGCGCGTAGCCTATTTTAACGAACTTGATAGCTATGCAGAGAGTTTAGGGCTCAATGCGCGACAGATCATAGAAGGGGTCTGTCTGGACCCGCGCATTGGTAACCATTACAACAATCCCTCTTTCGGTTACGGTGGATACTGTCTGCCAAAAGACACGAAGCAACTACTCGCCAACTATCAGTCTGTACCCAATAATATTATTTCAGCAATCGTTGATGCCAACCGGACGCGAAAAGACTTTATTGCTGATGCAATTATTTCACGAAAGCCAAAGGTCGTCGGTATTTATCGACTGATCATGAAAAGTGGCTCAGATAATTTTAGAGCATCGTCTATACAGGGTATTATGAAGCGTATCAAAGCGAAAGGTATCCCTGTCATAATCTATGAACCTGTATTGCCAGAGGATAGTTTTTTTAATTCGCGGGTTGAGCGTGATCTGACTAAATTTAAAAGTGAGTCCGATGTTATCATCTCTAACCGGATGGCCGAAGAACTGCTGGATGTAGCCGATAAAGTTTATACCAGAGATTTATTCGGAAATGATTAAACTATCAATAAAATAAAGATACCGGCATAGTGCCGGTATCTGTCTATTACTGATGTCTTTTGCGTAAATTCTCAATCACCGTCGTCAGGTCGAGGTCCTGATCCTGCAGCAGCACCAGCAGGTGATACATCAGGTCAGAGGCTTCATTCGTTAACTCGAAACGATCGTTCACGGTTGCGGCAAGCGCGGTTTCCACGCCTTCCTCGCCCACTTTCTGGGCAATGCGTTTAGTGCCGCTGGCATACAGCTTCGCGGTGTAGGAACTTGCTGGATCTGCGGTTTTACGTTCGGCGAGCAGTTGCTCGAGTTGATACAGGAACAGCCACTGGTGGCTGGCGTCGCCAAAGCAGCTTGAGGTGCCTTTATGGCAGGTCGGGCCAATCGGGTTAACCAGCACCAGCAGGGTGTCGTTGTCGCAGTCAGGTGCAATGCTCACCACATTAAGAAAGTTGCCAGAGGTTTCACCTTTGGTCCACAGGCGTTGCTTGGTCCGCGAGAAAAAGGTCACTTTGCCGCTTTCGAGCGTTGTATCCAGCGCCTCCGGGTTCATATAACCCAGCATCAAGACTTCACCGGAAACCGCATGCTGCACGATAACTGGCATCAGTCCGTCGGTTTTTTCCCAGTCCAGCTCGCGGCATTGTTGTTTCGTTAACATATCCTGATCTCCACGCCCTGTGTTGCCAGGTACGCTTTTAATTCGCCAATATTGATAATTTGCTTGTGAAAGACGGAGGCGGCAAGCGCGCCGTCCACGTCGGCGTCCCGGAAAGCTTCCAGGAAATGTTCCATAGTGCCCGCGCCGCCGGAGGCAATCAGCGGTACATGGCAAACGTCGCGCACTTTTTTCAACTGCTCCAGGTCATAACCGTTACGTACGCCGTCCTGGTTCATCATGTTCAGTACGATTTCGCCTGCGCCGCGTTTTTGGACTTCCTGTACCCAGTCCAGCGTTTCCCACTGCGTGACGCGGGTACGGCTTTCATCCCCGGTATACTGATTCACATGATATTTGCCGGTTTCGGCGTCATACCAGGTATCAATGCCCACCACGATGCACTGCACGCCGAAGCGGTCCGCCAGACGAGTGATAAGCTCCGGTTCGGCCAGCGCCGGGGAGTTGATGGAGATTTTGTCCGCCCCGAAGGAGAGGATACGTGCCGCATCGTCGATGGATTTAATGCCACCGGCAACACAGAACGGGATATCAATCACTTCCGCTACGCGTGATACCCAGCTTTTATCCACTACGCGGCCATCGCTGGACGCGGTGATATCGTAGAACACCAGTTCATCTGCGCCTTCATCGGCATAGCGTTTTGCCAGCGGGACAATGTCGCCAATAATCTCGTGATTACGGAACTGGACGCCTTTTACCACCTGACCATCACGGACGTCCAGACAAGGAATTATGCGTTTTGCCAGCATTGAATGGCCTCCTCAACGGTGAACTTTCCTTCCAGCAGGGCTCGTCCGACAATCACGCCGCGAACTCCGGTCCCGCGCAGGGCTGCTACATCCTCAATTCCGCCAATGCCGCCAGATGACTGAAACGCGACCTGCGGGTATTTGGCGCACACTTCTTCATAAAGCGCGACGTTCGAGCCTGCCAGCGTACCATCGCGAGAGATATCGGTGCACAGCACGTGCTTCAGGCCGACGGGTAAATAGGTCTCAACCAGTTCTTCCAGTGAAACCCCGGAATCTTCCTGCCAGCCGCTAACCGCTACCTGTTTATTGCCGCGCTCGTCAATACGAACGTCCAGCGCCAGCACCAGCGCGTCGGCGCCAAAACGGGTAAACCAACTCTTGACTTCCTCGGGGGATTTTACCGCCGTCGAGCCCACCACCACGCGCGCCACACCTGCGTCAAGAAGCGCCGCAACGTCCGCTTCCGTACGCACGCCACCGCCAACCTGAACCGGAACATTGACGCCAGCGACCAGCGTTTTAATCAGTGGGATCTGGCGCTGCGCCGGATCTTTCGCGCCGGTTAAATCTACCAGGTGCAGTACCTCTGCGCCCTGGGCTGCATAATCCTGCAAACGGGGAAGAGGATCGTTGCCGTAATCACGTTGCTTAGCGTAATCGCCCTGATGAAGACGCACCACCGTGCCGTCGATTAAATCTAATGCCGGAATAATCATTACATCTCCAGAAAGTTTTTCAGCAACTGCGCCCCAGCCGCGCCCGAACGTTCCGGGTGAAACTGCACGCCAAAGAAATTGTCCTTTTGTACTGCCGCGGTAAACGGTTCGCCGTAATTGCACTGGGCGATGGTCCACGGGTTTACCGGCATAGCGTAGCTGTGTACAAAGTAGAAATACGCGCCATCTTCAATGCCCTGGAACAGACGATTTCCCGCCTGCGGATAGATGCGATTCCAGCCCATATGCGGCAGAGGCAGACCGAAATCGGTCATCTTCGGAACGTCCTGCTCAATAATGCCCAGCAGGGAAACACCGTTACTCTCTTCGCTACGACGGCCAAGCAGTTGCATGCCTAAGCAAATCCCCAGTACCGGTTGCGTACAGGCTTTAATCAGTTCAATCAGATCGCGCTCGTGCAACTGGTCCATAGCAGCCTGGGCGGTACCGACGCCTGGCAGAAACAGTTTATCGGCACGCAGCACTACGTCCGGGTCACGGCTGACAATTGGGTCGTATCCATGGCGTGCGACGGCGGATTTTACCGAGTGCAGGTTGGCGCAACCGGTATCAAGGATCACCACGTTCATTACAGCACTCCTTTTGAGGAGGGCAGCGTGTCGCCTTCTACACGAATCGCCTGACGCAGCGTACGACCAAAGGCTTTAAACAGGCTCTCCACACGGTGGTGGTCATTTTTCCCTTTGGTTTTCAGGTGTAAGGTGACGCCCATGGTATAGGAGAGCGAACGGAAGAAGTGTTCAATCATCTCCGTGCTCAGATCGCCCACGCGCTGGTAGGTAAATTCTGCGCGATATTCCAGGTGCGGGCGCCCGGAGATATCCAGCGCGCAACGTGCCAGACACTCGTCCATCGGCAGCACAAAACCAAAACGGTTGATGCCACGTTTATCGCCTAATGCCAGCTTTAAGGCTTCACCCAGCGCCAGACCGGTATCTTCAACGGTGTGGTGATCGTCTATGTACAGATCGCCCTTGACGGCAATCTCCATGCGAAAACCGCCGTGGGTGGCGATTTGATCCAGCATGTGGTCAAAGAAGCCAACGCCGGTATTAATTTTGCTGCTGCCTTCGCGGTCGAGCCAGACTTTGACGTCAATCTGCGTTTCTTTGGTATTACGCTCAACGTGCGCGTAGCGGTCACGTTTGGTCAGTTGCTCGCCGATCATCGGCCAGTTCAGGGTATCGCGGTGATAGCGTAATCCGCTAATGCCCATATTTTCAGCGAGCTGAATATCGGTCGCCCGGTCGCCAATGACGTAGCTGTTTGCCACATCCATGGCCTGCTCAACCAGATACTGCTCAACCAGCTTCACTTTTGGCTTACGGCAATCGCACTCGTCCGCTGGCAGGTGCGGGCAGATCAGTACCTCATCAAACGCAACGCCCTGAGAGGTGAAGATTTGCATCATCAGGTTATGCGGACCGTCAAAATCAGCCTGCGGGAAGCTCTGCGTACCGAGTCCATCCTGGTTAGTAATCATTACCAGCTTAAAGCCCGCCTTTTGCAGTTTCAGCAAAACGGGAACGACTTCCGGCTCGAAGGCGAGTTTGTCAAAGCGATCGACCTGATAGTCACTTGGCGGTTCGGAAATCAGGGTTCCATCACGGTCAATAAAAAGATACTTCTGGCTCATACTTGCTCCGCACGTAATGCGTCAATGACGCGCTGGCTCTCTTCACGGGTTCCGACAGTAATTCGCAGGCAGCCGCTTAACGAAGGTTGTTTATTCTGATCTCGTAAGATAATGCCCTGATCCCACAAAGATTTAAATACGCTGCTTGATGCGGTGAAGCGCGCCAGAACATAGTTGGTTTCAGAGTTGAAAACCTGTTCTACACAGCGAATTTCTTTCAGGTTCTCCACCAGATACTGACGCTCTTGCAGGATCTGCTCTACGCGTTGGCGCATGGCGGAAATCCCTTGCGGCGTCAGCGCCTGGGCGGCGATATCCGCCACCGGCGTAGAGAGCGGGTAGGGAGCAATCACCTTTAACAGCAGATTGATAACCTCTTCATTCGCCAGCATAAAGCCGCAGCGTAAACCGGCGAGAGCAAACGCTTTGGACAGCGTGCGTAATATCGCCAGATGCGGATATTCAGAAAGCCAGCCTGCCAGCGTGGCCTGCGGACAGAACTCAATATAGGCCTCATCAGCGACCACAATGGCTTTACCCTGCGTCATTTCGAGCAGTGCGCGCAGGTCTTGTGGGTTAATCAGCTGGCCGGTTGGGTTGTTGGGGCTGCATACGTAGACTACCTTCACGCCATCAAGCTTGTCCGCGATGCCCTGCAAATCCAGTTGCCAGTTATCAAGTGTCGGGACGGTGCGGCATTCAACGCCAATCGTTTCTGCGCTGACGCTGTACATGCCGTAAGTCGGCGGACAGTACAAAATTGCATCTTTACCGGGTTCACAAAATGCACGCACCAGCAGTTCGATCCCTTCATCTGCGCCGCGGCTGACCAGCACCTGTTCCGGTTTAACGCCAGCATACTGCGCGTAATTCTCAATCACCGCTTTCGGCTGGCACTCCGGGTAGCGGTTCAGCGTCTGCTGGCTTAGCTGAAACTCAACGGCGGTGGGGTACTCATTCGCGTTGAGCCAGACATCGCCGTTGCCGCCAAGGCGACGGGCAGACAGATAGGGCGTTAACTCGCGAACATTCTTACGGGCTAAATCAGTGACGCTGAGAAAGTTGTCAGTGCTCATGCTTGCTCCTTCAGGGCGTTAACGCGCAGGGTGACGGCATTTTTGTGGGCAGTCAGTCGTTCAGCAGCGGCCAGTGTTTCAATGGTTGAGGCCAGGGCAGAGAAACCTTGAGGTGTTAATTCCTGTACGGTCATCCGTTTCTGGAAATCCGCCAGCCCAAGGCTTGAGCAGGTCGCGGTATAGCCGTAGGTTGGAAGAACGTGGTTAGTGCCAGAAGCGTAGTCGCCTGCGGATTCCGGTGACCAGTCGCCGAGGAACACCGAACCAGCGCTGGTGATATCGTCAACCAGCTCTCGCGCGTTACGGGTCTGAATAATCAGGTGTTCCGGGCCGTAGGCGTTAGAAATGTCCACGCACTGCTCAAGATCGTTGGCGACAATCAGTCGGCTGGCACTGAGCGCCTGGCGTGCGGTCTCAGCGCGGGAAAGTTCGGCGAGCTGGCGTTCAACGGCTTTGGCAACGCCCTCTGCCAGCGTAGCGTCTGGCGTCAGGAGGATAACCTGCGAGTCGGGGCCGTGTTCGGCCTGAGAAAGCAGGTCGGAAGCGACAAAGTCTGGCGTTGCGCCGCTGTCGGCGATAACCAGCACTTCAGACGGGCCAGCAGGCATGTCGATGGCCGCGCCGTCAAGACGCTGGCTAACCTGGCGTTTGGCTTCGGTCACATACGCATTGCCTGGCCCGAAGATTTTATCGACCTTCGGAATAGATTCAGTCCCCAGCGCCAGCGCGGCAATAGCCTGCGCGCCGCCCACATTAAACACCTCTTTTACGCCACACAGCTGTGCGGCGTAGAGGATTTCATCGGCAATAGGCGGCGGTGAGCAGAGCACCACTTTTTGGCACCCGGCGATGCGCGCCGGGGTCGCCAGCATTAATACGGTAGAGAACAGCGGCGCCGATCCCCCTGGAATATACAGCCCCACGGAAGCGATAGGACGAGTCACCTGCTGGCAACGGACACCCGGCTGAGTTTCGATGTCCACCGGCGGCAGGATTTGCGCGGTGTGGAAAGTAGCAATATTACGCACCGCCGCCTGCATGGCTTGTTTCAGTTCGTCGCTCAGGCGACTGCTGGCCTGCTGAATTTCTTCCTCGGTGACGCGCAGTGCGCCGACCTCGGTTTTATCAAACTTCGCGCTGTATTCACGTAGCGCCCGGTCGCCATTATTTTTGACGTTCTCAAGGATCTCGGCCACCGTGCGGCTGATGCTTTCAGAGGCGGAAATCGCCGGGCGCATCAGCAGTTCGCGCTGCTGCTCAGGGCTACAGCTATTCCAGTCAATCAGGGTATTGAAGCTCATGGTCGTTACTCCATCATCTTCTCAATCGGCAGCACCAGAATTGAGCTGGCACCGAGCGCTTTCAGTTTTTCCATCGTTTCCCAGAACAGGGTTTCGCTGCTGACCATGTGCATGGCAACGCGCTGTTGGTCACCCGCCAGCGGCAGAATAGTCGGGCGCTCAGCGCCAGGCAGCAGAGCGATGACTTCGTCCAGACGCTCGCTCGGCGCGTGCATCATGATGTACTTGGATTCGCGGGCCTGAATCACCCCCTGAATACGGGTCAGCAGTTTGTCGATCAGTTGTTGCTTGGCGTCGGCCATTTCGCCGTCGCGCTGAATCAGGCAGGCTTTAGAGCGGTAAATCACTTCCACTTCACGCAGACCGTTAGCTTCAAGCGTTGCGCCAGTTGAAACCAGATCGCAAATCGCATCAGCCAGACCCGCGCGGGGGGCGACTTCTACAGAGCCGTTTAACAGACAGGATTTAAACGATACCCCTTTTTGATCGAGATAACGTTTGAGCAGGTGCGGGTAAGAAGTCGCGATACGCTTACCGTTCAGTGCTGCCGGGCCATCCCAGGCTTCGTCAACCGGGGTTGCCAGCGAGAGACGGCAGCCGCCGAAGTCCAGGCGGCGCAGGGTAAAATAGCGAGGATCTTCACCCTGTGCCCGGCGGTTGAGCAGTTCCTCTTCGAGAACGTTTTCCCCGATGATGCCGAGATCAACGACGCCATCCATTACCAGACCAGGGATATCGTCATCACGCACGCGCAGGATATCGATTGGCATATTCTCCGCCATCGCAATCAGGCGCTGGGTGTGGAGATTAATTTTAATGCCGCAACGGGCCAGCAATTCGCGTGAATCATCGCTTAAACGGCCTGATTTCTGCATAGCTATGCGTAAACGGGTGTTATCTAACATTCTTTATTCCTCGTTATCCTGTCTGAATCAGTTTGGGTCACGCACAAAAAAAAGCCCCCGGAAGAAATCTTCCGGGGGCTTTCTCATACGCTCATGCACCGCTGGAAGATTTAAATGTCTCCCAGCACACATCGCCTGAAAGACTAGTCAGGATGATGGTGATGATGGTGTTTAAATTGAGCGCGTGTCATAAATTTTCTCGATGAATGTTTATTCATTTGATGTCTTTTAACCTAAACCACTTTAGCTACGGAAAGCAAGGGCTTTTTTTGATCATTAATTCATTTCATATTGATACTATGAATTGTCAGCCGCAGTGGGCTAGCGTAGCCTTGCGTTATAGGCCAAAAGTCAGGAGAGAAGGCATGAAAAAGGTCGCAATTGTCGGTTTAGGTTGGTTAGGCATGCCGTTAGCTATGTCGCTGGCGGCGAGAGGCTGGCAGGGTACCGGCAGCAAAACCACATTGGATGGGGTGGAAGCGGCCCGCATGAGTGGTATCGAGAGCTACTCGCTGCGCCTGGAGCCTGAACTGGTCTGTGAGCCAGACGATCTCGACGCACTGATGGACGCCGATGCGTTGGTTATTACGCTACCTGCGCGCCGTAGCGGCCCGGGGGAGGCATTTTACCTGCAAGCTATGCAGGAACTGGTCGACAGTGCGCTGGCGTATCGTATCCCGCGGATTATTTTTACCAGCTCGACGTCGGTCTATGGCGATGCACAAGGCATCGTGAAAGAAGGGACGCCGCGTAACCCGGTTACGGCGAGCGGTCGGGTTCTGAAAGAACTTGAAGACTGGTTGCACAATTTACCAGGCACCTCGGTGGATATTTTGCGCCTGGCCGGGCTTGTGGGGCCGGGCAGACATCCTGGTCGCTTTTTCGCTGGCAAGACGGCGCCAGATGGTCATCATGGCGTCAATCTGGTGCATCTGGATGATGTGGTTTCTGCCATCTCGTTGCTGCTGCAAGCGCCCAAAGGGGGACACATCTATAATATATGTGCGCCTATGCATCCGGCGCGTAATGTGTTCTATCCGCAGATGGCCCGCCAGTTGGGGATGGAGCCGCCAGAATTTCGCGGCGGTGAGGATAACGGTAAAGGTAAAGTCATTGATGGCAACCGTATCTGTAATGAGCTTGGGTTTGAGTACCAGTATCCCGACCCGCTGGTGATGCCGATGGAGTGACAGGCCAGCAGAGTGTCGCTGATACCGCCAGGGGGCGAGTATGAAACCACTGCTGGATGTTCTTATCATTCTCGATGCGTTGGAAAAAGAGGGCAGTTTCGCGGCGGCGTCGGCAAAATTATTTAAGACGCCGTCGGCGCTTAGCTATACCGTCCATAAGTTGGAAAGCGATCTTAATATTCAGCTACTCGATCGCAGCGGACATCGGGCGAAGTTTACCCGCACCGGTCAGATGCTGCTGGAAAAGGGGCGGGAGGTGCTGCACACCGTCCGCGAACTTGAAAAGCAGGCGATTAAACTTCACGAAGGCTGGGAGAATGAACTGGTTATTGGCGTAGATGATACGTTTCCCTTTTCGCTGCTGGCCCCACTCATCGAATCTTTCTATCAACACCACAGTGTGACGCGCCTGAAATTTATCAATGGCGTGCTGGGCGGCTCATGGGATGCCCTCACTCAGGGACGGGCGGATATTATCGTCGGCGCCATGCATGAACCGCCTGCCGCGAGCGAATTTGGCTTTGCGCGGCTGGGGGTTCTGGAACAGGTGTTTGTGGTTGCGCCGCATCACCCGCTGGCACAGGAACAGGAGCCGTTAAGTCGTCGCACCATTCGGCGTTTTCGCGCCATTGTGGTGGGCGACAATGCGCAGCATGCCAGCGCCTCAGGTTCTCAGGTGCTTGACGATCAGGAAGCGATTACCGTTTTTGACTTCAAAACCAAGCTGGAACTGCAAATCAGCGGTCTGGGATGTGGCTATATTCCGCGCTACCTGGCGCAGCGATTTCTGGAGAGCGGCGCGCTGATTGAAAAAAATGTGGTCGCGCAAATTGTCTTTGAACCTGTGTGGATAGGCTGGAATGAACAGACCGCCGGGCTAGCCAGTGCCTGGTGGCGGGATGAGATTTTAGCAAATAGTGCTATTGCGGGGGTGTACGTTAAAACGGCTGCTGATAAATCAATCAGTTAAGAAAAAATATTCTTTTACAGCTGCTTCAATCTCTTGTTATTTCTCTCCAAATTAGTGCAAAATACGCCGCTTGCAAAAAATGACATTAACCGACGTTTTCATACGCGTCGGTTATTTTTTTTTGCATCAAACCAATCATTCATAAAAGAGGCCGGGCTTCGTACCGGATAGATACTTACTTAAAAATCGACAGTTGTTGTCGCTGAGGATTAACAAAAAATGGGGCAATTTTTTGCTTACGCGACGGTTTTCACCGTAATGGGGGATAACCATGTCGCATAACGCTACTCCAAACACCTCTCGCGTGGAATTACGTAAAACGCTTACGCTGGTTCCGGTTGTCATGATGGGCCTTGCCTATATGCAGCCGATGACGCTGTTCGATACATTCGGTATCGTATCAGGAATGACCGATGGTCACGTCCCGACAGCTTACGCCTTTGCACTGATCGCCATCCTCTTTACCGCACTGAGCTACGGTAAACTGGTGCGTCGCTATCCGTCTGCAGGCTCTGCCTACACTTACGCCCAGAAATCCATTAGCCCGACCGTTGGCTTTATGGTGGGTTGGTCATCACTGCTGGACTACCTGTTCGCACCGATGATTAACATTCTGTTGGCGAAAATTTATTTTGAAGCTCTGGTGCCGTCGATACCGTCATGGATATTCGTGGTGGCGCTGGTGGCCTTTATGACCGCCTTTAACCTGCGCAGCCTGAAATCTGTTGCGAATTTCAACACCGTCATCGTGTTGTTGCAGGTGGTACTGATTGCAGTGATCCTCGGCATGGTCGTTTATGGCGTGTTCGAAGGGGAAGGTGCCGGTACGCTGGCGAGTAGCCGTCCGTTCTGGTCTGGTGATGCGCATGTGATCCCGATGATCACGGGGGCCACCATCCTGTGCTTCTCGTTCACCGGTTTTGACGGTATCAGCAACCTGTCTGAAGAAACCAAAGACGCTGAACGCGTGATCCCGCGTGCGATTTTCCTGACCGCGCTGATTGGTGGCCTGATCTTTATCGTCTCCACCTATCTGTTGCAGTTGTACTTCCCGGATATCTCGCGCTTCAAGGATCCAGACGCTTCACAGCCGGAAATCATGCTGTATGTCGCTGGTAAATTCTTCCAGGTTGGCGCGCTGATTTTCTCTACCATTACCGTACTGGCGTCCGGTATGGCGGCGCATGCAGGCGTAGCGCGTCTGATGTACGTGATGGGCCGTGACGGCGTATTCCCGAAAAGTTTCTTCGGTTACGTACACCCGAAATGGCGTACTCCGTCCATGAACATCATTCTGGTTGGTGCGATTGCTCTGCTGGCAATCAACTTCGACCTGGTGATGGCGACGGCGCTTATTAACTTCGGTGCGCTGGTAGCGTTTACCTTCGTTAACCTGTCGGTAATCTCCCAGTTCTGGATCCGTGAGAAGCGTAACAAAACGCTGAAAGACCACTTCCAGTACCTGTTCCTGCCAATGTGCGGTGCGCTGACCGTTGGCGCGCTGTGGGTGAACCTGGAAGAGAGCTCAATGGTTCTGGGCCTGATCTGGGCTGCTATTGGCCTGATCTACCTGGCTTGCGTGACCAAAAGCTTCCGTAATCCGGTACCGCAGTACGACGAAGATATCGCGTAATAACGGCATTTAGCTGAAAAAAAACGGAGACATGTTCTCCGTTTTTTTATACGTGGGATTTATACAATCTCTTGCGCATACTGCCAGAGTGATTTCAGCAGCATCAGCTTTTCTTTGTTGTCCGCATATTGCTGACTCAGCATCTGTAATTCATTGGCATAATTTTGCAAAAACTCCGGCGTGAATACCTGACGACGATGGTCCAGCCAGCGTTGTTGTTCGGCTTCATCCAGCGTTCCGGGGAAGTTACGCGCGCGGTAATTAAACAGCAGTTTTTCAATGCGTTTATCAACAAAGGAGATATCCAGCGCCGGTAAATTGCGCGGTTCGGTTTCCAGAACGATTTTCATCGCGGCGCGGTCGGCATCGCTGAAAAAGCCGTTGTACAACTGGGCGTCTACGTTATCAGATGACACAAAGGGTTGTGCATCGGCGAAGATAGCCACGACTTTGTCGCGTACCTGAGGGTTTTCGCGCAGAACCTTGAGATTGTCCAGGCATTGCTGGCGGTTAATGCCAAGACGATCGGCATCTTCCGGGCGCAGAGTGTTCGCTTGTGCCAGGACCGGACATTTGTTGATGTGCACCAGTTTAACCGGTACAGCGGGGTTATCTCCCAGATCTGCCTTAGCGGTGTAGAGCCGCTCACGCAGCGCGTCGCTGTCCAGCTCGAGCAGCGGCGAAATATCACCGGCTAAGTCGACCATAATCACCGCGTTGCGATTCTCCGGGTGCCAGGCCAATGGTGCCACCCAACTGGTGTTACCGCGCCACGCGCCAAACATACCCGAAACATGAACCAACGGCTTCATTTGCGGGACATCAATCAGCGCGGCCAGCTTGTGCTTATTACGATGGCTGTAGAGATAATCAAACAGACGCGGCTGGCGCAACTTCACTAACTGTGCCATCGCGATCGTGGCGTAAACGTCGGCCATCGCATCGTGGGCATTGGCGTGTTCAATACCGTTGGCTTTGGTCAAATGCTCCAGGCGAAAACTGGGTAAGCCGTCGTCGTTTTCCGGCCAGTTAATGCCTTCAGGACGCAGGGCATAGCAGGCGCGCATCACATCCAGTAGATCCCAGCGTGAATTATCGTTCTGCCAGCTCCAGGCATAGGGATCGTAGAAATTGCGATACAGAATGTTGCGCGTCACCTCATCATCGAAGCGCACGTTGTTATAGCCCAGGATACAGGTTTTCGGCACGGTGAACAGGGCGTGGATGCGCGCAGCAAAAGCGGCTTCATTCTCTCCCTTTTCACGTGCTTCCTGCGGGGTGATTCCGGTTATCAGCACCGCCTCAGGCTGCGGCAGATAGTCGTCTGCGGGTTTGCAGTAAAAGACTTCAGGTTCACCGATGATGTTGAAATCGTTATCTGTGCGGATAGCCGCAAATTGCGCGGGCCTGTCCAGCGCCGGATGGGTACCAAAGGTTTCGTAATCGTGGAAGAGAAAACCAGGTTGCTGCTTGCCGTCATTCATTGTTCAGTTATGTCCGGGATCAATTTAGCGCTCGGCCAAGAATACCAAAAAATAGCGAGGTAATCAGCAATGGCATTATCGATGCTGGATGGCGCACGCAATAAAATTGCGATGAATGCGGCTTTAATAGAATTGAATAATAAACTCTGTGTTATTAAAGGAAATTACTGGAATAAATTTTCTGAAATTTACGGGCTGGAAAATAATCTAATTGATAACCATTATTGTTATTTTTTTCTGTTAGTTTGTTGTTTCTGGAAGTTTTAAAAGTCTTTTATAAACAATAGGTTTTTATAATCTTGAATTGACGACTTCATATTGTAATGAAATGTGAGTGAGGTTAAAAATTAATAATTTAAACGCCATATAATCATTGGATATATCTAATAACAGGAGGTTATATGAGCATTAGTCGGCGTAATTTTTTGCGAGGAGTGGGCATCGGTTGCTCAGCCTGCGCGATAGGGAGTTTCCCGCCAGGCGCACTGGCGCGAAATTCTCCACAGAGCATTAAGGGGAAAACATCCCTGACGCCAAGTTTGTGCGAAATGTGTTCTTTTCGCTGCCCAATTCAGGCGCAGGTAATTAATAATAAGACGGTTTTTATTCAGGGGAACCCTAATGCGCCTCAGCAGGGGACGCGAATCTGCGCTCGTGGTGGCAGCGGTGTTAGCCTGGTCAACGACCCACATCGTATTGTTAAACCCATGAAGCGCACAGGACCTCGCGGGAGCGGTGAATGGCAGGTCATTAGCTGGCAGCAGGCGTATAAAGAAATTGCTGAAAAAATGACGGCAATAAAGGCGCAGTATGGTCCGCAAGGGGTCGTATTCTCTTCCAAATCCGGTTCGCTTTCTGGTCATTTATTTCATCTGGCAACAGCATTTGGATCGCCAAACACCTTTACTCACGCGTCGACGTGTCCTGCCGGAAAAGCCATTGCCGCGAAAGTAATGATGGGCGGTGACTTAGCCATGGATATCGCCAATACCCGATATATGGTCTCTTTTGGCCATAACCTCTATGAAGGCATTGAAGTTGCCGATACGCATGAGCTAATGACCGCGCAGGAAAAGGGCGCCAAAATGGTCAGTTTCGATCCCCGTCTGTCCGTCTTCTCCAGCAAGGCGGATGAATGGCATGCGCTTAAACCGGGCGGCGACCTGCCGGTGTTAATGGCCATGTGTCACGTCATGATTAATGAAAATCTGTATGACGCAGACTTTGTGGCACGCTACACCACCGGGTTTGACCAACTGGCAGAAGCAGTACAAGAAACCACGCCGGAATGGGCGCAAAAGCAAGCGGATGTGCCTGCTGATGTTATTGTCCGGGTCACCCGCGAAATGGCCGCCTGTGCGCCTCATGCTATCGTCAGCCCAGGCCATCGCGCGACGTTTTCGCAAGAAGAAATTGATATGCGGCGTATGATTTTTACCCTCAATGCGCTGCTGGGTAATATTGAGCGTGAGGGTGGCTTGTACCAGAAAAAAGCCGCGGCAACCTACAACAAGCTGGCCGGAGAGAAGGTTGCTCCTGTGCTGGCAAAACCCGATGTCAAATTACCCAAACCAGCTGCACAGCGCATCGATCTGGTTGCCCCTCAGTTTAAGTACATTGCGGCGGGCGGTGGCGTGGTACAAAGCATTATCGACGCTGTGTTAAATCAGACGCCTTACCCGGTGAAGGGCTGGATTATGTCCCGTCACAATCCCTTCCAGACGGTAACCTGTCGGCCAGATCTGGTTAAAACCGTTGAACAGCTCGATCTGGTGGTCAGTTGCGATGTCTATTTAAGCGAAAGCGCGGCGTATGCCGATTATCTTTTGCCTGAATGTACTTACCTTGAGCGCGATGAAGAAGTCTCTGACATGTCGGGCCTGAATCCGGCCTATGCCCTGCGCCAACAGGTTGTTGAACCTATAGGCGATGCACGTCCGAGCTGGCAAATCTGGAAAGAACTGGCCGTGCAATTAGGTCTTGGGCAATTTTATCCCTGGCAGGATATGCAGACGCGACAACTGTTCCAGCTCAATGGCGATCATGCACTGTCCGCTGAACTGCGTCAGAAAGGATATCGTGAGTGGGGTGTTCCGCTGCTGCTGCGTGAACCTGAAGCGGTGCGTCAGTTTGTGGCGCGCTATCCGGGCGCTGTGGCGGTTGACGGCGACGGCACCTATGGCGAGCAACTGCGCTTTAAATCCCCGTCGGGAAAAATCGAACTCTACTCTGAGGCGCTGGAAACGCTTCTGCCTGGCTACGGCATTCCGCGCGCCCGCAATTTTGCCCTCAAAAGCGACAATGAACTCTATTTTATTCAGGGAAAAGTGGCGGTACATACCAATGGCGCGACGCAATATGTGCCACTGCTCAGTGAGCTGATGTGGGACAACGCGGTGTGGATCCACCCACAAACGGCCCGCGAAAAAGGGATTAAAAACGGCGATGAGATCTGGCTGGAAAATGCGACCGGCAAGGAAAAAGGCAAAGCGCTGGTCACGGCCGGAATTCGACCCGATACGCTGTTTGTTTATATGGGATTTGGCGCCAAGGCGGGAGCCAAAACAGCGGCGACGACGCACGGTATTCACTGCGGTAATTTGCTTCCGCATGTTACCAGTCCGGTTTCCGGTACGGTGGTACATACCGCTGGCGTTACGCTCCGTCGGGCATGAGAAAGGAGAACATCATGAATCAATCAACAAACCCTTATGTCATGCTGCATGACGAGAAACGCTGTATTGGCTGTCAGGCGTGTACGGTTGCCTGCAAGGTACTGAATGACGTGCCGGAAGGATATAGCCGCCTACAGGTGCAGATCCGTTCACCCGAACATGAACCCGAGGTGCTGTCACACTTCCAGTTTGTTCGCGTTTCCTGTCAGCATTGTGAAGATGCGCCTTGCGTCAGCGTCTGTCCTACCGGCGCTTCATTTCGTGACGAAAATGGCATTGTGCAAGTGGATAAGTCTCGCTGTATTGGTTGCGACTACTGCGTTGCCGCTTGTCCGTTCCACGTACGCTACCTCAACCCGCAAACGGGGATTGCCGACAAATGTAACTTCTGCGCGGATACTCGCCTGGATAGTGGTCAGTCACCTGCCTGCGTTTCCGTTTGCCCGACGGATGCGCTGAAGTTTGGCCGTCGCGACGACCCGGAAATTCAGCATTGGATAAATCAAAAAGAGGTTTATCGCCAGCAGGATACGCGCAGCGGCCCGGTAAGTGTCTATCGGCGTAAAGAGATCCATCAGGAGGGAAACGTATGAATTCTATCTGGGGAGCAGAGCTTAGCTATGCGCCAGACTACTGGCCGCTGTGGCTCATTTATGCAGGCGTTGTTGTCGTGCTGATGATTGCGGGCCTGGTCACGCACGCGTTGTTGCGTCGGATGCTGGCGCCCAAAACGACAGCCGGAGAAGAGCATCGGGACTACCTCTATTCGCTGGCGGTCCGCCGCTGGCATTGGGGCAACGCGCTACTCTTTATCCTGCTACTGCTGAGCGGTTTGTTTGGCCACTTCTCAGTCGGACCGGTGGCATTGATGGTGCAAATCCATACCTGGTGCGGTTTTGCATTGTTGGCCTTCTGGATTGGCTTTGTGTTAATAAACGCAACCAGCGGCAACGGCTGCCATTATCGCGTGAAGTTAAACGGGTTGATATCACGCTGCCTGCTGCAAACGCGCTTCTATCTGTATGGCATCATGAAAGGCGAGCCGCACCCGTTTGCCGCAACGGCAGAGGACAAATTCAATCCGCTGCAACAGCTGGCCTATCTTGCCATCATGTACGCGCTGGTTCCGTTGCTGATCATCACGGGGTTGCTATGTCTTTACCCGCAGGTGATTGGGGCGGGGCCGGTGATGCTGGTGCTGCATATGGCGTTAGCGGTTGTGGGCTTACTGTTTATCTGCGCGCATATTTACCTGTGCACGCTGGGCGACACGCCGGGGCAAATTTTCCGCAGTATGATCGATGGCTATCACCGCCATCGCAGCCATCACGAAGAGACTGCGCCGCGTAAAGGGTAGTTCCGGACGAGGCTTGTCTCTGAAAATCTTTCCTGATAGCAAGAAAATGTGCCTTATGTCACATTTTCTTGCAATTTATCCATGTTTGTTCGACAGAACTTCCGTAAAAAGAACGGCTATTTCTCCCTTTTCTGAGGACATGCTGTTGAAACGCCGTTTGTTTATTGCCGCTTCACTATTCACGATGAGTTTTACGTCCGCCTGGGCGAATGATGCCGTAAGCTTCGCCCCACAACCTCCGGCGATCGCTGCCGGGGCGTGGGTATTAATGGATTACACCACGGGCCAAATTCTGACAGCCGGTAATGAACACCAGCAGCGCAATCCCGCCAGCCTGACTAAGCTGATGACCGGCTATGTTGTCGATCGCGCAATCGACAGCAACCGTATTAGTCCGACAGATATTGTCACCGTCGGGCGCGATGCGTGGGCGAAAGATAACCCGGTATTTGTCGGTTCATCCCTGATGTTCCTGAAAGAAGGGGATCGCGTTTCGGTACGCGACCTCAGCCGTGGATTAATCGTTGATTCAGGAAATGACGCTTGTGTGGCGCTGGCGGATTATATCGCCGGGGGACAACCGCAGTTTGTCGCGATGATGAATAACTATGCGCAAAAGCTGAACCTACAGGATACCCATTTTGAAACGGTACATGGCCTGGATGCGCCGGGTCAGCATAGCTCGGCGTACGACCTGGCCGTGCTGTCCCGCGCTATCATCCACGGGGAGCCGGATTTCTACCATATGTACAGTGAGAAAAGCCTGACCTGGAACGGCATCACGCAGCAAAACCGTAACGGCTTGTTATGGGATAAAACCATGAACGTTGATGGCCTGAAGACAGGGCACACGTCCGGCGCCGGGTTTAACCTGATTGCTTCCGCCGTTGACGGGCAGCGCCGCCTGATTGCGGTTGTGATGGGCGCGGAGAGTGCGAAAGGGCGCGAAGACCAGGCACGTAAACTGCTGCAGTGGGGGCAACACAACTTTGATACGGTGCAGGTTTTGCGTAGCGGTAAGCAGGTTGGTACTGAACGGATCTGGTATGGCGATAAAGAAAAAATCAGCCTCGGTACCGAGCAGGATTTCTGGATGGCCCTGCCTAAGGCGGAAGTCCCTAACATCAAAGCAAAATATGTCCTTGATAAGAAAGAACTGGTTGCGCCAATCGCCGCGCATCAACGTGTGGGGGAAATTGAACTCTACGATCGCGATAAGCTGGTGGCGCATTGGCCTCTGGTTACGCTGGAGTCCGTTGGCGAAGGCGGCGTCTTTTCGCGTCTGAGCGATTATTTCCACCACAAAGCGTAGTTTTCCCGATGCGCCAGGCTGGCAAGAGTGCGAATCTGCTCACATAATAATCACTGTTTCCTTGTGGCCGACATAGCTAAAAATTACACTGTATATAAATACAGTGTAACAGTGGAGGTTGTATGGAGTACGAGATAAAGCAGGTTGATAAACGCATGATTGCCGGTTTCCATATGGTTGGACCATGGGAACAAACGGTTAAACAGGGTTTTGAGCAGTTAATGAAGTGGGTCGACGGTAAACAGGTTGTGCCATTGGAATGGATAGCTGTTTATTACGACAATCCTGACGTGGTTCCAGCAGAAAAACTGCGCTGTGATACCGTGGTTTCTGTGCCTGAAGGTTTTGAAATACCGGAAAATAGCGAAGGGGTGATCCTCACCGAGCTGGCGGGTGGCGACTATGCTGTAGCCGTAGCGCGCGTTGAAAATCATGATTTTGCGACGCCGTGGTATCAGTTTTTTGAGCGCCTGATGCAGGATACGACTTATACGATAGCCGCTAAACCCTGCTTTGAAGTTTATATGAACAATGGCATGGAGGACGGCTACTGGGACATTGAAATGTATGTGCCGGTGCAACCGAAGTAACTGCTTAAGGTGTAAATCAGGATGATGTTTTCACCGTAAAACAGGTACAATTCGCTTCTTTGCTATTCCCTGACGGAGTGCATGAGTGCGTGCAGATAAGTCACTAAGTCCTTTTGAAATTCGTTTGTATCGTCATTATCGTGTGGTGCATGGTATTCGCATTGCGCTGGCGTTTCTTCTTACTTTTCTGTTGGTACGTCTGTTTAACATTCCTGAAGGTACATGGCCTCTGATCACGCTGGTGGTGATTATGGGGCCAATTTCTTTTTGGGGTAACGTTGTTCCCAGAGCGTTTGAGCGTATAGGCGGAACTATCCTGGGCTCGGTGCTTGGGTTGATTGCCCTGCGTCTGGAACTCTTTTCGCTTTTGCTAATGCTGATATGGTGCGCGGTGGCGATGTTTCTCTGCGGCTGGCTGGCGTTGGGTAAAAGGCCCTATCAGGCGCTGTTGATTGGCATCACGCTTGCCGTGGTCGTGGGGGCGCCTGCCGGAGATATGAATACCGCGTTATGGCGCGGTGGCGATGTTATTCTGGGGTCGTTACTGGCGATGCTGTTTACCGGCATTTGGCCGCAGCGGGCATTTATACACTGGCGTATCCAACTGGCGCATTGCGTAACGGGGTACAATCGGGTTTATCAGGCCGCGCTATCCCCTAATCTGCTTGAGCAACCGCGGCTGGAGAAGCATTTACAACAGCTCTTAAGCGACGTTGTCAAAATGCGTGGGCTCATCGTTCCTGCCAGCAAAGAAACCCACATTCAAAAATCGATCTTTGAAGCTATTCAGACGGTTAATCGCAATCTGGTCTGCATGCTTGAGCTGCAAATCAATGCGCTTTGGGCCAGCCGCACCAGCCACTTTGTCATGCTGAATGCGCAAACTTTGCGTGAAAATCAGCTCATGACGCAGCAGGCGCTACTGACGATAACCCACGCTTTGTACGAAGGGAATCCGCAGCCGGTGCTAGCCAATACGGAAAAGCTCAATGACACCGTGGCGGAACTACGCCAGCTCATTGCTGAACAGAAAGGCGATAATGTCGCTGAAACGCCCATTCACGGCTACGTTTGGTTGAACATGGAAATGGCGCGGCAGTTGGAGTTA
Source organism: Citrobacter sp. Ce119 (assembly GCF_030334525.1). NCBI lineage: Bacteria > Pseudomonadati > Pseudomonadota > Gammaproteobacteria > Enterobacterales > Enterobacteriaceae > Citrobacter > Citrobacter sp. Ce119. Next base: position 617,644 of record NZ_JAOWDR010000060.1, read on the forward strand.
CTCTCACATTTAATCTGTCGCGCGCTGCGCAAATAAAGAGCAGATGAGGGGATTGATTCTGCTGCTGCTTCGATTCAGCAAAGAATAGAGGTATGATACTGAAAAAGGCTAAAACCATTGGTAACTGCAATGGCTTACCCTCGATAATTCAGGTTTCAACCATGCATTGTCAATGCAGATGCAACTTGAAGTATGGCGGGCATGAAAGTAATGTTGACCCACTTTAGCCGTTGTTTTAACGAATCCGAATCTCACATTATCAGGGGTGTAAAAATGGAAACTACCAAGCCTTCTTTCCAGGACGTGCTGGAATTTGTTCGTCTGTTCCGTCGTAAAAACAAACTGCAACGTGAAATCCAGGACGTTGAGAAAAAGATCCGTGACAACCAGAAACGCGTTCTGCTGTTAGACAACCTGAGCGACTACATCAAGCCTGGAATGAGCGTGGAAGCGATTCAGGGCATTATTGCCAGCATGAAAAGCGATTATGAAGATCGTGTTGATGATTACATCATCAAAAATGCCGAGATCTCTAAAGAACGCCGCGATATCTCTAAGAAGCTGAAAGCGATGGGCGAAGTGAAAAACGCCGAAGCGAAAGCCGAGTAACGATTATATCTTTGTTCGGGTCGCTGCATAGCGGCGACCCTTATTGCAGTTCGACCCCGCCAGTAACCATCCGCAACAAATGCTGTTCCGGCCAGTGAGCCGTTAGTTTTTTCTGCGCCAGCATCCATTTAATGTAATCCACATCATGTCGCTTTCTGTCCAGCATCAGCCCAACTACGCTGCCGCTGTGCGCGACGTTGACGCCGTATAAATCGCATTCTTCTACCAGCGCTAACAGTGAATCAAAATCCGGTTTTGGTAACAGTAACTGGCTGGCGATCGCGCTAAGCGTAGCGGCTTCTCCCAGGCGGTAAGGATTTTGGCTGATACAGGCTTCCTGCACTTTTTCCCATGCCCGTTTTAATGCCGCTGCTCCCGCCTGCAGGCCGGAATGACGCGGAATACGGTGATAATCCGCGGTACGTAATGTTTCCGGACTTTCTAGAACCAGCAGATCGAGTTGAGGCTGAGTTTCACAGGCTATTTGCGTGGAGGCGTTGTTATGATCGAAAAGAGTAAGCTTCCGAAAAACGGTGCTGTCGGTCGGCTCCAGCGAAACACAAAGCTGCGCCAGTGCCGGTTCGTCCAGTTGATGGCCCAGGTAATGCGCCGTGGCGATCGCCGTGGCGGCAATATCCGCAGTGCTGCTGGCCATCCCTTTAGCGACGGGAATGGTTGACTGAACATCAATTCGGATATCCTGACTAAGATGCGCCGGGTACTGCCAGTGCTGTAATAACCTGTCTACCATCGCCCGGGAAAGTGGACGTTCGTCCGTTAGCGGTGAGCCTGAACTGACCTCAACGGTGCTATACCATTCGACCGGGCAGGAGACCAGTTTCTCACTGCCCAGAATCCAGCCCTGGATAAGTTCTCCGCACGATGCGGGACATTGCGCAACAGCCACGTCTTCACCTTTGTGTTCAGCAATCCTCGGCGCATAGTGTCATGGCGATCGCGCTATTACCATGATTTGCCGCAATTTGCGGTGTGGCAATATCAGGCGGGAATGCCCAATGTCACAGTTTCTGATATCGCTAAACGCATAACGTCCTGAGCTATCATTAACTCTTCATTGGTATTAATCACCGCCACTTTGACCACCGCATTTTCCGTCTGAATAAAGGTGGCGTTACGCTGATTTTTTTCTTCATCAACGGCCAGACCTAAGAAATTCAGGTTGTGACAAATTGCGGTGCGGGCCCGTGCTGAGTTCTCGCCAATTCCTCCGGTAAACACCAGCGCATCCAGGCCGCCCATCTGCATAATATAGCTGCCAATAGTGGCGCGAATCCGCTCGGCAAAAAGCGTCAACGCCAGTGCGGCCTGGTGATTGCCCGTATCTGCGGCATGTTCAACATCACGATAGTCGGGTGAAATACCAGAAACGCCGAGCAATCCAGATTCATTGTTGAGCAATTGGTTGAGCTGCTGGGGAGTTTTGCCTTCACGCAGGGCAATCCACGGCAAAATGGATGGATCAATATCGCCACTTCGCGTGCCCATCATTACGCCAGACTGCGGCGTAAAGCCCATTGATGTATTTACCGAATGCCCGCCTTTGATAGCACAGATGCTGCTGCCGTTGCCCAAATGACAACAAACAACGCGCAGGGCGGTGAGCGGCACGCCCAGTTTTTCAGCCAGCTTAGCGCTGACGTACTTGTGGCTGGTGCCATGAAAACCATAGCGACGAATACCCAACTCTGAATAGTAGCGCCAGGGCAGAGGATAGATGAAAGAGGGTTCATCAAGGGTCTGATGAAAAGCCGTGTCAAAAGCCGCAACGGCCGGCGTATTTGGCAATAGCTGGCGAAATACCGCAATTCCCAACGCATTTACCGGGTTATGAAGCGGTGCCAGTTCCGCAAGGCGTTCGATTTCCGCCAGCGTTTCATCGGTTACCAGCGCGGAATCTTTAAAGGATTCTCCGCCGTGGGCGACGCGATGGCCAACGCCGTCAATCTCTTCCAGACTGCTGATAATATTGTGACTGAGCAGTTTTTCCAGCAGCAGCGTCACTGCTTCACGGTGATCGGCTACGGGCAAAGTTTCCTGCCATTTCTGCGCTGGTGCTTTTAGGGTGACATGCGCATCAGACATACCGATACGCTCGATCAGTCCCTGGCAAATCATTTCACCCTGTGGCATCGCCAGTAGCTGAAACTTAAGCGAGGAGCTGCCTGCATTAATGGCCATTATTTTGTGAGACATGAAGGTTCCTTTGCATTCAGAAAAGTGAACATCTCATCGACCCCGGTATTCTCCAACGCGCTGGTGACAAATACTTTTTGTGCGCCAGCCTGAACTAACCAACTCTCCACAAGAGAAATACGCTGCGGGTTAGCTAAATCGGCTTTGGTGACGAGACCGATAACGGGACGGTTCATGGGACCTGTAAAACCTGGAGAAAAAGGTGACCATGGCGCGTCAGCATTCAGAACCAGCGCGATAATGTCTGCTTCACAGGCGCTGACCAGCAGCGCGCTGTACAGGCAGCGGTTTTCGAGATATTCACCCGGTGTGTCTATTGCCGTAGGAGACCAGACTATGGCCTGGGTCTTCTGATAGTGAAGCGCCTCTCCCCGCATGCACTGCGTGATCGACGTTTTACCGCACTGGCTGGGGCCAATTAACATTATGCGTTTCATGCTTTACGTCCGGGTGATGGGGCAAGCGGTAAAACGCATCATTTCGCCCAGCGTTCGGGTTACCTGTTTCAGCGCGTACTCAACGGCGGAAACATCGCCAGTCAGTACCACCGCGCCGGTAAACCGGTCGAGAAAGCCAATCTCTACCGCCCCGGATTTCGTGGCGATATCACAGGCGATGATTGAGGCTTCGCTAGGGGTAATGGTCAGAATACCGATTGCGGAAACTGAATCTGGTAATCCCAGTTTCATGAACAAATCTTTACCTGGATTGGCGATAAGATGCGCCAGCGTGACCTGCTTGCCTGGAACATATTCCTGAATCATTCGATCCGTGGTGGGTTGTCTTTCCATTATCCCTCCACCATTTGTCGCCACATGCTTTCATGCGGGCGAGGTATGACCGAGCGGTAAACCAGCAGGCCTTTTTCACCCGCACTTTCACTGGCAACCGTTACCGCGTTATTCACATCCGACACATCGCCGGCAACGACCATGTAGCACTTGCCGCCAATACCAAATGCCATATGGACGCGAACCAGCGTGACGTTGGAGGCTTTAACCGCCCGGTCGGCGGCGCAGATGCAGGCAGCAACGCTCCATGTTTCGACAATGCCAACTGCCTGACGCTTATCCACGCTGTTTAGTCCGCTGATTGCGGGAAGTACGCTGGCATGAATGTTGGGGAGTACCAAACTGTCAACGAGCATATCGCCAGCCAGAGATGTTCCAGTGGCTATCGCCTGTTGTACGGCACCTACGTCACCACCGAGCATGAGCAGAAATTTTCCCGGGCAGATGGTCTTGCTGACCAGTAAATTCACATTCGCGCTTTTTAACATGGCATCGCCAGCTTCCATTCCTTTGGCAATGCTGGTGAGTTCTAAAATCCCTATAGCCTGAGACATGATTAACCTCTAATTACCGTGATGGATTGCTCAGTGATTTCGCTGACAATACCGTCAATACTGGCGTGAACAGGCGCGCCTAATGCACCGGACGGCACATCGGCAACGCATTGACCGCGAACAACGCGTTCACCTTGCTGTACACATGGGGTGGCGCTGGCGCCAATATGCTGGCGTAGCAACAGCGTCGTTTTATCTGTGGAATAATCAGTCTCAGCCAGTGGCGCGTCGTGATACCAGTCGCTAAGACCCAGTTTGGTGATAAGGCGTTTAACCGGGATCAGCCGGTACTTCGCCATTTCATCCTCAGGATTTAGCGGCCCTTCATATCGATGGTTGAGAGCCCGCAGCTCGCGTTTAAGCATGCGGTTGATTCGCATCGGTGATATCCCAACCGGACAGGCTACGCTTTCACACACATTGCATTCTGAACAGGTCAGGGCTGTGAGCAGCAGTTGCGGCGTGGCCGCCTGCTGATAATTCACCGCACGAACCAACAGGTGCGGGGATAATTCATGGCCGATCAAATGCCTTGGGCACAAATCCGTACACAAACGGCACTGCTCGCAAACGGTTTTTGCTACTGAAAGCACAGTGCGTTCATCCTGCATCCGCCGCTGAATCAACGCATGAGACTTAGGCAAAACCAGCAGGCCCCCGGTGGTCTTGCTGACTGGGGTATCCAGTGAAGTAATCAGGCCGCCCATCATCGGACCACCGTTGATAAAGCCGGGATCGTCAACGGTTGCGCCGCCGGCCAACGCCAGAACATCACGTAAAGACATTCCGATAGGGACAGTGAGAGTGATTGGTTTGGCGACTGCGCCGTTAACGGTCAGGGTACGACGCGTAACGGCGTACTGTTGCTCAACTGCTCTCGCGATGTTGAGCACGGTCTGGACGTTATTGACTACTACGCCGACGCTAACAGGCAACGCGGCAGGCGGAACTCTCCGACCTGTTGCCATCCAGATGGTCAGAACCTCATCACCTGCCGGGTAGACATCAGGCAAAATATGTAAGCGGATCCCGGCAGGCAGAAGGGGCGTTAACGCCTTGATCGCTTTTTGGTATTTCTCTTTGAGCGCAATAATTCCGGCACTGGCTCCGGTAGCCGTCATGGCATATTGAACGCCGCGGATAAGTCGCTCAGCCTGGACGGCCATTAACTGCTGGTCAACTTTCAGCATTGGCTCACATTCCGCCGCATTGACCAGAAATGTATCGACCTGCGCCTGTAATTTTACGTGAGCAGGAAAGCCCGCGCCTCCTGCCCCGACAACACCCGCTGCGCGAACGCGTTCGCGAATTGTCTGCGCATCATAAAGCGTGGACTCTGCCGTCATGGCTGTCTTCATAATAATTCCTCAAGCAGTTCCTGCATGGCACTGGCGTCGGCAACACGCGGATTGGTTTGCAGGGTGACGTCAGCCAGCGCGGCCTGAACCATCGACGGTATACGTTGTGACCAGGCTTGCTTTCCATCTTTAAGCGCGTCAACAAAAGAAGGTAACGCACACTGTTTTTTGAGTAGCTCGATATGACGAATAAGCGCATTCAATGCCGCTGTATCGTTCGCGTTATCCGGGCATAAGTGACAGGCTTTAGCGAAACGGGCATAGCGCTTAGCAGCCCGCGGATCGCGGGCATTAAAATGAATGACATGGGTCAGCAGCAGCGCATTGGCAAGTCCGTGCGGCAGATGAAACTGACCGCCCAACTGATGGGCAATCGCATGATTGATCCCCAGTCCAGCCTGACTGAATGCCATTCCCGCGAGCGTTGAGGCGTTGTGCATTTTCCCTCTGGTTGCCAGGCATTCGCCTTTACTGACGGCGACAGGCAGGTACTGGAAGACGATTTGTGCCGCTTTTTCAGCCAGCGCGTCAGTGAAGTCGCTGGCTTTTGTGGACACGTAAGCCTCCAGCGCATGCGTTAACACGTCCATGCCGGTATTTGCGGTTATGGCTGGCGGAACGCTGACGACCAGCGTCGGATCAAGGATGGCCATGTCCGGATAAAGCGCATTATTGAATAATGGATATTTAATGCCTTTATCCGGATCGCTAATCACGCAGGCGCTGGTGACTTCCGAGCCTGTGCCGCTGGTGGTAGGGATAGCGACACAGGTTTCAATTTCAATACCGAACTGTCGGCTGAACCAGACGATGGCTTTTGCAGCGTCCAGAGCTGAGCCGCCACCAAAACCAATGACGACATCTGGTCGCAGGGACTGCATTTGCGCAATCCCATGTACTACCGTGTTAATGGTAGGATCGGGAGTGATGTCGCTGAAAATGCTGATGCGGTTATCCGCTGGCAGAGCGTCGCGCAGCTTTTCAATCAGGGGGGAGCGCGCGAGAAAACCATCGCAGATAATCCAGATATGCTTATTCGTGAAGCGCTTGAGCACATCCAGACTTCCCTGGCCGCTGTACAATCGAGTTTGCAGTGAAAAGCTTTTCATAACGGCCCCATTAGCGAATAGAAAAACCGTTTGTCAGCACGCAACGACGAGAGCGTGCGAAAGTGCGCGCAGATGTTGTTCCCTCGCCAGTTGGCGTCGCAATGGTGAAAGTAGTAAAGCCTTCACCACCCACGCCAATCCCGGCGTAAGAGGGGCCATTTTTCACAAAGATGGAGGTCTGAAGCGTGCGCGCGGCAAGGTTCAAACGTGACACATTCTGCGAATGCATAATGGCGGTGTGATGCAATCCCTCTTCAACCTTGAGGGCCAACGTTAACGCGCTGTCAAAATCGCTCACCGTGACGACGGGGAGCATTGGCATCAGTTGCTCGCTGGTCACCCACGGGTCGTCAGCCTTGACGATGCCTATCAGTAATCGAGGCGCTTTTGCCGGAACCGGTATTCCTGCTGCTTCCAGTAAGATTGCCGGGCTTTTACCCACCAGTTTTTTATTGGCCACGCCTTCTGGCAGACAGGCTGCGCGCAGTTTGTCTACCTCTTCGTTATTGAGTAGCATCGCGCCAAAAGACTGCATTTGTTGAACCAGTCGTTCAGCAACAGCATCAACAACAATCAGGCTCTTCTCAGCAATGCAGGGGAGGTTGTAATCAAAGGATGCGCCATTGATGATATCTTCCGCCGCCTTAACCAGGTCGGCCGTTTCATCAACAATGCAGGGCGGATTCCCTGCGCCTGCGCCAATGACTTTCTTCCCGCTTTTCATGCCCATAGCAACAATGCCAGGGCCACCGGTAATCGCCAGAACTGCGATTTTAGGGTGCGCCATCATCTGCTGGGTAGCCTCAAAGGTGGGTTCTGTGACCGTGACGACAAGATTGCGAATCCCGCAGCAACGGAAAGCAATATCTTCAATCATGGCAATCAGCTTCAGTGAGACTGCTTTAGCACCCGGATGCGGGCTAAAATAAACGCTATTTCCCGCAGCCAGCATACTGATGCTGTTGTTAATAATGGTTTCCGTCGGGTTGGTGCTTGGGGCGACGGAGCCAATTACGCCAAATGGAGAATACTCAAATAACACCATGCCGCCGTCGCCGGTTAGCGCCGTGGTGGTGAGATCTTCGATACCCGGGGTGTTGTCCAGCGCGGCTTTATTTTTAAGGAACTTATCCTCTTTGTTGCCCATTCCCGTTTCGGCAGCGCTCTCAGCGGCCAGTGAAGCAAGATGAGGCGTCAGTTCTTCGCGCAGGGCGTTTATGATGGCGCTGCGGGTTTTCAATGGACATTGCTGGTAACGCAGAAAAGCCTGATGAGCCGCATCGATCGCTTCGCCAACGGACGGAAAAATTCCGTTATTCTTAACGTCTGTTTTTGCCGGGGCGAGTTGTTCACTCAAAATGTTACGAATAAGGGTTTCAAGTTCTGAAGTATTCATTGATGTGTTCTCACGTTAATCGCCGCAATGGCCGTTTCTGCAATGTCCATATCCTGCTCAACGCTTCCCCCGCTGATGCCAAGACCCCCAAGGAGTAAACCCTCACGCCATAAAGCGTACCCGCCACCAAAGGTGACGACTTTTCCCTGCATATGGCTTTCCAGACCGTAAAGCGCGGCGCCTGGTTGTACCTCTGATGTCAACTCATGCGTGGCGGTTTTCATCGCCACGGCAGTCCAGGCTTTCTTCGGCGCCAGTTCGCTACTGACGAGTAATGCGTCAGGCATGCGCCAGGCCACCGTTTGGGTCCCGTTCGCATCGACAATGCTGATGACGACCGGAACCTGGAGTTCTTCTGCTCTCATTACCGCAGCGCAAGTGAGTTGGTGGAGTTCCTGAAAAGACAGAGACATAGCCGGCTCCCTCGTGGCTGAAGTACGGATGGCGGCAAGATAGCGCTCCGCCACCTTCTGAATAATGTCGTTTTGATGGGCGTCATGATCTTCTGCACGTGCAAGCGCATATAAACAGTCGGACAGGCGATTGATATAACGCATCAGCACGTGTCTGACGGCGATCTCGGTGGAGAGCTCGACCAGTCGCCTCTCTGCGCGACGAGCCAGCGTGCGGGCAAAATGCAGACGGCTGGCGGCTTCACTGCGGCCAGGTAAGATAAAGCTGCGCAGGGGAGGTACCCTGCCCATTGCGGTATCGATGGCGGCTTCCAGTGCTGCAATTTCTTCCGAGCTGATATAACGCTGCTCTGGCGTTGGTTCTTCGCTTTCGCTTGCCAGCTCGGCGCTGAACCAAAAAAGCTGCAGTTGAATGTTTTCAAGTAACTGGCGGTGCTGCGGGTTTTTCGCCGCGCAAACGCACAGGCTAAGCGCCGCATTAAGTTCATCCAGCGTACCGTAAGCCTCGACGCGCGGGTGCGTTTTGCTCACGCGTTGCCCGGTAAAAAGGGCCGTTGTGCCAGCATCGCCGGTGCGGGTATAAATCGCCATAGTTCCTCCTAACGAGAAAGCGTGTCGACAATGCCGACGATAGCCAGGTCGATGGCCTCATTAGGGCCAGAAAAAACGTGTCTGGCGCTGGAGCCGCTGCTGAGCAATACCAGTTCGCCGGTCCCCGCGCCGACGGAATCAACGGCGACTTCATCTCCGCTTAGCGGGGATGCGGGAAGCTCTCCGTCAGCACTCACCCGACGTACCAGCAGCAGTTTCTTCCCCACCAGCGATGGAGATTTTTGCGTGGAAACCACAACGCCTGTAACCCGTGCCAGATGCATAGTTCACTCCTGCTTAATTAATTGAACATTTCGCGTACTGACCGCTTCCTGAGCCAGGGCCGTCACGACACATCGGCGGCGTAGCACCAGTACGCCACCTTTCAATTGGGCAACGTCGGCATAGCTGAGAAGTTTGTCAGGATGCAAAAAAATGATTCGCCCCAGCTCGTCACTGAACTCCAGCGGCAGACGCGCGAGTTTTTTCACGGGGATCGCGGGTAACAATCGATGATGTAGTGAAATTTTCACGCGGACTCCGCATGCCAGCGCCTCGTGAATGGTTACCACCGGCGCATTGGCTGAGCAATCCTCGGCAATTTGCTGCAACAATGGCAGGTCGACCTGCAGGAGGTGGATCGCCGAGTACTGGCAGCATACTTTCCGTGAATCGAGTTCCCGTAACTGCGCGACGCTAAGAGTGAGCGTGCTTTCCGCGCGTTTTTTTAATCGGGAAACAACCTCCTCGATAATGCGTTGCAGCAGTTCGTTGTTCATCGTGGGCTCACCAGTGTGGCAAATGCCTGCGGATTATCAGCACCTGCAGCATTGGCTTCGTCTGTATCGATATGCATCTCAAGGCGCATATCCGGCGAAACGCGTACGGCGACGTTATCGAAAATCAGTCGACGTTCATCGCCATTAATGGCGACCGAGACTTTATCGCCATGGGATACGCGCAGGATCAGGGCATCGAGAGGCGACATATGGATATGCCGTTGGGCGACAATTACCCCGGATGCTAAGTCCAGCTCAGCAAATGGGCTGACGAGGCGAACGCCAGGCGTGCCCTTGATATTGCCTGACATCCGCAACGGAGCAGCAATTCCCAGCGTGCGGGCGTCGGTACGGGAAATCTCGACCTGACTGGTGCTACGCAGTGGGCCGAGTAAACGCACATTTTTTAACTGGCCTTTTGGCCCCACCAGCGTGACGGTTTGCTCTGCTGCATATTGTCCGGGCTGCAGCAGCTCTTTTTTCTCACTAATAGGGTGATTGGGAAACAAGCGACCGTAATCTTCAGCGCACAGATGAATATGACGATTAGAGATCCCCAGCGGAATCGGGCGCTCGCGCATTTCATCCAGAACTTTAGCGACCGTTGTTTCCAGTTGCTGTTTATCCATTACGCTTCACCTCGTTTGCCAGAGTGCAGACAAAGAGTGCGCGGCTCGCCCTTTTGACGAGGGCAGGCAGGATCAAGACACAGATTGCAGCTAATCAGCTCGGCATCTTGCGGCGCTTCAGGTGCTGCCGGGTCTACAAGCATCTCTTCATGCGCTACGGCTGGAGTGAGTTCGGGTGTAGGTTCAGACTCCTGGGTAACGCTATGTGACAGGATACCGTCCCCTGGTCTGGATATGACTTTGTGGGCCACCAGTCCGTCACGTTGTTCAGCGAAACTGACACCGGTGGAAATGGCCGCCTGAACGGAGGCCACATCCCCGATTATCTTGATCACCGTCCAGCCTGAGCCGTTGGTTTTTTCGAGGCCCACCAGCGTGATGGAGGCGGCTTTCGCCATGACGTCCGCGCAACTGATGGCTAATGCCAGACCACTAACTTCAAGTAATCCCAGTGATTGCTTCACGCTGTGCTCCTTGGTTTTAACGCTTATGCGGATTTAGGTAAAATGGCTTCAACGTCGCTGTGCGGACGCGGGATAACGTGGCAGGATTTCACCTCACCAACGGCGCTTGCCGCTGCGCTTCCGGCATCTACGGCAGCTTTTACCGCGCCGACATCGCCGCGAACCATAACGGTGATCAGGCCTGAGCCGATTTTTTCGTAACCAACCAACTGCACGTTTGCGGATTTCACCATGGCATCAGCGGCTTCAATAGCGCCGACAAGCCCTTTTGTTTCAACCAGTCCCAGTGCGTTATTCATACTGCTTTTCTCCTGTGGGTTATGAGTGGCATTCCCGGAACGGAATGCCTTTAACCAGCCGCGCAGCGTTATTACCAATACTGCGACGAGCGTGGTTATCTTGTTGATACGTCAGCGTAAAAAGTGGCGCTGATGTGGGTAAGTTTTTGTAGTGCACGACCAGTTTTTCGCGACTGCAGCCAATGCCAACCAGCAATGGCGATTGGCAGGCAGCCAGCCATGCGTTGTGGATAACGTCAGTTGATTGGCTCTCCTGGATGACAAAGGGGATCCCTTCTTCTTCAATACCCAGCAGCACGTCACTCCAGACGTCAGCGCAGCCAGCAGTGGTGAAGATCACAATGGCGGGCGTGGTGAGATTACTTTCCATGAGCGAACGCCTTGTACCAGGAGAGAATCAGCCCGGTCGCAACCGCATTGCGTGGACCTTCGGTGCCACGAATGTTGCCGCGCCCGGCAACCAGGCGATAATGTGCCAGCGCATCGGTGACCAGCTGTGGAACTTCGAAGTCCAGCGATGAGCCGCCAACCAGTACCACAAAGGGAATATCCCGAATGTTCCCGGTCGGACTCACCTGACGTAGCGCTCTGAGCGCGTTGGTAACGAAAACGCGTTCTTTCGCACTGCGGCGGATGGCCCGTACTTTCTCCAGCGCCAGTTCGCCTGGCAGTGGCACCAGTTCATCGGGTTTTACTACACACACGCGGGCAAAAACCGTTGGTGGGAGAGGCGTGGGGAAGAACTGGACGCTGCCATCTTCGTGGCGAAGATGGAATAAGCTTTCGACTTTTGCCAGCGGATACTTTTTGATCTCTTCAGCGAGATAACGGTCATCCAGCCCCAGTTCACGGGCAATGATCATCGTGACCATATCGCCCGCGCCCGCCAGGTGTGTGGCAATAATTTCGCCTTTCGGGTTGATGATGGAGGCGTCAGTCGATCCCGCGCCGAGATCCAGAATGGCCAGCGGGCGCGTCGTGCCTGGGGTGGTTAAGGCTCCCAGAATGGCCGCTTCGGCTTCGGCGCCGCCAACCTGGACATCAATGTTGAGCTTTTGCGTGATTTCCTGGGCAATCATCGCCATTTGCAGGCGGTCTGATTTCACCATGGAGGCAATGCCGACGGCCTGTTCAAGGGAGAACTCACCGGCCAGGCCACCTGTCACGCTGACGGGAACCGAGGTATCGACCGCCAGCAGATCCTGAATAAAAATTTCGTGGCTGGGTTTGTTGGTTAATTCAGCCATTGTCTGGCGCACATGCTCCAGCATGCCGCCAATATTGGTGCCAGCCTCTCCGGTGACGTTATCCAGTTTCGGGCATTCACCGACCGCTTTCATAATCGCTTCAGCGCCAGCTGCAACGTCGACACGTACAGTACGACCTTGCGACTGTAGCTCCAGATTTCCGGCGGGAATAGCTCGTGCTTTCACATCGCCTGACGGTGTTTTCACCACCACGGCAGAGCGGTTGCCGATCAGCGCCCGCGCCATCGGGACAATGTTTTTAGTCTCCTCGGCATTGAGGCCAAAGACGGTTGCAATCCCGTAGGGGTTAGAAAGCGTTTCAATAACCTTTCCTGGGACCGCGACCTCAATGGCAGCCAGCATACCCAGAGGGATGCGGTCGATATGAAGGACTTCATCGACGATGGGCAGAGGCTGAGTCAGACGATTACTAACCAGAACGCCATCGTCCTGCTGCAAAATTACGCCAGTCAACTGATATCCGGCACGGACGGAAGCATTAATCATCGTGGCGACATCGGCGAAATCAAATGCCGATGACACCACCAGAATGTAGGGGGTATCCGCCGGGCGACTGAGCAGGTCTTCCGGCGTAATCGTGATGCCTACGCCTAACCCGACGCCGCCCGGCGTTTTGGGGTTATGGCCGATCATGGTGGATTCAGTGATGATGGTTTCGGTTATCGTTTCCATCGCCACGTCGCCAATGACCGGGGTGGCTTCGTTAATACGGATGAGCGAAATATCGCTGACATTGATACCGGCGTTTTTTGCCGCCAGCGTAAGCGCCTCCTGGATGCCAAACACATTACGTAATGTGCCCTTAATCCCGGTGGTTTCTGCCAGGGCGCTGCCGGTGATGCTCAGCGCGCCAGACTCATCCAGGGTTGCCAGAGCGACTTCCGTTGATGAGTTGCCTATGTCAATGCCAGCTATATATCGCATGATCCTGTCCCTGAGTTAGTCGTCGCCTTTGAGTTTTTTACGCTCAACGTACAGCGCTGCCGCTTCACGAACGAAAGCTGCACAGATCTTGGCCTGATAACGATTTTCGAGATCGTCGGCGATGGCCATCAGCTCATCTTTCGTTGAGCGGTACGGGCGCAGCGCATTGTAGATCTCAAGAATGCGATCGTCAGGAACAGCAGTTAGCTCAGCGGCGCGCTCGAAGTTCATCGCCAGCCTGTCACGTCCGGCATCTTTGGCGATTTCTGCCTGCAGGCGCAGCGTTTCAGGGGTGATGCGCATGTCCTGCGCCGTCACCTTGTTGCTCAGAACATTTTCAAGCGTGAAATCATCCAGAGTTTTGTTGGTTGCTGTTTTTACCCACTCAGGATGTTTATTCGCGAGAGGGTAATCCGTGACTTTCGCGGTATGTGTTGATGAGCTCGCCGCAGCAGGCGTTACGGACTCGCCTTGCAGGCTGTTCATCCGGCTCAGCACATCCCGAACCATCGATTCAATTGCATCGGTATTCATGGAGTTATCCTTTATTAAAGCGCCACGCGCAGTTCCTGCGGGTTTTTGCCCGTCACGACGTATTTAGTCTCTTTTATGTGCAGAATGGCCGATTTCGCCTGGTACTTAGGACGAGCCATCTGATCATTCAGAGTAGGGACGGGCTGCGGAGATTCACGCTTGGCATAACGCGCGGCGTTTTTACCGATCTGGCGATAGGTTTCCAGCGTCAGAAGCGGTGCCTGAGGGAACAGCTCCAGGTTTGAAAGCGGCGGTAACCCCTGCTGGTGGATAACCGTGGTGCCTTTTGACTGGATGCCGATAGAGATCCCGGAACCGCTCAGACGGTTACCCTCAACGGCGACAAACGCCACATCGGAGGATTTAAAGCAGCGTATAACACGCGCTTTAATACCTTCTTCTTCAATACCGGCAATCACTTCTCGCAAGATATTCTTATGCGGGATCCCTACGATATTGACGGTTTGCGACAGTCCAAACGCCGGACCTACGGCAATTATCACTTCGTCCTGCTGCTGGCCTTGTTTGGCTTCGCCAATCTCGGTCAGAAAACTGTCTCCTTGTACCGCAGCAGCCTGTGGTGCGCTAGCCGTTGTCGATGCGCGGAATGAGACAGGTTTGTCGCTGGTTTGCATTTCAGACAGTACGTCTTCAATTATCTGGCGCAGCAGCTTTTCATTGATTTCCATTTTTCACCCCTTAGCCAAGTTCGTTGGGATCAAGTGCGCCAGGGATGTTTTTGATCTCTTCCCAGCGTTCGCCTTGCAGGCGATAACCTGTTGCCGGACCGGCATAGTCGTTGACGTCATTTACTGCGGATAGCACCTGTCCGTCGCCAACGATAATGGCGGAGGTATGCAGATAATCCCCGGTTAACTTGGCTTTCTGGATGTTGAGCATGTCCTGAGCGACATCGGTAAACCCGCCCTGAGCAAGGGCTTTCACCACTTCCAGACCGTTACGGTTTTTATTGATGATCTCTTGCGCAAACTTGATGTCTTCAACGATGTTTCGTTCAGGCATATCTTTCGAACCGTGGGCGTAGGTCGCAGCTTCCACTTCTTCATCAGTGATTGGCGGTAATCCCATTCCAGCAAAGACGGCCTGTAGTGCGCGCGCCGCTTTATTACGAATGGCGATAACGTCTTCTTCACGAACCGGACGCAGACCCCCATCTACCTTGAGGTCACGCTGGAGAACGTTGTAGTCGTCAAAATCTTCGGCATCCTCGTTCGAACCCGCAAACATGTTGTCGTAGTTCGGTACCGCGGAATAACCGGAAGAGATGAAGTCAGTACCCGGCAGGAACTGCATCAACAGGCGGGCAGTACGACGCATATCCGAGTGGGTAAAGGTTTGGTCGTTGCTGGAAGCACATTCCAGATCCAGAGAAGAGCAGATCAGGTTTTCAGCAAGCACAGCACGAATGCCTGATGGCACCGCGGAAGGCACGCCGATGCAGCTTACTGAACCATTTTGTAAACCCTGTACGCCAGCGGCTTTGGTGATGTAAATACAGCGGGCTTCCAGATAAAGCATCGATTTGCCTTCGGCGTAACCCATCTGAACTTCTGAGCCTGAGCCGGAGGTAAAGCGCATCTTCAGGCCACGTGAGGCGTAGGAAGAGGCGAGGAAGCCTTTCGACCATGGTGTATCGTCGCCGTCGGTAAAGACGGGTTCAGTACCATAGACGGAGATGGTTTCCGCGTAGCAGGTGTGGCCTAGCATGCCGAGTTTAAGTTCGGTTGCTTCTTCCAGCGAGCACTGGGTTAATACGCCAGGGCGTCCAACCTGTGAGCCGACTAACAGCGCAATGGCGTTAAATGGCGCATAACGCGCAACGGCAACGGTTGTTTCCTGTTCGTCAAACCCGCGCCATGCGCCTTCAGCAGCATCAGCGGCAATCTGCACCGGGTTATCTTTAACGTTAGTAACGTGCGCCTGTTGAGATGGTGTACGACGCGCACGCATTTTCTGCATGGCCATCATCATCTCAACGACGTTCATATGGGACACCACTTCGACAATTTTTGCCGGCGTCATTGCGGTGGTCAGCGGCACAATGTCTTTGCGCTTCACGTTAGGGTCGCAAAGCATATTGGCAAGTTTTACCGAGTCCATCGCCATGACTTCTTCAGCGCGTGCCAGGTTAATGCCATAGCGGGCAATAAAATGGTCAATTAAGTCAAATTCACTGGCGGATTTACCGTCCAGTTCAGTGACTGTACCGTTGACGATTTTAATTGACGGCTTGGGGTCGTTCGGGCTTTCCATCGCAATGAAGCCTTCTTCGATCCACTCCTTAACGAAGCCATCCTGATTCACAGGGCGCTTCGCCAGTGCTTCAAATCTTTTCGATCTCATGAATCAGCCTCACTGATATCAGATGTAGGACGGACGATCGTTTTTCGGTTCTGAGCCGAGGGTCCCGAGAACGGTTTTACCGATTTCACGGGCGGAGATAACGGCCTGGCGAACAGCGCCGGAATCACCTGAAATGACCAGGATGGCTTCGTTACTGAAGCTGGTTCCATGGGCTGGGGAGCTGTAGGCCACAACTTCCACATTGGCGGATTTCAGCGCAGTATCAGCCATCAGGACACCAACGGATGCTGGCGCGCCGACGATAACGCCACAGGCACGGCCAATCGGTGCGCCAAAGGCTTTTTCAAGTGCGTAGCTGGCGCGTGCGGTGTACTGCATTTCGATGTGACCGGCTTCGTTGGCATAAACATCGCCAAAGGTGCGATCCAGCTCTTTCAGCGCAACTTCAATGCCGCGTTTCACGTCGGAAACATCGTTGCCGCCGAGAATAATCAGCGAGCCGTGTCCTGCGCCGCCTTTGGTATCACGTGGTAACTCAATACTGACGACTTCAGTATTTGTTGCTTTTACCGCTTCATCGGCGGCCATGATGTGAGGACCCGCACCAGTGCGTGCGCCGAGGATGCCAATGGAGCGATACCGTTTTTCAAGTTTCATCGCGTCCAGGAGGGCACTGTCTACGTTGGCGATTACCAGACCGACGGTGTCGCCAATCGCAGTACCGACAAACTCCGTTAAACTGCAGCTTTTCTCTGCCATAGCCGTTTCTCGTGTTGGAGGATTATTTTCAGGGATAGCCTGCTGTTCCGGCGTTGCCACACGAGCAATCACCTGCGCCATGATCTGTTCAACCAGCTCATTGCTGCTCATTAGCTAATTCCCTTCGGTAAGATTTTTTCTACATCGGTATGAGGGCGTGGGATGACGTGTACGGCTTTCACTTCTCCCACGTTACGGGCTGCGGCGGCACCTGCATCTGTTGCTGCTTTGACTGCGCCGACATCGCCGCGGACAATAACTGTTACCAGCCCCGAACCAATTTTTTCGTAGCCGACCAGCATTACATTGGCTGACTTCACCATTGCATCTGCGGCCTCTATGGCTGCAGTCAAGCCTTTGGTTTCTACCATTCCTAACGCTTCTTGTTGCATAAAGACCTCGCCTGGGTTGTCCCGATTTTCATGACTATAAAAAGAAGCGAGGAAAAAGAATGGCTGAGTTGAAAGTAAGAGTGAAAAAATAGTGAGGATACGGTGATATAAAATTGCTGTGTTTTATTTTATGTGATTGTTTTATATTGTTATTTTAATTTTTTATGATGTGATTATTTGGTTATGTCAATTCCATATTTACACTTTTCTGAGTGACAGTTTAAATATCATTTGCTATGCGGAAAAATGAAATTGTGATGGTGGTTTGAAAACGGAATTCTGCTATTAGCAATATTTTATTATTTTGAAAATGTGCTTTTAATAGGGTGAGTCCTCGTTTTATCACCTGTTTTAATAAAGGTGATAGCAAGAATTTGCTATCGCAGCACGATTTTAAAAATCATACCACTCGCAGATTGCCAACAATTTGCCGACATGCCTTTTTATAGTAAGCCTTGAAGTATTCTACTTGCCAGCAAGGAGTCCGCTGGTAAAGACACGAACTCTGCTTAGAAGGTGTCACAATGAACGATTCACTAAAAGCACAATGCATTGCTGAGTTTTTGGGTACCGGGCTGTTTTTATTTTTTGGTATTGGATGCCTGAGTGCCCTGAAAGTCGCGGGTGCCAGCCTGGGATTGTGGGAAATCTGCATCATATGGGGACTGGGGATCTCGCTTGCAGTCTATCTGACTGCCGGGATATCTGGCGCGCATCTCAACCCGGCTATCACTATTGCTCTGTGGCTGTTTGCCTGTTTTCCGGGGCGTAAAGTTTTACCTTACTCCGTGGCACAGGTTGCGGGTGCCTTCGGCGGTGCACTGCTGGGGTATTTGCTCTACGGCAGTCTGTTTACCGAATATGAATCGGCCCACCAGATGGTGCGCGGCAGTCTGGAAAGTCTGCAACTTGCCAGTATTTTTAGTACCTATCCTGCAGCGGCGCTCAGCGTATGGCAGGCCGCGTTAGTCGAAGTGGTGATTACCTCCATTCTTATGGGAATGATCATGGCGCTGACTGATGATGGTAACGGTGTTCCTAAAGGTCCGTTGGCGCCATTGCTGATTGGTATTCTGGTCGCTGTTATCGGCGCATCCACCGGTCCGCTTACCGGATTTGCAATGAATCCGGCGCGTGATTTTGGTCCTAAATTGTTTGCCTGGATGGCCGGATGGGGAGATGTTGCGATGACAGGTGGACGTGATATTCCTTATTTTATCGTGCCGATTGTCGCCCCTATCATCGGTGCTTGCGCGGGCGCAGCAATTTATCGTTATTTTATTGGCAAAAATTTACCGTGTAATACGTGTAAGCTGGAGGAAAATGAGAGCTAGCTTCACAGAAGAAGTTTATTTTTGAAAGGTAAAAACTGTTTTCGTGATCCGGTTTCCTGAACCGCTGAAAAAGTCTCCCAACAATGGGAGACTTTTGTTATGTTCAATGATGACTTTCATCATTGCTCAGGATGGCAGGATGAAAATGAATGTGAATAATATGTTTTGTTTATAACAATAAATTAACTGAGAGGTTTTATCATGATTTCTGCGAGTGCCCTGAACTCAGAACTCATTAATAAAATCGCACAGGATTTTGCGCAGGCCACCAGTCTGGCCGTTGTGGTTGTCAATATTCACGGTGATGAAATTTCTGAGCTTTTTAATTTCACCCCATTTTGCCAGTTGATGCGCCAGCATCCGCAGCACAGTACCCGCTGTCGTATGAGCGATCGCTGTGGGGGACTGGAAGCTTCGAAATCCGATCAACCCTGCATCTATCGCTGTCACGCCGGGCTTACCGATTTCTCAATTCCGCTGGTCATTGCGGGACACCTGGTAGGGTTTGTGCTTTGTGGACAAGTCCGCTTAAGTAATGATGTCGGTCTGGTTGATATTCTGAATGTAGATGATCGCTGGCAAGCGGATCCCGAGCTGGTCAGTGAATTTCGTAATGTACCGGAGATGGACTATTCGCGAGTCATCGCTTCTGCGGATCTTCTCAAACTCATTGTAGAAAATTGTCTTAAGAAACAACTTAATTTTGTTGTTATCAAGGATAATCCGCAGCAGTCAGAGCCGGTTCGTGCGAACCGCAGTACCAACCCTCACGACAGTAAAATGAAAAAAGCTCTGCGCTATATTGATGCGCATTTATCAGACGAATTGCGTCTGGAGGATGTTGCCTCTCATGTTTTCCTGAGTCCTTACTATTTCAGTAAATTGTTCAAAAAATATCAGGGTATCGGTTTTAACGCATGGGTAAACCAGCAGAGAATGGCCAGTGCCAAAGAGTTGCTTTGTCACAGTGACTGGAGCATTGCCAGCATTGCGCGTAATTTGGGCTTCTCGCAAACCAGTTATTTTTGCAAGGTTTTCCGTCAAACTTATCAGGTTACGCCGCAGGCATTTCGCCAGCAAATTAATGTCATTTCACGTAGTGAATCCGCCTAAATAGCAATATTTTGCTATTGCCGATTTTTGATATAGGGCGCTATGTCAGTCATTATAAAATGAAAAGTAACGACACCAGTCAATAAATTGTCATAGCGCAACAAATTAATGGTATCAGAGGGATAAACTGCACCAGTTTTTATTTTTGTGATGAGATACAGTGTCTGTGTGAATGACTTTCTTTATTCTTTACTGACGCTTTCATTCAAAGTTTGAACATATGAATAAGTGGGTTTAGGCCAGATAATTGGCTGAATGAACCCGGAAAGATATTAAATTGAATTATTGTCATGAGGTTGTGAATTTACCTCATAACAGAGAGCTTAATTAACCAGGCTCTTGAACTGACAGGTTTGCCACATTTGTGGTAGGGAAGGGGGTGAGAATCCCCCGCAGCCCCCGCTGCTGTGATGCTGACGACCCCGTATGGACCACTGATCGCAAGATTGGGAAGGACGGGTGAGGATGACGCTAAGCCAGAAGACCTGCCTGTCAGTGACTACCAACAACTTCGGTGGGAAGTGGGTGGTTCAGATGCATACAGTCGAGAGACTGGGTATCTCTACACCCCTACCACCCTGAACAGGATCAGGGTATGGCGGCCAATTTTCACGCATTTGTTCTTGCAGGTACCGGAAGCGGCTGTGGTAAAACCACGGTGACGCTGGGCTTGTTGAGCTTGTTGAAAAAACGCGGTTTACGCGTCCAGCCTTGCAAAGTGGGTCCTGATTACCTTGATACCGGCTGGCATACAGCGGTATGCGGTACTGCTTCGCGCAATCTTGATAGCTTCATGCTTCCCGTCCCCACGTTGAACGCTCTATTTTGCGAGCAAATGCAACATGCGGAAATCGCGGTGATTGAAGGTGTTATGGGGCTGTATGACGGTTATGGCACCGACCCAAATTACTGCAGCACCGCCGCGATGGCCAAACAGTTAGGCTGCCCTGTTATCTTACTGGTTGATGGCAAAGCCGTTTCCACCTCGATCGCCGCGACGGTAATGGGATTTCAGCATTTTGATCCAACCCTGAACATCGCCGGCGTCATTGTTAACCGGGTCAACAGCGAATCGCATTACCAGCTCCTGAAAGTGGCGATTGAGCGTTATTGCGATGTCCCCGTATTGGGCTATGTTCCCCGAATGGAAGGCGTTGCGCTTCCTGAACGGCATCTGGGTTTGGTTACCGCACGCGAGTCGGTTATTAACCAGCAGCCGTGGCAGGAGTTTGCCGCGACGCTGGAGCAAACTCTTGATATCGATGCGCTGCTGAAATTAAGCCAGTTAACCAACCTTCCCACTGGTGAATGGCCAGCGCTGCCTGCCGCAGACGCCGGAGCAGGGCTAACGCTTGCCATCGCCGATGACGAAGCGTTCAACTTCTACTACCCGGATAACATCACGCTCCTTGCGCGCGCAGGGCTTAAGATTGTTCGTTTTAGCCCGTTGCACGACACCAGCTTACCCGATTGTCAGATGGTCTGGTTAGGTGGCGGATATCCTGAGTTACATGCTGCGACGCTGGCTCGCAATGTTTCGATGCTTAGCCAACTGCGGGCAGCGCATCAGCGGGGTGTCGCGATTTATGCCGAGTGCGGGGGATTGATGTATCTCGGCAGTTCGCTGGAGGATAGCCACGGCGATACCTGGCTGATGGCGGATATCATTCCCGGTCACAGCAAAATGGGGAAACGTCTGACCCGATTTGGCTACTGTGAAGCGCAGGCCACACAGCAAACATTGTTAGCCGCAGAAGGCGAAGTGCTGCGCGGACATGAATTCCACTACTCCGATTTTACCCCTGAAACGCCAGCGGTGATGAACTGTCGCAAAGTGCGCGATGGCAAAACGCTGCAAGCCTGGTCTGGCGGCTGGCAGGTCGGAAACACCTTCGCCAGCTATCTACACGTTCATTTTGCTCAACGTCCGCAGATGCTCAACCATTGGCTGGCAGCCGCGAGGAGTGCGCTATGACGATCCTCGCGTGGTGTGTTGCCTGGCTGCTTGATTATATCATCGGCGATCCGCAGAACTGGCCACATCCGGTGCGCTGGATTGGCAATCTGGTTTCTGCGGTGCAGCGAGTTGTTCGGCGTTACTGCCATAGCGACCGCGCGCTACGTATCGGCGGCGCGGTGATGTGGATTGTGGTGGTCGGTCTGACCTGGACAGTGTCCTGGGGAGTGCTGGCGCTGGCGCAATCTATTCATCCCTGGCTTGGTTGGGTGGTGGAGGTTTGGATGATCTTTACCGTGCTGGCCGGGCGCTGTCTGGCAAACGCGGCGCAGGATGTCGAACGTCCGCTACGTGCCGGTAATCTTGCCGCAAGTCGTGAAAAATTGTCATGGATTGTGGGACGCGATACCTCGCAATTACAACCTCAGCAGATCAATCGCGGCGTAGTAGAAACCGTGGCTGAAAACACTGTCGACGGCATCATCGCGCCGCTGTTTTTCCTTTTTCTCGGCGGTGCGCCTCTGGCGATGGCCTACAAAGCGGTAAACACCCTTGACTCCATGGTGGGCTACAAACATGAGAAATACCGCGCAATCGGTATGGTCAGCGCCCGCCTGGACGATGTCGCAAATTATATCCCTGCGAGGCTGAGCTGGCTGCTGCTGGGCGCAGCGGCGTTTTTATGCCGCCAGGATGGCGCGCGTGCGTTGCAGATTGGCTGGCGCGATCGCTACAACCACAGCAGCCCAAACTGTGCGTGGTCGGAAGCATCCGTTGCCGGCGCATTAGGAATTCGGCTGGGTGGTCCAAATGACTACTTTGGCGAGCGCGTTGAGAAACCGTGGATCGGTGATGCACAACGTGACATTTCGGTAGACGACATTTCCCATACGATTCGATTGATGTGGGTGGCATCGACGCTGGCACTGGCGCTGTTTATTGCGCTGCGATGCCTGCTGGTCGGTGTAGCCTGAGGACAACACAATGCAATATATCCAGCAACCCCAGGCGATTGAGGCCAAAAGTTTCGACATTATTGGCGAGATCATCAGTGAAACCCGTCCGGACTATCAGTTTGCCAGTCCGTTACATGAAGCCATTATCAAGCGGGTCATTCACACGACGGCGGATTTCGACTGGCTGGACATTCTGTGGTTTTCCAGTGATGTGCTGGAGCAGTTTTGTGCGGCGCTTAGCCGTTCGAGCGTGATTTATACCGACACCACGATGGCGCTTTCCGGGATCAATAAAACGCTGTTGGCAAAATTCGGCGGTGAATGCCGCTGCTACATCAGCGACCCGCGCGTCGTACGTACGGCAAAAGAGCAGGGTATTACCCGGTCCATGGCGGCCGTCGACATTGCGGTGAAGGAAGAAGGGGAAAAGCTGTTTGTCTTTGGCAACGCGCCGACAGCGCTGTTTCGCCTGCTAGAGCATGATGTAGCCGTCAGCGGTGTGGTTGGTGTACCGGTCGGGTTCGTTGGCGCAGAAGAGTCGAAAGATGCCCTGACCCAAAGCAATTTGCCCGCCATTGCAGCGCTAGGTCGCAAAGGGGGAAGTAATGTCGCTGCCGCTATCGTCAACGCCATGCTTTATCACATGCAGGGGGCGCGATGAGCGAGGCCTTCGATACGCCGGTTTGGCACAACGGTAAAGCGTTGCGTAAGGGATATACCACGGGATCGTGCGCGACGGCGGCTGCAAAAGTGGCAGCGCTGATGGTACTGCGCCAACACCTGATCCATCAGGTTTCCATTGTCACGCCTTCCGGTGTGACGCTGTGCCTGAACGTGGAGTCGCCGCATATCGAAGGACAGCAGGCGATAGCGGCCATCCGCAAAGACGGTGGCGATGATGTGGACGCCACCCACGGCATGCTGATTTTTGCCCGCGTGACGTTAAACGATAGTAAAGAGATAACCCTTCAGGGCGGGGAAGGCGTTGGCACGGTAACCCGCAAAGGGATCGGCCTGCCGGTGGGGAGTTCGGCGATTAACCGCACACCTCGCCAGACCATTGAGTCTGCGGTACGTGAGGCGATTGGGCCGAATCGTGGAGCGCAGATTGAAATCTTCGCGCCGGAAGGTGAAGAGCGGGCGCAAAAAACCTACAACTCCCGCCTTGGCATTCTGGGCGGCATTTCGATTATCGGCACTACGGGGATCGTCACGCCGATGTCGGAAGAGAGCTGGAAACGTTCACTGTCGCTGGAGCTGGAAATTAAGCGAGCGGCGGGGCTGGAGCGTGTCGTACTGGTGCCTGGAAACCACGGCGAGCGTTTTGTGCGCGAACAGATGGGGATCGACACTCAGGTGGTGGTCACCATGAGCAACTTTGTTGGCTACATGATTGAAGAAGCCGTACGTCTTGGATTCCGGCAAATCGTACTGGTGGGACATCCAGGCAAGCTCGTCAAAATTGCGGCGGGGATCTTCCATACCCACAGCCATATTGCCGATGCCCGCATGGAAACGCTGGTGGCCCACCTCGCATTACTTGGCGCGCCGCTGGAACTGCTGACGCTGGTCAGCGACTGCGATACCACCGAGGCGGCGATGGAACACATCGAAGCATACGGTTTTCAGCACATTTATAACCATCTGGCTAAGCGCATCTGTATGCGCGTCCTGCAAACGCTGCGCTTTACCAAAAATCCCCCGACCTGCGACGCCATCATGTTTTCTTTTGATAATCAGGTGCTTGGCAGTAATCGCCCGGTCGCAGAAATTGCTGAGGAAATGCAATGTTAACCGTTGTAGGGATGGGGCCCGCCGGTTTGCATTTAATGACGCCTGCGGCGCGTGAAGCGATCGCAGAGGCTGATGTTCTGGTCGGTGGAAAGCGGCATTTGCAGCAATTCCCGGATTTTACCGGTGAACAGTTTGCTCTTGGCGCCAATATCCCGGAACTCCTGAATTGGATCAGCGCGCACCAGGAACAACACATTGTGGTGCTGGCGTCTGGCGATCCGCTGTTTTACGGCATCGGGACGCGCATGGTGGGCCATTTCGGTATTGAAAATGTACGCATTATTCCCGGCATTAGCGCGGTGCAGTACCTGTGCGCGCAGTCCGGCATTGATATGAACGATATGTGGTTGACCAGTAGCCATGGTCGTAGTGTCTGTTTTGATGAACTGGCGCGACATAACAAGGTGGCGATGGTGACAGATACGCTGTGCGGCCCACGGGAAATTGCACAACAGCTTATCGCACGAGGCAAGGGACATCGCTGGATGGTGATTGGCGAAAACCTGGCGATGGAAAACGAACGGATCCATTTCCTGCCTGTGAGTGAAGTTAACGCCGACTATGACATGAATGCAGTGGTGATCCTCGATGAAAGATGAGCTGTTTCTACGTGGAGAGAAAGTGCCGATGACCAAAGAAGCGGTACGCGCACTTGCCCTCTCAAAACTTGAATTACACCGCGCCAGTCACCTGATTGATATTGGTGCCGGAACCGGCAGCGTGTCGATAGAAGCCGCTTTGCAATACCCTGGATTGCGCGTGACGGCAATCGAGCGTAACCCGGCGGCGCTCAGATTGCTGGATGAAAACCGCCAGCATTTTGCCTGTGCAAACATCGACATTTTTCCTGGCGTTGCGCCAATGACCATCGCGGAAAAAGCCGATGCCATTTTTATGGGCGGCAGCGGCGGCCATTTGACCGAACTGATTGACTGGTCAATGCGTCAATTACATCCCGCCGGGCGGCTGGTGATGACGTTCATCCTCCAGGAAAACCTCAACACCGCGCTGGCGCATCTGGACCATCTTGGCGTACAGGGAGTGGATTGCCTGCAGTTACAGGTTTCCTCGCTTGCCACGCTTGGCAGTGGTCACTATTTCAAACCGAATAACCCCGTATTTGTTATCGCCTGTCAGAAGGAAGGAAACCATGTCTGAGATTTTTGATCCCCGTAGCGTGTGGTTTGTTGGCGCAGGTCCTGGCGATCGCGAGCTGATTACCCTCAAAGGTTACCGGTTGCTACAGCAGGCGCAGGTTGTTATCTACGCCGGATCGCTGATTAACACAGAACTACTGGAATATTGCCCTGCCGGCGCTGAATGTCACGACAGCGCTGAACTGCATCTGGAACAGATCCTCGACCTGATGGAAGCCGGAGTGAAAGCGGGTAAGACCGTTGTCCGCCTGCAAACCGGCGATGTTTCGCTGTACGGTTCCGTGCGCGAGCAGGGCGAGGAGTTGACCAAACGCGGGATCGACTGGCAGGTGGTGCCTGGCGTTAGCGCATTCCTTGGCGCGGCGGCGGAGCTGGGCGTTGAGTATACCGTGCCTGAGGTTTCGCAGAGCCTGATCATTACTCGCCTTGAAGGACGCACGCCGGTACCGGAACGTGAACAGTTGGAGTCTTTTGCCAGTCACCAGACATCTATGGCGATTTATCTGTCCGTCCAGCGTATTCATCGGGTAGCGGAGCGTTTGATTGAAGGCGGTTATCCGGCGACCACGCCAGTGGCGGTGATCTACAAGGCCACCTGGCCAGAAAGCCAGACCGTGCGCGGTACCCTGGCGGATATTGGCGACAAGGTTCGCGATGCGGGCATCCGTAAAACGGCTCTTATTCTGGTCGGTAATTTCCTGGGCTCGGAGTATCACTACTCCAAACTCTATGCGGCGGACTTTAGCCATGAATACCGTAAAGCCTGAATCTATTGCGCTTTTTTGCCTGACCCCCGGCGGCGTTGTGCTGGCGAAACGTCTGGCGGCCATGCTGCCGGTCACCTGTTTTACCAGTGAAAAGCTGCTGGAAGAGGGGTTTGTTCCTTTCGAAAACGGCTTTGCGAATACCGCCCGCGAAGCGTTTGCGAATTACTCGGCGCTGATTTTTATCGGGGCGACCGGCATTGCGGTCCGCGTGTTGGCCCCGCTGGTCAACGACAAATTTTGCGATCCGGCTGTGGTGGTCATTGATGAACGTGCCCAGCATGTCATCAGCCTGCTCTCCGGTCACGCAGGGGGCGCGAATGCGCTGGCGCGTTATCTGGCGGGCATGTTGGGCGCAGACCCGGTTATCACTACGGCGACGGATGTGAACGATATGGCGGCACTGGATACGCTGGCATTTCAACTGAATGCCCGGATGAGTGATTTCCGTTCGGCGGTCAAGATCGTTAATCAGATGCTGGTCAGCAATAAGCGAGTTGGACTGTGGTGGGATGACGAACTGACGCAGGATGTCAGCCATTGCGACCGGCGCGGTTTTATCACGGTCACCGATCTCAACCAGCTACCTGAACTGGATGCGCTGGTGTGTATCACCTTACGCACCAATTTACCCGATCTGCCTGTTCCGCACTGGAAGCTGGTGCCGCAGCGTGTGGTGGCCGGAATTGGTTGTCGTCGTGACACGCCGTTCCCACTTCTGGCCGCGCTGCTAGCCCGCCAACTTGAAGCCCAGCAGCTCGACCCGCTGGCGCTAAAAGCGATTGGCAGTATCACGCTGAAAAAAGATGAACAGGGACTTATCCAACTGGCTTCGTGCTGTCGCGTTCCTTTCGAAACCTTTACCGCTGACGCGCTGCGTGAGCATGAGCACCGTTTTCCGGCCTCATCGTTTGTTCGCAAAACGGTGGGTACAGGAAGCGTTTCTGGTCCTGCAGCCTGGCTGTTGAGCCACGGAAAACTGTTAGGCGAGACCCTGCGAGAACAGGGCGTCACTATCACTTTGGGAGTTTCACACTGATGTTAAGCGTAATTGGAATTGGCCCTGGCTCGCAGGCAATGATGACCATGGAAGCCGTTGAAGCATTGCAGGCAGCGGAAATCATCGTTGGCTATAAAACCTACACCCATCTGGTAAAAGCGTTCACTGGCGACAAGCAGGTGATCAAAACCGGGATGTGCAAAGAGATTGAACGCTGCCAGGCGGCTATCGAGCTGGCGCAGGCGGGTCGCAATGTGGCGCTGATCAGCAGCGGAGACGCGGGGATTTACGGTATGGCTGGGCTGGTGCTCGAACTGGTCAGCAAGCAAAAGCTGGACGTTGAGGTCAGGTTAATCCCTGGCATGACCGCCAGTATTGCCGCCGCCTCTTTGCTTGGCGCACCGCTGATGCACGACTTCTGCCACATCAGCTTAAGCGATCTGTTAACGCCGTGGCCGGTCATCGAAAAACGTATCGTTGCCGCTGGCGAAGCAGACTTTGTTATCTGTTTCTACAACCCGCGCAGTCGGGGACGCGAAGGTCATCTGGCGCGTGCATTTGAACTGCTGTCTGCCAGCAAAAGCGCGCAAACGCCGGTCGGTATTGTGAAGTCAGCTGGACGTAAAAAGCAGGAAAAATGGCTGACCACTCTTGGCGAAATGGACTTTGAACCGGTTGATATGACCAGTCTTGTGATCGTTGGCAACAAAACCACCTATGTTCAGGACGGCCTGATGATCACGCCACGAGGTTATGTGCTGTGAATTATGGTGATGTGCTGGTCATGGGCGGTACCAGCGATGCGCGCATGCTGTGCCAGCAACTGGATGCGGCAAACGTGGCTTACACCCTGTCGGTTGCAACCCCAACGGGGAAACAGCTGGCGGGAGATATTAAAGGCCAGGTGCGCTGCGGACGTCTGGAACGTGAACAAATGATTGCCTGGCTGCAGGAAAATCAGACGCGCTGGGTGATCGACGCCTCGCATCCGTATGCCGAGGTGGTGAGCCGCAACATCATGAGCGCTTGCGAAGCCGCGGGCGTATTGCTGAGCCGCTATCAGCGTCCTGAGCAGTTGAGCGGTTTAACCCACCCGCAGTTGTATACCGTACAGAGTATTCAGCAAGCGTGCGAGGTGGCTCGACGCTTCGGCGATCGCGTGCTGTTGACGACCGGCAGTAAAGATCTGGCTATCTGGCGCGAAGGGTTGCCTGAAAAAACGCTGCTGGCACGCGTGCTGCCTGTACCTGAAGTCATTCAGCAATGCGCGGATCTTGGGTTTGGTGTCGGTGAAATATTCGCATTGTGCGGGCCGTTTAGCGCCGAGTTCAACGCTGCGTTTTATCGCCAGTGTCAGGCTGATGTGGTGATCACCAAAGCATCAGGCGCGGAAGGTGGTTATCAGGAAAAAGTTCAACCCTGTCTGGATGCCGGTATCCCCTGCATCGTGATTACACGTCCGGCACCGTTGGTGACGGGAGATGAGTTACTGGAAAGTCAGGCCGCCTTTGGGGCGCGTTTAACGCGCTGGCTGGCCGCTGCTTAAGGAGTTAGAGATGAAAAAGGCGCTTCTGGTGGTCAGCTTTGGCACCAGCTACCACGACACCTGTGAGAAAAATATTGTGGCCTGTGAGCGCGATCTCGCAGCCAGTTGCCCTGACCGCGACCTGTTCCGGGCGTTTACCTCCGGGATGATAATCCGCAAGCTCAAGCAGCGTGACGGCATTGAAATCGACACGCCGCTGCAGGCGCTGCAAAAACTGGCGGAGCAGGGATATCAGGATGTGGCTATTCAGTCGTTGCATATTATCAACGGCGACGAATACGAAAAAATTGTCCGCGAAGTGCAAAGTATGCGCCCGCTTTTTTCTCGCCTGACGCTGGGTGTACCGCTGCTGAGCAGCCATGAAGATTACGCCCAGCTGATGCTGGCGCTGCAACAGCAAATGCCGGCGCTTGGCGAAAATGAAAAAGTGGTCTTTATGGGACACGGCGCCAGCCATCATGCCTTTGCCGCCTATGCCTGCCTCGATCACATGATGACGGCGCAGCGTTACCCGGCGCGGGTTGGGGCGGTGGAAAGCTATCCGGAAGTCGATGTGCTGATTGAAAGTTTGTCCCAGGAAGGAGTGACGGCGGTACATCTGATGCCGCTGATGCTAGTTGCTGGCGATCATGCCATCAATGATATGGCCTCCGACGAAGATGATTCGTGGAAAACATTGTTTAACGCGGCCGGGATACCGGCAACGCCGTGGCTCAGTGGCCTGGGTGAGAATCCAGCGGTTCGCGCTATGTTTGTGGCGCATTTACAGCAGGCGCTTAATGTTGCGCTGGAGGAAGCGGCATGAGCGGAAAACTGTACGCATTAAGCACCGGGCCAGGTGCTTCCGATCTTATTACCGTGCGGGCCGCACGCACGCTGGGCACGCTGGACATTCTCTATGCGCCTGCCGGGCGGAAAGGTGGCGACAGCCTGGCGTTGTCGATCGTGCGGGAGTATATCGGCGAGCAGACCGAAGTTCGCTGCTGCCATTTTCCTATGAGTGCCGACAGCGCTGAAAAAGAGGCCGTATGGGATGACGTTGCTGCCGCGTTAGTACAGGAAGTTGAAGCCGGTAAGCAGGTGGGCTTTATCACTCTCGGCGACGCCATGCTGTTCAGCACCTGGGTCTTTTTACTCCAGCGTATAGGCTGTCCTGATTGGTTAGAAATTGTCCCGGGCGTGACCTCTTTCGCTGCGATTGCCGCGCGTTCCAAAACGCCGCTCGCCATGGAGCAACAGTCTCTGGCAGTGGTCTCCTGTACCGCGCCGGAAGCGGAAATCCAGCAGGCATTAAAGCAACATGACAGTCTGGTGCTGATGAAAGTATACGGTCGTTTTGCGCGCATCAAAGCACTGCTGCGACAAGAGGGATTGTTAGATTGCGCATTGATGATGTCTGAAGCCACGCTGCCGGGTGAGCAGTGCTGGCGTCATCTCGATGAGGTGAGCGACGATCAGCCGCTGCCTTATTTCTCGACCATTCTGGTCAATAAACAGTGGGAGTATGCACAATGAAGCTTGAACAACAGCTAAAACAGCTGTCTTTCAGCGGGTTGGCTGCGGCGCTATTACTGATGATTGTTCCTGAACAAGCGTTCGCCATGCACATAATGGAAGGTTTCTTGCCGCCGATGTGGGCGCTGGCCTGGTGGCTGCTGTTTTTGCCCTGTCTGTGGTACGGGCTGGTGCGTCTGCGCCAAATCGTACAGGAAGATAGTCACCAAAAAGTGTTACTGGCTTTGTGCGGCGCGTTTATTTTTGTGCTATCGGCGCTGAAAATTCCTTCCGTTACCGGAAGTTGTTCACACCCTACCGGCGTAGGTCTGGCGGTTATCCTGTTTGGACCGGGCGTGGTGGCAATCCTTGGGGCAATTGTTCTGCTGTTCCAGGCACTGCTGCTGGCGCACGGTGGTTTGACGACGCTCGGCGCTAACGGTATGTCGATGGCGGTGATCGGCCCGGTTGTGGGCTACATGGTGTGGAAAATGGCCTGCCGTGCGGGGCTGCGTCGTGATGTCTGCGTCTTCCTGTGCGCGATGCTGGCGGATCTCGTCACTTATTTCGTGACCTCGGTGCAACTGGGCGTTGCGTTCCCGGATCCGTCCGCTGGCGCTACCGGCTCAATCATCAAGTTCATGGGAATTTTCTGCCTGACGCAGATCCCTATTGCGATTGCGGAAGGTCTGCTCACCGTAATGATTTATGACCAGCTAACCAAACGGCAGTTGATTACCGCTCAAGGACATTAACGATGAAAAAGACGCTGATTTTGTTAGTGATGGTTGTCGCGCTGGTGATCCTGCCGTTCTTTATCAACCACGGTGGAGAGTACGGCGGTTCAGACGGTGAGGCGGAGAGTCAGATTCAGGCAATTGCTCCCCATTATGAACCGTGGTTCCAGCCGTTGTATGAACCCGCAAGCGGCGAGATTGAAAGCCTGCTGTTTACGCTTCAGGGATCGCTGGGCGCAGCCGTGATTTTCTACATTCTGGGTTATACCAAGGGCAGGCAACGTCGTGATGACCGGGCTTGACAGGCTTAGCTATCAAAGCCGCTGGTTTCATGTCTCACCGGTGCGGAAATTTCTGCTCTGGCTGATGATGATGATTCTGGCATTTACTCTGCCCCCGTTGGGGCAGGGTATTGAGCTATTATTGATTGCCGCGCTGAGCTGCTGGCTGCTGCGCATTTCCTTCTGGCGCTGGTGTCGCTGGATGGCTTTGCCATTTGGTTTTCTGACAGTTGGTGTGGTGACTATTCTGTTTAGTTTTAGCCGCGATCCACAGACGTTGCTGGCGAGTATTCCTGTAGGAAGCTATTGGTTAGGCGTGAGTGGGCCAGGGCTGGTCACCGCTAATGAAACCTTCTGGCGCAGCCTGGCTGCGCTGGCGGCAACGTTCTGGCTGGTACTGAATCTACCGTTTCCGCAATTAATTATCTTACTTAAACGCGGGCGCGTTCCTCGCCTGTTGACTGAGCAGATCCTGTTAACCTGGCGCTTTATTTTTATCCTGTTAGACGAGGCGCTGGCTATACATCGCGCACAAACGCTGCGTTTTGGTTATCGTAGCTTGCCGTTGGGCTATCGCTCGCTGGCGATGTTGGTGGGACTGCTGTTTACCCGCGTGTTGATCCGCTACCAGCAAATGACCACCACACTGGATATCAAACTGTATCAGGGTGATTTTCACCTGTAAGGATAAGTATGCTTGCCACCTCAGCGCTTTGGTTTCGCTATCAGGATGACCCCATCCTCAAAGGGCTAACGCTGGACTTTTCTACGCATGCCGTCACCGGGCTGGTCGGTGCCAATGGCTGCGGGAAATCTACGCTATTTATGAACCTGAGTGGCTTACTGCGCCCGCAGCAAGGCACAGTGATGTGGCAAGGCAAACCGCTGGATTACAGCAAACGCGGCTTGCTGGCGCTACGTCAGCAGGTGGCAACCGTCTTTCAGGACCCCGATCAGCAAATCTTTTATACCGATATCGACAGCGACATTGCCTTCAGCCTGCGCAACCTTGGCGTGGATGAGGCTGAAATCTCCCGTCGGGTGGACGATGCGCTCACGCTGGTCGACGCCCAGCATTTTCGCCATCAGCCTATTCAGTGTTTAAGCCACGGGCAAAAAAAACGTGTGGCGATTGCTGGGGCATTGGTGTTGCAGGCGCAGTATTTGCTATTGGATGAACCTACTGCAGGCCTTGACCCTTCAGGTCGCACGCAGATGATTGAGATAATCAAACGCATCGTAGCGCAAGGAAATCACGTGGTTATCTCCAGCCATGATATCGATCTTATCTATGAGGTCAGCGATGCAGTTTACGTTTTGCGCCGGGGCGAAGTGCTAACGCATGGCACGCCGGGTGACGTTTTCGCCCAGACGGAACTGATTGAACAAGCGGGACTAACTCAGCCCTGGCTGGTGAAGCTGCATACTGAGCTGGGCTTCCCGCTGTGTAAAACAGAGGCTGAATTTTTTAGTTGTATGCGAGAGAACGCACTGAAGGAGGCGTCATGACGCAGGCAATAATGTTGCAGGGAACGGCATCTGATGTGGGTAAAAGCGTGTTGGTCGCCGGGCTGTGTCGAATTTTTTATCAGGATGGGCTGCGTACCGCACCGTTCAAATCGCAGAATATGGCGCTGAACTCTGGTATTACGCCAGAGGGCAAAGAGATGGGCCGCGCGCAAATCTTTCAGGCTGAGGCTGCCGGCATTACGCCAGATGTGCGTATGAATCCGGTGCTGCTTAAGCCAACCAGCGATCGTAAAGCGCAGGTCGTGCTGATGGGCAAAGTGGCGACCGATATGGACGCGGTGAGTTACCACGAGTACAAACCGCGTCTGCGGGATCAAATCCTGTCAGTTTACAACAGCCTGGCGCAGGAATTCGATGTACTGGTGCTGGAAGGCGCGGGAAGTCCGGCTGAGATTAACCTGCGCGATCGCGATATCGTCAATATGGGCATGGCTGAAATGGCGCAATGTCCTGTCATTCTGGTGGCAGATATCGATCGCGGCGGGGTGTTTGCCTCCATTTATGGCACGCTGGCGCTGTTGCACGATCACGAACGCGCGCGGGTCAAAGGGGTGATCATCAATAAGTTTCGCGGTGATGTGACGCTGCTGCACTCCGGTATTGAGCAAATTGAAGCGCTGACCGACGTTCCGGTACTGGGCGTCATGCCCTGGCTGGATGTTGATCTGGAAGATGAAGATGGCGTTGCGCTGCAAAAGGGCAAATATTTGCGCACAGACAAACGCGACATCGACATCGCGGTGGTTCAAATACCGCACATTTCTAACTTTACGGATTTCAATGCGCTTGCCGCACAACCGGATGTGCGCGTGCGCTATGTTCGCCAGCCAGAAGAGCTGGCGGGGGCCGATCTGGTGATTCTGCCCGGCAGCAAAAATACGCTGGGCGATCTGGTGTGGCTGCGTGAAAGCGGCATGGCGCACGGCGTCGTGCAATTGCATCGTAATAACGTACCGGTGGTGGGGATTTGCGGCGGTTACCAAATGCTCGGCGATACCATCATTGATGACGTGGAGTCAGGACTCGGTACGCTGCCGGGGCTGGGCTTGCTCAATACCGTAACCCATTTTGCCCAGCATAAAACCACCACCCTGGTTGAAGGGCAAATGTCCTCCTCGCTGCCCGACTGGCTGGCAGGCACGGCGGGGTTATCCGTTCGCGGTTATGAAATCCACATGGGCGAAACGACGTTAACTGAAGAATGCCGGTCGGTGATGACGCTGCGAAAAGACGGCGGCAATGTGGCTGACGGCGCGGTCACTCCGGATGGTCTGGCGTTCGGCACCTACCTTCACGGTCTGTTCGACAGCGATGAATTTACCCGTGCGCTGGTGAATGGCCTGCGAGAGCGTAAAGGATTAGCCCCGCTGGATTCCACCTTCCATTACGCGCAATATAAATCGCAGCAGTTTGATCTGCTGGCGGATGCGATGCGGCAACACATCGATATTGAGAAAATTTATACCATCATGCAGCAACACCGGGAGCCAGTATGATTATTCTGGTTACGGGCGGCGCACGAAGCGGCAAGAGTCGGCATGCGGAGGCGCTGATCGCTGATTCTCCAAACGTTTTGTATATCGCAACTTCGCAGATTTTTGATGAGGAGATGGCTGCGCGAATTCAGCATCATCGCGATGGACGCCCTGCGCACTGGCGTACAGCCGAGCGCTGGCAACATCTGGATGAACTGATAACGGCAACGAACAATCCGCAAGAAGCCATTCTACTGGAGTGCATTACCACGATGGTGACTAATCTGCTGTTTGCGCTGGGCGGTGACAGTGACCCGGATAGCTGGGATTACGCGGCGATGGAGCAGTCCATCGACGACGAAATCCGTTCGCTGATTGCTGCCTGTCAGCGCTGCCCGGCAAAGGTGGTGCTGGTCACCAACGAAGTGGGAATGGGGATTGTTCCGGAAAACCGTCTGGCACGGCATTTTCGCGATATTGCAGGACGCGTGAACCAGCGACTGGCGGCGGCAGCTGATGAGGTCTGGCTGGTGGTATCAGGAATTGGAGTCAAAATTAAATGAGTAAGTTGTTCTGGGCAATGCTCTCTTTTATCAGTCGCTTGCCCGTTCCTGCACGCTGGTCGCAAGGACTGGATTTCGAGCACTATTCGCGCGGTATTGTGATGTTCCCCTTGATTGGCGTGGTGCTGGGAGGCCTGACGGGGCTGGTCTTTATGGCGCTACAGCCCTGGTGCGGAGTGCCATTGGCGGCTCTGTTTGCCGTCCTTACCCTGGCGTTATTGACCGGGGGATTTCATCTCGACGGGCTGGCGGATACCTGTGACGGCATTTTTTCTGCCCGTCGACGTGAGCGGATGCTGGAAATCATGCGTGACAGCCGCCTGGGAACCCACGGCGGACTGGCGTTAATTTTCGTGTTGCTGGCGAAAGTGCTGGTGGTGAGCGAACTGGCTTTGCGTGGCACACCGATGCTGGCGGCGCTTGCTGCAGCGTGTGTCGCCGGACGGGGTACCGCTGTTTTGCTGATGTATCGACATCGTTACGCCCGCGAAGAAGGGCTGGGTAATGTCTTTATTGGTAAAGTCACCGGGCGTCAAACCTGCGTCACGTTGGGATTCGCGGCGATCCTGGCTGCCGTGCTTCTTCCCGGCATGCGCGGCGTTGCAGCGCTGGTTGTTACGATAGTGGCGATTTTTATTCTTGGGCAGTTATTAAAACGCACGTTGGGTGGGCAGACCGGCGATACGCTGGGCGCAGCCATTGAACTTGGCGAGTTGATTTTCCTGCTGGCTCTGCTCTGAGTCAGCCAACATACTGGAACCCTTATGCAGACTTTAACCTCTTTACTCCGCGCAATCCCAACACCTGATAGTGCTGCGATGCGGCGTGCACAACAGCATATCGACGGCTTGCTTAAACCGCCGGGAAGCCTTGGGCGGCTCGAATCGCTCGCCGTGCAACTGGCCGGTATGCCTGGCCTGAAAGGCACCCCGCATGTGAACGGCAAAGCGATGCTGGTGATGTGTGCCGATCACGGCGTGTGGGATGAAGGGGTTGCTGTTTCGCCTAAAATCGTCACGGCTATTCAGGCCGCGAATATGACGCGCGGGACAACCGGCGTTTGTGTGCTGGCCGCGCAGGCGGGGGCAAAGGTACATGTGATTGATGTCGGTATTGATGCCGAACCTATTCCTGGCGTGGTGAACATGCGCGTGGCGCGCGGCTGCGGCAATATTGCCCAAGGCCCGGCAATGAGCCGTTCGCAGGCCGAAGAACTGCTGCTGGAAGTTATTCGTTATACTCATGAGTTGGCCAAAGACGGTGTAACGCTGTTTGGCGTTGGTGAACTTGGTATGGCAAATACGACACCTGCAGCAGCAATCGTCAGCGTGCTGACCGGCAGCGATGCTGAGGATGTGGTAGGTATCGGCGCTAACCTGCCGCTTTCCCGAGTAGGCAATAAAGTTGAGGTTGTGCGGCGAGCTATTGCCGTCAACCAACCGGATCGTAATGACGGTATCGATGTGCTGGCTAAGGTTGGCGGGTTTGATCTTGTCGGTATGGCGGGGGTGATGCTGGGGGCGGCCTCCTGTGGCCTGCCTGTGGTGCTGGACGGTTTTCTCTCTTACTCTGCTGCGTTGGCGGCCAGCCAGATTGCGCCGCAGATTAAACCTTACCTGATCCCATCACACTTCTCCGCTGAGAAGGGCGCTCGCACTGCGCTGGCCCATCTTGAATTGGATCCGTACCTCAACATGGGGATGCGTTTGGGCGAAGGTAGCGGGGCCGCGCTGGCGATGCCGATTATTGAAGCGGCCTGTGCAATGTACTCCAACATGGGGCAGCTCGCCGCCAGTAACATTGTGCTTCCGGATGGTAAGGAAGCGTAGTTACGTGAGCCCTGAACCCCGCGGGATGGCGGGGTTTTTTATGCACATTTTAGACGTAACCCACTAAAACAGATAATAAAAGCTATAATTAACGGATGTCTGCTGCGACGAAGGAAAGGAAAAAGATGCGTCGTGTGAAACTGCTTTGTTCACTCATTATGCTGCTCGCATGTCAGGGCGCGCAGGCGGTGAGCTATCCGCTGCCGCCAGAAGGAAGTCGCCTGGTGGGAAGCCCTTTAACTATTACGGTCCCTTCAGGAAACACTCAGCCGTTGGAAGCCTTTGCCGCGCAGTACGGGCAGGGGTTGAGCAACATGCTTGAAGCCAATCCCGGCGTAGATGTTTTTCTGCCTCAGTCTGGCTCAACGCTGGTTGTGCCTCAGCAACTGATTTTACCGGATACCGTGCGCGAGGGGATCGTCATTAACGTCGCAGAAATGCGCCTTTACTATTATCCCGCTGGCAGTAATACGGTTGAAGTTTTACCCATTGGCATTGGTCAGGCGGGAAGAGAAACGCCGCGTAACTGGGTGACGGCGGTCGAGCGTAAGCAGGAAGCGCCGAGCTGGACGCCGACGCCGAATACCCGCCGTGAATACGCCGCACGCGGGGAATCCTTGCCTGCGTTTGTGCCCGCTGGACCAGATAACCCGATGGGGCTGTATGCGATTTATATCGGCAGGCTTTATGCCATACATGGCACAAATGCGAATTTTGGCATTGGTCTGCGGGTCAGCCAGGGTTGCATCCGTTTGCGAAATGATGACATTAAATATCTGTTTGATACCGTCCCGGTTGGGACGCGTGTGCAACTGATAGACCGACCGGTGAAATACAGCGTAGAGCCCGACGGCAGTCGTTGGGTGGAAGTGCATGAACCCCTGTCACGAAACCGTTCGGAATATGAGTCTGACAGACAGGTTCCCTTGCCAGTCACTCCCGCGTTGCGCACTTTCATCAGCGGGAATGACGTGGATGTGAGTCGCGGAAATCAGGCGCTGGAAAGACGCTCCGGCATGCCGGTGAACATCAGTCTGGTTCAGACGCACTATTAATTATCACGGCGACCCGGTACCTTTAGCCAGGGTGGGTCGCTGTTTTAATTTGATACTGCCCTATTTTTACCACGCCAATATGGTCAGCCATCAGCTGCGCTTCGTGTTCGCTGTGGGTAACCAGCAGTGCCGTTTGCCCGGCGGCGCGTAAAATATCCCGTACCTCGTTGCCAAGACGCTCACGCGTACGCTTATCCAGGCTGGAGAAAGGCTCATCGAGCAGCAGGATTTCCGGATGCGGGGCCAACGCGCGCGCAAGCGCGATACGCTGCTGCTGCCCGCCGGAAAGTTCATGCGGATAACGGCTGGCATGGCTGTGCAACTCCACCATTTTTAACAGCTCCGCCACCCGAACCAGCTGCTCCTCGCGTGGCATACGTCGTAATCCAAAGGCCACGTTTTGCTGCGCGGTCAGGTGGGGGAACAGCGCATATTCCTGAAAGACCATGCCGACATGACGTTTCTCCGGCGGCAGATGAACCCCGGGACCGGCAACGCGGCGCTGTGACACATAGATCTCTCCGCTTCGCAGCCGTTCAAATCCGGCAACTGCGCGTAGCACCGTAGTTTTTCCACAGCCTGAAGCGCCCAGCAGACAGGCGATTTCTCCTTTACGTACCGACATTGAAAATCCGCTCAGTACCGATTGCTGGCTGTTACCGTAGGCAACGTGCACATCCTGGAGTCGTAATGCATTTTCTGACATTGTTGCTCTCTTAACCACGGCGAGTCATCTGATGACGCACCAACAAAATAACCGGTAGCGTGCCAGCTAAAACAATCATTAGCGCGGCGATAGCGCCTTCTTCATAGGTTCCACGGGCGGCTTCCGCATACAGCAACGTTGCCAGCGTTTCGAAGTTTACCGGGCGCAAAAGCAACGTGGTTGGCAGTTCTTTCATGGCATCGGCAAAAACCAGCAGGGCGCTACTCACTAACGCCGGGCGCAGCAATGGGAAATGAACCCGTGCAAATGTGCCCGCACCATTCTCACCCAGCAGACGTGAAGCCTGTTCCAGCGACGGCGGGATGCGCCCCAGGCCGGAGTCCAGCGCGCCGATAGCAATTGCCTGGAAACGCATGGCACAACAAATTACCAGCAGGATCCCTGCAGACATCAGCGGCAGGCCGCGAACATCAAGTAAATCAGCCAGCCAGCGGTCGACAGCCATGGCGGGGGTTAAAAAACCAATCGCCAGAATGGTGCCGGGAACCGCATAGCCTAAAGACGCCAGACGCATTACACCGCGACGAAATCCCGGCATCGCGTTATCTGCGGCGCTGTGGCGCGCGCTCCAGGCAACCAGCATACTGACACACACCACCACCAGCGTGGTTCCCGCCGCCAGTGATAGCGTATTTTGTAATGCTGACAGTAACGAGGAGGATATTGGGTTCTCATCGCCTATGCGTTTGGCGCTTTCCCAAATTAAAAACAGGACCGGGGCCAGAAAACCCAGCACAACCGGCAGTGAAATAACGCCACCGAGCAGCCAGCCACGCCAGCCCTGCACGCGCGTGGGTTGAATTTCCCGCAGACTGCGGCTGCTGAAACCCTGTTTTCTGCGGCCATAAAATTCCAGCGTCAGAATAAAAAATATAAACATCAGCATCATGCAGGCGATTTGCGCCGCGGCAGATAAATCAGAACGCGAGATCCACGTGGTGTACACGGTAACCGTTAAGGTCTGTACCCCGAGGAATTCTGACGCGCCAATATCGTTGAGCGTTTCCAGCAGTGCCAGACTGATCCCAACGGCCAGTGCCGGGCGAGCCATGGGGAGAGCGACGCGAAAAAAGGTTCCGGTCGCGCTGCATCCCAGCGTACGCGCAGCTTCCAGTAAATGGGCCGGCTGGCTGATAAACATAGCGCGGGTTGTCAGGTAGACGTAAGGATAAAGCACTAAGCCGAGCAGAATTATTGCGCCGGAAAGAGAACGTAAATCTGGCAGGCGGAATTGTCGCGGGCTGTCAAATCCCAGTAAGAAACGGATAAAGGTTTGCAGGGGACCTATCGGATGCAACAGATCGAGCCACGCAAAGGCGACGATGTAGGTCGGCATCGCCAGCGGCAACAGCAGCGCCCAACTGAGAATTTTTCGCCCAGGGAAATCCCATGCCGTCACCGCCCATGCGCTGCCTACGCCAATGACACCGACCATTACAGCGACACCTGCGAGCAACAGCACGGTGTTTTTTAGCGCAGATGGCAGTACATATGTCATGAGATTATCCCAGTGGGATAAATCGGCCTGGGTGGCCTGCCAGATCAGCGCAACGACAGGGGTCAGGACGCCAAGTGCGACGCACAGCGCGCCAAGATGCAACGGCGTTAATAATGACTGCGGCCCGGAAACCAGGCCGCGTAACGTCGGAAACTGCAGAGGTTTATTGATCGAATCCAACTTTATCTACCAGCAGGCTAGCTTGTTTACGATACTTTACGATTTCGGTTAGCGGCGTTTTATCGACATCGATTTCACCGATTGTGGCGCTGATAACCGGGTCAAGCGTTACGCCTTTCAGTACCGGATATTCGAAGTTCGCTTTCGCGTACTGCTGCTGGGCAGGCGCCGAAACCAGATATTCCATCAGCTTAACGGCATCGGCTTTATTCGGCGCATAGCGGGCAACGGCTGCACCGCTGATGTTGACGTGCGTACCGCCATTTTCAAAGGTGGGTTTTACGACTTTGATGGCATCGCCCCATTGACGTGCATCGCTGCCTTCTTTGGCATTTTTCATATGGCCGACGTAATAGGAGTTAGCCAGACCAATATCACAAATTCCGCCGAGGATATCGCGGGCAACATCGCGGTCGCCGCCGGTGGCTTTACGTGCCAGGTTAGCCTTCACGCCGCGCAGCCATTCTTCGGTTTTGGCTTCGCCATGATGGGCAATCATCGCGGCGATCAGCGCCGTGTTGTACGGGTGCTGCCCGGAGCGAATACAGACTTTTCCTTTGTATTCAGGGCTGGCGAGCTGTTCGTAATGCCAGTTATCGATTGGCAGCGACTTCTCGGCATACAGCACGCGAGCGCGCATAGAAAGCGCAAACCACTGATTATCCGCACCGCGCAGATTCGCAGGAATCGCGGCTTTCAGTGCTTCTGACTCTACCGGCTGGGTTACACCGGCTTCAACTAAATCGATGAGATTACCGGCATCGACGGTCATCAGCAGGTCGGCAGGCGAGTTTTTGCCTTCAGCCTTAACACGCTCAAGCATACCGTCTTTGATATAGACCGTACTCACTTTGATGCCGCTGGTTTTAGTCCAGCTGTCAAGTAAAGGCTGGATCAGACCCGGTTCGCGGGTGGTATAAAGCGTTAACGTTTCCTGAGCGAAAGCAGGCAGGCTGACAGAGAAGACGAGGGCAGAGGCAAGCGTGATACGGCGCAATCCGGTGCGAGGCAGAGCATTCATCGTTTTTATCCCAGAGTAATTGGAACATACAGTGAACCGAGCAAGGCTCGTTCTTTTGGCTCGCGTACAATAAATGATAATCACTAGCACTTACAATAAGTGCAAAGTTTAAACGATTTACATTTACACAACTTTAATCAACGATGTGATGCAACGGCGGATGGGGCGTTATGGCAGGCTGGGCGCTCTCTTACAGGCATTTTTTTAACAGACATAAAAAGCAAAAAGCCTGCTTAGTTTCCTAAGCAGGCTTCTTAAATTTGGCTCCTCTGACTGGGATCGCCTTTGCCAGTAACTGGCTAATATGTAAGCTAAACCTGAATTGCCGTTCTGTCAAGACCACCAGAATGACCACCAATAGATCTTATCTGCATCTGCAAAGTTATATACTATCGATAAAGGGGGATATCTCTTGGATGTCTTCTTCCTCAGAGAGAAAAAATCGTAGAATTATATATATTAATAGGTAAAACCTTTTGGCTGTTTAATGTCATTGTAATATACTGTTTTTATATACATGATTGTATACTTCAATGATTACTAGCAAGTAAATATAAGAATATAATATATTATGTAGTTTTTATATGTTCTCGGTTGGAATGATTTTGAATAAGGACCATACATGGCTGATAGTAATGAACATTTAAATAATAATTGCCCCTCATGCGGTAGCATGCTTGATTCAGATGAAGTGTGTGCTTGTGGCTATGACTCAAGCTTGGATGTGCAGGAGGAAAGTTATGTCCCTCAGTTTGCATTGACAGCAACTCTGGATAAAGTGTCAGGGGACTCCGGCCCTATATTTAAAGAGTCTTTAGGTGAAGTTTGGACATTAGATACAGAAGACGTTCAGCTTTTTATTAAACAAATCGAGAAAAAATTTAAACTTAAAAGGAAACTTCATGGTGTAATCGATGAAAATAAAATGCCATTAAGTGCACCTATTTCTTTCAGTAAATATCTAAATCAAAATATAGATTTTAAATCTTTTGTTCAGTCAATGATGGATAGAATGAGAGGTGAAGCGAATAATGACAAATCAAGGCTTTCTGGTGGGGCTATAATATTTATTCATTACAATGTAGATAATGATAAAGAAAGTAGTGGTCGTCTTTTTATTATCATGGTGGATAGAAAGGGAGTCTTTAATTTCGATAAAAATCTTATTCCAGAGAAATTACCATCTATAGATATAGATTCCTTGCGACAAGCTGTCCTTGTTGATTTGACTTTATTCAAAGCAAGCTACCCAGAAAATAATGGCGACCCTTATCTGCACTTTATATCTGGTCGATCTAGTAGCGAATTCTTTAAGCGAGCATTGGGTTGTAACCCAAAAATTGATAATAATAGAAGTATTGATGAAACAAATAGAGCTGTTGATGATTTTGTTAAGGTAATGAAGTTAAAGCACATCGATAGAGTTAAAGTAAAGAAAGCAGTCGAAGCTTTGATGAAATCAAAAGCAAAAGATCCCAATGATAGAAAGTTAACGATTGAAGATATAGGGAATTGTATAGAGAAAACCCTTCCTGAAAATAAAGAATTAAAAGGGAAGTTTGTACAGTTCGCGGATGTTAATGAATATGTTATTGATGATTTTTTCGAACCAAGTAGATTTTCTGGAAGTAGCTTTGGAGAAATAAAGATTTCTGATGCGGAACAGGAATATGAATGTAAAATATCTGTTGATGCAATTAGCGAGGATGATACATCAAATGCAAAAGTTATATATGATAGAGCTAATGGCCAATTAATAATACGATTGTCGCATAATGCAGTAACTGAAATCGAGAAAATAGTTGGTTAAATTTACAAGGAGAAGTGATGAGCGACATGAATGGTTTTGAAACATTAGTAAATGCTATCTTATCGGCAAAAATTGAAGTCGATAGTGGCTATATGTTGCTCGAATTTGAAGACCAATCAATTGATATTAATATAATATCTAAGTTAATCAAAGATTATGGTTTAGCCGTAGAACCTGAAGTTGAAAGTAAAGAAATTATTTTCCCGTTGTCTTCTGGGGCATTTCGAGATGATTCAAATATATATAGTACGCTAGATTCCTTTTTGAGAACATGTATTTCTCTAGGTTATGTTCCTAATGATTTTATTATTCTCACTGAGAAGATTTCTTCACTATTAATTGATGATAAAATTGGTAGTATTGATATTTACTTAAAATGGACTTCAGTATTATCCAGTGTTGCTAATCATCAAATTGGAGGGAAGTTTATACTCTATATACCAAGTGATAATGGTGGTAAGGAGTTAGTTATTAATTCCTACGAAAGATTGGACTATATTATAAAAGCTCCCT
This sequence comes from Citrobacter sp. Ce119, assembly GCF_030334525.1. Lineage (NCBI taxonomy): Bacteria > Pseudomonadati > Pseudomonadota > Gammaproteobacteria > Enterobacterales > Enterobacteriaceae > Citrobacter > Citrobacter sp. Ce119. The sequence continues at coordinate 661,386 of NZ_JAOWDR010000060.1, forward strand.
ATAGCAAGGTCGCTGTAGACTCAGTTGATAAAATAATAAAGGTACTTGATGTCGAGGATGCTCAGTCTCCCGAAAGAAAATCTATTATTCGTACTGCTATATATGATTTGATTAATAACATTGAGAGTAAAGATGTTTCAGCGCTAATCACAATAAGCGAGAGGGTTTTTAACCGGTATAACGATCTTTTGGAGTTATATACTAATAGATTCTCCGTTAACAAACTATTGTCTGAATTGGAACAAAAAAACCTTGAGTATACAACCAAAATAAATGATTTTGTTTCATCTAGTCAGACAAAAGCTTTTGCAATTCCTGGGGCCTTGATTGCGATCGGTGGATTAGCTAAAGCCAGCGGCTTCTGGGATTCTTTATTGATTTTTATAGGTCTCTTTCTCGTATATTACATAACTTCTATGTCCAACCAAGTTTTATATGAGTCCTATATAACTTTAAAAAATAGTCTTAATGACTCTTTTTCAAGGTATTCTAAATTTGATGAAGGGGTGGAAGTTAGGGATGCAGCCAAAAAAATCTCATTAGAGCTTTATCATAAAATAGATAATGCAAAAGAACGGTTGGAAAAAGTTAATAGCATTGCAAAATGGATGCTTTGGATAGGTGGGGGGTATCTGGTCTTGAAAATGATATTTATTGATGGTAAGTAAATAGAAATATTGTTAATCTAATTTTGTTTTTCAATTATCAAGAGAATGACAAGTGAGAGTTTTTATATCACCATGTGATGGTTGTTTAGTTTGATTTTCAAGCTCTTTTGTAATTTCATCTACAACCGAATTATTAGTTTTTCGGGAGCCTGAAAGTGTATAACTAATTGGGTTTCACTGGTATTAAAAAATTATACTTTCATATTTATTGAAGTTCCCCTCTTCATGAGTTTTTGCAAGTGAATTACTGGCGGATTTCTTATCTTCTCTATTGAACTACCATTTATCCATCATGTTATTTAAAATAATCGGAAAAATTAACATTGGGAGATACACCTAGAAGTTTGGCCAATGTTTCAAAAATGACTGTAAGTGCACCGGTTTTAGTTCCCCGCACTTTATGGGATTTCAGCCATCAGCCGGTACTCTTCAGGTGTCAAGTTGTTCAGTGACTCGTGAGGGCGCTCGCCGTTATATTCAGCCAGCCAGCGCTATGTGATTTCCCGTGCTTCATTCAGGGTTCTGAATAGATAAAAATCCAATATTTCTGTCCGGTACGTCCGGTTGAACCGTCCGATAAAGGCATTCTGCGTGGGCTTGCCGGGCCTGATAAATTCCAGCATCACACCATGCTCTTCTGCCCATTGTGCCAGCGTCAGCTAGACCAGCTCCGGGCCGCTATCCATCCGCATTTTCAGCAGGTATCCGCAGTTTGCCACGTTCCTGTCCAGCACTCTCACGACCCGCTGCGCCGGGATATTCAGGTCAATTTCGATCGCCAGCGCTTCGCGATTAAAACCATCCACTACGTTGAAGGTCCGTAAGCGCCTGCCGCACACCAGCGCATAGTGCATAAAATCGATGGACCAACTCACGCTTTATCGCTGGTTTTAAAGCTTTTTTCAATAACGTCTTTCACTCCGCGGCATTCGAGACTCAGGTTCGCAAGCATCTGTTTCAGTCGGCGGTTTTCATCCTCAAGTTCTTTCATCTTTTTGATATCAGAGACTTCCATATCGCCGAACTTCGCTTTCCAGTTATAGTACAAGGCCTCAGAGATCCCGGCATCGCGGCAGACATCCTTAACGGTACGTTTGGCTTCGACGGACTTCATAACAGCGATGATCTGGTGTTCGGTTAATCCGGCTTTGCGCATGGTGATCTCATCCAGGGACATAGTCAGTATGCCGGAAGATCTCTAAAAGTAAATGGCCCGGTTTACCGGGTTGCTTACAGATCAGCCGCTTCAAAGTTGGGGTGTAAGCCGAGTACTGGTACTAGATGCTGGACTGTGGGTGGGGCTTTGGCTGGTGAAAACACTTTCAAAAAAATAACATAGTTAGTGATCGATGCCATTATGCAGGGGTATAATCTTATTCTATGATTTTTCGAACAAAATAGTTGCCATTTCAGGCAAATCATATGTGTGGTCAAGTAAAATGATGACATCTGGTATGGTGATATGAATAGTATTTTTGCAAGAGAAGGAGACGAAATCCGGGTTCTTTCACTATTTTCTGGCTGTGGAGGGATGGACTTTGGTATTGAATCTGCCGGAGGAAAGATTGTTTTTGCTAACGATATCGTTGAAAACGCGTGTAAAACATTAGCCAAGTATTTTCCTGATACTGATGTTAAGCATGGCGATATCTCTCAAATTCAAACTTTTCCATCTGTGGATGTTGTCGTTGGTGGCTACCCGTGCCAGTCATTTTCGATGGCTGGTAACAGAAAGCCCAGCGACGATGCGCGGACCAATCTTTATAAGCAATTTCTTCGGGTATTGAATATCGTTCGACCTAAGTATTTTGTGGCTGAAAACGTTTCAGGATTACAGCAGTTGGGCGCAGGTAGCTTTTTAGAACAACAAGTTAACGCCTATCGGGATGCAGGATATCAAGTTAGTCACCATCTTGTTAATGCAAAATCTTACGGTGTTCCACAGTCACGCAAGCGCCTGTTTATTATTGGTGTCAGAAACGATCTGGGGCAATATTTTGAATTTCCGGCAGCAACGCATGGTAAAGCGACCTTAAAGAACCCGCACTTAAAACCTTATGTTTCCCATGGTGAGGCTATCCGCGATTTGCCATTATGGCCAGAGGGTGAGTTTTACGAACGACCTCACGATCCCGAGGGGCACTTCTCATGGTACTTTATGTCCAGAAATCGTAAGGCCAAATGGGATAGTCCTGCTTATACCGTCGTAGCGAACTGGCGACATGTGACGTTGCATCCAGCCAGCCCAATGATGAAGTTAACATGGTCAAATCTTGAGGACGGCTGGAAGCAGCGCTGGGATTTTTCTGAAGAATATGAACATGTTGCTATTGATTCAACCCGGCCTAAGCTGGAACAGGCTAGGCGTTTGTCATGGCGGGAATGTGCCAGAATACAGACGTTTCGTCATGATTTTGAGCCTATTGGTGATATTGAATCTCGATTTACTCAGATAGGCAATGCAGTTCCTCCGTTACTGGCCGAAATCATTTTTCAACATCTATTTTCTGGTGATGGGTTGAAAATGAATTTGAGGAAGGGCGAATAAAAATCATGAGTATATCTTTCCCTATTTCTTTAGAAGAGTGGAATGCAGCACTAGTTAACGCCGTTTTTTTTGAGCCTTCCCGTGCAGGTGTATTTTTGAGTCGAATCGATACTACTGGAAGAATTTTTGAGCAATTGGCTGGTTCTCGTAGTAAAGAAGAAGCTAAGCAAAGCTTTCTTGATTCATTTGGTAAGGATGAAAGAAAAATACAACGTTATCTCAGAGATGATTCAACGCTTGATAGTCTGACTCGAATAAAAGGCATCCCACCTCATTTTTCTATTCTATATTTAACGTTACTTGCCGCCAGTGCTGATAATGAAACTCATGATGAAGGAGACTTTAGGGTTAGATTTTCTGTATTATTGGGACTGAATAGGAATAAGAAATTTATTTTTAGAGAACTGCCTAGCTTATGGCGAAGAGTTGAACAATGGAGTCAAAGTAAACAGGGTTGTTCTCGGTTATTTTTACCCCATCCCCAAAATGAAAAGCTGATTGGGTATTCTAAGAGGCTTTCTTTTCCTTGTTATAGAGATGAAATTCGTTTGCGAGCCATACTGGTTCGTAATAATCTGGACAGCCATTCAACATTTGAATCTGTTAATAAAGTAATACACCAGAGAATTGATGATTTTAGTGAAGTATTCGTCAGTGAATTCAAAGTATTCTATACGCTATTATCAACTGCAGCCATGCAGCAGGCATATAGTAGCCCGTTCTGGGGGGCTGTGAGGGATATTACGTGGCATGAAGAAAATCAACAAGCCAGAGAGAATGGGCTTTTCTGCATTCACTTAGACGCTACCGATCCGCAACTTCCAGAACTTTGTCTGTTAATGGATGATGTTGGTGCTCAGACTTTGGATACCGTTAAAACTGAATCGTTACCAGAAAAATTGGGAAATTACAGTAGCATTTATTATCAGACCAACGTTAATGCTACATTAACGAGTTTACTTCCATTTCTACAAAAAAGAAAAAAAGGCTTAACTGGATCGCGGGTTGGCATGGCGCTACATGCTGGTTGTTTACCCCTTTTCAGGGATGATTCTGGGTTTATCAGTTCGGATGGTCATTATTTTGACGATGGTCTGGTTTGTTTGATTATTCGTCATGAATATGCTGTACATATCCGCACCATGTTTGAACATACTGGCCTGACTGTTATGACGCTAGGAAAAAATACAGGTTCTGAAGATTGGGAAGTTCTCGTCTTTGATACGATGAGTAGACAGGAATTAACCGAACTTGCCAAATTACTTCCTGGTGCTGCTCGTAGATTTATGGTTCAGAGTTGGATACCTGCTCGACCTTATATCACAGGTGCAGCCCGTTTTGGACAGTCAATATTACTTAACCCAGCCAGTACGCCGGTTATTCATATGGTGGGTGCCATTGGCGGGGAATATGTAATCAGAGATTCCAATCATATAGAACTGGTCAGCGGCATACTAACACCAACACAAGGTGGTGAAGGACTATTTATTTCTCCGGAAAAACTCACTTCATTATCAGGACAGGCGTTTTGTCGCTATCGGTTAACGCTTGAGAAACAGGTTGAACCGTTGGTTTTTGACATTCACGTCCTCGATCATGCGCCGGATGCTCCATATCGTAAAGTTGCCGAACAACATGACTGGCTTATTGATGGTCAACGGGGAACATTAGTGCCATTAAACAATGTTGAGTCAATGGAGTGTCTGAAAAACCAAAAAACTACCTCACTAGGCGGATCATGGTCGATATGGCGACTTGATGAACGTGTGCCTGTAGAGAGTAAACAGTTTGATTTGCACATGCTTCCTGCCGCATTTGACTGGTTAGCTGAAGCACTGGCACTGCGTTTTCAAAAACGCAGTACGCTACCATTTGATGAGCTTAATACACATTTAACGCCCGTATCACTAGCGACAGGTATACCTGCATGGCGGTTGCGCCGGTTGCTTTTTGCCTCAGGCTGGCTTTGCGTAATAGAAAGACGACATGCGCCGTATCCGGTGGTATCACTGGCAAAACGTACATTGTCTGTTTGTGAGAAGGTAGAAGGACTCACTGCCCGAGTTGGCGGTATGTTGACGAAAAGCGAGCGTCATCATCTGCAAGGTTTGTTGAAAGAGAGTGAACGGGTAAGACGTTGGTCAACAGTGGATAATAATTTTGCACTTGGCAGTATTGAATTGATTTTGTCAGGAACCGATCGCGTAAAAGATTTGCTTGAACAGTTCAATTGGCAGTTTCTAGCCAGAGAAGATTTTTCTGTTGGCCCATTAAGTGGCGTGCTGTTATCCATGACTCAAATAAAGCAAGTTCCAGCTTTGCCACCCGATATTTATGTGGCGTTCTGGCAGACAAAAAAAAACCAATGGTCAGAAGAAATCCAGCCAACAAATAGCGACCTGTTAATGCGCTGTCGGGAAAAGCAACGTAATCGTTATTTTATTCGGGCAGATACGGGGTACTGGCAAACTGATAGCTTTGCCTGGGCGTTAATGGCTCACGTCATGAGGTCGGAAAAAACGCTTGGTACTCAAAGTCACTATGGCGATCTCTTCTGGTCTAAGTCACTAATTACTTTACCGATTTCTGTCACTCAGTGGTGGTTACATTTCGCCGGCGGTTGTTGTACCGTCAGTGATGACGGAAGGATAATATTTGCTGGTAGAGGGGATGAATTGTGGGGAGGCGTTGAGTGTGATGATAATGCTGTTTTCCCGGTTAATCGAGCAGTCACTCGGCGGGCGAGAGCTTTGGCGCTACGCAGGATAAGCAGCATCAATTAATCTCTTAAATCAATCACCAAGGAGCTCACTCAGGGTGTCTAAAAAACAACATATCATTAAAGAAAGATTGAGGCAGATGTATCTCTTTGGTGCAGAGCCTTTTGAGTTGATGAACTGCCTGAAAGAATCGCAGCAAAAGCTGATCATGGCTGGTGCTAAAGCGGACAATTTGCCAAAGGTTCCGAACAAGATTTTACATTTTTTGAGCGCATTACCACCTAAGGCCCATTCCATTGTGCTAACCTGGTTTCGTACTCACGTACAATTTCCAGAACAAGGTGATCCCCAAAAAATCATTCATGAGATTCTGCTCGCAGAAAATAACGATAAAGATATCTCATCACCAAAACCGCTATGGCGCGCAATCCTTGGGTTCTACGTCACTCAGCCTTGCCCTAACATCGTCGCACAATTTCTTCGCGGTGAAGAAATTACACTACTCCATAATGATGATCCTCATGAGTCCAGCGATAGATTACCTGAGCAGTCAACGATTAGTGTTACTGATGAAGATATCGAGCAGTGTCTATTCGTAAGTCAGGGACGTGACATATCTCCTTCAGATCGAATAATTCCGGCGTTCGTTGCTGGGCTTGTTGCTACGTTGAAGGGGGAAACGGAAGTTGCAGGTCAGTGGGTGTCACAGTTATCCAATCACTCACTGCCTCTGGGGCAAAAATTTGGTAGGCTCATCTCAACATTTGGCGTCGTTCGTCCTCAGGAAGAGGCTGACAACGGAATAGTATTATTGGCAGAGCCTGTCGCGCCAGACGATATCAATGGCGATATCGATGGAGTGTCCTTTGTCGGTAAAGTGACGAAAGTGCTTCCCTCTGGCGTATTCTTTGTTTCGCCCGTTGGCCTGTTTATTGGCGATGAACTGCGGGATCTTTCAGATGCTCACAGCCATATGCTCTATCCCGATCGTGGTGAAGTTATAGGATTTTTAAATCATTTTACAAATAATGTGACCCATGGGGAATTAGGCATATGGCAAGCGAGACACAAGCCATCCGATAAAACGGCCCAGTGTGCATTGACTGAGTACCAGTCTCGCGTATATTCCGTTGTCAAAATCCCCTATGATTCTGGCGAACCGGATGCGATTCGTGAATGGCTATTAACCTGTTACCAACCTCAAGATAAAACTCCTACTATCTTCTTCTTAACCGATGGTCTGGCGCTAAGATTACCCGGAGACATTCTTGATCCTAAAAAATATGATTTTGACGTACCTCTGGATTCTTATCGGGAATTAAGTTGTGTGGAACTGCGCTCTCAGTCAATCACTATAGTGCCTCAACTCCCCGGATTGAGCGAAAAATATGATTGTGCGCCTGCCATTACATGGATAAAACGGCTGTTAAAGTTAGACTATTCATCGACAGATTTTCCTGTTTTCAGCAAATCACACTTACAGCGTTTAGCTCACTTTATGGCTGAATATGAGTCAGATAATCGAAGTGCGTATTTACGTGCATTGACGCAACTTGAGAAGGTTGCGGTTTCAAGAGAATTTCTGGACGGTAGCATTCAACAACTGTTGACGTTGCCGACAATAAAGACGCAAATCTATGCAGAGAAGCAAGTAATACTGGCTCAGTATGAAAGTGAGCAGGAACAACTCAGACAGACGATTGCATCACTGATGGATAAGAAGGCGCAGTTGGATGCAGAAATTAACCGACAGGAAAAGACGCTAAAAAGCGAAACAAACCGTATAAAAAAAGCGCTACGCCAGCAGGAAGCTGAGCTGGATTCACGAATCAGGCAAACCTTTGAGCAAGCGTCTCAGGCGGGTATAGAAACGTTGGCACAGACGGCGTTGTTGCGAACGATGATCGCTGGTTCGGCCACACCCACACCCGTTATACCATCAGAACGAATCACCGAACCCGCCTTGAGCCTTCCGTTACCTCAGTCTTTACTACCGCCGGAAGTAAATGAAATAAACAGCAAAAGAGTGCTACAGGCCGCGATCGAAGAACAGGCAGCGATTACCGGACTAAGCGAAAATCTGTTGTTCAGTTTGATTGCTGCCGCAAGTGTTGTATCAGTTGTCGGATTAACAGGAAAATACGCCCAGAAAACTGTCGTTTCTTTAGCCAATATTCTGTCGAGAAGCATATGGGGGGAGGTCTCTATTCATGGTGATCTTTTTAGTATCAGCGACTTAATGAAATCGCCTGTGCTAATCAGGAGTACAAATAGCACGAGCTCTATGACGCTGGGTGACTTCTTAGCGCACCAACAATCAAGCGGGTTAATGACGATAGTAAAACTACGTGGGTTTAACCGAATGCCGCCGGAAACATTACTTCCCGAACTTAACGAATGCCTGTTTAGCAGTGAATATTCTGCGGGACTATGCTGGAAGGATCAAAATAATACCTTGCGGCACCTTTCGTTAAGTTACCCTGTATTGTTTGTATTGACGTTTACCGTTGGTAAAAGTACGTTCCCACTACAGGGGCCAGTTGCTAATCAGTTGCCCGTATTTATGGCCGAATATAGCAGTACACAGGTTGAGCAGACTGAATACTCACCAGCCGAATATACTTCAGATATTGCGCCCGCGTGCGTGGCCTCCAAATTATGGTCTTCGTTATACGCCGATGCTCACCCTAAAGATAATCAGCAGCAAACTATGCGGGCGGTGTTAAACGCATTGGGTTATTCCGACGAAAAATCTCAGGCGCTGGCAATGCTGGCTTTCACTATTGGGCGCAGTACCACAGAAAAAATAACCGCAGAAATTGAGCCATTGGCTCCTGCATTGATACCTTATGTTCAGGAAATCACTCACGGTGCATCTGCAACCGTGCTTGATCATCTGTTCCAGCTATAAATAAACAAGGGCATTTTATGAATAACCCACTGGAATCATTTGAATCAATAAGGGATTTTTACATCACCTATCTTGAAACTGCTTTTCGTATAGGTTCACCCGATATTCAGGCATATCGACGTAGCTTACTGGAACAGCAAGGTACATTATGTGCAGATCTTTTTCTGGAACCAATGCCAAGATATCAGGATTATGGTTTAACCATCAGTGATTTACGTAATGTGGCTGAAGGTGAGGAATGGCTGCCAGGGTTTACCGAGCAACAAAGGGACGCATTTATCGATCTTTGTCTGGGAGGGCTTTTGCCTCGCGATAAAGCCGATTCCACCAAAGGACGTTTTAAACTTTATACCCACCAGCTAGACATGCTGAAAAGAGGTGTACAGCCCGCAATGCCGGGTATCGTTACATCAGGAACAGGGTCAGGTAAAACAGAATCTTTTCTGCTGCCAGTTCTGGCTCAAATTGTGAAAGAAGCGAGTGGTTGGCCGAAAAGTCCTTCGCTTAAATGCTGGCAGCCGTGGTGGCATAGTGGAGTAAATACTCAGCCTACGTTTATGCGTGAGGCAGAAGCATCAGCACGGCCAAAAGCCGTACGAGCGCTAATTTTGTATCCAATGAACGCACTGGTTGAAGATCAAATGGTGCGTATGCGTCGGGCGCTTGATTCCCGAGAAGCACATGAAGCGATGGATTTACACTTGGGTGGCAACCGTATCTTTTTTGGTCGTTATACTGGCGCAACGAAAGTCACTGGCTGGTTAAACCATCCCCGACCGGGGAGCGAGGAAAAAGAGAAAAAAGAGAAAAAACGGGTCGCTGGTAAAATCACTGAATTGCGCGAATATCTTCAATCCGTGGAAGACACTCATCGGGAAGCTGTGCGGCAGGGGATTCGGGATCATGATGATAACCTGCAATTCAATTTCCCTAGTGTATCAGGCGGAGAAATGCTTAGCCGCTGGGAAATGCAAAAATCACCTCCGGATATACTGATTACTAACACCAGTATGCTTTCCACGATGTTGGTACGGGAGATTGACGATCCTATTTTTGACCAAACCCGAGAATGGATTGAACACGATCCTGATGCCTATTTTTATCTTGTCCTTGACGAACTGCATCTTCAGCGCGGTACAGCAGGGACCGAAGTCAGTTATTTGCTCAAACATCTCATAAACCGTCTGGGGCTGGATCAGGAACAGCACCGACATAAGCTCCGTATTCTGGCATCCAGTGCCTCACTGCCCGTTGATGGCCCTGAAGGTAAGAAAAGCGTTGAGTATTTATGGGGGATGTTCGGTCAGCGAGGACTGCCTGTGAGTGCAGCAGCTAAAGACTGGGCAGATTGCGTGGTGAATGGTGCCATGGTTTCTCCAGCACAGGATAATACGTTGCATTTCCACGGAGACCTCAACGACTTCTGCAATACGGTAAGACAGCTACAGGGATCCTCACTGCCATCTTTGCAACACTGGTCAAACGTTGCCCGAAGTATGGGGGGCTATCATGACGAGCAGTGTATGGAAAAACTGGCTAAATGGGTTGTTGTGCAGGCCGCCTGTATGCTTGAAAAAGGTTGCTATACATGTGAAAAGTCTCTGCGTGCTACATCAATAACTGCTCTGGCAGAGCGTATATTTCCCTCCCATTCCGCAGGACGTGAGGGGATTCGTGCATTAATATGGTTACGTGCTGCTACAGATAGCTGGCCTGAGTGGTTTTCACATCCCTTTCCCGATGATATTCCATTGCCACGTTTTCGCGCCCATGCGTTTTTACGGGCTCTGGAAGGATTATATGCAGCACCGCTACCTTCCCCCTCAAGTGCATCAACAGAAGAAAGAGATCAGCACTTTTTTGCCGATCTGACGGTTGAGTCTGGCCTGCGTTATGGCGAGCGTCACTATGACAACAAAAAATCACGACGCGTAGAATTACTCTACTGTGAGTGTTGCGCCACACTATTTTTTGGCGGCAAACCCTCTTCTTTCTCGGCAACGGATAGCCGCGTAGAGCTTTTACCCAACGATCCCGATATTGATCAACTACCTGAACATGCGAAATCGGTTATGGTTGAACGACGTTCCGCCGAAGAATATGCGTTGTTTATGCCGACCGTCGATCGATTCTGGCCTAGAGGAGAAGGAACTCCAGCCGATGAGGACTCTTTTGGGAAGTGGATTAAGGCTGGTTACGATCCGTTTACTGCGGCGATTCAACACACGTTATCGCCTATAAGATCGATTGAACAAACTCATATTGCAGGCTGGTTCTATTATGTCCCATCGGGTGATTTTTCCACTAGGAAAAGAGGCCAGTCGTCCAGCCAGTCACCGGGGAGTGCGCTGCCTTTCCAGTGTCCGGCATGTGGTACATCATATAAATACGGTAAAGGTAAACTATCACCTATCCGCAGTTTTCGAGTCGGCTTTGCGAAAACCACGCAGCTCTTGGCCAGTACGTTGATGGCTGAATTACAACGCTCTGGCGATCGGGAACGGCTGGTCACATTTTCTGACAGTCGGCAGGATGCTGCCAATGCGGCGCTCGATTTGGAGTCAGGTCACCATGATGATGTTCGCCGTGAGATTGTTGTGCGCTCGCTGAAGGAACTGTCAGCGAGTCAGTGCTCCCATAAAGAAGTGACCATACAGTTAGAACAACTTAATAAACGCAGAAAAGAACTAATTAGCAAAGAGATTAAAGAGGGGCGGCTCTCTGCGGATGAAGACAAAGAATTAGGACAGCTTTTTGGCGAAAAAGAGCGGCTGAGTGACTTATTGCTACTGCCACAGGCAGACAGCGTATCGCTGAGCAGCATACTGGAGCCTGAAGCACCAATCGCAGGCAACGTCCTTAATCCTCTGTTGGCAACATTAGTTGACGCGGGTATTCATCCTACCGATCGAACGGGGATATCTCCTGTCCCTGAGCCCTCAAAACAAAAACATGATGAAGAAACTATCACTTTTGCATGGCAGCAATTATTTGAAAAAAACAAACAGACCAAATGGTGTTGGAAGAAACATCCTTCCTATGAGGATAATCTGGACGTTGCCCGGAAGGAAATCTCCCGCGACCTAAAACAACTGGTCGGGGAAAGCGTGTTCAGTAAAACCTATTTTGCGCTGGAAGAAGCAGGATGGGGTTATCCCTGTCTTCCTCTGGCTAACAACTGCTCGCGGGAACAATTGGCTGTCTATGACGCTATGCTTCGCGTATTGGCGGATGCCTATCGAGTCGCACCGTCCCAGTACACAACAACAGAAACGCGCTGGCATGTTGCAGAGGATGTGAAGCCTAAAAATCGGTTGCGCCGTTTTAGCGATGAGCTTTGTAACCACTCCAGAGCCAAGACATTATCGCTGATTGGGGACTTTCTGGTGCACCTCAAACGCTCTGGTCATCAGGGCGGCATTATTGACATTGGAAAAGTGCACTTTCGTTTAGTAGAGGCTACCGCTCCTTTCTGGCGCTGTAGTCACTGTGGCCGCGTCCATTTGCACAAGGGGGCAAAACTTTGCACCCGCTGTTATGCGCCACTACCTGAAACATCTTCTGGTAACGCGGGGGAATTACAAACCCAAAACTATCTCGGTAAACGTATATCGTATGCTTCCCGTATCAGTAGAATGCGTTCTGAAGAACTCACGGGCATGACGGGGAATCCGGCAGCGAGATTACGCCGTTTTAAAAGTATCCTCATTGCTGATGATGACGACATATTGCCAAAAGGGCTGGAGGACTTCGAACCTCATCCTGAGTTGGATAGAGCCGCCAGAGAGGTGGATGTACTCTCTGTTACCACCACGATGGAAGTGGGGGTTGATATTGGCGATCTACGCGCAGTTTTTCAGGCTAACATGCCGCCGCAACGTTTTAATTACCAGCAACGCGTAGGGCGAGCGGGACGACGTGGGCAGGCTTTTGCATTTGTATTAACGGCATGTCGCAGCAAGAGCCATGATTTATTTTACTTCCGTAACCCGGAAAAGATCACCGGCGATCTCCCTCCGCCACCTTTCTTAACTACTAAACTGGAAATGATCTGCCAGCGCTTAGTGCGCAAAATCTGGCTGGTGGCCGCTTTTAAGTGGCTCAGAGAGCAAGTAGTGGATTCGGGGCTGTCGTGGCCTGTTGATGGTGACAGACATAAACCCGACAATCACGGAGAGTTTTTTCAGGTTCATTGGCTAAAAGAAAATCAGGCAAACTGGTTGCCGCGCATTCGTAACGCGCTGAAAGAAACCATCAACGCGCGTGATGAGTTTGCTCAAGCGTGTATGCAACAGGATGAAATATTCTACCGTACAATAATCCACCCTCTGACGCCGGAATGTCTAATACAAGATATTAAATCAGTACTGGACGACGACGCTATGGCAGGAAAGGGACTGGCGGAAGCGTTGGCCGAACAGGGAAAATTCCCTATGTACGGTATGCCAACCCGAACACGACTTCTGCTGACAAGGCCGGTGAGTACGGACGAACATGATGTACAGTTCGCCAGCATGGATCGCGATCTGGATATTGCGATTCAGGAATTTGCACCGGGAAAATATCTGGTACAGGACAAGCGCCGTTACTTTACCGCAGGCTATGCCGGAATGCTGAAGCAAAGCTACAAAAACCCGGCCGAATTTTTCACTGAAGCTGACGAACCGGGAGAATGCAGGGCGATGACCGTTTGCCCGGTGTGCAAAGTCTGGGTACTGGTGGGCTCGATGACCGCTGTATGCAGCGCCTGCGGTGGGGTCATGGATGGTGCTGAGCAATATTCGTGTTACGTACCCAACGGATTTATTACCACTCTTGAAGATAAATCTGCAAAAGAAGACTTTGACCAAACCCTGACGGTGGCCAGCAGAGTATCTATTGCTGAAGCTTACTCAATTGAGAATGCAGTATCTGTACCTGACTCTAATGTTGCCATCCAGCTAAAATCCCAAACCTGCCTTAACAGGTTAAATCGTGGTGTTTATGCGGACAAAACATGGAGTGGTTTCAATGCGATACAAGGCAATCTACGGGTTCCATTCAGAAAGGCGGGAGTATATCAGCCGCTATGGGCAAACCACGTATGGTTAGACAGTAACCTTCTTGAGGCTGATTTATCACTTAAAAACCGCTTTACCCCTATGCAGGAAAGCCGAGAATCGTTTTATCTCTCGGCACCTAAAGTAACCGATTTACTGGCGTTGATGTTGGTGGATACTCCGGTGGACCTCCAGTTACAGTACTTGCAAGGCGCACTGACTCCTGCATTTCGGGCGGCCGCGCTATCTGCTTCTTTTATCATCGTCAACTATGCTTCGAAAGAGCTACTTGATACTGATCCGGAAGAAATTGAAATTCTGGAGCCTCGCGTACAAATTTTAAAAAACGGTATTTCTGCACCGATATTACAAATGGCCGATCGTCTGGTTAATGGTTCTGGATTATGCGAGCGACTACAGCAGATCGGGAGCTCTGGCTCTCCGATTGTTCTTGAAGTGATGAATGAGATTATCAATGACGAAAGATCCTATCCACTAAAAGAGTTTTTAGAACCACAGCATCGCGACGTATGTTTTCAGGCATGTTATTACTGCCTGCATCGATACGGTAATCAGGCTTATCATGGCTTGCTCGACTGGCGTCTGGGACTGGATGTCATTCAATTGCTTTTGGATAAAACCTATGATGCCGGACTACGTGGAGATTTTTCATCCCCCGGCATAATTGACTGGACGGTTAATGCCAAACGACTGGCCGAAGAAGCATCGTCTTTATTTAAGGGGAGTGAAGTAAAAATCGTGGGAAATATCCCGCTGATAGGTATTAGCCCACAACGCTGGGCGGCAGTACTGCATCCTTTCTGGAGTTATGACGGGGTTTTTAAAGCTAATCCTGAACTTGAGGTGCTCTCGCTTGAGGAAGATATCGTATTTACAAACACCTTTGAGCTTTCTCGCCGTATGGGAACTGTGATGGCAAAACTGTGCACACCACCTCGTTCGAGCGAAAAATGAATATAATGACGTTGGAGCGTACCCGCCCGGTGCTCCCCTCAAAGCTGGGCGTATTTATTACCTGCCCAATGAGGTACTTGCTGGAAAGCGAGCAGCATTCTTTCCTGTGTTTGCCTTTGCCTCCTCAGGCTGCTCTGGGGAGTGCCGTGCACAGACTGGCAAACACGTTGCAAAAAAGTGGCGAGAATAGTCCTGAATCAATCATACAGAGGCTTGAAAACGACTTTGTGGCGACCTTGATAAAGACTCAGCAAGGAGCACTGGCGCTATGGGTCTGGGAACGCTATGGCATTGCTGGATTAGTATCGCGTCAGGCGTTGATCAAATACATTCGTTACGCCAAATCTCTTGTTACTCCGGTTGATGAACGGGGTGGACATTTGCCAGATATGATAAAAATGCGGGAAAGTGTTATTCCGGTAGGTCGGGAAAAACTGCTGAAAAGTACTTGTTTCGATATGCAGGGACGTGCCGATCTCATTTACAGAAAAGAAACCGGGCAGATACGGGTTGTTGACTTTAAAACCGGCGAAGTGAGAGACGAAAAAAATCAGCCGAAAGAAGAATATTTGTTACAAATAGCGGCATATGGCATGATGATAAAAGAGCTAGCTCCTGAAATTAATATTGAACTGGAACTAGCCGGAGTAGGGGGTAGCTGGACCGGTGTATTGGATAACAGCCTGCAAGAATGCGTCAATCGTGTTCTTGTCTCATTTAATGAAATATTACCTCGTAATACTTCTTTTTCTGCGCTTAATATAGCTCGGCCGGGTAAACATTGTATTCAGTGTGCTGGCCGTTGCTCGTGCCCGATTTACTCAAAAAATTCATGTCATTTCAGGCAACAATCCTGCCCTGACGATCGTCATTTTAACATCGATATTCATGGGCGATTACTGGAGGTTGAGATGGATAATAATTTTACGACTCTACGACTCCTACTTCCTGATGGTTATATGGCAAAAGTATTTCATATTCCGACTCGATTTATTCCTGAGTCTAATGAGATGATAGGTTGCGACGTTACTCTGTATGGATTGAATGTCTTTGGCGCTAGTTCGGAGAACAATATCCCACGAAATTTTTATGTTGTGGATACTCAGGAACCCAGAAGATCGGCATTTCAGTTTTTCCTGCAATGGAAGAAAAACCACTAAATATTGTCTCGAAAAATAATAGAGGAAAGTAGAGAGGTTTATTAAGAATGCTTAACAGACAGAATAATTATATACTCTATGGATGGATTTTTTATTTTCTGCGATCCACTTTCCAGTAATTTTCTTGCCGCTCATCATCAATCGCTGTTTCCTTACCCCGCGCCTGCAAAATCAGGCGTCGGGATTGGCCTCCTGACTAACTCCATCGACGACATAAGGCGTTAGTGCTTTTTTGTGTCGCGCGCACGGCTAAAGTCCATTCTCTTCAACTCCGCTACGAATTTCACCGTCCTGACCTAGTATGGCGCTCTTCGCCGAAACTCTGATAAAACCGAAGATCCGGCGGGGGGAATTGAGGATAATACCCGTTGAGACCCCAAGTAGGATGCGACGGTTACGGCGCTGTGGCCTTTTTCAAGAAATCTCTCACCCCGAATCCGTTTGATGGTAGATAGACTGTATGCGGCGCTCAATAAGGAGACAGCACAGACTTGGTTGTGATTGATGTCGGAACGAGACAATTTAAGAACAAACCGCCTCCGGTTAGCTGGATCGCCTCGCCCGGCAGGAAAGCATGCTAACACCTACATGAAGTTCCTGTCAGTGCCAGTCTCCGACTCAACACCACCAGTCTGCTTTTCACCACTGCGAAGTAAGGGGCGTTAAGCCCGGCTATGCAGGGGCAGTTTTTTCTTCCGTGTGCTTTCCGTTCTCCATATCTGCTTTCGGTTAATCGTTTCCCAGCACAACCCGTCCAGCAAGGATAAATGGCACGCATTCTGCGTCCTTGCGTGCCGGAACGATGCCGGGAAAGCGAACCGTCAGGCGATACGAAGACGAAAATCACACCACTGACGGAGAAAAAACATGACGATTTCCCTGCGCACCACCCGGACAAGCGCCCCTAACACCGCAGCGGCGACCAGCGTATCCCCGCTGGACCCGTCAGGCTCCTCAAAAACGAAATTTTCTAAAACCAGAACGGATATTTATCAGACCGTTACCGATAGCATCATTGCAGTGCTGGAAGCCGGTGTGAAACCCTGGTCTTGCCCGTGGCAGCGTGTATCTGGCATGTCTGGTTTGCCATCGAATTACGCCACCGGCGTAGCCTACAGCGGTATGAACATCATGTTGCTGTGGTGCAGTGCATCAAAACAGGGTTTCAGCGATTCCCGCTGGATGACCTACAAACAGGCACAGGTAGCAGGTGGACAGGTTCGCAAGGGTGAGCATGGCACAACAGCTATTTTCTATACCACGCTGGAGAAGGAAAACGACGCCGGAGAAGTTGAACAAATCCCTATGCTGAAAACTTTCACCGTGTTTAACGTTCAGCAAATCGACGGTTTAACTCTGACCACAGAAACTGTTAGCCCGGAAGCAACCTTTGACCCGGTGCCGCAGGCTGAGAACCTGTTACGGAAGAGTGGCGCAAACATCATCGAGAAAGGACAAAACGCCTTTTTCATTCCATCAACAGATGAAGTCTGGCTACCTGAGCGCCATCTGTTTTCAGATGCGGCTAATTTCTACGCTACAGGTCTGCATGAGCTGGTTCACTGGAGTGGTGGCAAAAAACGTCTGAACCGTGAAATGAAAGGGAAGTTTGGCAATGCGGATTATGCAGAGGAAGAACTTGTCGCGGAACTGGGAAGTGCCTTTCTGATGGCTGATCTTGGCATTGAGGGAGAGGTACAACATGAAAGCTATATTGCTTCCTGGCTGAAAGCGTTGAAAAACGACAAGCGTTATATTTTCAAAGCGGCCAGCGCTGCCTCCAAAGCACATCGTTACCTGATGGATAAACTCTGAGACCGGAATCAAACAACCGCAAGGGAATGCGGTTACATGGTTTTTAACCGGCAACGCTGCAAGGCGCAGACTGAGGCGGAACGCAGCACGCAGCACAGCGAGTACCGAACAGTCTACGCCTCGCAGTGGAATAAAAAATCGTCCGGCCTGGCGGTATCGCCGCCAGGCCGGTGAGGCCATCGAGATGGCCTGAGTAAAAGCTTACGTATAGCTGCCTAATGACAGGTGTTTCAGTTCATCAAAGGTATAAATGCGAAACACCCGACGGTGGCGTTCTTCCAGCGGGACGTGCTGATGGTTGATGATGACATGCCTGATGCTGTCAAACAGCAGTTCAAGCGCACGCTTCTTCTGTGGATTGGGCACAACATAAAAAACGTAAATCCACTGCTTGCGGGTCCGGGCCAGTAGGTGGCTGGCAATGATCGACTGATAACGGGCTCGGGTTTTCAAGCGGCGCTCGGTTTCAATGGCGATAACGGTGCCGCCGGGCAGGGTGATCAGCCCGTCCGGGCGGTGACTGACCTGATACCGGCTGAGGAAAGTTGTGCGATCGCCGTTTATCCATCCGGATGCGCCTTTTTGCTCAAGGATAATCCGGGCCGCCTGATTATCAAGGTGATGCTCCAGCGTCCAGCCGGTGATTTTTGAAGGCTCAAACCGCGCCGGAAAAAGCACATCGTCGGAGGTTAACACAACGGTCAGTCCGTCACTGGTTATGCCCCACAATGAAATTTTCACGGTGCGCGATACCAGGACGTGCTTTTGTATTAAGCCCATGTTCTCGACTTTTGAAAGCAGGGAATACAGCGATTTATGGTCTCTGAACCTGAACAGCAACATCAGGGTTTTAAAGTCACTGTACGTTTCTTCCTTCAGGAAATTCAGCAGTCGTTGTATTTTTTCGTGATGTCGCGCCTGGCGTTCGCGGTATGCGGTGATAAGCATCATTCCCCCCCTTTAAAAATCCAGCAATGATGGGTTTTCCTCTTTATCGGCGCTCGATGTTGTTGTGTCTTCTTCGTCCGTATTATCAAAAAAAAGATCGGGTCGCGTTGTGGTGATATCCGTCTTTGATGCGGGTCCGGGGGAAGTTTCCTCCTCGTTAAAATCCAGGGTGATGTTTACCGTTGCGGCGTTGGCGGCAATCGCGGGCGACACGGCACAGATCTGCAGGTCGCGTTTTTTCACCTTAATGGGCGAAATCAGAGAGGCCGACGGGAGTGTTTTTGTCGTGAAGATGAAGCTGACAAAATCGGGTAGATTCAGGATCATATTGCTGTCGGTAAAAAAACGCTCGGCCTGCCTGATGGTGCGTTCATCGTCGATAGTCTCCGTCAGCACGGCGTCGGTTTTCGCTTTGCGGACCTCATCATCGACTAATATGGTGCCGGACATCCTGGCCACCCATTCAGCGGTGTCCGGATCCATGACACGATAAACCAGTTTGAATTTGGCGTTCTCAACGACTGCGCCGACAACAGCGTCCCCTTTCAAATCTGCCGGGCAGTCTTTTAAATCGGCAATCGACTGATGGTCCATAATAATGTGCACGCCTTTATCGCGTGCCGCGCCTAAACCTTCCAGCGCGGACCTGGATAAATGGTATTTCAGTTCGGAAAGATAAATAGCAATGGGGCGGGGCACGTCTTTAACCCGCTCGCGCCTTTCTGCCAGTTGATACAGGCGAACCAGCAACATGCGTTGAGTGGTAATGATTTTGCTGTTGCGCATTGAGCCAATCACATAACAGCAACCTCCTTCATCAAATATCCTATTAAGCGAAAATCCTGTCGGCGCATTGATGGCATTGAGTAAGGCCAGCTCTTCAATTTTCCCGAAAAAGGCTTTTATTTTATCTGCAATGCCCTGAACGTAGTCTCCGTTATACACATCCCGAATGGTTGAGGCAGTATTACGGGTGACAAACTGCGCGGCTATTCGTGCCGCTTTCCGGTCGTCAATCCGGTAAAAGTCCGACTCCTGGCCTTTTTCCGCCAGACTGAAACCGGCAACAAAAAGCTCTTCCAGTTCATCGGCGGTGATCTCTTCAATCAGGTTTAACTGGTATTGGGGTTTTCGCAGGTCAATCAGGGCAAAAGGTTTACCGGCATCCTCGCAGGCTTTGCGGTAAAGGTGCGGAGCCCATTCATCATCCTTGGGGTCCATCACAAATACGCCTTCACCGGCCAGAATACTTTGATAAAGTAATATCCCGGTGGCAACGCCCTTACCGGCACCGGTGGTGCCGATAATATCCGCGTGTTGTTTTTGCCAGTCTTTTAACGGCAAATACATCGGCTGAATATCTCGGTCAATGCCGATAAATAACCCTTTGTTCAGGTCGATATAATCCAGCGGGTCATAATATAGCGTTTCCGGCAGCAGGGATTTTACCGTGCGGACATCGGTGCGCAATTCCCGTTCAAGCGTGGTTTTTCTGACGAGGCGTTTCTTTATTTTGTCTAATTCAGGGGTTAATACCCTTCGCAGCAGAATATGCAAAATAAAACCCGTTACGGTAAAGGCAATCAGCACCGGCAATGCCAGAACGGGAATGCTGGCGACTACACGGCCTTTATAAAGCCACTGGAAAATCCAGATAACAACCGGGGCCATGGTACC
Organism: Citrobacter sp. Ce119; assembly: GCF_030334525.1. Lineage (NCBI taxonomy): Bacteria > Pseudomonadati > Pseudomonadota > Gammaproteobacteria > Enterobacterales > Enterobacteriaceae > Citrobacter > Citrobacter sp. Ce119. The sequence goes on from NZ_JAOWDR010000060.1 coordinate 681,847, forward strand.
GGAAAGAAAACACAGCAGGGAAAAAGCGATAATCAGCTTTTGCCACAACGGGGCTTTTTGCCGTTCATCGCTTTTCATCGACGCGAAAAACGGCATCGTCAGCCCCGATAACAGCGCCAGCATCAGCTGATGCTGTTGCATAAAAGCCATGAAGTTCAGCGCGCCATTCACTATCGGCGACAGTGAAACGGCCAGCTTATTCAAAATCACGATGCCTCCTTCGTCAGCAGTTGGCCCCATGACGTCGCCCCATTAATTCGCCCCACGGTGTTGGGCGAAAAGGCGGGGCGAACGTCAGGGACGGAGAAGGTGGCCGCTATGCGACCATGTGCAGGAAAGCATGCCTCCCTGCACGAAACGGCGTGCACCATTACATGCGGGCTGGACGCCCTTATGTAATGTCACATGGGGGTAATGTCGCAGCTGGACGCCACGCCAAAACCCCCAATGTCAACGGCGGCACACCGTCGCCCGCTACGCGCGACCACCCCCTTTAAGACGGTCGCTTTCGCCTTTTTCTTCCCTTTGCTCGTTCCTCGCAGCGGGAATAAAAGGGAAGCTGACCTTTAAAGAGGGTGGTCGCGCCACGCTACCGGCTTTTGGCCGGAGACTTAGCCGCGACGGTGTGCGGGGCTGTGCCCCCCAGATAAATCGCTGTCGTGGGCGACAGCTTTTCGCTCGCTGGGGCGGCGAAATTTATCCGGCTCCCCCCGGCCTGCAAAATCCGCGTGGGCGCGGCTGTTTGCAGGTGAGGGGCGGTGCCTGAATTATTTTCGCTCCTTAACCCGCGAAAATATTTCTGTCCGCTGCCTCATTTTTACGGCCCCTGTTTCTTCGCTCCTTAATCCGCGAAAAACAGAAGCCGTAAAAACCTGAAAACCGTCACGCTCTGTGCCCGTCTCGCCAGTATTAACCACGAACGCGGCCATATTTACTGATGACCCGACTGATAGCCGCCGGGTCTGCCGAGTCACATTCAAGTAAAAACGATTTTCTGGCATCAGCCGTATGGTCAGGTAGAAAACCATGCCTGTTCTTTTTTGCGATATTAAAAAATGCCCGTTCAGCGGTGTGACATTCACTGCTGCCGCCATTCCCGGTTGCTTTACCGTACATACATAACACCACTTTGCAGGCATCAGCAGCCAGTACAGATGTTGGACATGACGCCATAACGCAGAGTAATAATACGGATAATATTGTTTTTTTCATTTCAGTTACCATTATGATTAATGAAAGGTTACGTATCTTGAGTAATGTTATTTGCCGGAGTTATTGTCTGAATGTCTCTTTCATGCCATTTAAATGAACTGGCTTAAAGTAAATGTCACGCATCCGTCGCACATCGCCGTGTATATCAATGCTGACGATGACATCGATGCTTTTAAGTACCTTGCGTAACAGCACATCAAAAGGAATGTTCCGGCAGTCCGGGTTTTCATAGCAGCGGTCAATGATGCCTTCAATACATTCTTCCGGGCTGCCCGCATGCAGGGAGGTTATTAACCCTTCATGCCCGGAGCCGACAATTTTCAGCGCATCCCACGCCTCCCGTCCACGAATTTCCGCCAGTAATATCCGGTCAGGGTTCATACGATAATTAGCACGGATCAGCCTGCCGGGTGTGACAATGGCGTTATCCCCGGCATCCGCCGGGTAAAAAAGATGAACATAATTGGCATGGTGATAAAAACGGATTTCGGGATTATCCTCAATCGTTACCAGACGGAGATGTAGTGGAATATAATACAGCAGCGTTTTCATATAGGTGGTTTTGCCGGAGCCGGTTTCACCCACAATAAAAATCGTTTTGCCGTATTCCACCGCCTTTTCCATAAAACGGGGAATATCCCCGCTGTGATATAACCGGATCAGTGCATTATCCTGACTTTCCGTATTTTCCTGACCAGCCACGTGCTGATAAAATCCCGCATCAATCCATGACTGATGTGTTTTCTGCTCAAACGAGGGTTTGCGAAGCGTAATGGACACCGTATTACGCTCGCAGGCCGGGGGAATAATCGCCTGAATACGTTCGCCGGATCCTAATGTTGCTGAAAGGATGGGTGATGTATCGTCGATATTATCGTCATGCCAGGACGCCAGCGCTCTGGCAAAAGCATGACACTGACGTAACGTGATGGGAGATGCCTGTTTTTGCCATTTTCCCCGAATTTTTGTATGCAGCTCACCCGGTCGGTTAACAGCAATTTCTGTCAGGCCATCCTGCGCGAGAAAATCACCAAACAGCCGGTTTTTCATAAAATCCAGTGACAGGTTTTCAGCGTTCATACCATTTCTTTTTCAGTCGAAGTTGATAAACAGAGGAAAAATCAATATCCGTGCCGGTCATGATGCCGATCACATCACCCTGGTTCAGGTACATGGTGGGCGGGATACTGATGCTGTTTTCCAGCGTCGTTTTCGCCATTTCCGCCGTGGCAGCGCGGGTGTTTTCGGTATAGTCGGTATTACGGTCTTTACCCGGTGCGGCATCTGATGCCGCCACCGCCACGTCCTGCACGGTACTGAGCATCAGGGCATTGCCGAAACGCTCCCAGAAATGGCTGTCGATCCAGCCCGCGATCCCCGCCTCACCGAGCGGGCCGGTGGCCTGCGTATCGGTGAGCGGGATTTGCAGGCTGCCGGGCTCCGGCGTGCGCAGCTCCGTCCACAGCACAAACATCCGGCTGCGTCCGTGTTGCAGTGCCCCGGTGCGGTAGACGCCACGGGCGACCGTTCCTGCCGGGATCAGCTTCACATGGTTACTGGCGCTCCAGACATTCTCACCGATCAGGCAGGAGATTTGACCGCCAACATCGGATACGAAGCGCCGCATCATCGAACACGGAATATAGCGATCCACCGGGATATAGAGATCGGGATTGAGGCCAAGCCGCTTCACGCCGGTAACGCTGGCGAGGCCTGGATTGTCGCTGTTACTGCTGGCTGCCGGTGTGACCCTATCCGGGCAACGCAGGCGCCCATCTTCGCCACTGACCAGTACCGACTGACAGGATGTGTACGCCGTTGAGGCTGACGGGCTGCCCGACGTTTCCGCGTTGCTGCGCGATCCGCTTCGGGGCGTGCGCATATCGTCGCCTGACCCTGTACTGCCGCTGTTCAGCCCGCCTGCCAGTGCTGCCGCCTTGTTCAGAGCGGGCGGCCCGGGCGGCAGAGCTGGAGTGGCCGGGGCGCTCTGACTGGCAGTGCCTGCGCTTTCCTGCCTCCCTGGGCCGAACAGGCCAAACGGGTTACTGTCCATGCCCAGATTCTTACGCTCCTGCTGCACCGTCCCGGAGGCGGGCGGTGGCGCAGTGTCAGATTCTTTCTCAGCACCCCTTTTCAGGGCGCTGAGAAGACGATCGCCACCGGATGCCAGCGCGATGACCAGTACCAGACTCAGCAGGCTGACGATCAGCGTGCGGCGACCAGAAGCTTTACGAAAGCGGGTCACTTCCGGCTGACCGGGCGGCGTTTTCTGCTCCGGTTCCTGATATGCCATTGCCGCGCGGGCGCGTTCGCGGGCTTCTGCTTCCCGTTCTGCGGTGGTTTTTTCCGGTTCGTCCGGGAAAGATTTGTCGGTCATTTTTCCTCCAGCGTAACGGACGGCGAAACGGTGTCACTGTTGGTCAGCGGGATACGCCCGAATCCGTCGTTTTCGATCCCCACCACCGAGCTGCCGTAACGCAGAACCAGTTGCGGCGATGCCGGAACCACCATCACGGTGTAGTTGCCCCGTTTAACCGTTCCGGGCGTGACCGCCTGCTTCTGGCCGTTAACCACCCGGAAAACGGAAGGCAGGGTTTTCGCAGGAGAAAAACCGATATACGCAAAACGACCGTCATCCCAGGTAAAGTCCGGGGCGATGGCGGCGGAACCGGCGGCCACCCGTTTTGTATAGCGCCAGTTGCGCGGCGTGGTTGTCTGCCCGAATGCCGCCGCTATCCGCTGCCGGTCCAGTGTTTCCTGCTGTCGTTGCTGGAGGGTGGCGCTGGTGGCCGCTGACTTTTTCCGCTGCTCATCGGGATAGTGGTAGCGGATAACAAAGGCCTGGGCGGGCGAGTCTTTATCCAGCACGTTCAGCTCCAGGCTGTAATCGCGCTTCGATGTCACCACGAACAGGTTGGTTTTCCAGTCTTTTGCCGTCGGCAGAAACACCTGACTGACGTTGTTGCCGCTGGCGTCCGTGACCGGCTGGGTAATCGGGTTCGGGCTGACGCCCACCCGGTTATCGCTTTTCGTCACGGTCCAGCCTCTGGGGAAACCCGCCTGCGCATCGATAACGGTTTCATCATCATCAAACACCAGCATGGTGACGTAGCCGGGTCGGGTACTGGCGACCGTGGCGTTCTGGCTGTTGTACGTGACGTTCTGCATCCGGCTGTCATACGCGCTGCCGCGCGGTGTCGCCGCGCTCCATGCCACGCATGACGCCAGTAAACCCGTGAGGAGCAGAATGTATTTCAGCATCATTCCCCCCTCAGCTCTTTGTCGCGCTGGTAGCTGGTGACGATAAAGCCCAGCGGGTTCACTTCGCGCTGGCTGTCGGTCAGTTGCCGGTGCGGGACGTAGCGGTATGTGAGACGGATATTCCACACATCCGTTTTCACGGAATTATCAGCAATACGGCGGATAGTGCGCTTGATACGCAGGGTTGCCAGATTATCCGGCCCGGTGGCAGGCGTATGAACATTGGAAATAATGTCGATATAGACAACATATTCCGCCTTATTAAAAATAACGTCCGGTGCCTGGTCACCGTTAAACCCGTCCAGATAGTCCCGGTTCACGCTGTCGCTGTTAAATAACTGTACGTCGTCATAATCACGCTGGAGGGAGAAATAATTATACCCCTCGCGAAGTCTGACATAGTGTGCTGCCAGAGAGTGCGCCAGTGCTTTTTCAGACGAGATATCCCGCTCCTTCACACGGGTCATATATTCATAGCGCCCGGTCTGTTTATCCACTGACCATAATTCAGTGTCGGTAGTTTTCAGCGGCAGCAGAATAATAATGGCCGCAATCGCCATTGCAGCCAGAATCAGTCCGGCAGCGGCCACCCGCCAGGCGGTTCTTCGGGAACGCTCTTCCTTTTCCAGCAGGATGGATTCAAAAGAGCGGGAAACATTAACAATGTTCTGAATATCAGACATGGTGAGTCAGCTCCTGAATGATGGCGGGGGAATTCACCGGCTCGGGTTCGCCGGATACCGGCGGGAGGTCGCCCTGATGCCGTGCGCAGCCCGTGAGCGCGCACAGCATCAGAAGAAAGATGCTGAATTTCATGGAAGCCTCTTATCGTATGGATGCAGGAATGCCGCACCGGTGGCGCTGGGCACGGCGTGACGGGGAAAGGAAATTAACAGCCGGGAGGATTAACGGTAACGCTGCCGGTTCAGGCGTTTCATACTTTCGATGGCGGCGGCGCGTTTCTGCCAGGCGCTCACGGTTTTACCCACGCCTGCGCCGGTGAGCCTGCCTGTCGCCGCGGCGACGGCCATGCCGCCTTTCGCAGCCAGGCGGGCACCTCCCTTTACACCCGGCCCGGCAAGACTGGCGGATTTATTCGCCAGTCCGCTCAGGCCACTCATGGCTGCACCCTGCAGCACCGCCTGTACGGCGGCCCCGCTGAGTGCGCTGGCGAGCTTCGCGGAGAACCAGACCACCACACCCGCCGCTATCCCGGCCAGCAGGCACTGCGCTGCCAGCGTGACCATATTGGTTTCAGCGGATGTTTTTGCTGCGGCATCCAGTATTTTATTCAGGTAATTAATGGCGATACGGATGGATAAGGCGGAAAACATGACCGTTAATATTGCCGCGAAAATCGTTTTCAGCCAGTTATCAAACATCGGCTTAAGAAAACCGTACAGCAGGCAGAAAATAAAGAGCGGCGCGGTGGTCGTCATTAACAGGATGGTGATTTCGGCGAGCAGGTTGACAAAGGTGGCTGCCATCAGCAGGACAATAGAGCCGCCCCATACCAGAACTTCGGCAAGGCCGCCATTCAGTTTGACGTAAGTTGAGGTGTCCATATTAAATAACTTTTGCCCCAGCGCCTGTGCCTTTTCCCAGACAGTATCGAGCAGCGCCCAGACGTTATCATCGCCGCTGATACCGTCTTTAAGTCCCTGGATAGCCGCTACCGCCATATCCAGCCAGCCATCCCGGTTTAACACAAAGGTGGTGATAAGCAGCATTCGCCCCACATCCCAGGCGATATCTTCAACCGGGGTCCGGAGTTTGCCAGCCAGCGTCTGATAACCGCGAAACAGTATAAATAAGGTAAAAGAGCTGACAATGATGACGCTGATCATCGTGCCGTAAGTGGAAGACTGGCCTTCCAGTACGGCATTCAGTCCATTCATGATGTTTTTGTCCATACCAACAAAAATACCACCGGACATGGTGCCTCACCTGATATATAAAGAAAGGAAATAAAAAACAGGGAGAATTCCCTGTTTTGCTGAAGGAAAAATTACTGTGTCACAGCATTTCGTTTTTCAGCTTCCTGCTGAAATATCGCCTCAAATTTCTCCTTAACCCCGGGCTGGCCTTCCTGTGCAAACATAAGTGCTGCCCGGTGGGCAAATTCGCAGTTATCGCTTGCCTCGCCATCCTTCAGGCATTGCGTATAAACCGCATAAGTTTCGTCAGGATGCTGTTTATACCAGGCTTCGGATTTGGTTTCCTTGCAGCCGGAGAGCACGATAACGCCTGAGAGTATGCATAAGGTGAATAAGGATCTGAGCACGGATAACCTCCTTATAAATTATTAAGGTCAGCAACAGGTGCCGTTAGCTGCTGCTGTTCAAAGGCTTTCTGTCTTTGCTGTTCCAGCAATGTCGTTCGCTGTTCAGCCTGTCTGACAGACATCTCCCACTGATTCGTCAGCGCATTTAACTGTACGCTTTTCGCCGCGATGGCGTTAGCCAGATCCTGAGACTCTTTCGAGTCTTGCGCATTCGATATACGGTCAGATAAGTCTGATATGTCGCTGAGTGTGCTGTTGATCCTGTTTTCAACGTCAGTGGTATTCTCAATCGCCATTGCCTGATTGAGGATCATCTGTTTACAACTGTCGGCCAGAGACTGGGATTTTATTCCTTCCTGTTCCGGGCTGCATACGCTGAACGATTTGTATTTACTGTAAAGGTTTTGCAGTTCAGCAGAATATGAACTGTTCTGCGTGGTCAGCAGATCATCCAGTGAAATATCATTCTTACGGAGATTATCAATATCGGTTTTCAGGCTTCGGGCATCACTGAGAAAACCCTGAATATCCCGCACGCCGGTTGCGGTAGCCAGTTGTTTCTTATATGCATCAAGTTCACTTTTATAATGGGTAACCGTATCTTCCCATTGCTGTAGTTTCTGCATCCACTGGTTAATGGATTCGGTATTCTGCACGGCGTCGAAAACCGGTATTCCGGCGCTGAACGTCTGTGCTGAGAAAAATAACGATAATGCCAGAAGGTGATTCCTGGAACGCATTGATATTACCTCCGGTTGGCTTTCAGATTGCCCGGTCAAGAAACGTATCTTTCCATTCATCAGGTCGCATACCGTCCTGATAAATGGCATCGAATATTTTCAGGTTGTCCTCACTGCCGCTGAGAAGCCGGGTGAATTTACCCAGTCCGGACAGATCCATTTTCGCCATCGCCATAAACGGGCGGGTTTCCCCGGCCCGAAGCGGTGTTTTCAGGATGACCATATAATGCTCGCCCGGATCCAGATTCCTGACCGTGTCATAAACACTTTCCGGTACTTTCATTTTTTCCACGTAATCCGCATGGCTGGCTTTCGGGTTGGCGAGGAAAATCTGGGTACCGCACTGCTCAATAATCGCCGGGGCTATGGGATGTTTGACGATTTCATCCGGTGACTGTGTTGCCGGAACGAAGATACCGTTCAGCTTGCGGATGACTTTCAGCATATTGAGCGAGAAGCGGGAAAATTCGACATCGGCCAGCCAGCGCCAGAACTCATCCATAAACATCACCAGGCGGCGACCGTCCAGCAGGCTGGTCACGCGATACAGCAGGTAAAAGGTCACGGGGCCGCGAATATCGTCATCATCCAGAAATTCGGTGCCGTCGATACCAAAGTTATCGACATCGCTGATGGTGAATGTATCGGCCTCGTTATCAAACACCCAGCCGAACTCGCCCCCCTGCGCCCACTGTTTCAGGCGAATACGCAGCCCGTTGGTGCGGGCGTCTGTGGTCGGCGGCTCCGGCAGCACTTCCAGTAGCCGGGTGATCCCGAACCGGCGGTACTCCGGCGGATAGTCCAGCATGATGGTGTCAACGGCGGCACTGATCCGCTCCTCATCGCGCGGATCGAGCGGCTTACCGTTGCGGCGGCACAGCATGCGCACCAGCCGTTTGATAAAACTGATGTTCCGGCGGGTTGGCTCCAGCGCAAACGGGTTGAAGCCGGTGGGCTCGCCGGTACGGATACGGAAATAACGCCCGCCCGCCTGGCGGATCGCCATCTCCGCCGCCCGGTCCTTATCGAAATACACCGTGGTCAGCCGTTTGAGGGTGGCAGAAGGCGCAAACGACGCCGGGTTACGGTATTTCTGCATCAGTTGTTGCATGACGGTCATCAGCAGGGTTTTGCCGGAGCCGGTTTTCCCGATAATCGCCGTATTCCCCGGCGTTTTCTCACCAGTGTCATCCCGTCCGGCCTGGCTGTCGTGCAGGTTCAGGTAATACCCGCCACCGCCGGGAGATGTGAGGATGGCGATGGCTTCCCCCCACGGATTGCCGCTACGTTTGTGGGGATGGAAGTTATGCAGGCAGGCCATATCGGCGAAATTCTGGCTGCTGACGGCCACCAGTCGGGGACGCAGCATATAGACGCCCGGCAGTTGCGCCAGATATGCAGCTGGCAGTGACAGGGTGGAAAGCGTCGTCATAATACCCAAATCGGCGAAGGGCTGGGCCAGAACGTTAGTGTCCTTCACCACCTGTCCGGCACTGTCTGAGGAGACCAGCAGGGAAAAGTGGAATTTACCGCATGACACATGTCCGGACTGGAGCAGGTCGCGCAGGACAATCAGCTCTTCGCGCTGGGAAGTCGCGTCGTCGTCCGTGGAGTTAAGCCGTTTTTCCGCCAGCCGGATATGATGCTGTGCCTCATCCCGTGCCATGCAGGTAAAGGACTGCGTCAGAACATACTCGCTTTCGGCGTACAGCAGCGCATCCAGCATGCCGGTGTGGGTTTCCGGGGAATAATCCTTAATCTCCAGACTGCGGAAGAAGCGGGAACCGCTGACCGTCTGGCATTCACCGGTGTCGGTGGTGAAAAACACGTCCGGCGTGCTTAACGTTTCATAAAACGGCGAGCGCGTTACGGCCACTTTCTGCCACTGGCCGGTGATCAGGCGGTGGAAGAACGCCAGTTGTGAGGAATATACCCGCCCGTTTTCTTCATATATCCCCAGCGGCGTTGCCATATAGCGGGATAATGAAGATTCCAGTGCTTCACGGTATTCCTGCATGATTTTGAGCGCGTCATCCAGAGCTGGCTGGCGTTTACCGTGCGACTGCGCTTTCATGGTTTTTTTCTCAATCGCAGAGAACGGCGCGTAGCAGACGGTGAAAAACAGCCGGTGCCGCCAGAACGGTTTTTCTTTTACCGGCTGGTAATACCGCCGGGTCACGTCATCAGAAAAGGGTATGCCCGAACAGGCTTCAAAAGCATCATGGTATTTTTCACGGAGCCGGTGAATATAAAATGTTACCGGCAGACCTTCATACGAGCGGATAATATTGTTCAGATGCGTGGCCATCAGGGTCAGGTGATGTTCGTCTTCACATTCAAAGACTGTACCGCCCAGTTCCCAGGTGGCAACCAAATCACGGTGACGGTTTCTGATGACGTAAGGGTGAATATGGGAGGAATACGGAATATATTTATCCAGCGTAATACGCTCGTTTAATTTCATTTTCTGAATAAACTCCGACACATCAACATTATCGTACTGGTTTGCCAGAAGGGCATTCGCGCCAAAATGCTTACTGGTGAAAAGTCGCCCACGGGTTTTAAATGCCAGCCAGAGCAGACTGAAATAATGAATATCCTTCCGGGCTTTATTTTTCATTTCCGCCCAGGCCGGGATCAGCAACAGTGCCAGGTAATAGCTGACATAGACCGCCAGCAGGACGATGGCCCCGCTGACGAGAACGAACGGCACAAGAGGAATACCCATAATGGCGGCAGGCCGCGTGAGTGCTTTATTCAGCGTAGCCATCGTTACCTCGCTTATGACACCCAGTAGGCACCGAAGCCGGACGCGCCGACAATCAGGATCGCGCCGATGATGACGTTACGCATGTCGTGCAGGCTCTTGCCGTCGAAAAGCACCTTGTAGCCCACCCACATGGTCGCCAGCGTGATGGTGACGGCGGCCAGTCCCAGCAGGCCGGTCGAAGTATTGCTCAGTGTCTCATTGGCCTTGTTAAATCCGCTGTCCGCCGCCAGCAGTGGGGCAGGCAGCAGCACGGAAGCAACAACGGAGTAACGGCGTTTACGCATGATCATTTATCCTCATCAGGGATAACAGGGATAGCGCCGCGAATGACGGCACCGGGATAATGCAGAGAAGTCAGGATCGGCGCAGTGGCACCGGCAGGCTCGCCGCGCAGCACAACGGCGGGATAACGGACAGAGGGCTGTACACTCCGGTCAGGGGCACGGTGCCGGTCTTCCCGCGTGGACGGGACGACATAGCCAATGCGCTGTACGTAGCTGGTCTGGTTAAAGGCGGATTCCGGTCGCTGTCCGGTTTCAAAGTTGCCGGAGTAGTAACAACTGAGTGCTCGTTTCAGGGTGCCGCCGCGCCGGTAACAGTCGGCGAGAATGCGCTCAAATACCGACAGATTGATGCAAGGGTTAAGTAGGTCGCTGGCCGTGACGCCGTAATGGCGGAAATTGGTGCTGGTGATTTGCATCAGTCCAACAGAGTAACGGCGGCCCTGAGCCATTAGGCTGCGGAGAATATGCTCTGCCTCTCCCCGACTGGCTGGCTGGTGAGAATTAACGTGTTTATCGCCGGAAGATTCTCCGGAGTTCGGGACAATCTCGGCAATGGCATACGGGTTAAAACCGGATTCCACCCGCGCCACGTCGAGTGCCGTGGACGGATGAATGCTGGCGGCGCACTGCATGGCCGCCGCCAGAAAGGCAGTGGTGGAAAGCATGATGGCCTCAGAAAGCAGACAGCATGCAGGGTCTGCAGACGCTGCATGCTGTGGAGTCAGAATCAAAGGGATTACTGCGTGGTTTCGACAGGAGCCGTACTCTGCTGCGGACTGTTTTCCTCGCGAGGTTCCAGCAGGACTAGTTTGCCGGAGACGGCAATACCGGGCGTCAGGACAATATTCAGACCGGCTTTACCGTGGTGAGCAAAGGCAACGCCGACTTTTGTCCAGTACGTATTTTTCTCGCCCTGAGTATCCGGCTGACTTTCCTGGGCAACATATGCATAATAATCGGGTTTTCTCATGATGAGCCCTTTTAATAAAATGGTAGAAAATAATATTTTTCGATCACGTCCCGATTCTGCATTCCGGTTTTAACGGGTCAGCGAGAACATTCAGCGGCACCCTGAATTGTGGTTTTGTGACAGCCCGTTCCGTATTATTAAAGAGCAATACCCGGCCCGGACGAATTAACGTCCATTAGGGCAACCATTCTGTAATGGCGTGTTCAGCATGAGGGGGCTGGATCGAGTCATAAACGATAAACTCAAAACAAAAATGAAAGAGTTAGTCGGATGGATAAATAAAGAAATTGGAGAGCAGGAAAGGAAGTTGAAGTAAATTATGGGGATTTATTTTTACTTTCTGATACAGATAAAGACGTATGAGCATTTATTACTCATACGTCTTTTGGTTCACATTTAACAACGACGGCGTTCAAGTTTATCCTGACATTCCGTACAGGTTGTTACGCCTGGTAGTGCCTGCCGTCGTTTTTCAGGAATAGGTTTACCGCATAAACGGCAGTGGAATAATGATGGTGTTGTTCCTGGTTTGAAACGGCTCTGTTCAATCATCTCTTCCAGTCGTTGTTCATTGAACTCCTGATCGCGGTCGATCTCATCCGGCATTTGATGCCCTCCTGTTGGCGGCTTCCTTTTCGCAGAGTGTGATGCGCTTCCAGATGGTGGTGAGAGACAGACCTTCGGCGTCCGGCAATAGCTTTTCCGTCACCTGCATCATGGCGGCCAGCGCGTCGGAGGATTCAAGGTTATCCACCCGACATTTTTGCCATTGCCTCCAGATTTCGGCATCTGTCTCTTCATCTGGTTCAGGCGTCCGCCCATACGGCACGCTGACACTCAGCAACCGGCGACGAAGGCAGACTTCATTTGATGTCAGGCCAAAATAGTGGTTGAGCAACGAGATAGAGCCACCCAGGCGGATAGCACGGTTAATCTCCTGTTGATGCTGGTATTCCTGGCGGGCCTGCGCCAGTAAATGATGCAGAACATCATGGCGGACACTGACCGAAACAAAGGGAACTGCCGCCCGGCTGACCGTAAACAGTTCATCGAGTGATAACTGATTAAGAGCATTCATTTCGTCGAAAGTAAATCCGAGGGATTTACAGTGACGAATATTGCCTTCTTTCAGAGCGTGCAATGCATCAGTTAAGATGGTGTAATTAATTAATGGAATCATTCTGTTATCTCCTCAATCCATATGGAAAAGTTGAGCAAATAAACGGACATTTTTAACTGATCTAACGTCCGGCTAACTTAAGGTTGATCCATTCATCAATTTCCGATTCGAGCCAGGCCACACTGGCCGGGCCAATTTTTATTGAACGTGGGAACGAACCATTTTTCATATACAAGTAAATTTGAGAGCGTTTCAAACCGGTTTTTTCTTCGACCTGTTTTAAACGTAACAACTGATGTGATGTCATTGTATTCTCCTATTGTGGAATGACTGGTGCATGTCCAGAGAAAATAAAAGAACACAGCAGTAAGCTTAGGAAAAGCCGATAGCACCTTATTACTGATGGGAAGATCCTTAGTACGGTTTTGTAGTGAATAAATAATAAGTTATTAGTTGTATAAGGATGTGGAGAAGGATAGTTGTGCTGCTGTGTAGTTTTCAGCGTTTCGCTGCTGCAATGGTGTCATGACTTAGCGTGATAATGAGGACAATAAAAAGATGCGGTTAAATACATTCATTGTGAATTTCAGTCAGGGGGGGGGGGCGTTACCACTGTGGCGGTAATGCGCTATGAAGCATCGCCATAGAAGTGTTCTGTGTGGTCGAAACATATATGCTCAACTACTTCCTTAACACAATGCTGAATTGATTGTGCTTCCCGATCATGTATAGACCGATCCAACAGATATAATACCGTCCTTTGATTCTTTTTATCGTTAAGGCGGCTGAGGCAATATAGTCCTGGCTGGAGGTTCCATGCGGTAAAGATTCTGTAGTGTGATCCCCCGCATAGGGAGACGGATATGGCAGCTCTATGACTCACCTCTGGTTTCTTGGAAAACCTGATGTCGCTAAATATCGGTTAAGTGTGCGCTTGTTTTCCGTTCGGCAAAATAGTGTGCGGGTGTACTGCCCATGGTTTTTTTGAACATGGTGATAAACGCATTAACCGATTCATACCCCAGATTAGCTGCAACATTCTGAACCGAAACGCCGCTAGCCAGTTCCCGGAGAGCAATTATCAGTTGCAGTTGCTGACGCCAGCGTCCGAACGTCAACCCGGTTTCGCGCAGCATTAAACGCGCGAGAGAACGCTCGCTAAGCGCCAGTCTTTTTGCCCATGTTTTGAATGTGCTTCGGTCATCAGGTTGACTGACCAGAGCATCGGCCATGGCGCGGATTTTAGGATGCGACGACACAGGGAGGCTCAGTTTCTGCTGAGGCATGGTGGCTAATTCATCAAGTGTTACTCTGGTCAGTCTGGCTAGATGGCTTTCTGGTGGGTATCCGACGCCCTCGTGGGTTAAACGGGCAATGAGTTCTTTGATCAGACCAGAAATGGCCAGAGTGCAGCATCGCTCCGGCAGCTCGGCGGCTCCAGGCTCGATAAAAAGATAGTTGAGATGCGCATTCCAAGTAGCTTTTGCGCTGTGCGGCACTCCCCCAGGGATCCAGACGGCACAATCAGGCGGCACGATCCAGATATCATTTTCGGCGCGACAAATGACCGCTCCATAGAGGGCAATAATCAATTGCCCTTTGCGGTGCGTATGCACAGGCACTTCGGCCGCGTAATCGACAAAATCCAAATGACGCGCGACTGCGGGGCAGGAGGTGGTATCCGGATCGAACAGCGTATTGGCAAGTGGGGGTAACATAGATTGGCAACATTTAGGTATTTTTTGACAGAATAGAGTATTTAAGTAGATATGCAAGCCGGTAATAATTTCCGGCATGAAAAAATTAACGCGAGTTACTTTCATTTTTTTACACACGATATGCCATAGTCTTCACGGTATGGCTTCTCCTTCACTACTGAATGATGCGAACGCTCTGCTCTATTCGGCGAAGAGTTTTACCGCTGCGATGCTCGCATACTATATTGCATTATCAATTGGCCTGGAGCGGCCTTCCTGGGCAATTATCACCGTATATATTGTTTCCCAAACCTCCGTCGGAGCATCGCTAAGCAGAAGTTTGTATCGTCTGGTGGGAACGGTAATTGGCGCTGGCATGACGGTATTAATTGTACCCACGTTCGTGAATTCCCCCGTATTTTGCAGCGTGATACTGGCAGGCTGGATTACATTCTGCCTCTATTTGTCCTTGCTGGAACGTACGCCCCGGGCCTATGGTTTTGTCCTTGCTGGTTACACTGCGAGTCTGATTGGCTTCCCTGCTGTATCCGATCCTGGCGCGATTTTTGAAATCGCTATCACTCGGGTACAGGAAATCATGATCGGTATCTTCTGCGCGGCACTTATCCATCGCTATGTATTGCCCGCGCGCATCTCAGGCCAGTTCAACAGTAAATTATCGCAGACGCTGCTCGCGGCGCGACAGCGTATCGCAGAGACTTTAACAGGCAAACCCGATCCTGTTTCCTCGCCGCTGCATATGGCACTGGCATTGCAGTTCCTGCAGGGCATCAGCCATCATATCCCTTATGATTTTGCGTTCTCTGTACCGGTCCGGCAAGCGAGAAAAAGGCTTCATGACAGGCTTGCGCGATTAGTCATTGTTAACTGTGAGTTACGTGACCGTTTAGCGCTGATAGCGAAGATACCTTTCGATGTGCAAATTTTAATGGATGATGTTGAGGTCTGGCTGGCCTGCAAAGATGAAGGAAAATTTAAAAGCGAGGGGGAAGAGCTCAAAAAACGCAGTGAAAAATTACTGCAGCGCTATGTCGTACATGAGTTGACGTTTGTAGAAGCACTGCATGTAAGTTTTATGCGCTACCTGACAGAGGCCATTGTCCTCGTGCAGCAGTGCTATCGTCTTTCGGATGCCATTCATCACGCGAATCAGATGCCTGCGCACTCAGAAATGAATACCGTGAAAGGGTATGTATTCCACCGCGATCCTCTTACTGCTGCCCGCACCGCATTGGGCGCTTTCACCATCATTTTGAGCGGCTGCATGGTGTGGATTTTCTCGGCATGGCCTGATGGCGGTACGGCAGTATCTATCCTTGGCGTTTGTTGCACACTGTTTGGCAGCTTCGATACGCCTGCCCCGCATATTGTGAAATACATCATTGGTTCCCTCTGGGGAGTTGTGATAAGCCTGATTTACAGCTTCTTTCTCCTACCGCAAGTCAGTGATTTTATCGTGCTGGTAGTGGTTCTAGCTCCGGTATATCTGCTTGCCGGATCGCTCCAGGCAAGGCCGCCCACCACGTTTATGGCGATGGGGATCACACTGACGCTGCCTATTTTGTGCGAGCTGGGTGCTCATTACAGCGGGGATTTTGCCGTGGCGGTGAATACCTCTATCGCATTATTTTCTGCAACTGGCTTTGCGGTATTCAGCATGGGCTTTCTGCAGACTGTGCAGGCAGATGCGGCAATAAATCGCCTGCTTAAATTATGCCAGCGCGATATTAACCGCAGCGTGAAAGGTGTGTTGAATACTGATGAAACTCTCTGGATCAACCTGATGATCGATCGGGCTGCGTTGATACTGCCACGTTTGCCGCGCAGCGGACAGTCATCAGAACAGGCATTGAATCATCTTTTGCACACCCTGCGTATAGGCCTGTGTGTAATGCGATTACGCCGATGGGATGCGCATGCAGACAAAGAAATAAAAGAGGTTCTCAATTGTCTTACACACTCGACGGATATTAACACCTTACTTGAACGGATTGTCAGCCTGACTGAGCGTAGCCTGTCCGTAGCAGATGAACTATCGCGGCATCATGTTAATCAACTGGTTGATCTGTACTGCGCATTAAGCACTCAGGAAATGGAGCCTGTCGATGATCAATGATTTCAATATTGAGGGCGTTTTTGTACCCGGTCTACTGTTAATTTCCCTCGTCGCGCTCACCTGTACGCTATTACTCGTGCAGCTTTTCTCGCTAAGCAAGGGTTACCGTCGCTTGCCGTTTCGCCCGATGATCGATTTTTCCATCTTTATTATTACTTTTTACCTGTTATTGCAGGGACTGACCGAACTGGGGTTTTTAAAATGAAATCGTTACTTTCTCTACTGGGCCGCTATTTGCTGACGCTCAGCGCTGTGGCGGTTGCTACGCTTTTGGCTTTTATTCTCTGGAAACATTATGTGCAAACCCCCTGGACCCGCGATGGTCGGGTTCGTGCGGATGTGGTTCAGATTGCGCCGGATGTCTCTGGACCGGTTCTGAATGTGGCCGTCCGCGATAATCAGTGGGTTAATCGGGGCGATGTGCTCTATTCCATTGACCCGCACTGGTTGAGGTTGGCAGTGGTCAGCGCCCAGGCTGATGTTGAGGCGAAACGTCATGAAATGCTGATGCGCCAGGATGCGGCGAGGCGACGCTCTCAGATTAAAGGGGTGATTTCCAGCGAGGATTTACAACAAACAGCCAGCGCAGCCAGCGTCGCTGCGGCTAATTACCACGGTGCACTGGCTGCGCTGGACCTTGCAGAGCTTAACTTATCGCATGCTATTGTTCGGTCACCGGTTACGGGCTATGTCACACATTTGCGGCTTCGCCCTGGTGACTATGCCACAGCGGGAGAAACTAAAGTTTCCATCATTGATGCCAATAGTTTTTGGGTGGTTGGCTATTTTGAAGAGACTAAGTTGCAACATATCCGCACGGGAAATACTGCACACATTACGCTGATGGGATTTAAGCCGGTGATCACGGGTCATGTTGAGAGTATCGGACGCGGAATAGATGATAACAATGACGAGACCGGGGGGCTTGGCCTGCCTAATGTCGAGCCAACCTTTAGCTGGGTGCGGCTCGCGCAGCGTATCCCGGTTCGGATTCATATTGACAGATTGCCGGAGGGAGTTGAATTGGTGGCTGGACTGTCTGCGAGTATATCCATCACACCATAATAAAAAGTATGGTTTCTATTGAGGATTTATGCAGAACTTAGGGATTGTCAGCTCTTGATCTATATGCCTGATGAAAATGTATTTCTAGTAGAGTAATTCTAAGGTTTCGGTTATGAAAAACAGAAAAGATTTTGTAAATGACTTAATTATCTGGATAAACAAAAATATAGAGATGCCACTAAAAATTGATGATGTGGCTATCAGGTCCGGATATTCAAAATGGCATTTGCAGAGACTGTTTTTTTCTGAAACAGGGCAGAGCCTGGGAGGTTTTATCAGAGAGAAAAAATTATGTCTTATTTTAGAGGCTGTTATCACAACTAATGAACCTTTGATAAACATCGCGATGCGATTTGGCTTTGACTCTCAGCAATCATTAACCAGGGCATTTCGGAAAAGGTATAATGTCCCCCCGCACCGGTATAGAAAAAAGGCCGTAAATATTAAAAGCAAGTCTACTAGGGAATAAGGTAATTACTCGTATCATAAGGATGAGTTTTTAAATCTTTAGTAACTATCTGGATTATGGACGGGTTCATCTAGTAATCATGGCCTTAGTACCTCAGTTATATATTTGTTGAGCGAAATGAAATCACTCATTTATTTCATTGTAAATGAATCTAAGTCTTTCTGTGCAATGTATGTTTTCGTGTTTTTGCATGTGTAATGTATTGGTGAGTAAATTTTAGATTAATTAATTGGAATATAATTACGAACCCATGTGTGTATTTAATGGTTGGATAAATTAAGGTTAATCTATTTTTCGCATTTTGGATTCGATCGAACCTATGCAGGTCGGCTAAATCCTCCTTGAATAAGGGGTGGCTTTATGTATGTGTGGGGTTGTGAGCATTTAAGTACTATTTTGTTTTTACATTTCTAATGCTTGGTAATTGATGATATGTATTTATACCCGTAATGCAGAAATATAATATCCCTTGAGGTGACAAGGAAAAAAGAGTCAAAAAAACTAATTATGTCCGTATTACTGATTTTAGGGTCCTTAATACGGACATTTGGGTTTGGTAAAATTCACTTGCGTCAATCCGACATTGATGTGGGGGAACCGCGTACGAGTGCAGTTTTTAACGTATCACCACTGAGCCTGTCGGTAATGCCTTCGTCAGATGCCCATTGTTCGAAAATAGATAGTAGTTTGTACGGTTTACTAATTAATGGACGGATGACTTCATTGTTTTTACAGGCCAGCCAGAAAAAACGAGATAGTGGTGTTGATATTCGCGTTGCAGATAATGGGGGCATTCTGCTATTGGTTATGATGTCAATGACTTTATCAAGTTCAGTGTGTCGAATAACAAACCAGGCATCCCGAGGTAAAATATGAGCCGGGAAATACTCTTTCCCCAGGTAATTATTTATCCTCTTTGAGAATATCTCTTTATGTACATATGGTGAAATGTTTTTAGGGAGTTGCATAATTTTTTGTGTTATTCTTTCTTCCCATGTCATTTTATCGAATAGTTGAAATGGTTCTCCTTGTAAGCTAACTGTTATGCCATGATTAAAATCAATAGCTCCTGTTACAGGTAATGGTATTTTAAGAGATTGGGCAAGTAATTTTTGTACTAGAACATATTCATATCCAATCAATAGAGTGTCAATAACTCTCTCTGTGGGGATGATATATTTGCCAGTAGTGCTAACAATAAAATTATGTCCTTCAATAAACGCTTTTTTGTCAAGAAGGCATAAACGATTTATTGATGACATATCACATGGTCTGAGCCTTACTTTGTAGCCCGACCTCTGTATTTTTCGTAATGTAATTGGCGACTGAAAGTAAATAGAGAGATGAATGCTGCCATGTAATGCATGCTTGTAAATGTCACTTTTTTTTAATTTTCAGTCCTTTTTTATTTATCACTTCGACTGCTTCACGGATAGTCAGCCAGTCAGGCGAACTATAGTTTGTATTTGATAGTGTTTGTTTTTTTGACATAGTGGTTTGCCTCTATTTCTATTTTTTTAAAAAAATACCATGAATTTTCCAGTGAAATTAATTTCATGGTGCGGGATTTATTACGTTATAATATTTGGATTATATTGGCGCGGGGGCTTCTTAGCGTTTCAGCCCCCCATATCCGGCCTCATATTTCGCAGTGATTGAAAAGAAGAACAAATATCAGGTTAAACTAATTCAATTCTCAAACATTATTTAAGTTGAATGGAAGACATTACATAAATCTGTCTGCTCCGCCTGATGCTTCAATTGTCTGTCCAGTAACAAACTGATTCCTCCCAGAAAGTAGGAACGCAGCAATTGCAGCAATATCTTCAGGAAGTCCAAAGCGGCCCACAGGCGTTTTCTCTTTACCCAGTAATGCCATTACCTCTTCGTCTGTTCTGTCAGCCAGTTCAGGACGACGATTGCGAACATTCGGTAGCATGTTCTGCGCCCAGTTATCCGTCGCGACAGCACCCACTCCGATCGCATTGACCAGAATGCCATCCGGAGCCACGCTAAGTGCTAAACTACGGGTCAGGTTGTTGATAGCGGCGCTCAGTGCGTGTGAGACGGTAAGTTGCGGATTAGGGTAGATACCGCCAATGGATGAGATATTGACAATACGCCCCCAGTTTCGTCTCTGCATCCCGGGGATGATTACCTTACAAAAACGTCGCATGGCGGAGAATTTGGTCTCAGTCATTATCTGCCAGTCTTCTTCCGAAGTGGTTAACAGCGTGCCCGCATGGGCTCTTCCGGCATTGTTCACCAGTAAATCAATACGCTGAAAAACTTTTTCCGCTTGTTCAACCACTAAAGAAGGTAGTTTGGGATCAGTCACATCCCCGGCAATAGGCAGCACCGAAACACCGTATTTCTCTGAAATTTTTTTCGCAGCAAGAATCAGCTCAGGTTCTCGTCTGGCCACCATGACTAAATGCACACCATTCACGGCCAATTCTTCACAAATGCTGAAACCAATTCCGGTACGGGCTCCAGTTACCAGAGCCACTTTTCCAGTCAGTTTTAAATCCATTTGTTGCTCCTCAAGTTAAGCACAGTCAATAACATGAGCAGTATTAGTAACAAATCTCTTTTTCAGGAGCTTGTGCATCAGAATTCAGATGTCTGAAAAAAGCGGTCAAAGAGTTGGGTGTCGCCTTTGCTTATACTCCAGACAATATTGAGTTTAGTGCCAGGAGTGGTCAATGCGTTCGGACAATCACGAGCTTTCTTCTACCAGGATTCTTATGCTGGGGATTATTTGTTGTATTGTTGTGGCTAATATTTATTTTAATCAATCTGTCCTGAATTTAATTGCCGGATCATTTCCCAATGAATGGGGAGCTGTTTCTTTGATCCCCATGGTCACCCAGGTAGGCTATGCGGTGGGCTTATTCTTTCTGATCCCCCTGGGCGATTATATTGAACGTCAGCGGCTTATCCTGCGTCAAGCGCAGGTGCTTTTCCTGGCAATGATCGGCATGATGTTATCCCCAACGGCGACAGTGTTGGTGTTCTTCTCCTTCCTTACCGGGATGGCTGCAACAGTAGCTCAACAGATAGTGCCGCTTGCCGCCTCGCTCTCAAGAACTTCTGCACGAGGTAAAACCGTTGGTACGGTGATGAGCGGTGTCCTGGCAGGTATCCTTGCTGGCCGGGCTATCGGAGGCCTTATTGGTCAGTATTTCGGCTGGCGTGGCGTCTTTTTATCCGGCGCGATCATGACATTGCTGGCTATATTTTTCATCTTACGCATTTTGCCTACTCAGTCGTTGTCAACGCCAAAGTTTAACTATCTGGCGGTATTACGTTCATTAGGACTGCTGTGGAAAAACGAGCCGCAGGTGCGTGGTGCAACTCTTACACAAGCAATGCTGTTTGCCTCCTTCAGCGTGCTGTGGACCGTGCTCCCTTTCTGGTTAGCTCATCGCTACGATTACGGTGCAGGGATAACCGGCGCCCTGGCTGCTTTGGGGTTAATCGGTATTCTGTGTGCGCCTCTGGCGGGAAGTTTCAGCGATCGTCAGGGACCATTCCGAATGGTTGTTTTTGGTGTGATACTCATGCTGCTAGCCTGGACTGTTTTTTGGAGATGGAACAGTATTGTGGGTATGGTGGTGGGCATTCTACTACTGGATGCGGGTGAGCAATGTGTACTGATAGCTAATCAGCACACGATTTATTCTTTGCGTCCGGATGCCAGAAACCGTCTTAATACATTATTTATGTGCGTTATGTTTATTGGCGGAGCATGTGGCTCACTGACTGCCACCTGGTTATGGGAGACAACTCATAGCTGGGCGCTGATTTCTTCAGCAGGGGGCGGACTCGTGATCATGGGGATGTTAATAGCCGTAAAACGTAAATATTCAGGTCCCTATTCGGGCACATAGCGCAATAGCACTTCTTACATCCGTCGCATTGTCTGAGTCATCAACATCATGTAAAGCGTCCTGTATCAATTGTTTAGCAGCCCATTTTTCCCCGGCTTCAGCCTGCAATGTCGCCAATGAATAAGCAATACGGAGGGCCCAGCCATGAGCCTGTTGCTGACGCGCTTTGTCCAGGGCCTTCTCCAACAGCAGGCGTTGCTTCTGAGGAGGTAATTGAGTGGCAGAAAGACGCATCAGCTCAGGCGTGCACCAGTTTTCATGATCTTGGCGGGTGGCTCTCAGTGATACCCCGGTATCAATTTCTGACAACAAGGGGGAATATTGCCAGTCTAATCCCATCGCCCGCAACGAGCTAAACAGTGTAGTTTGACTAACATCGGTATGACTGAACTGTTTGGCCCAAACAAGAAACAGCTCGCCGTATGTCTTCCAGAAATATAAATCATGCCTTTTTGCCAGATGAATAAGCCAGTTTGCGGCCTTTATAACCCAACGCGGATTACGATCCAGTGCTGCTGTCATACAAGCGCCTTCAGCCAGTGCACAGCAAAGAGAACAGACATGCTGCAAACGAGCGGCTTTTTTAACACCGCGCCATGCCATCTGTTTCGCGGCCTTATACTCACCCTGTAACCAGAGTAAACGAGACAGAAAGGCCTGACCGGCGCTCGCTTGATCAAGACCAAAACGGAAAGAGTGGCTTAATTCACCATGTTCATACCAATCAAGAGATTGCTGGAGATAATCACGCCCGACATCATGACGGCCCAAAAAATGCAGGGATACACCGAGAATACGC
Organism: Citrobacter sp. Ce119; assembly: GCF_030334525.1. Taxonomy (NCBI): domain Bacteria; kingdom Pseudomonadati; phylum Pseudomonadota; class Gammaproteobacteria; order Enterobacterales; family Enterobacteriaceae; genus Citrobacter; species Citrobacter sp. Ce119. The sequence goes on from NZ_JAOWDR010000060.1 coordinate 704,548, forward strand.
AGCCCGGTTGCCATCGCCTCCTCGTCGGTAATGGACCGTGCTAGCTCGCACATAGATTGCGCATGCTCAAGCGCTTTATCCAACTCGCCAGTACGCAGATAATACAACCATAATCCGTAATGAGCCTGTAAACGTATTTCTTTGTCGTCGAGCTTTTCTGCAATTGTCAGCGCGGTTTTCCAGGCTGAATGTGTTTCAGGCGTAGGGCCTTTTGCCCAGGTTGACGCCTTACCTGCTACAGCGCTGAGATTCATTCTCTGGCGTAGCGTTAATACTACCTGCGAAGTATTTTCATAAAGCAGAGGATAAATATGGCGCTGACATTCATCGTATAGTGAATATTCAATCCAAAAAGGGGTCATCGCTTGTAATATCTTAAGCCCCTTAGAAGGATCGGCCCCCTCAGTCAACGTTTGCTGTAATACACTCCGCAAATCATTAAGCATATGGCTATAACGTTCACGCCACTGTCCCGTTGGCAGCATAAACCAATCACCTTGGGCCTCTTCTACCAGAACTTTATAATAACCGGCAAAACGGGCCTCAAGAACAGTATATTCACCCTGTTGCCTGAGTTTATCGCATGCGAACTGGCGCATGGTTTCCAGCAGGCGGAAACGGGTCTCTGGTACCTGAGTACTGACCTGAATCAGGGATAAAGACAGTAATCTTTGCAGATCGTCAACAACCTGCCAGCGATGCTTGTCTTTAATCAGCAGAAGGTCGCTTACTGATTTCGCACTGAACATATCGGTATAGATCCCCAGAGAGCAAAATAATCGTTGTTCACGTGTGTTGAGCAACTGATAAGTCCACTCCAGCGCGGTCAGTATTTTCTGATGTCTGGGCTCCAGAGATCTGTGCGTATTGCTCAATAGCTGGAAACGGTCTTCCAGTCGGCTATAGATCTCTTTGACACTCATGACTGGCAGACGGGAGGCCGCAAGTTCAATCGCCAACGGCAGACCGTCAAGATGACGGCATAACTCGCCAATCAAAGACAGTTCGCTGGCTGATGGATGGTAATCATGTCGATTTGCCTGCCCGCGTTCGATAAAGAGGCGGACACTGGAAAAAGTCAGTAACTCGTGGGTATCAGCCTCTTCGCTCTCAGGAACTTGTAATGGTGGTAGTAGATATTGTTGCTCGCCGGCAACCTGCAACGCTACCTGGCTAGTCAACAACAGTTTGATATGGGGAGCCAGGTGCAGGAGCAACGTAATCACTGGTTCAAGTTCATTAATTACATGTTCACAGTTATCAATCAGCAGTAAACATCGACGCCGTGCAAGCTGTTGCCGTAAATCGGCATCATTATGAATGGCAGCTAATGGAAGATGGAGCGCTTGTGAAATAACGGATAGCAAGCTGGATGCTTCGGTGATATGAGCCAGTTCAGCCACACATATTCCATCAGGAAAATGCGTGTGTGTAAGACTGACGACTTCCCATGCCAGACGAGTCTTACCCACGCCCCCTGAGCCTGTAATCGTCACCAGACGGTATTGATCCAATAAGGCGCATAATTCCTGCACAGCTTTATCACGCCCCAGAATCGACGCTAGAAAAGGGGTAATAGCGGGCTCAGGTATTTTTGATTTAGAGAGAGGTTCAGTTGGCGATTTGTTGATATTAAAGCGATAACCACAACCAAATTCAGTAACCAGTAGATGGCGGTCATGTCCCAGTATGCGGCGTATAGCTGAAATTTGTGCCTGAAGATTATTTTCTTCGACGATTTCATTTCCCCACACTTGCGTAAGTAAAGATTCTTTACTTACCGCTTTACCTCTGGCACTCACCAGAACAACCAGAACATCAAAAGCTCTGGCAGAAATTCTTACTGGCTTACCCCGATGTAACAGAATCCTTAGCTGTGGCCAGATTTGCCAGTCAGCAAAGTGAATCTCATCAATTGATATCATAGTGTTGAGATCTTCTGTTTTGAGCATCACGAACTCTCGCTATGGAGTAAGCCATTTCTAACGAAAGCGGTTATCAGAATCAGGCTACATGTTGAATGTGTTGCATCGGAGTATCACTATTCAATACCACTTTTACCGTTAATGATTATAAAGCCAATAGTGCTATGTGGCATAGCTTTGCGATCAAACTGGTGATGAAAACTGAACTTCGACGAACGATCCACGCTGACAATAAGACGACGATTGGCATCCAACGAAGCGATCAAAGGCTAATTATTGCGATGCCGGTCAGCACCACCACTGCACCGGCAATCCGGCGTGCCAGATGATTTTCACGAAACAGCCAGTACGAAAGAAGGGAGCCGACAATAATGGATGTTTCCCTGAGAGGAGCGACGAGTGCCAGTGGCATGCTCTGCATGGCTGTCAGTACAAGGATGTAGGCAAGGGGAGAGCATACAGCAATGATAAGGATTGGGATGATATCCACACGTACAGCAGTTGGAATGCGATTTCGTCGCCGCATCGCACCAGGGGTAAGAATCAGACTCTGTAGCAGGAGTGTGCTGGCGTAGTAGCGCACTGGATCCAAGTGCAGAGAGATTACCGAATAACCGTCCCAGAGTGTATAGCCAGCGATGGCGGTGCCTGTCGCTGCCCCCCAAAGCATTCCCTGTAGTGGTCGGCTTCCGCTCCTGAACGGATTGCCGGTGACAACGAAAATACCAGCGATAACGATAAAAGCGCCGAGTAAAGCGCCTGGTGAAAGCCGTTCTCCCATGAGAAGGGTTGCAAACAGTATCGTCAGAACTGGTCCACTTCCTCGGGCAATCGGATAAACAACACCCAGTTCGGCGCGCTCGTAGCCAGCCTGCAAGATTAGAGAATAAGCGATATGAAGTGCAGACGAGATAACTGCGCCGACAGCGAGTCTCCAGTCGAGTTCCTGTTGTCCCTCAACTATCAGAATGAGGCTGAACGGGAGCCACAGCAATGCTGAGGCACAGCTGTACGCCCAGACGAACACAAGAGTGTCTTCCCTCTTGTATTTTGAGGCTATATTCCATACTGCATGAGCTACCGCAGCAGTAAGAATCATTGCTACCGTGCTGAACTGCATCAGGACATATCGGGCAAATCAATACCCGCCCGTTCAGCCCGGCGACTTTGTTCTTTATCCCGCAGAGTGAGAGCAGCGACCAGCGTATCAATAACGACGAGCTGGGCCAGTCGACTCCCGGCAGCGGCCATCTGTGCCGGGAGTGGCATTCCGCCAACAACGAGCGAAACGTTGGCGAGTGTTGCCAGTGGGGTATCGTACTGGTTAGTTATTGCAATAAGCGATGCTCCTGCCGAGGATGCTGCATCAGCGATGGAGAGTGTGGATGATGTGCGCCCTGTTGAACTGACGACGATGATGACATCGCCTGGACCGAGTAGACGAGCAGCAATCATCGCTGATAAATAATCCTGGATACTGACGGTTATCACACCCGCCGTCCGCAAACGAAAGACCGCATCAGCGGCAACCGTCGCAGAGGGACCAGCACCAAATGCAAATACCTGGCGTGCGCTCTGGATTAAATCGACCGCCTCATCAAGTGCGGAGATTTCGATAGCACCGCTGAGCGCAGTCAGTGCGTCTACACCAGCACGAATTGATGTTTCCAGCACTGATGCCAGCGTCGCATCCGCTGTAAGAACTTCAGGCGGGGCAAAGAATTGGGCAGTGCCACGAGCCCGGGCAATCTCTATCTTAAGTTCAGTGAACCCGGTGAACCCGATCGCTCGTGCAGCGCGTATTACTGTCGGCGGTGATACACCAGCACGGGTGGCAACCTGTGCTGCCGTGCTTGTACCGACAAATAAAGGATCGACAAGCAGGAGATCGACAACTTTAGCCTCACTTGCAGCGAGGTCGCCGCTTCGGGCGTGAATGCTGCCAAGCCATTGCTGTAACCGCTGCTCACCTTCTGAAATTTTATTACCATTTTCTTTATTCATATGTAATATATTACATGTCCTTTGGGAAGGGCACAACCACCACGTAATTAGATTCTGTTGCAAGGAGTCCGCATTCATGAACACTGAAATCAATACAGTTGTTGCTGTTTTAGGTCCAGGTGCCATCGGCACAACAGTCGCGGCGGCGTTACACGAAGTCGACCGCACACCATTGCTGTGTGGACGTACTCCCCGCGATCGCCTGACCTTGCAAGATGGCAACCGCTTTATCACCGTACCCGGTCCGGTACAGACGAATCCGGCACAAATCACTCGCACGGTTGATCTTATCTTTCTGGCAGTCAAGTCCACACAAATCGACGCGGCAGCAGAATGGCTCAGGGCGTTGACTGGCCCGGAGACGGTTATATGCGTGCTCCAGAATGGGGTCGAACAGTTGGACAGGCTCGCTACGTACTCTCTGCCCGGACAGATTGTTCCCGCTGTCGTGTGGTTCCCTGCGCAAGCGCAGTCCGATGGCTCGGTACGCTTGCGTGGTGAGGCGCGCCTCAGCGTGCCAGACGCACCAGCTTCCCGTGTAGTGGCCGCAGCGCTGCAAGGCACGTGGTGCTCCGTAGATCTGGCCGCGAATTTCAGCTCCCTGGCCTGGCGCAAGCTGATGCAGAATGCGGTGGCTGGACTCATGGCACTCACGCACCGCCGCTCAGGCATGTTTGGCCGTGCTGATATCGCCAGGCTTACGCTGGCTTATCTGCAGGAATGCTTGGCCGTGGCACGTGCAGAGGGCGCTGAACTCGGAGACGAAGTGCCGCAGGAGATCCTCGATAAGTTCCGGGCGGCTCCTGCAGACATGAGCACCTCCATCCTCACGGATCGAGAAGCTGGCCGACCGCTTGAATGGGATATCCGCAACGGCGTCATTGCGCGTCGCGGCCGGGTTCACAGCATTCCAACGCCGATCAGCGACATCCTGGTGCCGCTTCTTGCGGCTGCGAGCGATGGCCCTGGTTGATCTTAAAGCCGATGATTGCACTCTTACTTCTCTTCTTCGTCGCTCTCGGTGCCGGAGTACTCAGCGGTGTCGTCGGCACTGGCTCGTCGTTAATCATGCTGCCCGTCCTCGTCGCCACGTACGGGCCACGGATTGCTGTGCCTGTTATGGCGATCGCCTCCCTTTTCGGCAACATCGGACGGGTGATTGTCTGGTGGCATGAGATTCGTTGGCGACCGGTGTTTGCCTATTCGTTGGTGGGAGTTCCTGCGGCTGTTCTCGGGGCGCACACGTTACTTACGATTTCTCCTGGCACAGTGGAGGTATTCCTAGCAGCTTTCTTCCTTGCGATGATCCCGCTGCGCCGTCTCATCAGACGATCGAACCTCCACTTGAATCTCTGGCACATGAGTTTGGCCGGGGCGATTGTCGGGTTTATGACCGGATTCGTGCTGTCCACCGGGCCGCTCAGCGTGCCGGTATTTACCGGGTACGGAATGAGTGGAGGCGTATTTTTGGGATCAGAGGCGGCAAGCGCAATCCTGCTCTACGCTGGTAAGCTAGCTACGTTCGGTATATCGGGCGCACTCGCGCAGCCTGTCCTCACACATGGACTTGCCATCGGCATCGCATTGTTCGTCGGTTCGATGATTGCGAAACGTCTCGTCCAGAAACTCCAGACGCATACGTTCGAGCTTCTCATTGATGCCGTTCTCGTCGCTGGGGCAGTAGGGATGATCCTTGCTCTCAAATGAAATGGCACGCCAGGGCTGACGGCGCAAGCGTGTTGTTGTTGTTGTTGTGTAACAGCTTTCTACAGGCAGCGACGGGTCGGGTCGGGGTGGAGGGGTTGGCAAGCCATCAGAAATGAATAAAGCCGTACCAGGGTATGCTGATACAGCTTTTTGTTATTGGTCATGCAGCTTCGTTGTTTTTATCCCGCCCTGTGTTAAAAGGTGGTACGTATGCGACCCGGCATGTATCGATATAATCTGACCACCACTGCATCATCGCCTTGCGGGCTTCCAGATGCTCAGCCTTATGAATGTAAGCCAGACGCACGGTGTTGCGCTCCTGGTGACTCATCTGGCGTTCCACTGCATCTTGCGACCATAAGCCAGACTCCATCAGGGCACTGCATGCCATTGCCCGAAAGCCATGTCCGCAGATGTCCTGTTTCGTGTCGAATCCCATAAGGCGCAGTGCTTTATTAACCGCGTTTTCGCACATCGGCCTGTACGGGTTATGGTCGCCGGGGAAGACCAGTTCGTAAGCCCCGGATATTTCCTTAATCCGTTTCAGAATAGCTATAGCCTGCTGTGAGAGGGGCACGATATGAGCAGTGCGCATTTTTGCACCGCGCCCTGAATAACGCACACCCACAATGGCTTCGCGTGTGGCGGGTATCGTCCAAATTCTGTTTATGAAATCAATTTCTGACCAGCGTGCAAAGCGCAGCTCACTGGAGCGAATGAACAGATGCAGCGTCAGCAGGACAGCAAGCCGGGTCAGTTCACGGCCCTGATGATATGCTTCAATGTGTTCAATCAGTTCAGGCAGCCGCTCCAGCGGCAGGGCGGGATAGTGGTGTCTCATGGGGGGAGCCGTCACGCCATCAAGATTTGCTGCCGGGTTGGTGTCGATAAATCCCTGATGGACCGCATGGCGCATGATGTTACTGAGGTGCTGCCGCGTGCGGGACGCGACTTCCAGCAGGCCCTTTTCCTCAATGCCTTTCAGCAGGTCAATGAAATGATGGGGTTTAAGCTCCGTGACGGACAGATGACCAATTACAGGAAAGATATGGTTGTTCATGCTGGCAAGCAGACGGTCAGCGGTGTTCTGCGACCACTTTTTATTGTTTTTATGCCATGCCAGCGCCACTGTTTTAAACACCTTCTCTGGTGTGCAGGCTCTGCGTTCAGCAGCCCTCTGCAGTGCCGGGTTGATGTTCAGCGCCAGCATCTTACGGATACCTTCGCGCTGCTGGCGGGCATCAGACAGGGAGACGGCAGGATAGGCACCCAGTGCAATGCGGGATTCTTTGCCGTTTATACGATATTTAAGATACCAGTGACGTGAGCCGCCTGGTTTGATAAGAAGGTACAGACCGTGAGAATCAGAAACTTTGAAGGGTTTTGCGGATGGTTTTAAGTTGCGGATTTTTGAGTCGTTAAGGGACATTTGGGGGTCACTCCGTCATCGAACTAACCTGACCCCAGATTTGACCACCAATTTTTCCCGATGCGGAGGGTAAAATCAAAATGCACCGGGAAGAGTTTTCACGCTAACCTCTTGAATCAATATCAGATAAGGATTCGCAAAGATGCATGCAAACAGGAAATTGGCTCCTCTGACTGGACTCGAACCAGTGACATACGGATTAACAGTCCGCCGTTCTACCGACTGAACTACAGAGGAATCGTGTGAACGAGGCGCATATTACTGACCTCGCCATGAGGTGTCAACAGTAAAATTAGCGCGTCATTTCAATTGGTTAATTAATCTTCAAATTCAGTGTTAATGCGCATTTGGTGAGCGATAATCGTCGTCTCCCCGGGTATCGCGTAACCGTTCCATGGGGTTCTGGCGATAAAACTGGATGAAACGCTGCCATAAGGCAGGAAAACGCGGAGCAAATAATTCAGGCGCGCTGAAAAAATACTCGGATAACACGGCAAAGCATTCTGCAGGATCGGTCGCTGCGTAGGCATCTATACTGCAGGCCGTTTCTCCAACCAGATCGATCTCATCCTGAATATTGTTCATTGCGGCATGCAGGTCATGTTCCCAACCGGCGATGTCGCGCAGGGGGATTGCCGGAACACCGCTGGCACGATCGCCATTACGCATATCAAGCTTGTGTGCCACTTCATGGATGATCAGATTAAAGCCGGAGGCGTCAAAGGAATCTTGAATATCAAGCCAGTTGAGGATTATTGGGCCTTGTTGCCAGCTCTGTCCGGACTGTACAACGCGTTGGTTATGCACCAGCCCAATATCGTCTTCCCATTCATCGTCTACGACAAACGGGGCAGGGTAGATGAGAACTTCATGAAACCCGTCGAGCCACTCAATCCCCAGTTCCAGAACAGGTAAGCAAAACAGCAGAGCAATGCGCGCACTTTTTAGCGGGTCCAGCTCAAATCCCTGAAGAGCGACCATTCTTTTTTGCTGTAAAAAGCGTTCTGCCAGGGCGACAAGTCTGGCTTGTTCTTGCTCGGTGAGATTAACCAAAAGGGGAATAGCCATGGCGTCGTCCCACGGCCAGTCGTCACTCCGGGTTGTTTCTTGTTCTTTCCAGGGCCACTTAATCATCGTTTTGCTCGCAAACTCGTCACTTGAACGAAATTGACGGAACTGGGTCTGTTAAAATGCCAAATTACCTGGCATCATGGCAACCGCCAAAACGGAGAGATGCCAGAGCGGCTGAATGGACCGGTCTCGAAAACCGGAGTAGGGGTAACTCTACCGGGGGTTCAAATCCCCCTCTCTCCGCCACTATTCAAGCACTTGCACGCCTTGCTTTCAACGACAGTTCTCACGGATGTTTTTTTCTTTGAGTATCCTCACAAGTTTATCGTTGTCATGCCCGTGCGGTAAAAAAATACGTTTCATATAAATAAAAAGCCCGCTTCATATGAAGCGGGCTTGCGCGTTTGTGCATCAATTAGAACTGATAGACTAAACCAACGGCAACGATGTCGTCTGTCGCGATACCGTTATCAGAGTAGAAGCTGTCGTCTTCATCCAGCAGGTTGATTTTATAATCAACATAGGTGGACATGTTTTTGTTGAAGTAGTAAGTCATACCCACATCAACATATTTGACCAGATCTTTGTCGGTGTAGCGGTAATTGCCATTGCTGTCGCGATCCCAGCCGCCTAAATCAACACCTTTAGACATCAGGAAAGAAACCGCAGGACGCAGGCCAAAGTCAAACTGGTATTGAGCAGTGACTTCAAAGTTTTGCGTTTTGTTGGCGATACCGCCTTTCGCAACATCTTCCCCTGCAGCATTCTTATAAGAGCCGCTGCCGTATGCTGTCATGTTACGGGTTTCTGCGTACATAGCAGCCAGATACACGTTGTTAGCGTCATATTTCGCGCCAATAGTCCAGGCATCCGCTGTTTCGCCACCAGCATATTTATCGGTATAGCTACGATCGCCGCGGCCAGCTGCAACTTGCTCGTTAGTACGATCGGAACTGGAGTACGCCGCACCCAGGCTTAAACCGAAGTCGAAGTCATAGGAGGTAGACATACCGAAGCCGTCGCCGTTTTCTTTCGCCAGTTTACGGTTAGTGCTGTTACCGGAACCTTCCTGACCTAAGCTGCTACCTTCGTTATTACCCTGATACTGCAGGGCGAAGTTCAGACCATCAACCTGACCAAAGAAGCCTTTATTGCGATAGGTGGCAACGCCGTTAGCACGACCGGTCATGTACACGTCGGTCTGGGTGTAAGTATCGCCACCAAATTCTGGCAGCATGTCGGTCCAGGCTTCTACGTCATAGACGACGCCATAGTTACGACCGTAATCGAAGGTGCCGTTCTCACCAAATCCTAAGCCAGCGAAAGCCAGACGAGTCCAGGAATCGCCTTTATCACCTTCGGTGCCGTTGGCCTGAATGTTATATTCCCACTGACCATAACCAGTCAGCATATCATTGATCTGCGTTTCGCCTTTGAAACCCAGACGTGCATAGGACATGTCGCCATCGCTGCCTGCATCGTCAGAGAAATAACGCAGACCATCGACTTTACCGTACAGATCCAGTTTATTGCCGTTCTTATTATAAATTTCAGCCGCATTAGCTGCGCCTGCAGCTAATAAAGCAGGGAGAAGCAGTGCCAGTACTTTTCTTTTCATTATGTATTCCCTTTATATAATAATTAAAATGAATATGTAACACTATTTGAAAGACTACATTTGGATACTATCTATGAAGTTCATTTAATTTAAAATATAACATGTAACAAATGTATTTAAGATATTTCAAAATATGTCACCAGCGCATTATCATCATTAATATTGTATGTTTATCATGATTTTATTTTTATGATAAATGCTTTGCTATCATTGAGTTATGTTTTATGTTTATTTTTATTGTTAAATATATATTATTGATATTTGTTATTTATTTTTCTGTCATATTTATAATTTATCTGCTCGTCAAGACTAATGGTGATTATACATTTGTAGAAAGTATGACTATCATAAAATAATATATGGTGGTGATATGCAGGGTTGGCGGTAGTCTGATATGAGAATTGTTGCTAAGGTGGTTTTCTTTTTGCGAAGAGTGAGAGTATGGAGCGACATGACTGGCAGTCGAAATTTGAAGCCTGGTTGCGTGAAAATCATTCAGGGCACGACGCTGCTCACGACATCTTTCATTTTCGGCGTGTGTGGAAGACGGCTCAAAAGCTGAGCACGGATGCGACCGTAGACTGGCTGGTGGTGCTGACGGCATGCTACTTCCATGATCTCGTCAGTTTGCCGAAGAATCATCCCGATCGTCATCGTTCATCGGTAATGGCAGCCCAGGAAACACGTCGCGTTTTGATGCACGATTTCCCTGACTTTCCACACCAACGATTACCTGCCGTGTGCCATGCCATTGAGGCGCACAGTTTCAGCGCCAAAATTGTACCAGAAACCCTTGAGGCCAAAATTGTGCAGGATGCTGACCGGCTTGAGGCGCTGGGGGCGATTGGTTTAGCGCGTGTATTTGCCGTGTCCGGGGCGTTAGGCGTGGCGCTGTTTGATGCGGAAGATCCGTTTGCCAGGCAGCGTAATCTTGATGATAAACAGTACGCGCTCGATCACTTCCAGACCAAACTGTTGACGCTGCCGCTAACGATGCAAACCGCGCAAGGCCGGCATTTGGCGCAACATAATGCTGACTTCTTATTGACGTACATGGCGAAACTGAGTGCGGAGTTAAAAGGAGAATATGAAATGCTGGATCTTGACGCGATTCAACCCCTTATAGCGCGTTAGTTGCCAGTACAGCCGCAACGTCAACCGCGCTATTTTATGTTAATCTGTCGGTTATCCATTTCGGCCGGTTAAATGTATGCAGGATAATTTTTCAGTAGCAGGCTCCATGAACCCGATGACAGATGATAACGACGCCGCCGCACAGGTGATTTTGGCGAAGTTGCTTGAAATTTATGACGTGAAAACGCTGGTTGCTCATCTGAATGGTGTTGGCGAGAACCGCTGGAGTCCGGCCATCTTTAAGCGAGTTGTCGCCAATGAGACATGGCATCGTCTCAGCGATGGCGAGCTGGCTCATCTGAAAGCCTTGCTGCCGACGCCGCCTGCGCATCATCCACATTATGCTTTTCGCTTTATCGATCTTTTTGCCGGTATTGGCGGCATTCGTCGCGGCTTTGAGGCGATTGGCGGGCAGTGTGTGTTCACCAGTGAGTGGAACAAGCATGCGGTGCGTACCTACAAAGCGAATCACTACTGCGATCCTCACCAGCACCATTTTAATGAAGATATTCGCGATATCACCCTCAGTCATCATGATGGGGTGAGCGACCAGCAGGCGGCAGAACATATTCGCCAGCATGTTCCTCAGCATGATGTGCTGTTGGCGGGGTTTCCTTGTCAGCCATTCTCACTGGCCGGCGTATCAAAGAAAAACGCGTTAGGTCGTGCTCATGGCTTCGCCTGCGACACGCAGGGCACACTTTTTTTTGACGTGGTGCGCATCATCAATGCGCGTCGGCCAGCAATATTTGTGCTCGAAAACGTCAAAAACCTGAAGAGCCACGATCAGGGAAAAACTTTCCGCATCATTATGCAAACGCTGGACGAGCTGGGTTATGACGTGGCGGATGCAGACGATAACGGACCGGACGATCCGAAAATTATCGACGGGCAACATTTCTTGCCTCAGCATCGCGAACGTATTGTGCTCGTCGGCTTTCGCCGCGATCTAAATCTGAAATCAGACTTCACGCTGCGCGATATTATCTCCCGCTATCCTCAGCGGCGCACTACGCTGGCGGAGCTGCTTGAGCCGACCGTTGATGCAAAATATGTGTTGACGCCGGTGCTGTGGAAATATCTGTATCGCTATGCGAAAAAGCATCAGGCGCGGGGGAATGGGTTTGGCTATGGCATGGTGTATCCCGGCAATCCCGATTGCGTAACGCGTACATTATCGGCGCGTTACTATAAAGATGGGGCGGAGATCTTGATCGACCGCGGCTGGGATCTGGCGCTGGGTGAAAAGGATTTTGATGATCCGCACAATCAGCGACACCGTCCTCGCAGGTTGACGCCCAGAGAGTGCGCGCGTCTGATGGGGTTCGAATCACCTCAGGGTTATCAGTTCAGGATCCCGGTGTCGGACACGCAGGCATATCGTCAGTTTGGTAACTCGGTGGTCGTCCCGGCGTTTGCGGCGGTCGCCAGGCTGCTGGAGCCAAAAATCAAACAGGCGGTCGCTATTCGCGAGAAAGAGAACCTGCGTGGCAGACGTTCACGATAAGGCAACGCGCAGTAAAAATATGCGGGCGATAGCCACCCGCGATACTGCCATTGAAAAACGCCTTGCCAGCTTGCTGACAGAGCAGGGGGTAACGTTTCGCGTGCAGGATGCGACGTTACCCGGTCGCCCCGATTTCGTGGTCGATGATTATCGTTGTGTGATTTTTACCCACGGTTGTTTCTGGCATCATCACCACTGCTATCTATTTAAAGTCCCCGCAACACGAACGGAATTCTGGCTGGAAAAAATTGGCAAAAATGTCCAGCGTGACGCGCGGGACGGTGAAATGTTGCAGGCGCTGGGCTGGCGTGTACTGATTGTCTGGGAGTGCGCCCTGCGTGGGCGCGAAAAGCTGGGGGATGACGCGTTATCCGAACGTGTTATCGAGTGGATCTGCGGTGGTGGCGCCAGCGCGCAGATCGACACTCTCGGTATTCATTTACTGTAACGTCTTTTCCGACGGGGTCACAACGGCGTCCGCTTTAGCGGGAAATAAGTATTTACCGAGCGTGACCAGTACTACCGCAAATACAATCACGCCAAGCGCCAGCCATTCGATGGGCGCCAGGCTTTCTCCTCCCAGACCGGTACCTAACAATACGGCGACAACCGGGTTCACGTAGGCATAGCTGGTGGCTAATGCCGGACTGACGTTGCGGATCAGGTACATATACGCGTTAATGGCAATAATAGAACCAAACAGGGCCAGATAGGCGACCGCCATAAAGCCTGAAAATGTTGGCATAGTGGTCAACTTTTCCCCGGAAAGCAACGAGGCGCACATCAGCACAATACCGGCGGCTAACATTTCAATGGCCCCGGCCATCATGCCAACGGGTAGCGTTATGCGTGAACCGTACACCGATCCAAATGCCCAGCTCATTGAACCTATCAGGATTAAAACAGCGCCCCACGGATTACCACTCAAATTACCTCCGCTGTTCAGCATGATGATCCCAGCGAGTCCAATTGCGATCCCCATCCACTCCAGCTTGCGCGTTTTAATGCCAAAAAAGTGGCTAAAGCACAGCGTAAACAGCGGCACGGTGGCGACCACTACGGCGGCAATACCGGAAGGCACGTTTTGATGCTCAGCGACAGTCACCAGTCCGTTACCTACAGCCAGCAGCAGGATACCAATTAACGCGGCGTTCAAAAGCTGACGCAGAGGCGGCAGCTTATGTCCGCGAATAAGTAAGAATGCGGTTAACAAAATTCCCGCAGAGAGAAAACGAACGCCAGCCATCATCAACGGCGGCCAGCTTTCAACGCCAATGCGAATAACGAAGTACGTGGAACCCCAAATGATGTACAGCGCGAAAAGCGCACTGAAAAGCGGTAGCAATTGCCTGAAACGCATAATCCCTCACGGTGGAAATAAAAAGGTGCAACATAGTAAACGTTAAAACTATCTTGCTGGCGAGATTTATAATTACCTGCCGATGTTAAAAATTTGTTGACCAGAAAGGTCAGTTTCAGCATTGCGTGTTTTACTTCATACTTATGACTGCAAAAAAATAATATTGAGGGTAAAAATTTTGGCAGGAAGTAGCTTATTGACCTTACTCGATGATATCGCCACGCTGCTGGATGATATCTCCGTCATGGGAAAACTGGCCGCGAAAAAAACCGCGGGCGTACTGGGAGATGACCTGTCGCTTAACGCGCAGCAGGTGTCGGGCGTGCGGGCGAATCGCGAACTCCCGGTGGTCTGGAGCGTGGCGAAGGGATCGTTTGTTAACAAAGTTATCCTTGTGCCGTTGGCGCTATTGATAAGCGCTTTCATTCCCTGGGCGATTACCCCCTTATTAATGGTAGGCGGGGCGTTTCTCTGTTTTGAAGGTGTGGAAAAAGTTCTCCATACCCTGGAAGCGCGTAAACACAAAGAAACTCCGGAAGAACGTCAGCAGCGTCTGACATCTTTGGCGGCGCAGGATCCGCTCACCTTTGAGAAGGATAAAATCAAAGGGGCGATACGTACCGACTTTATTTTATCTGCTGAGATTGTCGCGATTACGCTGGGGATCGTAGCGGATGCGCCATTGTTGAATCAGGTATTGGTGTTATCGGGCATCGCGTTAGTGGTGACCGTGGGGGTCTATGGTCTGGTCGGGATTATCGTTAAGCTCGATGATATTGGGTACTGGCTGGCAGAAAAAGGTAGCGCGCTTGCCCAGTCGCTGGGTAAAGGATTGCTGGTCGTTGCCCCCTGGCTGATGAAAACACTTTCCGTGGTCGGCACGCTGGCGATGTTTTTGGTCGGCGGCGGAATTGTGGTGCATGGAATATCACCATTGCATCATGCGATTGAACATTTTTCCCAACAGCAAAGTGCATTGATTGCGCTGATGCTTCCAACCCTGCTGAATCTGGTGCTTGGTTTTATCATTGGCGGGATAGTCGTGCTGCTGGTGAAAGCTGTTGCCAGACTGCGCGGAGTTTCGCACTAAATGTCGCAGGGTTGATTACGCAAAACGCCTCTTTGTCGTCTAAGGTGTAAAGGTTTCTCTTGATACAGGAGGCAGGTATGGTCTTTTCTGTCAGTGAGGAAGTCACCTCAAAAGAGGGTGGCCCACGCATGATCGTTACCGGATATGCCAGCGGAATGGTGGAGTGTCGCTGGTACGACGGCTTTGGCGTCAAACGGGAAGCATTCCGTGAAGATGAACTGGTGCCGGGCGAGCGCAGAAAGCTGTGCCAGGATCCCTGAACATCTGGCTTGCGCGTAACCGGGCGATCTCTCAACCATTAGTTATATTTATCATTTTAGTGAGAATTATTTACTTGTCAGGCAAAAAAATTGCAGATAAGGTTTGTTTCACATCAGATTTCCTGGTGTAACGAATTTTCAAGTGCTTCTTGCATAAGCAAGTTTGATCCCGACCCGATAAGGGCCGGGATTTTTTTCGCCCTCAGTCAGCGATTGATTTCCGACACGCTAAAATCATGGATATCAAGCTCGAATGCGTCGGCCAGTTCATGCCATGTATGGTAATCACGCCCGTCGACGCTGACGCGTTCCGGGTCATCCTGGCTGCGATGAATTTCACTCTCGCAGATTTCGTTGATTGCCTTCAGCAGCGCGTCCACATCGACGCTGACTTCACGCTTGGCCGTATCGCTGTACTCTTTCGCGGTTTTCATCCTCATACCTCTCAACCGTTAAGGATACCGGGGGAGCGTATCCGGACATCAGATACGCACAACTTAAGTATAGACCGTCGATAAAACCCGCAATCGCACGAGCCAGGCGCTGCCAGAAAAAGGAAATTGTTCTACACTGGCACAAAGCCACAGGAGGAAAACTATGAAGGTGAATGATCGGGTCACAGTCAAAACGGACGGCGGTCCTCGTCGACCGGGCGTGGTACTGGCTATTGAAGAGTTTAGTGAAGGCACTATGTACCTGGTTTCGCTGGAAGACTACCCGCTCGGTATCTGGTTCTTTAATGAGTCAGGTCATCAGGATGGTATCTTTGTGGAAAAAGTGGAGTAAACCCGTTCTGCAGTGATTCTGACTGGTGGATTCACCACCAGTCAGAACGTTTTAGCGCATATTCACAAAGATACCATTGGTGACATTATCCGTGAGTCGAACAACGTGATAGATAACTTGCTTATTATGCGTCTTTATCTTTCGTTTTATATTCCCCTTATGGGATGACACGGTCTTGGCCTTGATATTCATTTGGTCGGATATCTGTATTGTTCCCTGACCCTCCATCCACATGCGCAGCATGCTGGACTCGGTACGGCTTAATGACAGTGTCGGCAGATTAACATCAATGACAATATCCACTTCCTTTTTCAGAATATCGCCAAGAAGTGTATCCAATGAATCTGGTTTAATCGACTTAGAACTAATCAATAAATTTTTTCTTACTAATAGATATTCATCAAAATGTACGTTGGCAATTGCCATAAACACAATAAATAATGTACCGGGATGTTGATTAATGATTTGCTTTATTTGCTGGCTATTAGCAGGATCGTGGATAAAGCAGTCCTCATTAATAAACACCACAGCGGGCTGTTGAGAGACACAGGCGAGACTGAGTTCATCAACGTTGGAAATGTTGTTGATTTCCCTTTTTTTCACCCCCCGACTTACCAGATATCCGGTCAACCCTAGCCGGGTGTAACTGCATAAATCCATAATAATCGTTGACATGGCATACCCTCACTCAATGCGTAACGATAATTCCCCTTACCTGATTATTTCATCACAACTAAACGGAATAATAACGACCCAAGATGACGCTTTCGCTGTTTTTCAGGCGAAATTACTATCCCGTAAAGTTGCGTATAATTTGCCAGGAAACATCTTAAAGTAAAGTAAATGTTGCGTTATGTGAGTGAGGCAAAAACAAATAAACCGCGACAGAGATATCCTGGTGGATGTTGTCACTTTTTAAATTTAGGACAATCCTTAGTAAAACAGGATAAAAAATAAGGGTTATTATTTTCCGGGCATTTCGCTGACAATATCAGCCAATAAATTAAAAATTTCGCTGAATAATCGTTCGCAGAATGGCGCAATTAATGGCATCAGCGCCGCCATTAATGAAATACCCACGGTGAGGGTGAGTGGAAAGCCGATGACGAAAATCGACAGCTGGGGGGCCATACGATTTAACAAACCGAGTGCGAGGTTCAGTGTGAGTAGCAGCGTCATTATCGGCAGGGCCAGCATTAGACCGTTGAGGAAAAGCAGACTACCCGCCCGCGCCAGCGCGAGAAACGCATTGCTGTTCACCGGATTGCCGCCGATTGGCAAGGTATGAAAGGTATCCACCAGCAGTGAAATAAGCCATAAATGACCGTTAAACGTCAGGAACAACAGCATGGCGAGCATGTCGATCAGGCGTGCCAGCACCGGCATGTTCAGACGGCTGCCGGGGTCGAAGAAGGTTGCGAAGGAGAGACCCATTTGGAGGCCGATCAATTCCCCGGCGGTTCGTACTGCCGCAAATGCAAACTGCATGGTGAAGCCTATGGCGATGCCGATCAGGATTTGTTGCATTGCCTGCCATAGCGCGCCAACAGAAAAGATAGGGACGTCTACGGGGGGAATCGATGGGGCGATAACGACGGTTATCATTAATCCAAGCCCCAGTTTTACCCGTTTGGGGATGGCGCGCTCGCTGAGAATAGGGGCCGTTGAGATGAGCGCCAGTATGCGCAGCAAAGGCCAGAAGTAAAGGTTTAGCCAGTGGAGCCATTCAACGCTGGTCACCTGCAGCATAATGTCATCTACCCGATGATATAGGGGATATTGCTGAACAGCGTACGTACGTAGTCGAGCAGCAGGTTAAGCATCCACGGTCCGGCAACAATGATGGCAATAAACACCGCGACAATTTTGGGAATGAAGGACAGCGTCATTTCATTAATCTGGGTCGCCGCCTGCAAAATACTGATGATAAGACCTGTGACGAGGGCGACCAACAGCAACGGCGCGGCAAGGGCCAGGGCGACCTTCATCGCCTCTGTGCCCATCATCATGACCGATTCAGGAGTCATTTCGCGCCTCTAACTGTAAAAGCTTTGTGCCAGCGAGCCGACAAGCAGCTGCCAACCATCTACCAACACAAACAGCATCAGCTTGAACGGCAGCGCGATCGTGGCCGGGGGGACCATCATCATCCCGAGCGCCATCAGCACGCTGGCGATGACCAGGTCGATAATCAAAAACGGAATAAAAATAGTAAAACCTATCTGGAATGCCGTTTTCAGCTCGCTGGTGACATAGGCCGGAAGCAAAATTCGCATCGGTACGGCTTCTGGTCCTTGCAGAGGGCCGCTGTTTGCCAGACGAGCGAACAGCGCCAGATCCGCTTCACGGGTTTGGCGTAGCATAAACTCACGCAGCGGCTGTGCGCCTTTCTCCATGGCTTCCTGCATGGAGATCTTCTCTTCACTGAACGGTTGATACGCGTCGACGTAAATTTTGTCGATTACTGGCGACATGATGAAAAAGGTCAAAAATAGCGCCAGCCCCAGTAGCACCTGGTTCGGCGGTGCAGAAGGTGTTCCCAGCGCATTTCGTAACAGGCCGAAAACGATGATGATGCGGGTGAAGCTGGTCATCATCAATAAAATGGCGGGCAGGAATGTCAGCGAGGTGATAAACACCAGCGTTTGCACTGGCAAAGACCAGCTTTGTCCGCCGCCTGGCAACGGCTGGCTTACCAGTCCCGGAAGCTGAGCGAGGGCAACAGGGCTGAAAAGCCATAAGCCTGCCAGCGTGATGGATAACAAACGGCGCATCAGGATCTCCCAGGACGCTTGAGCAAACTCTTCATCATGGCCTGGAAATCCGCGGGGGAGGCCGGTTTTTCTTCTGCCTCGGCAGGCGCCGCGGGCAGGGTGTGCAATACGTTAATTTGCGAGGCCGTGACGCCCAGCACCAGGCGCGCATCTTCAACCTCAACAATCACCACGCGCTCACGTGGACCCAGTGAGGTGCTCGCAGTAACTTTCAGTCCGCGCGTACCAGCGCTTTTGGGGGCAAACCCCAGACGCTTAATGACCCAGGCCGCAGCCAGGATCAATACGATGATCCCAAACAGCGCGCCGCTTACCTGTACCAGCGGTGAGCCGGGTACGGCGGCTGGCTGAGAAACTGTCGCCTGGGTATTCATGCTTAACGGCTCAGACGGCGCATGCGTTCTGATGGGGTAATAATGTCGGTGATACGAACGCCGTATTTATCTGCGACCACCACCACTTCACCCTGGGCAATCAGGTAACCGTTGATCAGGATATCCAGCGGCTCGCCAGCCAGACCATCCAATGCGACGACCGAACCCTGCGTCAGACGCAGCAGTTCTTTGATGGTCATGCGGGTACGGCCCAATTCGACGGTCAGTTTGACCGGAATGTCCATGATCAGATCGATGTCCTGCAAAGCACCGCTGACGTCGCCGCCACCTAACTGCTGGAATACCGCATCGGCCGCACTTTTGGTGGGCGTGGTTTTTTGCTCGTTTAACGCGTCAGCCCACAGATCGTCCAATGCGCCAGTGTTCTCATCGGACGGATTATTCATATCACTCATTTGGGCTGTTCCTCATTCAGCGAATTCAAAATCGGGTTTATCAGATGTTCTACGCGTAACGCATACTGACCGTTTACGGTGCCATACTGGCTGGTCAGTACAGGCACGCCGTCCACATGAGCAATAATGCGGTCGGGTTTTTCAATCGGCAGTACATCGCCGGGTTTCAGTTTTAAAATCTGGGATAGCCGCAGCGGAATGTCGGCAAAGTTTGCCACCAGCTCCAGTTCAGAATGCTGAACCTGACGCACCAGATTATTGCGCCAGTTCTGATCTTCATTACGCGAGTTTTCCAGCGGCGGGTTCACCAGCAGCTCACGCAACGGTTCAATCATGCTGAATGGCAGACAGATGTTAAATTCACCGGTCAGGTTGCCAATTTCAACGTGGAACGGAGTATTCACCACGATGTCGTTAGGAGAGGTGGTGATATTGGTAAATTTCACCTGCATCTCGGAACGAACGTATTCCACTTCCAGCGGATTGATGGCCTTCCACGCGTCGCTGTAGCTTTCCAGCGCCAGCTTCAGCATGCGGTTGATAACGCGCTGTTCGGTATGGGTAAATTCCCGACCTTCAACTTTCGTCGGGAAGCGTCCATCACCGCCGAACAGGTTATCAACGGCGATAAATACCAGACTCGGTGAGAACACCACCAGACCCGTACCGCGCAGCGGCTTCAGGTGGATTAAGTTCAGGTTGGTCGGAACCGGTAAGTTACGCGCAAACTCGTGGTATGGCTGGATACGGATCGCACCCACGGTAATATCCGGGCTACGGCGCAACAGGTTAAATAATCCCATACGGAACTGGCGCGCGAAGCGTTCGTTAATAATCTCCAGCGCCTGTAAACGCTCACGTACTACGCGGCGCTGGGTGTTGGGATCGTAAGGACGAATATCGCTTTCTTTTGCGATACCGGAAATGGGTTCGTCTTTAGTTTCGCTATCGCCGTTAAGCAATGCGTCGATTTCAGCCTGAGAAAGAATACTGTCGCCCATGTCTTTACCGCAGAATAAAAGCTGTATAAAGAACGTCGGTGACAACCTGTTTGGGTTGACCAACAACGAGCGGAGTCGCGAGCGTCTCTTTGATGGCGGTAATCAACTGTTGCTTACCTTCTTCGGTGGCGAGCGTAGCCGCGTTCTGGCGGGAAAACAGCAGCAGCAAACGGCTGCGTACTTCCGGCAGATATTCGTTAAGACGTGAACGCGTCGCCTCGTCTTTCATACGCAGTGTGATACCGATATACAGTACACGGTCCGCATCACCCAGATTGACGGTAAAGGTATCCAGCGCGAAGAATACCGGGGCTGGCGGTGGAGCCGGTTCCGCTTTGACGCTGGCGGACGGCTGCTGCTGCATGCGCCAGTAGCTATACCCCGCAGTTGCGCAGGCGGCGAGGGTAATTAATACCAGCAGAGGGATCCAAATAGCGCGTTTACTTTTTTTGTTAATCGCGGAGTCAGTCATCAGATACGGGCTTCCTGTTTCGGTACAGCTTATGGGCTGATTATCCCGTGTCCTGTCCACGACAAAGCGTGGAAAAGACGCGGATAATCATGCTACCTCTGGCGTTAGGCGAAGATGTCTACTGCTCCATCACCGCGAGCTGCGGCTTGCAGTGAGGCTGGCGTAGCCAGTACGGCGTCATCCTCAGCGGCAAAAATGTCTTGTCCCTGAGCGCGACCCGTCTGCTGTTGCTGCCCGGAAGACTGCTGATTGCCGGCAAAGCTTTCACTACTGATACTGCTTTGCCCAAGCTGGATCCCGCTTTCAGCCAACTGCGTACGCAGCATCGGTAACGCGGCTTCCAGCGCAGCACGTACGTGACTGTGTGGCGATACCATTTGCAGCTGCGCGAGGTTGTCATCCAGCTTGAGGGAAATATGCACCTGGCCGAGATCCTGTGGATGCAGGCGCAGTTCTGCGCTTTGCTGACCCTGACGCGTAAACAGCGTGACGTGCTGGCTCAGAGATTGCTGCCATTCGTGGCTACCCAATGGGGCGCTGAGCACGGGGGCGGCGGTCGGTAACGGCTGAGCATGGGGTTGCGGGCTACTTAACGGAGCCGCCGTAACGCCAACGCTGGTTGGCGAAGGGGAACTGTCAATTTCCGCTTTGGTCGTCGCTGCTGCCGTCAACGGGGTTAGCGTCGGATTGTTTGTCTGATCCAGGCTGCTGCCAGGATTGGCAATATCCGCTTTGCCTTTTTTGGCATCACCGGGCAGCAATTCGCCCGCGTTATCGGCGATAGCGCCGTGTACCGTGCCGCGTGACAACGCCGAAAGTGCGGCATCAACTGGGACTGGCGCGCTGTCGATGGCAGGCGTAGCCAGTGGTTGTCCTGGCAGCATGGCGAACAACGCGCTCAGGCTGGCGAGATCGTCATCGCTGAGCGTGGTGGTTTTTTCATCCTGCTGAGCGACTTTGCCCAGTGTTGTCAGGGCATTAGCTTTCAAGGAGGGCGTGAGGGCTGACAACAGTTGCTGAGCGTCTGTCATGTCAGCAAGAGACGCATCGGTTTGCATCTCTTTTTGCGCCAGCAGCTCGGATAACTTGAGCGACGGGGTTGGATCGCCATTTTTTTGCAGCAACCCTTTTTGCAGTTTGCTACCGGCCGCCTGTAAGTCGGCAAGCGACAGCGGGGCGTCTTTACCCTGTGCGTCGCCCGCACCTAATGCGCCAGCCAGCAGCGCTAAAAAATCCTCGGCTGAATCTACCGCTTTGCCAGACTGAAGACCTGCGGCTACGTCGGTGTCGGTGGTAATCAGTTGGGGTAAAGTAATCATTCGGGTTTCCTCATAGCTGCGCGCTGAGCAAATTCATCCATTTTTTTCTGATCCAGGCGGTTTTCAGCCAGCAATGCCGCCGAGGTTTGTCTGTCCTGCAGAGTCTGCCATGCCTGTAAACGTTGTTTTTTATCACGCCAACTGTTCAAAGCCTGGTCCACTTTCTGCGTCCATTGATTGAGCTGTTGGCGATGTTGCTCAATGGCTTTTTCCAGCGTCTGAATAAATTGCTGGTAATTGATCCAGCGATTGCTGGTAATACCCTGACCCATGTCAGTGTTAAGATTGTTGCGATACTCATGCTGATAATCGATCAGCATCTTCAACTGCTCTTCCGCCTGCTGACAGCCACGACGCATCTCTCCCAATAAGACAGCGGCGTCATCTACCTCTTTTTCAGCCAGGTCTTTCAATGTTGCTAATGCACCATGTTGTGCCATGACCTATGCTCTCCTGCTTAATCACACACCAGGGAAAATCAGTTCTAAAGCTTGCAGAGAATCTTCCCAGTCAGCCCGTTCAAAGATGCCTTGCTGTAAGAACGCTTCCAGTTGCGGCCATAAGGCGATGGCTTTATCCAGCATGGGATCGCTGCCTTTGGCATACGCCCCCACGCTAACCAGATCGCGGTTGCGCTGGAAGCTGGATAGCAACTGTTTAAAGTTACGCACCCGCGCATAGTGTTGTTCACTAATGAGCGCGGTCATAGCGCGGCTGATCGAGGCTTCAATATCGATGGCCGGATAGTGACCCGCCTCAGCCAGATGACGTGACAGCACAATGTGGCCGTCCAGAATCGCGCGCGCGGAATCCGCAATGGGGTCCTGCTGGTCGTCACCCTCGGTCAGTACCGTATAAAACGCGGTAACTGAACCGCCGCCGTGAATACCGTTCCCGGCACGTTCAACCAGCGCCGGTAATTTGGCGAATACTGAAGGGGGATAACCTTTGGTTGCCGGCGGCTCGCCGATCGCCAGGGCTATCTCACGTTGCGCCATCGCGTAGCGGGTGAGGGAGTCCATAATCAGCAATACGTGCTGTCCACGATCGCGGAAATCTTCAGCAATACGCGTAGCATAGGCCGCGCCTTGCATACGTAATAGCGGCGAGACATCTGCCGGAGCGGCAATCACCACCGAGCGTGCGCGACCGTCGGCTCCGAGGATATTTTCAATGAAATCTTTAACTTCACGGCCACGTTCGCCAATCAAGCCCACGAC
This sequence comes from Citrobacter sp. Ce119, assembly GCF_030334525.1. Lineage (NCBI taxonomy): Bacteria > Pseudomonadati > Pseudomonadota > Gammaproteobacteria > Enterobacterales > Enterobacteriaceae > Citrobacter > Citrobacter sp. Ce119. The sequence continues at coordinate 728,015 of NZ_JAOWDR010000060.1, forward strand.
GATAACATCGGCCTGGGTATAGCGCGCCATCATGCCGAGCAGAACGCTTTTACCAACGCCGGAGCCTGCGAAAAGTCCCATACGCTGGCCGCGACCAACGGTTAACAACGCGTTGATGGGACGTACGCCGGTATCCAGTACGTGTTCAATCGCGGTACGTTGGAGCGGGTTAAACGGCGGAGTAATCAACGCCCCGGTTTCGGTGGTATCCGGGGCGGGCAGTCCGTCGAGCGGTTTGCCGCTACCGTCTAGCACCCGCCCGAGCAGTGCAGGGCCAAGCGGTAATTGCTTGCCGCTTTGCAGACCTTCGCCAGCAATGTTCTTTGCGTACACGCGCGCGCCAGGCAAAACGCCTTCGACCTCTTCGAGCGGCATCAGAAACAGACGCTGACCGTTAAAGCCCACAACTTCACTTTCGACTTCCTGGGTTTCGTTGCCGTCCTGACGCTCAATAACGCAGGTGGCGCCGAGCGGCAATTGTAATCCCGTGGCCTCCAGCACCAGCCCGGTGGCACGGGTCAGTCGACCGTAACGGCGCACCGCAGGCAGTAGCGACATTTTCTCTTCGAAGTTGTCCAGTGTATTGAGCCAGCGAGTCAGGCGAGTGGTCATTACACGACTCCCGGCGCTGCCAGACGGCAGAGTTCTTGCCAACGCGTGGCGACGCTGGCATCCAGATCGCCTTCGTCGGCTGAGACTTTACAACCGCCGTGATGCAGCGTCGGATCGCCGCGCAACCGCCAGCCGTGCAGGCTGAGGGTCGCACCGAGCATCTCCTCCACACGCTGGAGATCGTCCGGATGCACACGCAATTGCGGTTTACCGCTAAACAACGGCTCCTGCTGCAACAGCTGTTGGATTTGCTTAATCAACGCCGCGTTATCCACGATTGGCGTCTGACCAATCACCTGACGCGCGGCTTCCAGCGCCATTTGCATCAGGCGTGAGGCGATAACGCTGTCCAGTGCGTCCAGCGTATTCTGAAATTCGCTCACCAACTGCTGCATGCGGGCATGAATCGGCGCATGCTGAGCGCGCGCCTGGCTCTGACCTTGCTCCAGCCCCTGGTTCAGACCTTCCTGATAACCTTGTTCGTGGCCCTTTTGTCGACCTTCCGCCAGGCCCGCGTTATAGCCTTGCTCATGGGCTTGCATTTGCAACTGTGCAAGCTGCTGCTCAAGCTGTTGCTCTGCAGAGAGTTCCGGCTCGTCGGACTCTTCTGACAGCGGCGTTTCGCTGTGGTCGGCCAGTATGAACTCCGCCATTGGTGGGGCGAGATCGTCCGGGGTCCAGACTTTCCATGGCAGTTCGTTAGACATAGGTATCCTCGCCGCTGCCTATCACCATCTCGCCGGTTTCCGCCAGACGACGCACAATAAGCAGAATGGCTTTCTGTTCGTTTTCCACTTGCGACAAACGCACCGGACCGCGGTTGGCGAGGTCGTCGCGCAGAATATCGGCAGCACGTTGCGACATGTTGCGCAGGAACTTCTCGCGCAGCGGCTGTTCGGCACCTTTCAGGGCAATCAGCAGCGATTCGGAATCCACTTCCTGCAGCAGGCGCTGGATGCTGCGATCGTCGACGTCCACCAGGTTTTCGAACAGGAACATCTCGTCGATAATTTTCTGTGCCAGTTCGCCGTCGAATTCGCGTACGGCGGTAATAACGGCTTCTTCCTGCTGGGTTTTCATCAGGTTGATAATTTCTGCCGCCGTTCTCACGCCGCCCATTTTGCTGCGCTTGAGGTTCTGGCCATCGAGCAGACCGTTGAGTACCTCGGTCAGTTCTGCCAGCGCGGCAGGCTGTACGCCGCCGAATGTGGCGATACGCAGCATGACGTCATGACGTAAACGTTCGTCAAACAGCGCCAGAATATCGGCAGCCTGACCCCGTTTGAGGTGCACCAGAATGGTGGCGATAATCTGCGGATGCTCGTCGCGGATAAGGTCGGCGGCGCTTTGCGGCTCCATAAAGTTGAGCGTTTCAATGCCGCTGGTGGTATCGCGGGTTTCCAGAATATCTTCCAGCAGGCTGGAGGCACGTTCCTCGCCAAGCGCTTTCACCAGCACGGAGCGTAGATATTCGTTGGCGTTGATATTCAGTGCGGCAAACTGTTCTGCTTCTTGCTCAAACTCGGCCAGCACTTCCGTCAACTGTTTGTTGGAGATCTGGCGTACGTTCGCCATCGCTGTACTGAGCGCCTGAACTTCGCGCGTGGAAAGGTGCTTAAACACCTCCGCCGCGCGATCTTCGCCAATGGTCATCAGCAGGATGACGCTTTTATCGGTACCGGTAAGGGCATTACTCATGATCGTTACTCATCCACTGGCGAATGACCAGCGCCACGACGCGCGGATCGTTATCTGACATTTCACGAATACGCTGACTCATGACTTCTGCACCCAGACGCTGATTAGTTCGACGCTGCTGGGTTTGTTCGTCTTTGCTGAGGCGAACTTCAACCGCTTCTTCGGTTTCCTGACGGATACGCGTTTTCTCTTGAACGGCTTTTGCTTCTTCGCTGCGACGAACCAACTGCGGGCGAACAGCTTTTCGCCACAGGATCCAGGCGACTAACAGAACCAGTAACCAACGACCTGCGGACATTAACTGATCAATAAAGGACTGCTGTTTCCAGAACGGTAGCTCGCCAATGGAATCGTCGGTCGCCGTGAAGGGAGAGTTCACCACGTTCAGGGTATCGCCACGCTTGTCTGAGAAGCCCATCGCTTCGCGGGTCAGATCCTCAATCTGTTTCATCTGCTCGGCGGTTAACGGCAACGGTTTGCCGTCTGGCAAGGTTTTATAGTTGACGACTACTGCCACCGAGAGACGCTGTACATCGCCAACGTTCATTTTGGTGTGGCGAATGGTACGGTCGACTTCATAGTTGCTGGTTTCATTGCGCTGCGTACTGCGCGGGCCGGCATTATTGCTGTTATTCGCCGTTTGCGGGTTTTGCGTATTTTGCGCGTTTTGCTGATTAGCCGGTGGGGTGGCGATTGGCGCGGTATTTGCCGGAGCAGGCTGATTAGACAATGCGCCCGGGACGCCGCCTGGCGCTCCGCTACCAACCTGTTCGCTGACGTTCAACTGACGTGAACGCAGCACGGCCTGGGACTCATCACCGTTTGGACGATACTGCTCTTCGGTTTGCTCTTTGTTGGCAAAATCCAGCTGTGCGGTGACCTGAGCGTGTACATTACCGTTGCCGACAATCGGCGACAGGATCGATTCGATACGACGCTGAACGCGGCCCTCAACATCGCTGGCGTATTTCAGTTGCGCATCGTTAAGATCGCGGCTGCTGGTGTTCGACTGAGTTAACAGGTGACCCGCCTGGTCGACCAGCGTAACGTTGCCCGGAGGTAAGCCTGCAACAGCGCTGGAGACCAAATGCGTGACCGCACTGATCTGACCTTCATCGAGGGCGCGGCCCGGCTCGAGATTGACGGTGACGGAGGCTGAAGGCGCTTTTTGTTCACGCACAAACAGCGACGGTTTCGGCATTGCCAGATGCACGCGGGCGCGTTTTACCGGTCCCAGCGTTTCAATGGTACGGGCTAATTCACCTTCCAGCGCACGCTGGTAGTTGACCTGCTCGCTAAACTGGCTGATACCAAACTTTTCCTGATCCAGCAGTTCAAAGCCCACCGCACCGCCTTTCGGCAGGCCTTGTTGCGCCAGACGTAAGCGCAGTTCGTGGACTTTATCGGCAGGAACTTCAATGGCGCCGCTTCCCTCAGTAAAACGGTAGGGAACGTTCATCTGCGTCAGTTGGGTGACAATCGCGCCACCATCCTGATCGGAAAGATTGCTGAACAGCGTGCGGTAGTCAGGCGCTTTGGCCCACAGGACCATCGCCACGATGATAGCGACGGCAGCGGCTCCCGCCACAATCAGAGGAATTCTGGGATTCGCGCGCAGGCGGTTTAACCACTCGAGAGGTTTAAGCTGGGTTGCAGTCGATGCTGTCGCACTCATCTCGCACCTCGTGGCTTATCGTGGACGGCGTTTTTTGCAAAGTGGAACAAGACTCACTCCCGGGTCAGCAAACTCGAAAAATTGACGGTCTCATTATTTGCGGTTTCGAATTTTTCTATGCGTTAAAAACCGTGGTTTTTTATCGTTATTTAACGCCTTTATCTTATTGACTAACTGGTAATCTCAACTACGTAAAAAATCATCCAGGGGATCAGAATGTCGGCAATACAGGGGATTGAAGGGGTCATCAGCCAGCTACAGACCACGGCGATGTCAGCAAAAATGCAGGATTTGCAGCCACAACCGACCGTGAGTTTTGCCGGTCAACTGCATGCAGCGTTAGACAGGATCAGCGATGTGCAAACCGCATCCCGTGTGCAGGCTGAGAAATTTACCCTCGGTGAACCGGGTATTGCGCTGAATGATGTGATGACCGATATGCAAAAAGCGTCGGTATCGATGCAGATGGGTATTCAGGTGCGTAATAAACTGGTGTCGGCGTATCAGGAAGTGATGTCGATGCAGGTGTAGAGACTGCGTGCAGAGAATGTTTGCCGGATAAGCGCAGCGCCATCCGGCAACGAGTTATTTCTGAATCAAATAGCGGATCGTTGGGCCATCCTGCTGAATATCCAGCACCGTATAACCGTGATTACGCGCATCCAGTGGAATATTGTTGATTGACTGCGGGCAATCGCTCACCACTTCCAGAATTTCACCTTTCTTCAATTGCGGCATCGCTTCCAGCGTGGCTACAGCCGGGTACGGGCACGGTTCGCCGACCATATCGAGGCGATAATCAGGCACGATATTTTTCATACAGACTCCTTGGCAGGCGTCAGCCCTGCGCGACGGAAGAAACGTTTTTCCCAGCCGATAATCAGCATCAGCGCGGCAAATAACAGCAGATAGGTCACCAGCAGACCACCGAGCGGGCCGAAGGTGTTAAGCAGATTCACTTTGTCCCAGTTGGTGGCAAGCGCGGGAGCAAAGTCATCCCAGTAGTAGGCCAGAATGGTCGAGCCAATTACGTTGCCCAGACCAACCCACCAGTAATGTACCTGACCTTCAACGGCGCGGTACATCCAGCCGGTTTCACACCCGCCCGCTAAAACAATACCGAAGCCGAAAAGCAAGCCGCCGATCACCGCATTTGGACCCGCCCACATGATTTTAGGCTCAACGCCAAGTTGCACGTAGCTAAAGATACCGATGGCGCTGACCGCCATCCCGAAGATGATCGCTTTTGCCATATGGGTGCGACCGGAAATCCACAGGTCGCGGAAGGCGGAGGTGAAGCAGATCTGCGCCCGTTCAATCAGCAGACCAAACCCGACGCCAAACAGCATCGCCAGACCGAGCTTGGGTTTATCCATTGCGGTGAGTAGCGCCCAGCCGATCATGGCGATAAACACCAGCATGCCGAGGCGAAAACGGCGACGGGCCTGGTCCGGTTTTTGCGTCAACGGTGAAGCGGCGGAGACTTTCTGCATTTTGACCGGAATACGGAACATCGGCAGCAGGGTAAAGCGTGCGCCAAACCACGAGCCAATAGCCGTTGCCAGTGCGAAAAACCAGGCGTGTAGCGAGAACTGCGGAATGCCGGTGAAGAATGCGGCCAGGTTACAGCCCATTGCCAGTCGGGCACCGAAACCGGCGATCATCCCGCCGACTATCGCCTGCATAATGCGCACCCGACTGCGCGGCATGCGTAATTTGACGTTGTTTGCCCACAGCGCGGCAGCAAAACAGCCACCAAACATGCCGAGGATCATCATCCCGTCAATGCGGGTCAGGGGCGAGCCTTCGAGATGGATCAATTTGTAGTATCCCCACTCTTCGGCATGCACGCCAAAAAGTTGCAGGATTTGACCACCCCAGCGAGTGAATTCTCCGGTCACGGCCCAGAAGGTTCCCGTAATGCCGAAATAATAAGTAGAGAGAATACCCGCTGCGATGACCGCAGGGGCGGGGGCCCAAAATTTAATTAACCAGGCCTGTTTGAAGTGTTGCCATGACATGCGTTTTGCCTCTGAACTCAGAAGGTATGTAACAAGAAGTGTGGATACTACACCGATCAGAATTTTTGACTATGAGTAATAAGAGGTAATACCGTCTGGATCAATCTTTCTCAACGCAGCCGAAAGGCTGGCGGCATCAGGCCTTTAATGCCACAATCCCATTTTCTTCGCATGCAGGATGAATGATGAAAAAATTAGCAATCGTTGGTGTATTTCTGGCGCTTACCGGATGCGCCGAAGTAGAAAATTATAACGACGTGGTGAAAACGCCAGCGCCAGCCGGTCTGGAAGGATACTGGCAGTCAAAAGGTCCGCAACGCAGCCTGGTCAGCCCGGAAGCGATTGCCAGCCTGGTGGTAACAAAAGAGGGCGATACGCTGGATTGTCGCCAGTGGCAGCGGGTCATTGCCCTGCCGGGGAAACTGACGATGATTTCAGGCGATCTCACCAACGTGACGGTGAAACGCGAGCTGTATGAGATTGAGCGGGAAGGCAATACGCTGGAATATGACGGTATGACGCTGCAGCGGGTCGATCGCCCGACGCAGGAATGTGCTGACGCGTTAAAGAAAACGCCGCTGGCCACGCCACTGCCATAAGTTATACGCCCCGGTAGCCAACGGCCACCGGGGTTAAGTTTTACAACACGTCCTCAATTACCCACACGCTGACGCTACCGCCGTTACAGAAAAACGTTGCTTCACCGTTTTCATCGGTGACCACGCTTTCTTCGCGATTTCCCAGATAGTCACGCCAGGTTTTATTGCCATAATTCGCGCCGAGATTAATTGTCTTCTCCCCATCATCGCCGTTAGACAGGACCACCACACAGCCGGGATCTTCATCCGTTCCGCTGCGGCTAAAAGCAATACAGTTAGGATGATCGAAAAAGAGCGTCTGTACCCCGTGCGCGAAGCGTTGGCGCGCGAGGATCAGTTCATCAAGCTGCTCGATGATCGGCATGTCGATAGGATAGGTTTCGCCATCTCCGCCAGTGTCTTCGTAATGCGCTCCGTAGAGGTCAGGATAAAACACCGACGGCACGCCGTTTTCTCGTAACAGGATCAACGCATAGGCCAGCGGCTTAAACCACGGCTCGACAGGGGCTTCGAGCGCCTGTAAGGGCTGAGTGTCGTGGTTGGCTACCAGCGTTACGGCATGAAATGGATCGGCCTCCACTAACGTGTCGGTGAAAATCTGGCTCATGTCGTAATCACGACCCTGACGGGAGGCTTCGTGGAATTTCATCTGCAAAGGGGCATCGAACAACATGGTTTTCCCCTCCACCTGATTAATGTAGGTTTGTAGCTTATCGACCTCGTGGGACCAGTATTCCGCGACGATAAACAGTGGCCTGGGAGCGACTTCCTGTACGTGCTCGATCCACTCTTTATAAAACCATGCCGGAATATGTTTCACGGCATCTAAGCGAAAACCGTCGCACTGGGTTTGCTCCATCACCCAGCGAGCCCAGTATTTGATCTCCTCGGTGACCGCGTGATTACGGAAATCGATGTTTTCGCCCATCAGATAATCAAAATTACCCAACTCATCATCAACCTGATCGTTCCAGCCTTCACCGGTGTAGTCGTTAACGATTTTAAAAATGCCGTCTTCGGTTGGATTTTCGATATGGTCAATGCCGCTGAAACATTTAAAGTCCCAAATGAATTGCGAGTACTGGCCTGCGCGGGCAGGGAAGGTGTAACGCGTCCAGCCTTCACATTCGACTATCTCATCATCTATTTGCGTGCGATCGTCGGCGTTAACCCGCTGAACGCGGATATTCTCTTTCTCATCCGCGCCCATTTTGTGGTTGACCACCACGTCGAGCAGGACGGCAATATCATTGTGTTTTAGCGCGTCTATCGCCGCCAGCAGCTGGTTTTTATCGCCGTATTTGGTGGCGACGGTTCCCTTTTGGTCGAATTCGCCCAGATCAAACAGATCGTAGGAGTCGTAGCCAACGGAGTAGCCGCCGGATGCGCCTTTATAGGCGGGAGGTAACCACACCATATTGATGCCGATGTCATTGAGTCCGCCTGCGCGTTCGGCAAGTTCGGGCCAGAGTTGACCGCCCTCAGGGTAATACCAGTGAAAATACTGCAATAACGTGGGATTTTTCATCTTCCGTGCTCCAGAAGTCGTTTGGCCGACCTCTGGAGTATGGAAGATAATTCAGACGAGACGGGAAATTATTGTGGGGCAGTGGGGGCGTCGGGGACTAACAGCATGCCGGAAAGACGACCATAGGCGTTATTCAGCGTCTTTTGGCGCGTCGACTGACCGATGAGATTGCTGAGTTCATCCAGGCGCTGCTGCAACAATGTTTTGAGCAGTTGTTCGTTATCCAGCGTCTGTTTAATGTACCCGGCCACTAAGTCCTGAATACTTCGCGTAATGCCTGGTGGAGTTTGCTCTTCCATGACCACTTCAATACTTTGCAGATAGGTAACTTCCTGTTCCAGTAAAAGGTCCCATTCACCACGCTGCGCCAGTTCCAGCAGCGAGTGACTGAGTAGCGCGATGCGCTGCCAACGGTTGATAAACTCCACGGCTGAGGTCATTAACGAGACTCCTGGGACGACGCGTTCGGTGAGATCTGTTTCCAGGCATCCGCAATGTTGCCGAGTAACCCTTCGACTTCTTCAATGGCTTGACAATCATTATTCAGATTAGCGTGCAGTAAGCGGCGAACCATATAGTCATACAATGAAGAGAGATGGGTGGCGAGTTCTCCCCCTTTTTCGTGGTCCAGGCCGGCTTTCAGGCCATTATCAATAATATTGATGGCTTTACTTAACGCTTCACCTTTGGCGACGATATCACCCTGCTGCATAAACAGGCGAGCGCGCACCAGGGCGCTGTTCGCACCATCAAACAACATTTCAATCAGCTGATGTGGATTGGCGCTCATTACGGCGCTTTCCACGCTGACCTGTGCATAGGCTTTGGTACCGCTCGCGGTATACATGCTTACCTCGTGTTATCAGGAATTATTCATCGCTGAAAATTGTTGGCCCAGATAGGTACTGGTGCTGTTCAGCTTACTCATCATGGAATCCAGTTGGGTAAACTGGGCTTTATAACGAGCAACGACTTCATCAATACTGTTGCTGACGGTCAGATACTGTTTAGTCAGCAGCTTCAGGTTGGCGTTAATATTGTCTTGCGCATTATCGATAATGCCGTCATCGGCCAGATAGCTTTTTACTTCGGTGGCAATCTTAGTGGTAATACCGGTCTCTTTGCCGTCACCCACCAACAGTTCACGGGTCGCTGCCGTGTTATCTTTCAGTGCCTTAGCCAGTTTTTCTTCATCAATTTTTAACTTGCCAGTGCCGCCATCCTGCGTAATACCAATCTCAGACATGGTTTTAAACGGGGACTCGCTGCCGCTGTTAGCAAATGGCGCACGAATGCCGTTTTGAATTGTACGGAGAACACTGTCGCCCAGTAACGCGCCGTTATCGGCGCTGGCCGCTTCACCCGGTTCAACTTCTTTATATTTCGTCAGCGTGCCAAAGGTATCCACCAGTGAGTTATAGGCTTCTACCCAGGCCTTGATCGCCGTGGTGGCTTTTTCATCACTTTTTGTTACCGTGATAGACGCATCTTTTACTTCTTTGGTCAGCTGGAGCGTGATGCCCTGCGGAGCGTCAGTTACAGTATTGCTTTGACGTTCAATATCAATGCCGTTGACCGTCAATTGCGCATTTTGCGCCCCGACCAGCTGTTTCATTTTCCCGCTGCCGGCTTTGCTGTCATAGGACAGTAAATCGCTCAGTTTTGCGTCGTTGGACACCGAGATGGTCATTTCACTTTCAGTGCCGCTTTCTGCGGTTAACACCAACTGGTAGTCGTCTTCTTTAACCTTCACCAGACTTGCGGAAATACCGCTGTCGGCATCATTTATGGCATCGCGAATATCTTCCAGTGAGGTTTCGCCTTTGCCTAATTTGATTTCCAGTGGCTCTTTACGGCCCGGTTGGGAAATCGTAATCGTACGTTCATCGACGCTGGTATCGCCCAACTGTTCTTTAGTCGAGGTAATTTTCGCCGTAGTCGATAATGACTGTGCCTGCGCCAGTTGAGTGACGCTGACGGTGTATTTCCCTGGAGCAGCGCCCGCGGTGGTGCTGACTTTTAAATCTTCTGTGCTGCTGGTAGCAGTGGTGCTTTTAAACAGATCGGCATTGTTCAGTGCGGTATTCGCAGTCTGAAATTTTTCTAATGCACTTTTTAGCGTGCCATACGCGGTCAGACGCGAGGTGTTAGCGCTCTGCTGCTGAGTAATCGGCGTTAAACGCTTTTTCTCAGCAGTGGTTAAGTTTGTCAGCAATGTATCCAGCGGTAAGTTCGAACCAACGCCCAGTGATGTAAATGAAGGCATGCCTAATTCCTTGTGATTGCAAACAGTAGTTAACCGCTTTATCGGCAATCTGCGCGCAAAGTTTAATAATAGTTTTGCAAAAATAATGCGCGGAATAGTGGTGCATATAGAGGGTATTTCAGCGGCTAAGAAAAAAAACGACGGAAAGTAAAAATTTTCTAAAGTTCGAAATTAAGGTGCCGATACAAGGGTTACGGTGAGAAACCGTGGGCAACAGCCCAATAACATCAAGTTGTAATTGATAAGGAAAAGATCATGGCACAAGTCATCAATACAAACAGCCTGTCGCTGTTGACCCAGAATAACCTGAACAAATCTCAGTCTTCCCTGAGCTCCGCTATCGAGCGTCTGTCCTCTGGTCTGCGTATCAACAGCGCGAAAGATGATGCTGCTGGTCAGGCGATTGCTAACCGCTTCACCTCTAACATCAAAGGTCTGACTCAGGCGTCCCGTAACGCCAACGATGGTATCTCCATCGCGCAGACCACTGAAGGTTCTCTGTCTGAAATCAACAACAACCTGCAGCGTGTTCGTGAGCTGGCGGTTCAGTCTTCTACTGGTACCAACTCCCAGTCTGACCTCGACTCTATCCAGGCTGAAATCACTCAGCGTCTGAACGAAATCGACCGCGTATCTGGTCAGACCCAGTTCAACGGCGTGAAAGTGCTGGCGAAAGACAACACCCTGACCATCCAGGTCGGTGCCAACGATGGCGAAACCATCGATATCAACCTGAAAGAAATTAACTCCAAAACTCTGGGTCTGGATAGCCTGAGCGTGCAGGACGGTTATAAGACTAGCGCTACAGTTGTAGGTGCAGCAACCTATAAAGACGGTGTCGCTCTTACCGGACCTGCTCAAGGGTTAATTGATACTGCAGTTGGGGGCACTGCTGGTAAAGGTAAGGCGACGATTGAGTTTAAAGATGGTCAGCATTATATAAGCGTCACTGGTTCGGATGAAACGGATCCAACCAAAGGTGACGGCATGTACAAGGCGACAATCGATGGGACTACTGGTGCCGTAACCTTTGGTGCTAAAGATGCAACAGGCATTACCAAAGCAGAAACTACAACCGTTACCAAAAATCAGGTTGTAGATACTCCTGCAGCTAAACCAGTTACAACAGATGCAGCAACAGCGTTGGCTGATGCAGGTGTTACCGGTGCAACTGCTGCCAACACCACCTTGGTGAAAATGTCTTTTGAAGACAAAAACGGTAAAGTGATTGATGGCGGCTATGCTCTGGAAAACGGTGGCAAATACTACGCTGCTGATTACAAAGACGGCAAAATCACTGCTAAAACTGTTGCATACACCGACGATAAAGGTGTTAGCAAAGAAGCCGCTGTTCAGTTTGGTGGTGTGAACGGTAAAACTGAAATCGCTACCGTAGGTGGAAAACAGTACCTGGCATCCAGCGTAAAAGATCACAACTTCAAATCTGGTGCAGCGCTGAACGAAGTCGCTGCCGTGAAAACTGAAGGCCCACTGGCTAAAATCGACGCAGCGCTGGCTCAGGTTGCTGACCTGCGTTCCGACCTGGGTGCGGTACAGAACCGTTTCAACTCTACCATCACCAACCTGGGTAACACCGTAAACAACCTGTCTGAAGCACGTAGCCGTATCGAAGATGCTGACTACGCGACCGAAGTGTCCAACATGTCTCGTGCAAACATTCTGCAACAGGCAGGTACTTCTGTACTGGCACAGGCTAACCAGACCACGCAGAACGTTCTGTCTCTGCTGCGTTAATTTACGCTTACTGCGCAAACCCCGCTCCGGCGGGGTTTTTTATAATTAGCTTTACCCGTAACCCCTAAATAACCCCCCATTTCACCCACTATTCACCCGATTAAAACCCCTGCAGAAACGGATAATCATGCCGATAACTCATTTAACGCAGGGCTGTTTATCGTGAATTCACTGTATACCGCTGAAGGTGTAATGGATAAACACTCGCTGTGGCAGCGTTATGTACCGTTGGTGCGTCACGAAGCATTGCGCCTTCAGGTGCGTTTGCCGGCGAGCGTAGAACTGGATGACCTGCTACAAGCGGGCGGCATCGGGTTATTGAATGCAGTTGACCGATATGACGCTTTGCAAGGAACGGCATTTACCACTTACGCAGTGCAGCGTATTCGTGGAGCGATGCTGGACGAACTACGTAGCCGGGACTGGGTGCCGCGTAGCGTTCGGCGCAATGCTCGCGAAGTGGCACAGGCGATGGGACAACTGGAGCAGGAATTAGGGCGTAACGCGACTGAAACCGAAGTGGCGGAGCGTCTGGCTATTCCTGTGCAAGAGTATCGTCAGATGTTGCTTGATACCAATAACAGCCAGCTCTTCTCTTATGACGAGTGGCGGGAAGAGCATGGCGATAGTATTGAGCTGGTGACGGAAGAACATCAGCAGGAAAACCCGTTACAACAGCTACTTGAGGGTAACCTCCGCCAGCGCGTGATGGACGCGATCGAGGCGTTGCCGGAGCGCGAAAAGCTGGTGTTAACGCTGTACTACCAGGAAGAGCTGAATCTGAAAGAGATTGGCGCGGTACTGGAAGTCGGGGAATCACGGGTCAGCCAGTTGCACAGTCAGGCCATCAAACGTCTACGCACCAAGCTGGGTAAGCTATAGGGGTACATTATTACCCCTGAACAATGCCGCATTACGAATTGACTACCAGGAGTTCTCATGACGGTGCAGCAATCAAAAAGACGGCCTCTAAGCCGCTACCTCAAAGATTTCAAACACAGCCAGACGCATTGCGCCCATTGCTTTAAGCTGCTCGACCGGATCACGTTGGTTCGCCGCGGGCAAATTGTGAATAAAATCGCCATCGCCCGACTGGACACTTTGCTCAATGAAGCTGAGTGGGAACAGGAAAAAAAAGAGTGGGTGGCACTGTGTCGTTTTTGCGGTGATTTGCACTGCAAAGAGCAGAGCGACTTTTTTGACATTATCGGTTTTAAACAATTTTTATTCGAGCAGACCGAAATGAGCCACGGCACGGTACGTGAATACGTTGTCCGCCTGCGCCGCCTCGGAAATCATCTGACCGAACAAAATATCTCTCACGACCTGCTGCAGGAAGGGTTCCTCGACGAAAACCTTGCCCCGTGGCTGCCGGAAACCAGCACCAACAATTACCGCATCGCCTTGCGTAAGTATGAGCAGTTCAAAGCCCATACCCATATGGGACATATGCAGAAATCCTCCTGGACAGCCAGTTCTGATATATATTAAAAACGAATAAGGTGTAACAGAGTGATGTTTGTGGATCACGACAAGCGCTCTACACTACGCTCATAAACATGTCATCCTTCAAGTTGCCTCTGTGTTGGCTGCGCTCATTCACCCCAGTCACTTACTTTAGTAAGCTCCTGGGGACTTACTCGCTTGCCGCCTTGATGCAACTAGAATGATTTTGTGTATAAATAGCAGTCACTAATGACAATATTCGGGGTAACTATGAAATTAGCACTTCTGGGACGTCAGGCTCTGATGGGTGTAATGGCTGTTGCACTTGTCGCCGGAATGAGCGTAAAGACTTATGCGGATGAAGGTCTGTTAAATAAAGTTAAAGAGCGCGGCACGCTGCTGGTGGGCCTGGAAGGGACCTATCCCCCGTTTAGTTTTCAGGGCGATGACGGCAAGCTGACCGGTTTTGAAGTGGAATTTGCCGAGGAGCTGGCTAAACATCTGGGTGTGAAAGCCTCGCTCAAACCGACCAAATGGGACGGTATGCTGGCCTCTCTTGATTCCAAACGCATTGACGTGGTCATCAACCAGGTGACCATCTCTGACGAACGGAAGAAAAAATACGATTTCTCTACCCCGTATACTGTGTCTGGTATTCAGGCGCTGGTGAAGAAAGGCAATGAAGGCGTTATTAAGACTGCTGCCGATCTGAAAGGTAAAAAAGTCGGCGTTGGTCTGGGTACCAACTATGAAGAGTGGCTGCGTCAGAACGTGCAGGGCGTGGATATTCGTACCTATGATGATGATCCGACCAAATACCAGGATCTGCGCGTAGGCCGTATCGATGCCATTCTGGTTGACCGCCTGGCCGCACTGGACCTGGTGAAAAAAACCAAGGATACGCTGGCCGTTACCGGTGAAGCATTCTCCCGCCAGGAGTCCGGCGTGGCGCTGCGCAAAGGCAATGAAGATCTGCTGAAAGCGGTTGATGCTGCCATTGCCGAAATGCAAAAAGACGGTACGCTGAAAGCGCTGTCTGAAAAATGGTTTGGAGCGGATGTGACGAAATAATCGTCATCCGATGAAAAAAGGCGCCTTTAACAGCGCCTTTTTTTATTTCATTGCGCCTGAACGTGCATAATAAAAAGAACATCACAACAACGAATACCGGAGGCTGTATGCCGCTGCATAACTTAACGCGCTTTCCACGTCTGGAATTTATTGGCGCGCCAACACCGCTCGAATATCTTCCACGCTTTTCCGACTACCTCGGGCGCGATATTTTCATCAAACGCGATGACGTCACGCCGATGGCCATGGGCGGCAATAAGCTGCGTAAGCTGGAATTTCTCGCCGCAGACGCGCTGCGTGAAGGCGCTGATACGCTGATAACCGCCGGTGCGATTCAGTCTAACCACGTTCGCCAGACGGCGGCGGTAGCGGCTAAGCTCGGTCTGCACTGTGTGGCGCTGCTGGAAAATCCGATTGGCACCACTGCGGAAAACTATCTCACCAATGGCAACCGTCTGCTGCTGGACCTGTTTAATACGCAAATTGAAATGTGCGATGCGCTGACCGATCCGAATGCACAACTGCAGGAGTTGGCGACGCGTATTGAAGCGCAAGGGTTCCGCCCGTATGTGATCCCGGTTGGAGGCTCTAATGCGCTGGGCGCACTGGGTTATGTGGAAAGTGCGCTGGAAATAGCCCAACAGTGTGAAGGCGCTGTTGCGCTCTCTTCCGTAGTGGTTGCCTCGGGCAGTGCGGGAACGCATGCCGGACTTGCCGTCGGTCTGGAACAATTGATGCCAGACGTCGAACTTATCGGCGTGACTGTCTCGCGCAGCGTGGCGGATCAAAAACCCAAAGTTGTTACGCTACAGCAGGATATTGCCCGAGAACTGGAACTGACGGCCTCCGCGGATATCCTGCTATGGGACGATTATTTTGCGCCGGGCTACGGTACGCCAAACGAAGAGGGCATGGAGGCGGTAAAACTGCTGGCACGGCTGGAAGGTATCTTGTTGGATCCGGTGTATACCGGCAAGGCGATGGCAGGTCTGATTGACGGCATCAGCCAGAAACGCTTCAAAGATGAAGGGCCAATTCTCTTTATTCATACTGGTGGGGCGCCTGCGCTGTTTGCCTACCATCCTCACGTGTAACGACCAGGTAGAAAAACGCTAATGCATGAAAGTATCCAACTGGTGATTGATTCTCTGCCGTACCTGCTCAAAGGTGCGGTTTTTACGCTGCAACTGAGCATCGGCGGGATGTTCTTTGGCCTCGTGCTGGGGTTTATCCTGGCGCTGATGCGTCTGTCGCCGCTGTTGCCTGTGCGCTGGCTGGCGCGCTTTTATATCTCAATTTTTCGCGGAACGCCGTTGATTGCCCAACTGTTCATGATCTATTACGGTCTGCCGCAGTTTGGTATTGAGCTGGATCCCATCCCGGCGGCGATGATTGGCTTGTCGCTTAATACGGCAGCCTATGCTGCGGAAACCCTGCGTGCGGCAATCTCTTCCATCGACAAAGGGCAGTGGGAGGCGGGCGCCAGTATTGGCATGACGAGATGGCAAACCATGCGCCGGGCGATCCTGCCGCAGGCCGCGCGGGTTGCGCTCCCGCCGCTGAGCAACAGCTTTATTAGCCTGGTGAAGGACACCTCTCTGGCTGCCACTATTCAGGTACCGGAACTGTTCCGCCAGGCGCAGCTGATTACCTCGCGTACTCTGGAAGTGTTCACAATGTATCTGGCGGCCTCGTTGATTTACTGGGTGATGGCGACGGTGCTTTCCGCACTGCAAAACTATTTTGAAGAACAACTGAACCGCCAGGAGAGAGAGCCGAAATGAGTGCTATCGAAGTCAGAAACCTGGTCAAAAAATTCCATGGGCAAACGGTGTTACATGGGATCGATCTCGACGTTAAACCCGGTGAGGTCGTGGCGATTATCGGGCCGAGCGGTTCCGGCAAAACCACGCTGTTGCGTAGCATTAATTTGCTGGAGCAACCGGAGGCGGGCACCATTAAAGTGGGTGAGATTACCATTGATACCGCACGTTCGTTAACTCAGCAAAAAGGCCTGATTCGTCAGTTGCGCCAGCACGTGGGGTTTGTGTTTCAGAACTTTAATTTGTTCCCACATCGTACGGTGCTGGAAAACATTATTGAAGGCCCGGTGATTGTTAAAGGCGAGCCGAAAGCCGAAGCGACAGCACGTGCGCGCGAACTGCTGGCGAAGGTTGGCCTGGCAGGTAAAGAAACCAGCTATCCGCGGCGTTTGTCCGGTGGGCAGCAGCAGCGCGTGGCTATTGCCCGGGCGCTGGCGATGCGACCAGAGGTTATTCTTTTTGATGAGCCGACCTCTGCGCTCGATCCTGAACTGGTTGGCGAGGTACTTAATACCATCCGTCAACTGGCGCAGGAAAAACGCACCATGGTGATTGTGACGCATGAAATGAGCTTTGCCCGCGATGTGGCCGACAGGGCGATATTTATGGATCAAGGCAGGATCGTGGAGCAGGGCCCCGCTAAATCCCTGTTCACGCATCCGCAACAGCCACGAACCCGTCAGTTTCTTGAAAAGTTTCTGATGCAATAAATTGTGCATACAGTACTCACCGATAATGTTTTGGGTGAGTACTGCTCGCATAACTATTTATAAATATTGCTTTATTATCAACCCCCGATTCTGTTACTTCCTCTCGCCGTTGAGTAACGCTCAAGTAATTGTTCCTTTGTCCGATAATTTGCATATATAAAATACATTTATGTGTTAGCTTGTTTCATATGTTTGGATGATTATCAATCTCAGGGGCAATACCACTTAGTATGCAGGATCATGATTTCTTCACCTGGCGACGGAGCATGCTGTTACGCTTTCAGGAAATGGCGACGGCAGAGGATGTCTATAATGAATTACAGCAACAGACGCAGCACTTAGAGTTCGATTTTTACGCGCTATGTGTTCGTCATCCCGTACCTTTTACCCGGCCCAAAACATCACTTCACACGACGTATCCCAAAGCCTGGGTGGCGCATTATCAGTCCGAGAATTATTTCGCGATTGATCCGGTGCTGAAGCCTGAAAACTTCAGTCAGGGGCATTTACCCTGGAACGACACCTTATTTCGCGATGCGCAGCCCCTGTGGGATGCCGCGCGCAATCATGGTTTACGTAAAGGGATGACGCAATGCTTAATGTTACCTAATCGAGCGTTGGGATTTTTATCGGTGTCACGTGCAAGTATCCGCAATAGTCGCTTTGCGAATGATGAAGTGGAGCTCAGGATGCAGCTCTTGGTGCGGGAAAGTTTATCCGTTCTGACGCGACTGGAAGATGACATGGTCATGGCGCCAGAGATGCGCTTTAGCAAGCGGGAAAAAGAAATATTGAAATGGACCGCTGAGGGCAAAACATCTTCAGAAATAGCAATAATTCTCTCGATTTCTGAAAATACCGTTAACTTTCACCAGAAGAATATGCAAAAGAAATTCAATGCGCCAAACAAAACGCAGATTGCCTGTTACGCCGCTGCGACCGGGCTTATCTGAATAAATTATCGTTCTGAGTGTCAGACGCAGAACCGGCTGATAGCGATGCTTTCAGCCGGTTTCTTATTACTGGCGGTAGGCCTGTTTAATTTGCTTAACAGTGCTGGAAAATACCGCAGCCTGTGATTGATCTTCAATCTGTGCGATCTGTTTTTCCATTTTAATAATCACGCGTCCTGCATCAGCTTGACCCATTGCCTGCAGCATCAGCGTTAACATGGCTTTCAGGCAGGTGACTTCATTGGCCAGTTCCTGGTTATTCTCAGCAGTGGAAAAGTCAGGCGTACTCATTTATTTTCCTCGTTATGTTTCAATGAAAAAGTGCGATGTGAAATCTTAAGGCGGCGGAGTATACCATAAGTGAGGCTAAAAATATCAGCGGTTGTTTTTTGCGCAAACAAAAGTGGGTGACATTAAAATAAACAACATGTTGCACTGCATATATTTTCTCCACTTGATGTTTATTTCGAGTATTTTCTTCGTTAATTATTGTTACAACTTTAACTGCCTGGTTCGCATTCAGCGAAGGAATATGATTTTTTTGTCACTATTATGAAACAGCTATGCAGATATAACCGTGGCCGAAGGTTGCCAGTACTGAATGTTTCCACCCGTCGTACAATCTAATTTCCAAAAACGAGAGCAAAATCGAAAGTCGGGCGTTTTTTACATTTCAAAGTTGAGATAAAACCCGTTAACATAGGACCGATTAACTATCGGTAGCGTTATCCCTATTCTGGAGATATTCCTTTGATCAACGTTTTTCTTGTTGATGACCACGAACTGGTGCGCGCAGGGATACGACGCATTCTTGAAGATATAAAAGGCATTAAAGTTGTCGGTGAGGCGTGCTGCGGTGAAGATGCGGTAAAATGGTGTCGCTCAAATTCCGTTGACGTCGTGCTGATGGACATGAATATGCCCGGTATTGGTGGCCTTGAGGCAACGCGTAAAATTGCGCGTTCAACGGCTGACATTAAAGTGATCATGCTGACGGTCCATACCGAAAACCCGTTGCCTGCTAAAGTCATGCAGGCAGGAGCTGCGGGCTATCTCAGCAAGGGAGCCGCCCCCCAGGAAGTTGTGAGTGCGATTCGTTCGGTTTTTTCCGGCCAACGTTATATTGCCTCCGATATCGCTCAGCAAATGGCGCTCAGCCAGATTGAGCCTGAGAAAACGGAAACCCCGTTTGCCAGTTTGTCTGAACGTGAGTTGCAGATTATGCTGATGATCACCAAAGGTCAGAAGGTCAATGAGATCTCAGAACAGCTGAATCTTAGTCCTAAAACGGTGAACAGCTATCGCTATCGAATGTTCAGTAAATTAAACATTCACGGCGATGTTGAGCTGACTCATCTGGCAATTCGCCATGGCCTGTGTAATGCGGAGACATTAACAAGCCAGTGACCGATCAGTTTGATGCCAAAGCGTTCCTGAAAACCGTGACCAGTCAGCCCGGCGTGTATCGTATGTATGATATCGCCGGGACGGTCATCTACGTCGGGAAAGCGAAAGACCTGAAAAAAAGGCTTTCCAGCTACTTCCGTAGCAACCTCGCGTCGCGTAAGACCGAAGCGCTGGTCGCGCAAATACAGCAGATTGATGTCACGGTAACGCACACCGAAACCGAAGCGTTACTGCTTGAGCACAACTACATCAAGCTGTATCAGCCGCGCTACAACGTTTTGCTGCGCGACGATAAATCCTATCCTTTTATTTTCCTCAGCGGCGATACCCATCCTCGCCTGGCGATGCATCGTGGGGCTAAGCATGCCAAAGGCGAGTACTTTGGACCGTTCCCTAACGGTTATGCTGTACGTGAGACGCTGGCGCTGCTGCAGAAAATCTTCCCTATTCGTCAGTGCGAGAACAGTGTTTATCGCAATCGCTCGCGTCCTTGTCTGCAATATCAGATTGGTCGCTGCCTCGGTCCGTGTGTCGCGGGTCTGGTGAGTGAAGAAGAGTATGCGCAGCAGGTTGATTACGTTCGTCTGTTCCTGTCCGGGAAAGACGATCAGGTATTAACGCAACTGATCGCCCGGATGGAAAAGGCCAGCCAAAATCTCGAATTTGAAGAGGCTGCCCGCATTCGTGATCAAATTCAGGCCGTACGCCGCGTGACTGAAAAACAGTTTGTCTCAAATACCGGAGACGATCTGGACGTCATCGGCGTGGCGTTTGACGCTGGCATGGCCTGTGTGCACGTTCTGTTCATTCGCCAGGGGAAAGTGTTAGGCAGTCGCAGCTATTTCCCGAAAGTACCGAGTGGAACAGAACTCGGCGAGGTCGTCGAAACCTTTGTCGGACAGTTCTATTTGCAGGGAAGCCAGATGCGCACCTTCCCCGGTGAGATCCTGCTCGATTTTAATCTTAGCGATAAAACCCTGCTGGCGGATTCTTTGTCTGAGCTGGCCGGGCGGAAGGTTAACGTTCAGACGAAACCGCGAGGCGATCGCGCTCGTTATCTGAAGCTGGCGAGAACCAACGCGGCGGTGGCGTTAACCACGAAGCTTTCCCAGCAGTCGACCATTACCCAACGTCTGACGGCGCTGGCATCGGTACTTAAGCTACCGGCAGTAAAACGCATGGAATGTTTTGATATCAGCCACACGATGGGCGAGCAGACGGTAGCCTCCTGCGTGGTATTCGATGCCAATGGTCCGCTGCGTGCAGAATATCGCCGCTATAACATCACTGGCATTACGCCGGGTGACGATTATGCGGCCATGAATCAGGTTCTGCGTCGGCGTTACGGTAAGGCGATTGAAGACAGTAAGATTCCGGACGTCATATTGATCGACGGCGGTAAAGGTCAGTTAGGGCAGGCGAAAGCCGTTTTTGCGGAGCTGGATGTTCCCTGGGACAAACAGCACCCACTCTTGTTGGGGGTGGCAAAAGGGGCCGATCGTAAAGCCGGCCTGGAAACGCTGTTCTTTGAGCCGGAAGGTGAGGGCTTTAGCCTGCCGCCTGATTCGCCTGCATTGCACGTTATCCAGCATATCCGCGATGAATCTCACGATCATGCGATTAGCGGGCACCGTAAAAAACGGGCGAAGGTGAAAAGTACCAGTACGCTTGAGACCATTGAAGGCGTTGGTCCAAAGCGTCGGCAGATGTTGTTGAAATATATGGGCGGTTTGCAAGGTCTTCGTAACGCGAGTATCGAAGAAATTGCAAAAGTGCCGGGTATTTCGCAAGCTCTGGCAGAAAAGATCTTCTACTCGTTGAAACATTAGGCCCTCTGTAGCAACATAGGGGTAATTTCACTGACAACAGATAGTTATCCGTCATATGCAATTTAATATCCCTACGTTGCTCACGCTGTTTCGCGTCATCCTGATCCCATTCTTTGTATTGGCTTTTTATCTGCCATTTACCTGGGCTCCCTTCGTTTGTGCGCTGATCTTCTGTATTGCGGCGGTCACCGACTGGTTTGACGGTTTTCTGGCACGTCGCTGGAACCAAAGCACCCGTTTTGGTGCCTTCCTCGATCCGGTTGCTGATAAAGTGCTGGTGGCTATCGCGATGGTGTTGGTGACCGAACACTATCACAGCTGGTGGGTGACGCTGCCTGCCGCCACGATGATCGCGCGTGAAATAATTATCTCTGCGCTGCGTGAATGGATGGCCGAGCTGGGTAAACGCAGCAGTGTGGCAGTGTCCTGGATCGGTAAAGTGAAAACTACTTCGCAAATGGCCGCGCTCGCATGGTTGCTGTGGCGTCCAAATATCTGGGTAGAGTACGCCGGGATCGCACTTTTCTTCGTCGCCGCGATACTGACTTTGTGGTCAATGTTCCAGTATTTGAGCGCTGCATGGGGAGATTTGCTTGAACAGTGATCGTTTCGGCGCAAATTTCAGCAAACGATCGTCAGTGGTGAAAAATATCGTTGACTCATTGCGTCAGGTAAGTAGAATGCAACGCATCGAACGGCAGCACTGATTGCCAGACGATAACAAAATCAAGTGATTAACAAACTTACTTGGTGATGCGGGAATAGCTCAGTTGGTAGAGCACGACCTTGCCAAGGTCGGGGTCGCGAGTTCGAGTCTCGTTTCCCGCTCCAAA
>NZ_JAOWDR010000060.1:750290-856400 GCF_030334525.1 Citrobacter sp. Ce119
ACTCCGGGTACCATGGGAAAGAACAGAATAATCAAAGCAATAAGCAGTGTCGTGAAACCACCTACGGGTGGTTTTTTTGTTTTTGTCTATTACGTTCATCATCCTGCCCCATTGCTTTTTTTCCTCTTTATTTTCTTATTTCATTTTGATTTCGGTCAGAGTATGACATGCCCCACAATATGTTTTCCGGTATTATTAGTCCATTAATTGCCAATGCTGCATGCTGGTGCAATCACTCTCGTAATTGGATGATTCATGAATAATAAAATCAGTCAGGATACTATCAACAAAGCCCTGTGGGCCGCGTGTGACACTTTCCGTGGCACCATCAGTGCTGACACCTATAAAGACTTTATCCTTACCATGCTGTTCCTCAAGTACATTTCGGATGTCTGGCAGGATCACTATGATGAATATAAAGAACAGTATGGCGATGCGCCGGAGCTGATTGAAGCGATGATGGCGAATGAACGCTTCGTGTTGCCGAAAAGCGCCAGTTTCTATGCACTGTATGAACGCCGTCATGAGCCAGGCAATGGCGAGCGTATCGACCAAGCCCTACATGCCATTGAAGAAGCCAACGGCACTAAGCTGAAAGATGCCGGGAAAAGCGTGTTCCAGGATATTTCGTTTAACACCGACCGTCTGGGTGAAGAAAAACAGAAGAACACCATCCTGCGACAGCTGCTGGAAGACTTTGCCGGTGAAGATCTTAACCTGAAGCCAAGCCGTGTAGGTACGCTGGACGTCATCGGTAATGCCTATGAATATCTAATCAAAAACTTCGCTGCCAGCGGTGGGCAGAAAGCCGGGGAGTTCTATACCCCACCAGAAGTTTCGGATCTGATTGCTGAACTGCTCGACCCACAACCCGGTGATACCATCTGCGACCCGGCCTGTGGTTCCGGTTCGTTGTTAATGAAGTGCGGGCGTAAAATCGTCTCCGGACATGACAGCCGTAACTATGCGTTGTTTGGTCAGGAAGCGATTGGTTCTACATGGTCGCTGGCGAAAATGAACATGTTCCTGCACGGCGAAGACAACCACAAAATAGAGTGGGGTGATACCATTCGTAACCCGAAGCTGCTCGATAAAAATGGCGATCTGATGCTGTTTGATATCGTGACCGCAAACCCACCGTTCAGCCTGGATAAGTGGGGGCATGACGAGGCCGAGAATGATAAGTTTGGTCGTTTCCGTCGCGGTGTACCGCCGAAGACTAAAGGCGATTACGCCTTTATCTCGCATATGATCGAAACCCTGAAACCAGGAACGGGGCGTATGGGCGTAGTTGTGCCACACGGTGTGCTGTTCCGTGGCTCCAGCGAAGGTAAAATTCGCCAGAAACTGATTGATGAAAATCTGCTGGATGCGGTAATTGGACTGCCGGAAAAACTGTTCTATGGTACGGGGATTCCGGCTGCGATTCTGATTTTCAAAAAGCAGAAAGTGGATGACAAGGTGCTGTTTATCGATGCCAGCCGTGAATTCAAGGCAGGTAAAAACCAGAACCAGCTCAGTGAAGAAAACATCGAAAAAATCGTTAAGACCTACCGTGATGGCGATAACGTCGAAAAATATGCCTATCTTGCCAGCCTGAAGGAGATTCAGGACAACGACTATAACCTCAATATTCCGCGCTATGTCGATACCTTTGAAGAAGAGGATGAGGTTGACTTGCTTGCCGTACGTAAAGAGCGGGAGGAATTGAAAGCGGAACTGGCGAAGCTGGAAGCGGAGATGGCAGGATATCTGAAGGAGTTGGGTTATGGTGCCTAAGGGGTGGGAGAAGCGTGATCTACACGGGTTAATTACGATTAAACATGGATTTGCATTCAAAAGTGAATATTTCTCAAATGATGGGAAATATGTACTTTTAACCCCTGGAAGTTTTAATGAGTCAGGTGGATTCCGGAACCAAGGCCCTAAAACAAAGTTCTATAATGGGCCTATACCTAATGGTTACCTTTTAAGCAAGGGTGACTTGCTTTTAGCAATGACTGAGCAGGCTGAAGGTTTGTTGGGTAGTCCTTTGTTTGTTCCTGAAGATAATAAATATTTACATAATCAACGTCTAGGACTAGTTGAGATTAATTGTCCAGATAAGATTTGCTCTGATTTTCTTTATCTTTTTTTTAATCATGAAGATAGTCGTAAGCAAATTACTGAACAATCTACGGGGACAAAAGTAAAGCATACTTCACCTGACAGATTGTGTTCTGTTATTGGTTTAGTCCCTTCATTTTTGGAGCAAAAGAAAATCGCCCAAATCCTGTCAACCTGGGATAAGGCGATTTCGGTGATGGAAAACCTTCTCGCCAACAGTCAACAGCAGAAAAAAGCCCTGATGCAACAATTGCTTACTGGAAAGAAGCGCTTACTGGATGAGAATGAGATGAGGTTTAGTGGAAAGTGGAAGAGAGTAAAATTGGGTGCGATAGCCGATATGAACAGTGGAGGTACTCCGAAATCAACGGTTGAAGAGTATTATGGCGGGGATATCCCATGGGTATCAATTTCTGATATGACATCTAATGGAAAGTGGATTGCTACAACTGAAAAATATCTGACTGAATTAGGATTGACCAGTTCATCTGCAAGAATATATCCAAAAAATTCGGTTCTTTATGCTATGTATGCTTCTATAGGTGAATGCAGCATTGCTGCTGTAAATTTAACATCTTCACAGGCAATCCTAGGTATTAGACCAAAAGATTGTTTAAATTATGAGTTTTTATATTTCTATCTTGCATCATTAAAAGAAAAAATAAAACTGCAAGGCCAGCAAGGTACACAGTCCAACCTAAACGCCGGAATGGTTAAAGAGTTTGAACTAAACCTACCCAGTATAAAAGAACAACAAAAAATCGCTGCCGTCCTGTCCGCTGCCGATGCTGAAATCTCCATCCTGGAGAAAAAACTCGCCTGCCTGAAAGATGAGAAAAAAGCCCTGATGCAGCAGTTACTGACTGGCAAACGTCGTGTCTCCGTGCCAGTAAACGTGGAAGAACAAGAAGCCGTTAGCGCTTAAAGCGAAGAACAAGGAACGCTCATGAACCAGACGTACACGCCAAAATTCCAGGAAGAATACAGTGCCAAAATTCCGGCATTGACGTTACTGACCAGCCTCGGCTGGTCGTTTTTATCTCCGAAACAGATTATGGATTATCGGGGCTATAAACATGATGAGGTGGTGCTGCGTCCGGTTCTGCGTGAGGCGTTGTCGAAGCGTTCCTTTATGGCGAGCGGTAAAACTTGCCAGTTATCGGAAAAAGCACTGGATAACCTGATATCTCAGGTCTGCTCTCCGGCACTGAATGAAGGGCTGCTGAAAGCCAATGAGCGGATGTACAACCATCTGCTTTACGGAATCGCCGTTACGGAGTTTGTCGATGGCAAGAAGGTCAGTCCCACCATTGCGCTGATTGACTGGGAACATACGGAAAATAACCAGTTCCACTTTACTGAAGAATTTACGGTATTGCGGTCAGGCGGTGTTGAAACCCGCAGACCGGATATTGTCTGTTTTGTTAATGGTATTCCGCTGGCTGTCATTGAAGCGAAAAGCCCGGCAGGTCACGGTAAGAAAGGGCCAACCATTGACGAGGGGATATCACAGAGCATCCGCAATCAGTTCAACGACGAAATCCCGCTGTTGTTTGCCTACAGCCAGTTATTACTGTCGATTAACGGGCATGACGGGCGCTACGGTACCTGCCATACGCCAATGAAATTCTGGGCAGCATGGCGTGAAGAAGATATTACGGATGCGCAGATGTATGCGTTGCGCAACCATCCGTTATCGACTGAACAAATTGATGCGTTGTTTGATCATCGTCCTTCAGCCGATCTCGACTGGTACCAACAGTTAATAGCCGCTGGTGAACTGGCTGTCAGTGGACAGGATAAGCTGCTTATCAGCCTGCTTTCGCCGGAACGTCTACTGGAGATGACCCGCTTCTTCACCCTGTTTGATAAAAAGACAGGGAAGATAGTCGCTCGCTATCAGCAGGTGTTCGGCATAAAAAGACTGCTGGAACGCATCAGTACTCTCAGACCGGATGGTGGCAGGGAAGGTGGGGTGATCTGGCATACCACGGGGTCAGGTAAATCGTACACCATGGTTTTCCTCAGCAAGGCGCTGATCCTTCATGACAGCCTGAAGCAGTGTCGCATTGTGGTGGTGACGGATCGTGTCGATCTTGAAGGGCAGCTCAGCGGTACTTTCGCTTCTGGTGGAGAACTGGCCGGGAAGGATGATAAGGCCAAAGCGATGGCGACCTCAGGTCAGAAGCTGGCACAGCAGATTGGCTCTGGTAAAGAACGTATAATCTTTACCCTTATCCAGAAATTTAACTCAGCGACAAAACTTCCTGAATGCGTCAATAACAGCCCCGATATTATTGTACTGATTGATGAAGGGCACCGTAGCCAGGGGGGTGAGAACCATGTGCGAATGAAACTGGCCCTGCCGAATGCCGCCTTTGTGGCATTTACCGGTACGCCGTTGCTGAAAGAAGATAAGACTACCAATAAATTCGGCCCGATTGTCCACGCCTACACTATGCAGAGGGCTGTCGAAGATAAAGCCGTTACGCCTCTGCTGTATGAAGAACGTATTCCGGATCTGGAAGTGAATGATCGGGCGATTGATGCCTGGTTTGACCGCATTACTGATGGGTTGAGCGAGGCGCAAAGAGCCGACCTTAAGCGTAAATACGCCCGTAAGGGCGAGGTCTATAGCGCAGATGACCGCATCCGACTGATTGCACTCGATATCGCCACGCACTTCTCGAAAAATATTAATGACGGGCTGAAGGGGCAACTTGCCTGCGACAGCAAAATCTCCGCCATCAAATATAAAAAGTATATTGATGAAGCCGGGTTGTTTGAATCAGCGGTGGTGATCAGCCCTCCGGATACCCGGGAAGGGAATACCGAGGTGGATGAAAGCAAACTGCCAGAAGTGACGAAATGGTGGAAGGATAACGTCGGCACGCAGGATGAGTCCGCGTATACCCGCAATATCATCAGTCGTTTCGATACCGATGAAAAGCTCAAATTACTGATCGTCGTCGATAAACTGCTCACCGGGTTTGATGAACCGAAAAATACCGTACTGTATATCGACAAGCCGCTTAAGTCCCACAACCTAATCCAGGCGATTGCCCGGGTGAACCGACTGCATCCACTGAAAAAGTTTGGCCTGCTGATTGATTATCGCGGCATTCTGGCTGAACTGGACACCACTATCGGTAAATATCAGGATCTCGCCTCCCGAACGCAGGGAGGATACGACATCAAGGATATTGACGGGCTGTACAGCGCTATGAGTTCTGAATACAAGCGGCTGCCGCATCTGTATAACCAGCTGTGGGCCATATTTGCCGGTGTCAAAAACAAGAATGATACTGAACAGTTACGCGCGGTTCTGGTGCCAAAAATGGAAGAACGTGACGGAGAGATGGTCGATATCCATCAGAAAATCCGTGATGATTTCTTCGAGTCGTTAACGGCTTTTGCCGGATGCCTGAAAGTGGCACTGCAGTCCGCTACCTTCTTCACCGACAAGAGCTTTACGGAACAAGACCGAAATCTCTATAAAGAAACCGTAAAACAGATGTCCAGCCTGCGCCAGTGGGCAATGCAGGTCAGCGGCGAGCAGGTCAATTATGACGACTACGCGGAGCAGGTGAAAAAATTGCTGGATAAGCATGTCACCGGCGTTGAGGTTCGTGAACCGGATGGCGTGTATGAAGTCGGTAAAATGGGCAAGAGCGAAAAGCCCGAAGAGTGGGACAACAATAAAACCCGCAATGAAACCGACATCATTAAAACCCGTGTGACGAAGATGATTGAGCAGGACCTACGTGATGACCCGTACGCTCAGGAGGCTTTTTCAAAACTCCTGCGTATGGCTATTGAAGAAGCAGAAAAACTGTTCGACCATCCCCTAAAACAGTATCTCCTATTCCGTGAGTTTGAAGAAAAAGTTGAAGCCCGTAAGCTCAGCGATATCCCGGATGCCCTGGCGGTAAACAAGCATGCTCAGGCGTATTACGGTGTATTTAAAAAAGAGCTACCGGAGGTTTTTGCGGTAAACGATGTTCAGGTGCAGGAGAAGTGGACTAAGCTAGCCTTTGAGGTGGACAGCATTATCGTCAAAGCAGTGGCAGAAAATTCCCTCAACCCTCAGGACATTGAGAAGGCCGTTAAGACAAGTCTGTTACCACTGCTGTTTACGGCCTGCCGGGATATTGGTGCCGGAATGATTCAGGTAAACCGCATTGTGGAAACCATCATCCAGATCCTGCGCGTTGGTTTGATGAAATCATGAGTGAAAAAGAATCGCCAGCAATGAAAGCGTTACGCATTGTTTATGGTGATGAAGTCATCGTCGTACAGTGTGTTCCGCGTCAGGTCGTAAAGGGCAGGGTGCTCATCAAGGTGCATCCTGACTGTCGGGTTGTGGCCTCTATCCCGCCAGAAACACCGGAGCACGAGGTGCTGTCTGCGCTGAAAAAACGAGGGCGCTGGATATACCAGCAACTGCGTGATTTCAGGGAGCAACAGACACACATTGTCCCGCGTCGGTATGTCAGCGGAGAGAGCCATTACTATCTTGGTAAGCAGTATCAGTTGAAAGTAACAGAAGACGCTACTATTCCGCAACGAGTGAAAATGTTGCGTGGGCGTCTGGAAGTGACTGTCAGACACAAATCGGCAGAAAAGGTTAAAGCGTTGTTGGCCGAATGGTATCGGGAACGCGCCAGAGATGTCATTCAGCGCAGGCTTGATTTATTGATACCGCAGACCCTTTGGATTAGTGAGCGTCCGCCGATACGTCTGCGGGCGATGCAAACGCAATGGGGTAACTGTTCAGCAAAAGGCTGTTTGACCCTGAATCCATGGCTGGTTAAGGCATCCTCAGAATGCATCGATTATGTCTTGTTGCATGAGTTATGCCATGTGGCTGAGCACAACCACAGCGAGGAGTTTTACCGTCTGATGGGGCAGGTTATGCCGGGCTGGGAAAAGGTCAAGAAACGACTGGATGGGATGGCGGGGATGTTGTTGGCAGATATGTAGTTTCTAACTTATTCCAATGGGCTCATTTGTCTAGGGGAGTCAGGAACGAGTTAATTAGATTTTCCAAGTTCAAGCCTAAAATACAAAATTGATAGCATCAAATCCTTCGATAGTGACAACACGGGAAGTTGAACAACGATGAATACAACTCATTCAACAGAAAAGCTTTATCTTAGAAATATCTATGAACTTTTGGGAGAAAATTTTTACATACCTGCTTATCAGCGGGGATATCGCTGGGGGGCGATCCAAGTAAAAGAACTACTGGATGATATCTGGGAGTTCAGTCAACCGCATGGCGGTAATGATTCTTCATTTTACTGTCTACAGCCTGTTGTTGTGGTTCGAGGGGAAGATTGTTGGCAGGTCGTGGATGGGCAGCAAAGGCTAACCACGTTACGTCTTATCCTGCACTTTTTGGAGCAAGAGCACCTGAAGAGACCCTTAGAGGAGGCATACAAAAAAAGCGTGTATATGTTGAAGTATGAGACCCGGCCGGGATGTGAAGCATTTTTGCAGGGGATTCATAAAGAATCCAACACTGACAATATTGACTTCTTTCATATGGTCCAAGCGTATAATGCTATTAGAAATTGGTTCTCCGACAAAGATTATAATGATAATAATAAACTCTTGGCGACGTTACTAGCTAAGTCTACTGAAGAACGCTCTGTAAAGCTTATTTGGTATGATTTAAGTGACGAATGCCTTAACAACGATTATGCCATTGATGTTTTTTCCCGTATCAATATTGGTAAAATACCTCTGACCAATGCTGAGTTGGTTAAGGCTTTGTTTTTACAGCGAAGTCATTTTCAC
Source organism: Citrobacter sp. Ce119 (assembly GCF_030334525.1). Lineage (NCBI taxonomy): Bacteria > Pseudomonadati > Pseudomonadota > Gammaproteobacteria > Enterobacterales > Enterobacteriaceae > Citrobacter > Citrobacter sp. Ce119. The sequence goes on from NZ_JAOWDR010000060.1 coordinate 758,199, forward strand.
AATGATCAAGCAAGATTGAAGCAGTTACAGATTGCGACGGAATGGGATATTATTGAAAAGCGGTTGCAGGAACCAGCATTCTGGTATTTCATAAGTAATTCAAGTAAACACTACCAAACACGAATTGAATACATCTTCGATTTAATGAAAGGGAAAAAGTCTAATGACGAGACATTTTTCACTTTCCATAAGTTCCATGAAGATTTCAAGTCTGGCACGGCTAATATTGAGCATCTGTGGCAAGGGGTAAAGCGTTATTTCCTGAGCTTTGATGAATGGTTCCAGGACAGAGAGCTATACCATTTGATAGGCTTTTTGGTTGATTGCGGTGAGAAAGTTGCGGAGTTAAAATCTGAGTCGGAGCGAGAGAATTCAACGAAAACAGAGTTCAAAAAATATTTGAAAGATCGTATTCGTCTCCAGGTCAGGTGCCAGTTAGATGAGCTTTACTATGATGAGCCTGTCATTAAAAAATTGCTTCTGCTGTTCAATATTCAAACTTTATTGTCAACGAGGGAAGCAGATATACGTTTTCCTTTTGACCGCTATAAGCAAGAAAAATGGGATATTGAGCACATTCGGTCCCAGACAGATTCTGCCCCTGTTGGGGTTGCTCGCAGGGTGTGGTTAAAGGACATTGAGGTTTACTTCAGTGGTAGTCGGTTTAAAGGGGATTCTTTAGAAAGAGAACAAGAATTTGCTGCCATAGCCACTGAACTCTTGACCTTGGAACATATCGATAATGAATTTGACAGGCTTTATAATGAGGTAGTTAGTTACTTTGGCCAAGATGAAGTGTCCTGGGGAGATGAGCTAGGCAACTTGGCACTGCTGGACTCTTCAACCAACCGCAGTTACAAAAATGCCTTGTTTCCAATTAAACGCGCCCGCATCATAGATAATGATAAGCGCGGAGTTTTTGTCCCCATTTGTACCAAGAACGTCTTTTTAAAATATTATAGCCAGTCTGTAACTGAACTTGTTCATTGGTCAGAATCTGATGCTAAATATTATCAGGAAGCAATAGGTCAAACGTTGAAAGACTATTTGCCTGACCAAGGAGAGAAGAGTGAGTAATATAAAAATCGATTCGCGTTCGGGTGAACGACTCAGTTTTTTCCAGTTGTTTGAACAAAGATATATGCAGGTAGAAATCCCTATAATCCAACGGGATTATGCCCAAGGCCGGATAGACGTTGCAGAGGTTAGAGATACCTTTTTACAAGCATTACATGGCTATTTGGAAAAAGGTCTACCTTTTCAGGATTTGGACTTCGTTTATGGTAGCGTGATTAGCAATGATACTGGACGGCATCGTTTCATCCCCTTGGATGGTCAGCAACGATTGACCACCTTGTTCTTACTACACTGGTATCTTGCTCAAATTGCAGATCAGCAAGAATCCTTTCGACGGGTATTAAGTACGGACGGGAATTCCCATTTTACCTATGAAACTCGCAGCAGTTCGAGAGAGTTTTGCAATGCATTGGTTGGCAATGATATAGATTTCTGTGCTTTGTTGCTGGAGTCTGGTACTGAGTGTCTGAGTAAGACGATTAAAGACAGGTCATGGTTCTATTTATCGTGGGAGAGTGACCCTACTATTAGTTCAATGCTGACGATGCTGGATGCGATTCACCTCCAATTTTCTGGAAATGTAGATTACTTTGATAAGCTTACCGACAAAGATAAACCGATAATTACATTTAGATTTCTTAACCTTGCTGAATTCAACCTCACGGATGATTTGTATATCAAAATGAATGCCCGAGGCAAGCCGCTGACAGAATTTGAAAATTTTAAGGCAAGGCTGGAAAAAACCATTAAATCATTCACCGGAGATTGGCCGGAATATAGACTAAGTTTCAAAGATACGCCTGTGTCTGGCTATGAATATTTCATTCATAAAATTGATACGGATTGGGCTGATCTGTTCTGGTGCTATCGAAATGTTGTAACCAAAGATAATTCTTTTGATGATGAGTTAATGAACTATATTGCCATATGTACAGCCAACTTTCTGTTACTGCAAGAAGCAGAGGATAGTTATAGCTTACAAAAGCAATTGTTTGGTTCGGGTGGTAAAGTTAACTCATTATCCTTTATGGAGTATGAACAGTATGGATATTTGTCACAGACGCTAATAGCTGAATTGATTATGCAACTGGATCTGTTACGAGGTCATGCTAGTTCATGCCCGGGTTTGTCCATATATCTGAACAATAACAGATATTATGATGAAGAATCTATTTTCAAAAAAATCATTACCAATAACTCAAGTTTTTCGGAAAAGGTGAGGTTTCATGCTTTTTACGCTGGTGTAGCGAATGGCAAGATAGGGGAGGAGTTAGCATCCTGGATGCGAGTTGTATTCAACCTCACGGAAAACACTATTTTCAATACTATAGATGATTATCATAAAGCATTGCTGTCTATCAATGAATTGTCCCAACGTGATGACACTGTGCTGAATTTACTCATCCAGGATGTAATGATAAAAGGTTTTCTCGCCGTTCAAGTATCTGAAGAAAAACTGAAAGCTCATCTTTTGATAAAATCTTATGAGTGGAAGGAGGCTATTCTTGCACTTGAAAACCACGAATATTTCAGGGGGCAAATAGGTTTCGCATTGAAGTTCAGCGGTATTTCTGACTACTTTAACAGTCGCGGAAACGTTGATTGGGATGATGTGAAGGAAAACTATTTTACACGATTCAAACACTATGCAGATACTAGTTCGGCAGTATTTAGTGCAATAGGCGAAAGCTCGGAAGTATTAGATTTTGCATGGGAGCGTGCTGTGCTTTCAAAAGGTGACTATCTTACCTCGACAACAGCGGATAGATTCAACCTTCTTAGTTCACGTACAAATAAGAATAACGTCGACCGCGATCATTCCTGGCGTCGTCTATTACGGCAAGACTCAAATATTCTTTGGAATGCACGGCAACAACATGTTAAAGCCGTGTTGGATGATCCGGATTTTGATATGGGTGATTTAAGGGGTGGATTAGAGAGGATTTGTGCTAAGGCATTAAGTGAGCAGCCATTTAACTGGCGTACTATCTTGATTGAGAAGTCAGAGTTATTTAGCCTTTCTAATCAGGGGTTTATTGTATTGAATACTCACGAGAGCGTATTGTTACATGAGTCTCAGCGAAATCACTATCAAAGTGAACTTTATTCCAAGTACTTAGAGTTGGAATTAAAAGAGAGAAAACTGAATACAGCTCCTTTCAAGCACAAGTTCTACAATAGCGTACGTAGTGGGGAAGATATATCATTTCTACATTTAAGTGGTTTTTCTCTTCATGGGCAACGGGTTGAGTTGGAAATATTCTTCAGAGACAACCAATATAACATATTGTGCTACCGAAATGATGAGACAGTACCATTCTCAGATGAACTGCAGAGTGCTATGGAATCTTGTGGATTTATTGTTCTAGCTGATTCGAAGGATTACAATCCTGAAGACTGGCAATGTAGTGATGATAATTATGTGTACTACTGTGAAGAGCCTGATCGCGCATTAGCAATAATATCCAACCTTTGCACTCGGCTAAGTGATCTAGCCCGCGAGCAATTGTCATAGCATTAAGTGAGGTTGCTGTATGTGAATACATGCAGTAACCTGAAACCACCGTGTGGTCAGATACAACGTGACACACGGTGAGTTTCAGCTATGTGCTGATTCTGTGCTCAGCGTTATCCAAGTCTATCTATTTACTGCCAATTACAGTAAAGTAGAAGGACAACTACAGCAAAGTTTCGCAATACACTGCTATGTAACTCATTGATCCTGCGTAGAATTTAAAATCCCTCGGCGTTCGCGCTGTGTGGGTTCAAGTCCCACTCCGGGTACCATGGGAAAGAACAGAATAATCAAAGCAATAAGCAGTGTCGTGAAACCACCTACGGGTGGTTTTTTTGTGCCTGTTTTTTACGAACCACCGTTACCTTGCGTCAAGTCACCCGCCAGATACGTAAATTGTCCTCTACACACTCACTATTGCCAGTCATTCTATCGACGAATCGGTGCGTTAAACATAAAGCTCCCTCGGGCAGGGTTGTTAATAAACCCATCGCGGGCGGGATTATAGTTGTGGTCCTGGAAACTATTCATCAGGATGGGATCGCCAAAGCTATCCTGTATCGCCAAATGTCTGTGGATTCGGTTTCGTGCCCTGAGCGTGAAAGCGAAATCATCCGTTCCGCCAATGATGATGACGCCATTACCGGCTCGGAGTGCCGCGCTTAACTCTTGCTCTCTGACGGCCTGGTTTTGTAACGCGCTGGCTGTGGCAGACGATGACGCCAGCAGCAGTAATATGAGCACGGTGCATGAAAATACCGATGGCAGTTTCATGATTAATACCTGTTAAATGTATGGCTATTAAAGTATAGCTTTATGGTGTCATCTCAACTGAAAAGAAAACCAAACCAACTTTAAACCTGCTGCCCATACTGATTCAGAGGGGCCGGGAGAGTAGTGCCGCGCAGTTAAGAACTATAATAAAAACAGTCGACAGGTGATGGCTTCTGTTTACAGACAGTACAGATACAGGGGGCGGTCATGCGCGTCTCATTTTTTCCGCTAGTTGCGTTCACCGCTTTGCTCGTTTTTAGCTGCACAGTATGCCCGGCGGAAAAGAGAGGGGCATTTTTGCCGGATGTTGGGACCGCGGATCCTATTGCGTTTGCACAGCAGTCATTTAATAACATGGCCTCTTATCAGGTGATGATGCGATCCTCATCTGCACAGGGTGAGAATAAAATCATTCGCTACAGCTATCAGAAACCCGGCTATGTACGAATGGATTTTACCCAGCCGCATTCAGGCGCGGTGCTTATCTTTAATACTGTCAGCGGTAAAGTGACGTTATGGCCATTGGGTGTGGGTACGTTGCCCATTTTGCACCTGTCGCCAACCAATTCATTGATCCAGGATGAGCGCGGTCATCGGGTGGATCGCTCTGATATCGGCGTGTTGTTGGGCAATATTCGCTATCTGCAACGTGGGGGAACAACGACGGTTGTCGCTAAGGAGCGCCTTGCGGGGCGGGAGGCGACGCTCGTGTCCGTGGTTGGACAGGGAAGACTGGCCGTTGATGGCGTTCACCGTTACGACGTCTGGCTGGATAATTACCACGGACTCCCTGCCAAAGTGATCAGCTATGCCCCAGATGGGCAGCGATTAGAAACCGTTCTTCTGGAAGCGATGGTTATCAACATCCATTTTCCCACTCATTTCTTTACGCCTTGAGGGAGCCTGTATTGTGGCTGAGTATCAGTTTTCCACCGTCTGGCGGGTTGAGGCCTCAATCCAGGAGGTATGGGATATTTTTTCCCATCCGGACCAGTGGCCGGAATGGTGGGGAAGTCTGGAACGCATCGTTGAGCTAAAGAAAGGCGATCTACAGGGGATTGGGGCGCTGCATCGTTATACCTGGAAAGGGGCGCTTCCTTATCGCTTAACCTTTGACATCAACGTATTGAACATTCTGCCTTGCTCTCTGCTTGAAGGACAAGCCAGTGGCGCGGTGGAAGGGCGAGGCGTGTGGTCTTTTTCTGCAAGTGGTGCAGAAACTATTGTCAGGTATGACTGGAATGTGCGTACCACGATCCGCTGGATGAATTATCTTGCCCCGCTGGCAGCGCCTGTATTTCGCTGGAATCACAATACGGTCATGCGCGAGGGGGCAAGAGGGTTAGCCCGCAAACTGGCTACGCATGTGTATATATACTGAACTCGTTCCCACTGCTGTACTTTTTTGCCTGTAAATGGCTTAATAGCGACCTTGTAGTCTCTCATTTCATTCACAGTTAACAGGTCTGTTATTGATGAATAGCCTCCATCGGCTCGCCTTATTATGCCAGCCTCTGTCTGCTGTGATGATCGCATGCGGCTTCCCATTTAGCCGTAGCTCAACTCTTACAACATGGACAGACAGCAATGCAACGTCGACAGTTTCTCAAAAATAGCGTTCTCCTTTCCGCCGCCGGTTTAGTCGGTCCTGCCGTCATTAGTCAGACGGTCCGTGCCGCTGAGCCATCCGTTGCGCCAGTCGCTCGTCGACGTTTTGTCTTATCTCAAACGTATAAACTCAATCCTCCTAAGGGATCGAGCGGCGTGGTGAAACTGTGGATCCCGCTGCCGGTAGATACCGCATTTCAACAAATGACGGCGCTTGCCTTTAGCGGAAACTTTAAGCAAGCATACGTCACTACCAATAATACCTATGGTGCGAAAACGCTGTTTGCTACCTGGCCTGACTCGCAGGGCGAATTGTTGATTAACGTTGATATCGACATTGAAACCGCCGACTGGGAACCTCTGAAGCAGGATGCGCTGAAAACCTGGCAGGCACCCGAGCAGATTATTTACCCGCTGGATGTAAAACCGTATCTGTTGCCAACAGCACATACCCCAGTTGATGGGCTTGTTCTGGAAACTGCGCGTAAAATCACCGGTAATGAGCAGGATCCGCTGAAAAAAGCGCGCCTGATTTACGAATGGGTCAGCAGCCATATGGAGCGCGATAACGACGTCATTGGCTGCGGCACGGGGGATGTGGCGGAGATCTTAAAAAGCGGTAAGCTCAAAGGAAAATGCACCGACATGAGCTCCGTTTTTGTGGCTCTGGCGCGGGCCAGCGGTATTCCGGCGCGCGAACTGTTTGGCATCCGTCTGGGCAAAGCCAATAAACTCGAACGTTACTCGAAAAGCGCTTTTGGCAAAGCAGACGGTGCAGGCGTCGCCGATGTGAGCGGTGGACAACATTGCCGAGCCGAATTCTATCTTGCTGGTTACGGTTGGTTACCGTGCGATCCCGCTGACGTGACCAAAATGCGTCTGGCAGAGAAAAAATCGCATCAGGACGCCGATGTCCAGGCGGTAAACACTTACCTGTTTGGTAACTGGGAAATGAACTGGGTTGGATTCAACTACGGGCGTGATTTCGAGTTGTATCCGGCAACGGAGCAGGGAGCCATGAACAACTTTGGCTATCCTTACGCTGAAGTCGATGGCGACCCGATCAATTTCTATGATCCTAAAGCGTTCTCCTACAGCTATGTCGCCACAGAACAACGCTAAAGGGGCGGGACTCACCCTGTTGACGGCCGCTGCGGCTGCCGTCACCGCGGGCTTGTGCTGTATTGGACCGCTGCTCTACCTGCTGTTTGGTATTTCTGCGGCAAGCTTTGCTGTTTTCACCCGGTTTGAGTTTTTGCGAATGCCTTTGATGCTGCTGTCCCTGGGCTTATTGCTGCGGGTCTTCTGGCGGCTCTATTTTTCCAAACGGTTGTGGTGCTCCGGATGGCTAACGCTTAAGCAGGCGCGCATTCTCTACTGGTGTGCACTGGCGTTGATTTTGCCAGTGTTATTTTACCCAACGCTCGTCGCCTGGTTTTATGAGGTATTTGAATGAAGATCTTCACGTTAGTTGTATGTTTGCTGCTGCCGGTGTGGGCTCAGGCGACCAATCAAAAAGTGGTGCTGGATATACAAAATATGACCTGCTCGCTATGCGTTATTTCAGTCAATCAGGCGCTGCGTGAAACCGACGGCGTGATAAAAGCAAAATCCTCCCTAAAAACCCGGCAGGCGGAAGCGATCGTGCCAGAAGGTTTCCCAACCGATACTTTACTAAATGCTGTAGCGAAAACGGGCTATACCGCAACGCTCAACCGCATTGAGCAACAGTAAACCACCTGCGGGTGGTTTTATTGTGTTTTCCCGGTATGATGCCCGGCGGCTTAGTGTTCTCTTTTGTGCGTTAACTACCGGAATTCCCCTCGTTTCCTGTTAACCTGAACAGGCGGCAACTGATGCCGCATATGCCCATTTGTATCTGTTATCCCTCCAGCCATGTAGGATGATCACAGGCAAGATTTTTTGACTAAGGAAAAGCGTTATGAAAACGGGACCATTAAACGAGAGCGAACTGGAATGGCTGGATGATGTATTGACTAAGTACAATACGGACAAGGCTATTCTGGATGTATCAGAACTGGATGGTTTACTGACGGCGGTGCTGAGTTCTCCGTATGAAATTGAACCGGAGCAGTGGCTGGTCGCTATTTGGGGCGGCGCGCAGTATGTTCCTCGCTGGTCCTCCGAAAAAGAAATGACGCGTTTCATGAACCTGGCGTTTCAACATATGGCGGATACGGTCGACCGTCTGGATGAATATCCTGAGCAGTTTGAGCCGCTGTTTGGTTTACGTGAAATTGACGAACATGAACTGACTATCGTTGAAGAGTGGTGCTTCGGCTATATGCGAGGCGTTGCTTTGTCAGACTGGTCCGCGTTACCAGACACGTTAAAACCTGCGCTTGAGGCTATTGCGCTGCACGGTACGGAAGAGAACTTTGCGGTGGTTGAGAAGCTGACGCCAGAAGCGTTTGAAGAGAGCGTGGATGCCATTCGCCTGGTGGCGCTGGATCTGCATGCTTACTGGATGGCGCATCCCCAGGAAACGCCGGTCAAGGTACCGGTAAAAGTGGATGCCAAAGTAGGGCGTAATGACCCTTGTCCGTGTGGTAGCGGCAAGAAATATAAGCAGTGCTGTTTGCATTAACAGAAAGGGGCGAAAGCCCCTTTTGTTTTAACCCACTTCCGGTAGTAGTCCTGCAGCAATAGAAAACTGTACTGCTATCACCACAATGCCGCACAAAAATACCAGCGCCAGCGCCGGAGCTCCGCCCGCCACACGGTAGGTAGCCTGCGGATTTTGTTTTCTGCTTTGCCAGACCAGCATCGAGGGAATGAGCAGCGCCAGCACCGCCAGGGCAACGCCTGCATACCCCAGCGCCATGACGAAACCACGCGGATAGAACAGTGCAAATGCCAGCGGTGGCAGGAAGGTCACCACGCCAGTTTGTACTCTTCCCGCAGCGGTATTACGGCGTTGGAAGAGGTCGGCCAGGTAGTCAAATAATCCCAGCGCCACGCCGAGGAAAGAGGTCGCCAAAGCGAGGTCGGCAAACAGATGCACCGCCAGCTCGACGTGCGGCGAAGCCACGACTTCACGCAATGCCTGCAATAAACCGTTTAAGCCAGCGTGGTTGGCTAACAGCCCCATGAACGTGGACGAGTTAATACTGCCAAGCGTGGCCAGTTGCCAGAAGATATAAGCGACCAGCGGAATGGCGCTACCGGTGATAAACACCCAACGCAATTTACGGATGTTGCCATTCATATAGCTGACGATACTGGGGACGCTACCGTGAAAACCGAACGAAGTGAAGATAACCGGGATTGCGGACAATGCCAGTCCCTGCTGAAGCGGTAGCGTAAGCAGGTTTACTTTATGGATATGCGGCATCAACAGAGCCAGCATCGCCACCAGGAAGATTATCTTGGCGCTGAATAACAAACGGTTGAACAGATCGACCAGCGAGGTTCCTACGCAAACCACACCACCGGCAACAAAGGTGAACAGCAGCACGCCTGTTGTCGGTGATAGAGTTGTTCCGGTCCAGTCGCTGATGCTGGAAGCCAGCAATTCACCCGCGCCACTGATATACGCCGCCGTCAGCGCGTACATTAAAAACATCATGCTAAAACCCGTTACCCATTGTCCGTAACGACCAAGATAACGTTTTGCCAGCGTACCCAGCCCGGTATCAGCCGGTACGTGTTGATACACTTCAAGCAGCAACAGCGCGGTGTAGCACATCAACGCCCAAAGACTCACTAACAACACCAGCGTGACGCTAAACCCCACGCCTGCCGCAGCCAGCGGCATTGCCAACATACCGGCACCAATCGTGGTTCCCGCCACGATAAAAATACTACCCAGGGTTCTGTTTTTCACGCTTTCCTCTGTCCCAGAGATAATCAACGGTTATATCTGCGGCGCAGGTTAAGGCAAAACGCTATTTTCGTCAAATCACCGTTACAATGTATGTACATTAATCTTTACGATATTTCTCGCCTTAAGATGTATGACAAATGACATTTATCTGCGACTAAACCTGCGTTAGCGCAAAGCAGCGCCGTGCGGTTCACATTAGGCTACGGACTTTATTGAGGAGGTAGTATGGAATCTATTCACGGTCACGAAGTGCTCAACATGATGATTGAATCTGGCGAGCAGTATTCGAATGCCAGCCTTGAGGCGGCGATTACGGCACGGTTTGGCGAGCAGGCGCGTTTTCACACCTGTTCTGCTGCGGATATGACGGCAGCCGAGCTGGTGGCGTTTTTAGCGGCGAAGGGAAAGTTTATTGCACAAGAAGACGGCTTCTCTACGCACGAAAGCAAGATCTGCCGTCACTAATTGTCACGGGTAATGATGGCGGGTTGCCTTCATTACCCAGAGACATTAATTCTGTGTATCAAGCGTAGCCAGTTCTTTATCGATGAAATAAAGACCTTCGCCACTTTTCCCTGCCAGTGATAACTTATCAATAACAGATTTAAATAATTTCTCTTCTTCATGCTGCTCGGCAACATACCATTGCAGGAAATTAAACGTCGGGTAATCCTGGTGAGTCATTGCCGCGTGTGCCAGCTCATTAATTTTCTGGGTGATCAGTTGCTCGTGTTCGTAAGTGACACGGAACAATTCGTCCAGAGACGCATATTCAGCAAAAGGGGAAGAGACGGTATTAATACACGGCAAGCTGCCGGTATCGGTCAGGTAGTCAAACAGACGCTGCATATGCGTCATCTCTTCCTGGGCGTGACGGCGCAAAAACGCAGCGGCACCTTCGAAGCTGTGATAGCTGCACCACGCGCTCATCTGTTGGTAGAGCAGAGAAGAATATAATTCAAGGTTCATCTGCTCATTCAGTTGGTCGATCATTTCTGTTTTCAGCATGGTTCTGCTCCACAAACGTTATTATATATTGACGTGGCGCCACTATAATTTGTTATTTAATTATTTGCAAAAGGTAAAATAATAAATTTATTTATTAAAAATGCGAATGGGAATAAAACGCATTAACGCTACTGGTCGGAGAATAAATAACGAGAAGGCAGAAGACCAGCAATAATGTGCTGGTCGAAAATATTAATAATTAAAGGAAGTGGATGGTGATACCGCTGCGCCGTGACACTGCCAGGCGAGGGTTATTTTGGTATTTAAACACAAAGAACCGGCGTACAGGCTACAGGTTGACACCGGCTGACCAAACGCCATTGCGCTGGCATAACCCAGGCGCTGACACTCTTTGGTGGCTGTCCCCTGGGTAACGTAGTCATCGGTACGCGCCGACTGTAACATGGCCTGGTTGTAGGTCAGGCGAACCACGCCGGTGATGGCGCTGGCTTCGCTGACCTGCGCCTGTTTAGTTATAGTGCATCCTGTCAGCACGAGCGGCAAAAGGGCAAGGATAAAGGTCTTCATGTGATCGCTCTGAAAGTTCGGAGATAGGCTATCATGGCATACGTGTTGACGTATCAATGGCTTGAATAACCTGAAAATCACCTGCGATTAATCGCAACGACGTCAATTTCTTGAGGCCATTCTCAGCTTTCGAAGGAAAAATGTGAGCACTTCATTATTTTATAAAACAAAATTTCATTAAATTTGAAAGTGAGTTTGCAAAATAGTAATGTGGCCTGAATGTTATGACTTTCTGCGGGTCCCCGCAGCGCATTCAGGAGATTACAGAATGAAAATTGCATTGATGATGGAAAACAGCCAGGCAAGCAAAAACGCCATCATTCATAACGAGCTTAAAGCCGTCGCGGATGAGAAAGGTTTTCCAGTGTACAACGTCGGGATGAGCGACGAAAATGACCATCATCTGACCTACATCCATTTAGGGATTATGGCCAGCATCCTGCTCAATTCCAAAGCCGTGGATTTTGTTGTCACGGGTTGCGGTACGGGTCAGGGGGCAATGATGTCGCTGAATATTCATCCGGGCGTGGTGTGTGGTTACTGTCTTGATCCGGCTGACGCGTTCTTATTCTCTCAGATCAACAACGGTAACGCGCTTTCTCTGGCATTCGCCAAAGGTTTTGGTTGGGGCGCTGAGTTAAATGTGCGCTATATGTTTGAAAAAGCGTTCACTGGTCGTAACGGCGAAGGTTATCCGCCTGAGCGTAAAGAGCCACAGGTGCGTAACGCCGGTATTCTGAACCAGGTGAAAGCGGCGGTGGTAAAAGAAAACTATCTGGATACGCTACGCGCTATCGATCCTGAGCTGGTGAAAACCGCCGTATCGGGTCCGCGCTTCCAGCAGTGTTTCTTTGACAACTGCCAGGACAAAGCGATCGAAGCGTTTGTTCGCGAGATAATTGGCTAAACCTGTTGGCCCGGCGGTGTTCACCTGTCGGGCTATCTGTTCTTATCAGACACCGCGCTTCCAGCATCACGGGCAAGTCGCAGCGTATCCACCATGCCGACCAGGCAAATAATGGCAATAGCGACAAAGGCCAGCCGGAAACTGATTCCTGGAATATTCCCCAATGTCAGCCACTTACTCACCTCATCGCCGATACGGATCCCGATAGCGGCCAATGAAATGCCTAAGCCTACCGCTAATTGTGTTGCCGTACTGAACAACGTATTGGCGTAGCTCATTTGTGACGCGGGGACATCCGCAAAAGCAAGCGTGCTGACGCCGGTAAACTGAATTGAGCGGAATACGCCGCCCAGATACAACACCAGCAAAATAACCCACACGGGAGTCTGTGGCGTAATTAATGCGCAGGCCAGCAGCGCCAGGACGTTAAGCGCACCATTGATTAACAGCAGTCTCTTAAAGCCGAGCCAGCGTATTAACGGCGTAGTGGCAGGTTTTATCGTCAGATTGCCTACAAACACCGCCAGTACCAGCGAGCCTGCATGAAAAGCATTCATGCCAAAACCGACCTGGAACATTAACGGCAGCAGAAATGGCACCGCGCTGATAGAAGCGCGAAACAGCGACCCGCCGTACATGGTGACGCGAAAAGTTGGGACGCTCATGGCATCAAGACGAATCATCGGCCAGGTAGCACGACGAAAATGATGCAGGGCAAACAGGAAGGTCACTGTCCCTAGCGCCAGAAGCCCGGCGGTTAGCCAGCCCTGCGGCTGCCGGGTTCCCAGTAACTCCATGGCATACACCAGACTTACCATCGCAACAGAGGTCGCGATAAAACCCGCTATATCAAACGGACGACGCTCGTCGTCATGAATATCCGGGATAAACCTTAGCGCCAGCGCGATCGCCAGTATTCCCAGCGGTACGTTAATAAAGAAGATCCAACGCCAGTTGGCATAGCTGGTAATGAATCCCCCAAGGGGAGGTCCAATGATAGGTGCGACCAATGCGGGCCAGGTCAGGGTGGCAATAGCGGTGATCAACTGATGTTTAGGCGTGGTGCGCAGTACCGCAAGACGGCCAACAGGAACCATTAATGCGCCACCGACGCCCTGCAAGATTCGCATGGCGACAAAACCCTCAAGGCTTTCGGACAAACCGCATAAAACCGACGCGAGGGTGAAAATCGCCAGCGCCAGGGTAAACACCTTTCTTGCACCGAAGCGATCCGCAATCCAGCCGCTGGCGGGGATAAGCACCGCAAGGGTTATCAGGTAGGCGCTGATGCCAATGTTCAGGTCTACCGCCTGCACACCAAAACTTTTAGCCATATCAGGCAGGGCGGTGGCAATCACCGTGCCGTCAATAAATTCCATAAAGAAAGCCCCGGCAACAAGTAATGCCGCCGGTGAAAGACCGCGTTTGTTCTCGACCGCTAACTGTTCACTCATGTTGTGCTTGCCATCTCAAAAGAAACTGACTGGAACTATTTTTATTTCCAACGCATTCGTTATGCGTGGGCGGCTATCGTTTCGAGCGCTGAATGGGTACTATGACGACCTTTCAATAAGGAGCTCACCATGTCCCAAACACTGAATGCCGATCAGGAACTGCTCTCGGACGTTGTTGCCTGTCAGCTGGTTATCAAGCAAATTCTGGATGTTCTTGATGTTATTGCCCCAGTAGAAGTTCGGGAAAAAATGTCCAGCCAGCTGAAAAGCATCGATTTTTCCAGCCATCCTGCAGGTGCCGATCCGGTCACTATGCGCGCAATACAAAAAGCGGTTGCCTTGATCGAGCTGAAATTCACGCCGCAGAATGAATCCCACTAAAATAAACCGTTGTTTCAGGTTTTAGAAAGGTTTTTTTGCGCCTCGCAGAATGGAGGCGCGTGCATAGGGAAAATCAGAGGTTGGCCGGATAAGGCGCATCACATTACTATCCGGCATTAACGCTTTGAAAACTGAAGATTAGTGATGCTGGTAATTCACGACGTTGAGCAAGTGCTTATCGGTTTGCGCCATGCACAGCCCCGCGCGTTTGGCGCTGCGGACTTCGTCAAGTATCGTCTGTAACAGCACGCCATCCTGCTGCTGCTCTTTTTCCAGGTCGTGAAGAAAATCGATGGTTGGCGCATCGTTTAACGCTTCTGCTTCATTGGTTAAACGTGAGAGCCTACTCGAGCGCTGTTGATATTCATCCAGCGTTTTCTGAAACAATTCTTCAAGGGAAGTCAGTTCATCACCCGGAACATCAATGGCCTTGACGATGGGGTTAGCCCCGGCACTTTTCATAAAATTGAACATCCGCATCATTTGAGTCACGTTACCTTGTGCCTGAGTGCGAAGAAACGTGGCGGTACCCGTCAGGCTATGCTCGTAGCACCATTCGCTCAGATGCAGGTAAAGATTCGATGCGTAGAACTCGAGGTTCATTTGCGTGTTGAGTTTATGAACAATTCCAACTGCAGCCATATCAATATCCTTATTTCCAGAAAGGGGAATGTACGTTACTAACGCCAGTACAGCGGGCTGCCGCTGCACTTCACCTCTACGTACAATTAAAACTGTTAGCAGAATAAATCCGTTCCGCCGGTCCTTTAGTGATCACGAATTATATTCGCTCCCGATCGAGATTCAGCATAACGCTTGCTATGACATAAGAAAATCCTTAAATCCGTGTATTTATGTTTTTTTACATATTGTCATAACAGTACTTGTGCTTCTGCCGTTTTGGCATATAGGTGATATGAATATAACGAATTGATATTTATGCCATTAAACACACTCTTCAATAATGAAATGGTGTTTTAAATCACAAAATTAATTTCCACAATAAGGTATTGTCTGGCACCTGATGATTATCTGCTCATGTTGTGAAGCAATTTCACGATTGGGCTGAATCTGTACTAATTATCTGATGACTAATTTTTTGCGCCAGATCAGTTTTAATCAAATTAAGAAAATTAACGGCCTGAACTATTCGTCATTAATTGTGTTGTGAATTTGGATAACGCGAGGAGTTACATATGAAGAAGGTTGCGGTGCTGCTGGCACCTGGTTTTGAAGAGGCGGAGGCGATTGTTACCATTGATATTCTGCGTCGTCTGAATATCGAAGTCGAAACGCTGGCCTGTGCAGAGTCACGTGCAGTGGTGAGTTATCATGACGTACCGATGGTGACAGACAGTACGCTGGCCGCGCGCCAGGCATATCTCTACGACGCCATCGTGCTGCCCGGCGGGCCGCAGGGCAGCGTTAATCTTGCTGCCAGTGAGACGGTCATCCAGTTTGTCGCCCGACATGATCAGGCGGGGAAACTCATTTGTCCGGTGTGTTCTGCGGCTGCGCGCGTGCTGGGCGGCAACGGCCTGCTGAAAGGACGTCGCTACGTGTGCTCGGGAGATCTGTGGCAAAACGTCACGGATGGGGAATATATTGATGCGCCGGTAGTTGAAGATGGCAATCTGATTAGCGGCAAAGGGCTGGGGCATATTTTTGATTTTGCATTAACACTTTCGGCACGTCTGCTGGGAGATGACATTCCGGTCCGCGATCACGCTGACCATATTTATTATCGATGGTAATCATTTTCCCGAATGCTTCGGTATTCGGGAACAAGGATTCGTTGGCTGACGTTATGGACTAATCTGCTATTTCTCTTTTTTCCCGTCGACAAAATCGCGTTTTTTTATGTCATTTCCCGCTGAATTTATGTACGCAATTACTGTAATTCTGTGGTGTGATGCCGCTCTCTTATGGAGAATCAATTTCCCGCTAAAAATACTCTCAGCACTGGCATTGATCTTATCAATAAAAGGTAATGCCTTGTTTTACGTCCGAATTACAAAAAATCGTCTGATTTTACCCTACATAAAAGAACGTTAAAGCTGGAGTTAACCATGCACAAATTCACTAAAGCGTTGGCTGCCATCGGTCTGGCTGCCATTATGTCACAATCCGCTATCGCTGAATCCATGAAGCTCGGTTTCCTGGTCAAACAGCCGGAAGAACCGTGGTTCCAGACTGAATGGAAATTTGCCGATAAAGCCGGTAAAGACCTTGGTTTTGAGGTGATTAAAATTGCCGTCCCGGATGGTGAGAAAACCCTCAATGCCATCGACAGCCTGGCTGCAAGTGGAGCAAAAGGGTTTGTGATTTGTACGCCGGACCCCAAACTCGGGCCTGCCATTATGGCTAAGGCGCGAGGCTACGATATGAAAGTCATTGCCGTCGATGACCAGTTTGCCAACGCCAAAGGTAAGCCGATGGATACCGTGCCGCTGGTGATGATGGCTGCAACCAAAATTGGTGAGCGCCAGGGCCAGGAGCTGTATAAGGAGATGCAAAAGCGCGGTTGGGATGTGAAATCCAGCGCCGTCATGGCCATTACCGCCAACGAACTTGATACCGCGCGTCGCCGTACGTCAGGTTCAATGGAAGCGCTTAAAGCCGCAGGCTTCCCGGAAAAACAGATCTACCAGGTTCCAACAAAATCAAATGATATCCCCGGTGCATTCGATGCCGCTAACTCCATGCTGGTTCAACATCCTGAAGTCAAACACTGGCTGATTGTCGGCATGAACGACAACACCGTGCTGGGCGGCGTACGTGCGACTGAAGGGCAGGGCTTCAAAGCGCCAAACGTAATTGGTATCGGTATTAATGGCGTTGATGCCGTGAGTGAACTGTCCAAAGGCGAAGCGACCGGGTTCTACGGCTCACTGCTGCCAAGCCCGGACGTTCACGGCTACAAATCAAGTGAAATGCTTTACAACTGGGTAACGAAAGGTGCAGAGCCACCGGCGTTTACTGAAGTGACGGATGTGGTGCTGATTACCCGCGATAACTTCAAAGAAGAGCTGGCGAAGAAAGGCTTAGGCGGTAAGTAACATAAATGCCGGATGCGACGTCAAAGCGTCTTATCCGGCCTACGAATCGCGTCCTCAGAAGGCCGGATGAGGCAAAGCCGCCATCCGGCTTAAAGATCTGACTCACGGAGACGTTATGCAACAGTCTACCCCGTATCTCTCATTCCGCGGCATTGGCAAAACATTCCCGGGCGTTAAAGCGCTTACGGATATCAGTTTCGACTGTTACGCCGGTCAGGTGCATGCGCTGATGGGCGAAAATGGCGCCGGAAAATCAACACTCTTAAAAATTCTCAGCGGTAACTATGCGCCAACGACGGGATCTTTGACGATCCGCGGACAGGAAGTTTCGTTTGCAGACACCACGGCCGCGCTCAACGCCGGTGTCGCCATTATTTACCAGGAGCTGCATCTCGTCCCGGAAATGACCGTTGCCGAGAATATTTATTTAGGCCAGTTGCCGCACAAAGGCGGGATTGTAAATCGCTCGCTGCTGAACTATGAAGCGGGGCTACAGCTTAAGCATCTGGGCATGGATATCGATCCCGACACGCCATTGAAATATCTCTCCATCGGTCAATGGCAGATGGTGGAGATAGCAAAAGCGCTGGCGCGTAATGCCAAAATTATCGCGTTTGATGAACCGACCAGCTCCCTGTCTGCACGCGAAATTGAGAATCTGTTTCGCGTCATCCGTGAGCTGCGCAACGAAGGACGCATCATCCTGTACGTATCGCACCGTATGGAGGAAATTTTTGCTCTCAGCGATGCCATCACCGTGTTTAAAGATGGGCATTACGTCACAACGTTCACGGATATGCAGCAGGTCGATCACGATGCGTTGGTGCAGGCGATGGTTGGACGCGACCTCGGTGATATTTATGGATGGAAATCCAGACCGTATGGCGCAGAGCGGCTGCGTTTGCATGAGGTCAAAGCTCCCGGTGTGCGTACGCCGATCAGTTTATCGGTACGCAGCGGTGAAATTGTCGGATTGTTTGGCCTGGTAGGCGCCGGGCGTAGCGAATTGATGAAAGGACTGTTTGGCGGCACACGCATCACGGCAGGCCAGGTGTTTATTGATGAGCAGCCTATTGATATTCGTAAACCGAGCCATGCCATTGAAGCGGGAATGATGCTGTGCCCGGAGGACCGCAAAGCGGAAGGGATCATTCCGGTCCATTCGGTGCGTAACAACATCAACATTAGCGCCCGTCGTAAACATGTTCTGGGCGGATGCGTGATCAACAACGGCTGGGAAGAGACCAATGCCGATCACCATATTCGCTCACTCAATATTAAAACGCCGGGCGCGGAGCAGCTGATTATGAACCTCTCCGGCGGTAATCAGCAGAAGGCTATCCTTGGCCGTTGGTTATCGGAAGAGATGAAGGTGATTTTGCTGGACGAACCTACACGCGGCATTGATGTAGGTGCCAAGCATGAAATTTATAACGTGATTTATGCCCTCGCAGCGCGCGGCGTGGCCGTGCTGTTTGCTTCCAGTGACCTGCCAGAAGTGCTCGGTGTCGCCGATCGTATCGTGGTGATGAGAGAGGGCGAAATTGCCGGTGAGTTGCTTCATGAACAGGCGGATGAGCGCCAGGCCTTGAGCCTTGCTATGCCTAAAGTCAGCCAGGCTGTAGCCTGAATAAGGAGAGAATGATGTCTTCCGTTTCTACATCGGGTTCTGGCGCAGCAAAATCGGCGCTAAATCTTGGTCGCATTTGGGATCAGTACGGGATGCTGGTGGTGTTCGCCGTGCTGTTCCTGGTTTGTTCCCTCTTTGTGCCAAACTTTGCCACTTTCATCAATATGAAAGGGCTGGGGCTGGCGGTATCGATGTCGGGTATGGTCGCGTGTGGGATGCTGTTTTGCCTGGCATCCGGTGACTTCGACCTGTCCGTCGCGTCCGTGATTGCCTGCGCCGGGGTCACGACTGCCGTGGTCATTAACATGACTGAAAGCCTGTGGATTGGCGTGGCTGCCGGGCTGCTGCTCGGTATTCTCTGTGGTCTGGTTAATGGGTTTGTGATTGCGCGTTTAAAAATTAACGCCCTGATCACCACCCTTGCGACGATGCAGATTGTACGTGGTCTGGCCTATATTATTTCCGACGGTAAGGCGGTGGGGATTGAAGATGAGCGCTTCTTTACCCTCGGCTACGCGAACTGGTTTGGTCTGCCGGCACCTATCTGGATCACGGTTGTCTGTTTTATCGTCTTCGGTTTACTGCTGAATAAAACTACGTTTGGTCGCAACACGCTGGCTATTGGGGGCAATGAAGAGGCGGCACGTCTGGCTGGGGTTCCGGTCGTTCGTACCAAGATTATTATCTTTATTTTGTCTGGGCTGGTATCCGCCATTGCCGGGATCATCCTCGCATCACGTATGACCAGCGGCCAACCAATGACCTCAATCGGCTATGAGCTGATCGTGATTTCCGCCTGCGTGTTAGGGGGCGTTTCGCTCAAAGGCGGCATCGGAAAAATCTCATATGTAGTGGCCGGGGTGTTAATTCTGGGAACGGTTGAGAATGCGATGAACCTGCTGAACATCTCTCCGTTCGCCCAGTATGTCGTACGTGGTCTAATCCTGCTGGCGGCGGTGATCTTCGACCGTTACAAGCAAAAAGCGAAGCGTACCGTTTGATGATTTAAACCCCAACTTTTTAGTCTAGCTTTAGCTCATCGCCAGCCGCTACCCGGCTGGCGATTGTTTTTGCAAATGGCGAGCATGGTCACACTGTCTATACTTATATCCGTCGTACATCATATATACGGCGCGATCCGCGCGGCGTACAGACCATGATGAGGAGGATAACCGGGTGACAGCATCACTGATCATACCCCCTGAACAATCTGCAAACTGTGCTTATTTTTTTGATCTCGATGGGACATTGGCTGAGATCAAACCTTTTCCAGACCAGGTCGTCGTCCCTAAGACAATCCTGCAGTTATTACATCAGCTGGCTACACGTAATGCGGGGGCGCTGGCATTGATTTCAGGGCGCTCGATGGCTGAGCTTGATGCGCTTACCACTCCCTTACGTTTTCCGCTCGCCGGAGTGCATGGGGCAGAGCGCCGTGATATCAATGGCCAAACTCATATAGTGCGCCTGGCTGAGGCAATAGAGCGCGAAGCAGGAGAGTTATTACAAACAGCGCTGGCGACGATGCCGGGTACAACGCTTGAAGCAAAAGGAATGGCTTTCGCGCTGCATTACCGCCAGGCCCCGGAACATGAAGCGGCGCTAATTAATCTGGCTGAGCGTATCACGCACAGATGGCCGCAACTGGCTTTACAGCATGGAAAATGCGTTGTGGAGATAAAACCAAAGGGGACCAATAAAGGCGATGCAATTGCCGCATTTATGCAGGAAGCCCCTTTTGCCGGTCGGATCCCCGTTTTTTTCGGAGACGATCTGACGGACGAAACCGGGTTTGGCGTGGTTAATCGCGCTGGCGGGATTTCCGTGAAGGTGGGCAACGGAGCGACGCAGGCGACATGGCGTCTGGATGGCGTGAGTGATGTCTGGCACTGGCTGGAACAAAATAACTCTTCGCAGCAAGAATCGAAAGCAACGAATAACAGAAGAGGTGGCTATGAGTCGTTTAGTCGTAGTATCTAATCGTATCGCCTCACCAGATGACAAAGGGAGCGCAGGTGGGCTTGCTGTCGGCGTGCTGGGCGCGTTGAAGGCTGCTGGTGGCCTGTGGTTTGGCTGGAGTGGCGATACGGGTAATGAGGACAAACCATTAAAAAAAGTCACGCGTGGCAATATTACCTGGGCTTCGTTTAATTTGAGTGAGCAGGACTACGAAGAGTATTACTGCCAGTTTTCAAATGCTGTTCTATGGCCTGCGTTTCATTATCGTCTGGACCTGGTACAGTTTCAGCGTCCTGCATGGGAAGGCTATCAGCGGGTGAATGCCTTACTGGTAGATAAACTGCTGCCGCTGCTTAGCGATGACGACATCATCTGGATTCATGATTACCATCTGCTGCCGTTTGCCAGCGAACTGCGTAAACGCGGTGTGAATAACCGTATCGGCTTTTTCCTGCATATTCCATTTCCGACGCCGGAAATTTTTAATGCGCTACCTCCACATCAGGCGCTACTTGAGCAGATGTGCGATTTTGATTTGCTCGGTTTCCAGACCGAAAACGACCGTCAGGCTTTTCTGGATTGCCTGGCAGCCCAGACGCAGGTATCCACGCAGAGCGATAATCACCACCGGGCATGGGGAAAAGCGTTTTGCACCCAGGTGTATCCTATTGGTATTGAGCCAGATGAGATCGCCCGGCAGGCCTCCGGACCTTTGCCGCCGAAGCTGGCGCAACTGAAAGCGGAACTCAAAAATGTGCAGAATATATTTTCAGTTGAGCGTCTGGATTACTCTAAAGGGTTGCCAGAGCGATTTCAGGCCTATGAGGCTCTGCTGGAACACTATCCGCAGCACCACGGTAAAATTCGCTACACGCAGATAGCGCCAACGTCGCGTGAAGAGGTACAGGCCTACCAGGATATTCGTCACCAACTGGAGACTGAAGCGGGGAGGATTAACGGTAAATATGGCCAACTGGGCTGGACGCCGCTCTATTATCTGAATCAGTACTTTGATCGTAAATTGCTGATGAAGATCTTCCGCTACTCTGATGTAGGACTGGTGACCCCGCTGCGCGATGGTATGAACCTGGTGGCGAAAGAGTTCGTGGCCGCGCAGGATCCTGCCAACCCTGGCGTGCTGGTGTTATCACAATTTGCCGGGGCCGCAAACGAGCTAACTGCCGCCCTTATTGTTAATCCTTACGATCGCGATGAAGTCGCTGGCGCATTAAACCAGGCGCTGACGATGCCGCTTGCCGAGCGTATCTCTCGCCACGCTGAGATGCTCGAGACTATCATTAAAAACGATATCGACAACTGGCAGGCGATGTTCATTTGCGATCTGGAAAAAGTCATTCCGCGCCAGAGTAAACAGCCATTGCCAGACAACGTTTCATCCTGCTCTAAGCTGGCGTAACGCTCAGAAAGTGAAGATCAATCTCCAGCCAGTGGAACCAACAGAACATCCACCTGGCTGGCACCGATCACGCTTTTCGCTGAGCAGGACGCGCGTGAAAAGAAACTGTGGTTATGGTTGCCATAAATGACCAGATCGACCGCGTGCTTCCGGCATACGTCCAGAATATGTTCATTCAGGGCCCCATAGGTAATAAAGGTATGCTCAATGGGGTACTGTGCGTCTTTGCTGAGCTTGTCGATAAAATCCTGAGTCTCTTCTTGCATCACTTCTCGCAGGTCTTCAAGCATAGGCGCTGCAAACTGATTATACAGTTCTGGGTCTGAGACCAGGGTTATCAGGCTAATACGGGCATTAACAGGACGAGCGATTGATACCGCCCTGGCTAACAACTGCTGGCTTTCTGGGGTCGCGGCAACAGCCACAAGAATGTGTGTATAGCTCATAACTCGCTCCTTTTTTTCAAGAATTATGAGAGGATTTTTCAGCATTACTTAGCTTACTCCATACTGCAACGTTTCCATTCCGGATAGTGTGAATGTCATCATGGTTATTCATTAATTATTCTTATAAATAGAATAATTGCTTCATATAACTTCTAAATACGTTCAGCTTCCTTAAGTAAAACTCACTGCTAATGAAAACAATGTGTTAATAAAAAATAAACATATTTTAACATTTGAGCGGTTATCACAGCCTGGTATTAATTAATCACCCTTAATATTTAACTCTTTGTTTATAAAGCGTTTAATCAAAATGATGTTTTACATTAAATATGTGATCAAGCTCGCTATTTCACGACGTGATATTAACGTTCGTGAACAAAATACTATTCGCTTTTAATGCAAGAATATTCGTACGCCAGGAATTGAAATGGAGAATATGGGGTTAAAAAATATGCAAAGTAAAAGCTGTGCTGATGGATTTATGTTAAGTGTTTAGCTGGTTTATGTGATCTGCGTCACATATTCTTCAAATTCGCAGCATAGCTACGTTGTATGTGTAACTTGTGGCGGGTAGAGTTGCGTCGAATTAGGAAAAATCTTAGACAATTGTAAGAATTGATGTGAGCTTGTAAGGAACGCGGCCTTCTGAAAAGGGAATGTTTAGACAACGCGTAAGTGCCGTCACGCTGCTATGTATTTGACCTTTTGCTTTTTTTTTTACCGGGCCTTCCCGGCGACATCACGGGGTGCGGTTTCACCGCATGAAAACAATGTTGGTTATTATGGATGCAAATAATGCATACATCCGAGTTGCTGAAACACATTTATGACATCAATCTGTCATATTTATTGCTTGCACAACGTTTGATCGTTCAGGACAAAGCATCTGCGATGTTTCGCCTTGGTATCAGCGAAGAGATGGCGGACACGTTGGCAACATTAACACTTCCTCAAATGGTCAAACTGGCTGAAACAAACCAACTGGTATGTCATTTCCGCTTCGACGATCACCAGACGGTTACTCGCCTGACGCAAGACTCCCGCGTTGACGATCTTCAGCAAATTCATACCGGTATCATGCTTTCAACGCGGCTGTTAAGCGACATCGATGATGCAGCGCGCAAGAAAAGGGCTTGATGATGAGCGAAAAAAGCATTGTTCAGGAAGCGCGTGATATCCAGCTAGCGATGGAATTAATCACATTGGGCGCCCGTTTGCAAATGCTGGAAAGCGAAACGCAATTAAGCCGTGGCCGACTTATCAAGTTGTACAAAGAATTACGCGGTAGTCCTCCGCCAAAAGGGATGCTGCCTTTTTCCACCGACTGGTTTATGACGTGGGAACAAAACATTCATGCTTCGATGTTTTGCAACGCCTGGCAATTCCTGCTCAAAACCGGTTTGTGCAGCGGCGTGGATGCCGTAATCAAAGCGTATCGTTTATACCTTGAGCAGTGTCCGCAGCCGGAAGAGGGGCCGCTGCTGGCGCTAACTCGCGCATGGACGCTGGTACGTTTTGTCGACAGCGGATTGCTGGAGTTATCCCAATGCAATTGCTGCGGTGGGAATTTTATCACCCACGCACACCAACCCGCAGGTAGCTTTGCCTGCAGTTTATGCCAACCGCCATCACGGGCCGTAAAAAGACGTAAACTTTCCCAGAATGCTGCCGATATTATTCCACAACTGCTGGATGAACAGATCGAACAGGCTGTTTAACTGATACGGTGTGGACAAACACTCCAGCAGCGGTAAGCGATTACCGCTGCTTTTTTTTGTCCTGACCTTAAGTTAACTGCCCGACTGCGCATCCTGTCATAGTCAATTGCGAAAGGATGATGTCGTGCTTATCTTATTAGGTTACCTGGTTGTTATTGGTACAGTTTTCGGCGGGTATATGATGACCGGCGGACACCTTGGGGCACTCTATCAACCGGCTGAGCTGGTGATTATCGGTGGCGCGGGTATTGGGGCATTCATCGTCGGCAATAACGGAAAAGCCATTAAGGGGACGATGAAAGCGATCCCGATGCTTTTTCGTCGTTCAAAATATACCAAAGCGATGTATATGGATCTGCTGGCGCTGCTGTATCGCCTGATGGCCAAGTCACGTCAGCAGGGCATGTTCTCGCTTGAACGCGACATTGAAAACCCTAAAGAGAGTGAAATCTTCGCCAGCTATCCGCGCATTCTTGCGGATGCCGTAATGCTTGATTTCATTGTCGATTATCTGCGTTTGATCATCAGCGGCAACATGAACACGTTTGAAATTGAAGCGCTGATGGACGAAGAAATTGAGACTCACGAAAGTGAGGCCGAAGTCCCGGCTAACAGTCTGGCGATGGTGGGTGATTCATTACCGGCGTTCGGGATCGTGGCGGCGGTCATGGGGGTTGTTCATGCGCTGGCTTCTGCCGATCGTCCGGCGGCTGAACTGGGTTCGCTGATTGCTCATGCGATGGTAGGGACATTCCTCGGTATTTTACTGGCCTATGGATTTATTTCTCCGCTTGCCAGCGTTCTGCGGCAGAAAAGCGCTGAAACCACCAAAATGATGCAGTGTGTGAAGATAACACTGCTCTCCAATCTGAATGGTTACGCGCCGCCAATTGCCGTCGAATTTGGTCGTAAGACTCTGTATTCCAGCGAACGTCCATCGTTTATCGAGCTGGAAGAGCATGTGCGTGCGGTAAGAAATCCAACTGCGCAGCAGACGACCGAGGACGCATGAAAAATCAGGCCCATCCCATTATCGTTGTAAAGCGACGCAAACATAAAGGTCACGGTGGTGGGGCGCATGGTTCGTGGAAAATCGCCTACGCCGATTTTATGACCGCGATGATGGCCTTCTTTCTGGTGATGTGGCTCATTTCCATCTCCAGCCCTAAAGAATTGATCCAGATTGCCGAATATTTCCGTACGCCGCTGGCTACCGCGGTGACTGGGGGAAATCGAATTTCGAATAGCCAAAGTCCAATTCCAGGCGGTGGGGACGACTACACCCAGCAGCAGGGAGAAGTGAACAAGCAGCCGAATATCGACGATCTGAGAAAACGCATGGAACAAAGCCGGTTGAGCAAACTTCGCGGCGATCTCGATCAGTTGATTGAATCTGACCCTAAACTGCGTGCGCTGCGCCCGCACTTGAAAATTGATTTAGTGCAGGAAGGACTACGGATACAGATTATCGACAGTCAGAACCGCCCGATGTTTAAAACCGGTAGCGCTGAGGTTGAGCCGTATATGCGCGACATCCTGCGAGCCATCGCGCCAGTGCTTAACGGCATTCCTAACCGAATCAGCCTTTCCGGCCATACGGATGATTACCCTTACGCCAATGGTGAAAAAGGGTATAGCAACTGGGAGTTGTCCGCCGATCGCGCTAACGCGTCGCGTCGCGAACTGGTTAGCGGCGGTCTGGATGATGGAAAAGTATTACGAGTGGTCGGTATGGCCGCCACGATGCGTCTGAGCGATCGCGGTCCCGAAGACGCAATCAACCGCCGTATTAGCCTGCTGGTTCTTAATAAGCAGGCGGAAGAGGCCATTTTGCATGAAAACGCTGAAAGCCAGAATGAGCCGGTAAGTGTCTTACAACAGCCAGCGGAACTTCCGCCGGCAAGCGTTCCCACATCGCCACCAGCCAATCCGAGGTGATAGCGTGAGCATGGATATAAGCGATTTTTATCAAACATTTTTTGATGAAGCTGACGAACTGTTGGCTGATATGGAGCAACACCTGCTTGATTTGGTTCCTGAAGCCCCGGATTCCGAACAGCTGAATGCGATTTTTCGTGCCGCGCACTCGATAAAAGGCGGGGCGGGCACCTTCGGCTTTACCATTTTGCAGGAAACGACCCATCTGATGGAAAACCTGTTGGATGAAGCGCGGCGTGGCGAAATGCAGCTTAATGCCGACATTATCAACCTGTTTTTGGAAACGAAAGATATTATGCAGGAACAGCTCGACGCCTATAAAAACTCAGAGGAGCCGGATGCCGCTAGCTTTGAGTACATTTGTAATGCGTTACGACAGTTAGCGCTCGAAGCGAAAGGTGAAACCGCACCGGCAGTCGTCAACACCGCAAAATTGAGCGTTGTTGACAGCGCTGCAATGCAGGAAGAGGCGGTTGCCATTTCTGAATCCGCCAGTGAGGGGAGCAAGAAACGCATTATTCTCTCGCGCCTGAAAGCCAGTGAAGTCGATTTACTGGAAGAGGAACTGGGGAATCTGGCGACCTTAACCGATGTGGTGAAAGGAAGCGACACGCTGTCGGCAACGCTTGATGGCAATCTCGCAGAAGATGACATCATTGCAGTGCTTTGTTTTGTGATTGAAGCTGACCAGATTGAATTTGAAACCGTCAGCGCAGCGCCCGTAACCGTTGAAACTGAAGCCGAGGCCGAAGCCGAAGCGGTAGCCGTTGTCGCGAAGCCGCAGCCGGCCGCCGTTGCGCCAGTGGTGAAAGCCGCCGCCAGTGAAGCGCCACACGGACGCGCGGAACGTGACAAACCCGCCCGCGCCAGCGAGTCGACCAGCATCCGCGTAGCGGTTGAGAAGGTCGATCAGCTCATTAACCTGGTTGGTGAGTTGGTGATCACCCAGTCAATGTTGGCACAACGCTCAAACGAACTGGATCCCGTTAATCACGGCGATCTGATCACCAGTATGGGTCAGTTACAACGTAACGCCCGCGATTTGCAAGAGTCGGTGATGTCGATTCGTATGATGCCGATGGAGTACGTGTTCAGCCGTTTCCCACGCCTGGTCCGCGACCTGGCCGGTAAATTGGGTAAACAGGTTGAGCTGACGCAGGTGGGGAGTTCAACAGAACTCGATAAAAGCCTGATTGAACGCATCATCGATCCGTTGACGCATCTGGTGCGTAACAGCCTGGACCACGGCATTGAACTGCCGGAAAAACGCATGGAAGCGGGGAAAAGCCCGGTCGGTAACCTGACGCTTTCCGCAGAGCACCAGGGCGGGAATATCTGTATTGAAGTGACCGATGATGGCGCTGGTCTGAACCGCGAACGCATCCTCGCCAAAGCGATCTCTCAGGGGATGCCGATCCACGAAAACATGAGCGATGACGAAGTGGGTATGCTGATCTTCGCGCCAGGCTTTTCGACCGCCGAACAGGTGACGGATGTCTCCGGACGCGGCGTGGGTATGGATGTAGTGAAGCGAAATATCCAGGAGATGGGCGGCCATGTTGAGATCCAGTCCAGACAGGGACAAGGGACAACGATTCGAATTCTGCTGCCGCTGACGCTGGCGATCCTCGACGGGATGTCGGTGCGCGTAGCGGATGAAGTCTTTATTCTGCCGCTGAATGCCGTTATGGAATCACTGCAACCGCGTGAAGAAGATTTGCATCCGCTGGCCGGAGGAGAGCGCGTTCTGGAAGTGCGCGGCGAGTATTTACCGCTGGTTGAGTTGTGGAAAGTCTTCGAAGTTGAAGGCGCAAAAACTGAAGCGACTCAAGGGATTGTGGTGATTTTACAGAGTGCAGGGCGTCGCTACGCGCTGCTGGTCGATCAGTTAATTGGCCAACACCAGGTGGTGGTCAAAAACCTGGAAAGTAACTACCGCAAAGTGCCAGGCATTTCTGCAGCAACGATCCTCGGCGACGGCAGCGTCGCGCTGATTGTCGATGTCTCTGCATTGCAGGGATTGAACCGCGAACAACGTGTGGCGATCACAGCCGCCTGATTGAGTGAGAAGGGAATAATATGACCGGTATGAGTAATGTAACTAAACTGGCCGGCGAACCGTCAGGTCAGGAATTCCTCGTGTTTACGCTGGGGGATGAAGAGTACGGTATCGATATCCTGAAAGTGCAGGAAATCCGCGGCTATGATCAGGTGACGCGCATTGCTAACACGCCTGCGTTTATCAAAGGCGTTACGAACCTGCGCGGTGTGATTGTGCCGATTGTTGACCTGCGCGTGAAGTTTAGCCAGAGCGATGTGGATTACAACGAAAACACCGTGGTGATTGTGCTGAACCTGGGTCAGCGCGTAGTCGGGATTGTAGTAGATGGCGTCTCGGATGTGCTGTCGCTGACGACGGATCAAATCCGTCCGGCGCCGGAGTTTGCGGTAACGCTGTCGACGGAATACCTGACGGGACTGGGGGCGCTGGGTGACCGGATGCTGATTCTGGTCAACATTGAGAAGCTGCTAAACAGCGAAGAAATGGCGCTGCTGGATATTGCCGCTTCCCACGTCGCATAATCTTTAAACATGTTATCCGGCCTACAATGCTTGCTGTTGTAGGCCGGATAAGCGTAACGCATCCGGCAGATTTCCCTCTTATGCTTCCCGCTCAACCAGGTCCGGCTCTTCTTCCAGTAAACCTTCATCCTGTGCCAGCATCGCCGTTGCAATCCCGTTTCCTAATACGTTGATCGCAGAACGTCCCATATCCAGGAAGTGGTCAATCCCCATTAGTAACAGGATCCCGGCGACCGGAATATTAAAACTCGGAATGGTTGCCGCCAGCACCACCAGCGCTGAACGCGGCACGCCGGCAATCCCTTTGGACGCCAGCATCAGCGTCAGCATCAGGACGGTGATTTGGGCAAAGGAGAGGTGAATATTATAGGCCTGCGCGATAAACATAGAGGCAAATGAACAGTAGACCATCGAGCCGACCAGGTTAAACGAATAACCGATAGGCAGCACGAAAGACACGATGTTGGGTGAGCAACCAAATTTGGTTAATTGCTCCAGCGTTTTCGGATAAGCGGCTTCAGAGCTGCTGGTGGTGAATGCGACCAGGACCGGATCCTTCAGCATGCTCAACAGGCGAAATACCTCTTTTTTCAGCATCACATAACCCACCGCCAGCAACGCCATGCAGGTCAGCAAAATAGCCACATAGTAGCCGCCGATGAACGATGCATAGTTGAGCAGGATCCCCAGACCCTGGGTAGAGATAACGGAGGAAATGGCGGCAAAAATAGCCAGCGGTGCGACGTACATCACATAGCCAGTCACCTTCAGCATAATGTGGGAGACCACATCCAGCGCGGCAACCAGCGGGGCGTTGAATTTTTCACCAAGCGATGCTCCGCCAATACCGAAGAACATCGAGAACACCACAATTTGCAGGATCTCATTATTGGCCATCGCCTCGGCGATGCTGGTTGGAATGGTATGCGTCAGAAAACCTTTCAGGCTCATGCCGCCCACGGCCAGGCCGGTATCTGCGGCCTCCAGCGGGATCGCCAGGTTCAGTCCGCTGCCGGGTTGCTCAAGAGAAACCACAAACAGACCGACCAGGATAGACAGTATGGAAGAGCTGATAAACCAAATCATTGCTTTCCCGCCTACGCGCCCGATGGTGGATGTTTCTCCCAGGCGCATAATTCCGACGGTCAGGGTACTGAATACTAAAGGCGCGATGACCATTTTAATCAGGCGCAAAAAGATGTCGGTGAGAAGCGTAATATTATCGGCCCAGGCGGTCACAACGCCGGGGGAGGCATAAGAGTGGATCACCGCACCCGACAGGATCCCCGCCAGCATGAAGATCACGATAAACAACGTGAGTTTGTTTGCATTTGCCACTAAAAAGCCCTCAGTAAAGATTTAACATTTATTGATCGGTTACTCATTTTTTATACTTATTAAGTGGTAACGAAATATTCATCATATAAATTGAATTAAAGCGCCAGCTGATACAACTTTTTTTAATTTTTTATCCATTTTGTTGTGGTATTTACGATGAGTATGTGTGATCTCAATCACACATAATTAAGTGTTTCGGCCATTCTGAGCATGCTGACCGATGAAAATAAATGTTATTCACATGATAATTATGGTGTTTTTATGTGAATGACTTGTGGTTGCCGTACACCCGTTTTGCCGCCCTCCCGCCAGGCTGCACGCCCCTTGAGGATTTCCTTTTCGCAAACGTAAAGTTATCTCAGCGACTGCCGATAACGTTGATAACTCGTTTTCAGGAAGGTGCCTTATGTTTAACCGTATCCGCGTTGTCACAATGCTGATGATGGTGCTGGGGGTTTTCGCACTGCTACAGCTTGTTTCCGGTGGTCTGTTGTTTTCCTCATTGCAGCAGAATCAGCAAAGTTTTGTTATCTCTAACGATCTACGACAGCAGCAAAGTGAACTCACCTCAACATGGGATCTGATGCTGCAAACACGAATCAATTTAAGCCGTTCTTCTGCACGCATGATGATGGATGCGTCAAACCAGCAAAGCAGCGCGAAAAACGATCTGCTGAAGAATGCCAAAGCATCGCTGGCGCAGGCTGAAACGCATTACGCAAAATTTAAAAACATGACACCGTTGCCGGAGATGGTAGAGGCCAGCGGCAACGTTGAGGAGAAATATCAGCAATACCATGCGGCCTTAGCAGAGCTGGTTCAGTTTCTGGAAAATGGCAATATGGACGCCTATTTTGCGCAACCTACCCAGGGAATGCAAAACGCGCTCGGCGAGGCGTTGGGCAAATACGCCAGCGTTAGCGAAAAGCTTTACGTTCAGGCATTTGATCAAAGCGCGCGGGATTACCATTTCGCCCAATGGCAGCTTGGCGTGCTGGCTGTCGTGCTGGTGCTGATTCTGGTAGTGGTGTGGTACGGCATCCGCCATACCCTGCTTAATCCTCTGTCTCGGGTCATTGCCCATATTCGCGAAATCGCCAGCGGTAACCTGACCGCCACCCTGGCCGTTAGTGGCCGTAACGAAATCGGCGAGTTGGCCAGTACCGTTGATCATATGCAGCGTTCGCTGACAGAAACCGTCACCCTGGTGCGTGAAGGCTCTGATGCGATTTATTCCGGTACCAGTGAAATTGCCAGCGGGAACACTGACCTTTCATCTCGCACGGAACAGCAGGCGTCTGCGCTGGAAGAAACCGCAGCCAGCATGGAACAGTTGACCGCAACCGTTAAGCAAAATGCGGACAACGCGCGTCAGGCCTCGCAACTGGCAAAAAGCGCCTCCGACACTGCACAACATGGCGGCAAAGTGGTTGATAGCGTGGTGAATACCATGCACGAAATCGCCGATAGCTCGAAGAAAATCGCCGATATCATCAGCGTCATCGATGGCATTGCCTTTCAGACCAATATTCTCGCACTGAACGCAGCGGTTGAAGCCGCACGCGCCGGTGAGCAAGGCCGCGGCTTTGCTGTGGTTGCGGGCGAAGTGCGTAATCTGGCAAGCCGCAGTGCGCAGGCGGCGAAAGAGATTAAAGCGTTGATTGAAGATTCTGTTTCCCGAGTGGATACCGGTTCAGTTCTGGTAGAAAGCGCAGGCGAAACAATGAACGACATCGTCAATGCCGTGACGCGGGTGACCGACATTATGGGCGAGATTGCCTCGGCCTCCGATGAGCAAAGTCGGGGGATTGATCAGGTTGCGCTCGCGGTCTCCGAAATGGATCGCGTTACGCAGCAGAACGCCTCGTTGGTCCAGGAATCGGCTGCCGCTGCCGCTGCACTGGAAGAACAGGCCAGCCGTCTGACGCAGTCGGTGTCGACCTTCCGTCTGGCGTCACGTCCGGCGTCGACAAAACCACGCGATACTCGATTACCTGCAGCGTCGAGCGCGTCCTATCCGCGCCAGAGCATTGAACAAGATACGAATTGGGAAACATTTTGACTGGTAGTTAAACCGCGGCCAGTGCCGCCCGATGGGAGCGTTGATGTTTAATCGTATTCGAATTTCGACCACGCTGTTTTTGATTTTAATCCTCTGCGGTGTTTTGCAGATTGGCAGTAATGGCTTGTCCTTCTGGGCATTTCGGGACGGTTTTCAGAACCTGAATCAGGTCGAACGGAGTAATCAGCAACGCGCTGCGCTGGCCCAAACCCGCGCTGTGTTATTACAGGCCAGTACGGCCCTTAATAAGGCAGGGACGCTGACCGCCCTGAGCTATCCGCCAGAGGACATCAAAACGCTGATGACCCTCGCGCGCGATAGCCTGGCGCAGTCTGAATTGATGTTTAAACGCTTTATGGCGACGTCGGATCCGTCGAAACAAGGCAAGGCGCTGTTTGGCGCAACGGAGAATAGTTTCAGTCAGTGGCACAGCGCGCTCGCGCATCAGGCCACCTGGCTTGAAAACAATCAGTTGTCAGATTTTCTGACCGCGCCGGTGCAGGCGGCTCAAGATGCTTTTGATGCGAATGTGAATGCCTGGCAGAGCAACATCGACAGCGTGTTGCAAACGGCAGGCGAACAGAGCCAGCGAAATTACCATATGTCGGGGGTGATTTTTGCCACCATGGTGGTACTGGCGGCACTGCTCACCAGCGGTGCGTTGTACTGGTCGCGCAAGATGATTGTTCAGCCGCTGGCGATTGTTGGCAGTCATTTCGACAGCATTGCTGCAGGTAATCTGGCCAGGCCAGTAGCGGTTTATGGGCGCAATGAGATCTCGGCTATTTTTGCCAGCCTGAAGAAGATGCAGCAGGCGTTACGTGAAACGGTCAGTGAGGTACGCCAGGGCAGCTCAGCCATGCATAGTGGCATTTCAGAAATCGCGATGGGCAATAACGATTTATCTTCGCGAACTGAACAGCAGGCGGCCGCGTTGGCGCAAACGGCAGCCAGCATGGAACAACTGACCGCCACCGTCGGGCAGAATGCGGATAACGCGCGCCAGGCGTCAGGAATTGCCAAAAGTGCGGCCGACACCGCGCATAAAGGCGGTGAACAGACGACCCGGGTGGCCAGCACCATGCATGAGATTTCCGCCAGCTCGCAGAAAATTGGCGACATCATCGGCGTGATTGACAGCATTGCCTTCC
This sequence comes from Citrobacter sp. Ce119, assembly GCF_030334525.1. Classification (NCBI taxonomy): domain Bacteria; kingdom Pseudomonadati; phylum Pseudomonadota; class Gammaproteobacteria; order Enterobacterales; family Enterobacteriaceae; genus Citrobacter; species Citrobacter sp. Ce119. The sequence continues at coordinate 791,599 of NZ_JAOWDR010000060.1, forward strand.
AGACCAATATCCTGGCGCTGAATGCCGCGGTAGAGGCTGCCCGCGCAGGTGAACAGGGGCGCGGTTTTGCCGTTGTCGCGGGTGAAGTGCGCAATCTGGCAAGTCGTAGCGCGCAGGCGGCGAAAGAAATTAAAGGACTCATTGAAGAGTCTGTCACCCGAGTGCATCAGGGTTCGCAACTGGTTGATATGGCTGCACGCACCATGACGGAAATTGTCAGCTCGGTTACCCGGGTTAACGACATCATGGGCGAGATCGCCTCTGCTTCTGATGAACAGCGCAGAGGCATTGAGCAGGTGGCGCAGGCCGTCAGCCAGATGGATTCAGTGACGCAGCAAAACGCCGGGCTGGTGGAAGAAGCCGCATCCGCCACCGGACAACTCGCCACACAGGCCGATAATCTTTCCGCCTGCGTCGCATTTTTCAAGCTTGAAGAGCAAACCGTAACAAAACAAGAGTTGGCGCAGCCGCAGGTTGTGCCCGTTGTATCCTGAATGTGATTGAGAAGGCGCTATGACATCATCTCTGCCCACCGGGCAAACGTCATTATTGTTACAGATGACACAGCGCCTCGCGCTGTCTGACGCGCATTTTCGTCGGATATGTCAATTAATCTACCAGCGTGCGGGGATCGTACTGGCCGACCATAAGCGGGACATGGTTTATAACCGCCTGGTCCGTCGTTTACGTACCCTGGGACTGGATGACTTTGGTCGCTATCTCAGCATGCTGGAAGCTAACCAGAACAGTGCTGAGTGGCAGGCTTTTATTAACTCCCTGACCACCAACCTGACCGCGTTTTTTCGCGAAGGGCATCATTTTCCGGTGCTGTCAGATCATGCTCGTCGGCGCAACGGTGAATACCGGGTCTGGAGCGCAGCGGCGTCAACCGGTGAAGAGCCGTATAGCATTGCGATTACGCTCGCCGATACCCTGGGTATGGCACCGGGCCGCTGGCGTGTTTTTGCCAGCGACATTGATACCGAAGTGCTGGAAAAGGCCAGAAGCGGCATTTACCGTCTTGATGAGCTGAAGACGCTGTCACCCCAGCAGTTGCAGCGTTATTTCATGCGTGGCACCGGGCCGCATGAAGGTCTGGTCCGCGTTCGTCAGGAACTGGCGGGGCATGTTGAATTTTCCAGTGTGAATTTACTGGATAAGCAGTACAACGTGCCAGGACCCTTCGATGCCATATTTTGTCGTAACGTGATGATCTATTTCGATAAAACGACGCAGCAGGATATTTTGCACCGTTTTGTTCCACTTCTAAAACCAGATGGGCTGCTGTTTGCAGGTCATTCAGAAAACTTTAGCAACCTCGTGCGCGAGTTTAGCCTGCGTGGACAGACCGTGTATGCGCATGCGCCAGGTAAGGATAAAGCATGAGTAAAATCAGGGTGTTGTCGGTTGATGATTCTGCATTGATGCGTCAAATCATGACCGAAATTATTAACAGCCACAGTGATATGGAAATGGTAGCAACGGCGCCTGATCCGTTGGTCGCGCGGGATTTAATCAAAAAATACAATCCCGACGTCCTGACGCTGGATGTGGAAATGCCGCGCATGGATGGCCTCGACTTTCTTGAAAAGTTGATGCGTCTGCGTCCGATGCCGGTGGTTATGGTCTCTTCACTCACTGGTAAAGGTTCAGAGGTCACGCTGCGGGCGCTGGAGCTGGGGGCGATTGATTTTGTCACCAAACCACAGTTGGGGATCCGTGAAGGGATGTTGGCCTACAGCGAAATGATCGCTGAGAAGATCCGCACCGCGTCGCGGGCAAAACTGGCGGCCCATAAGCCCATGGCGGCACCGGCGACCTTGAAAGCGGGGCCGTTACTCAGTTCGGAAAAACTGCTGGTGATTGGCGCGTCAACCGGAGGAACAGAGGCAATTCGCCATGTACTCCAGCCATTGCCGCTTTCAAGTCCCGGTATTCTTATTACCCAGCATATGCCGCCAGGGTTTACCCGTTCATTCGCTGAACGTCTGAACAAACTGTGTCAGATAACCGTGAAAGAGGCAGAAGACGGGGAGCGTGTGCTTCCGGGGCATGCGTATATCGCCCCAGGTGACAAGCATATGGAACTGGCGCGCAGCGGGGCGAACTACCAGATCAAAATTCATGATGGTCCGCCGGTTAACCGGCATCGGCCATCAGTGGATGTGCTGTTCCATTCGGTGGCAAAACACGCGGGGCGTAATGCCGTGGGAGTGATCCTGACAGGTATGGGCAACGATGGTGCCGCCGGAATGTTAGCGATGAACCAGGCGGGTGCCTGGACCATTGCGCAAAACGAAGCAAGTTGTGTGGTGTTCGGCATGCCGCGCGAGGCCATCAATATGGGTGGCGTAAGCGAAGTGGTCGATCTTAGCCAGGTAAGCCAGCAAATGCTGGCGAAAATCAGTGCCGGACAGGCAATACGTATTTGAATCAGGAGTTTATTTTTTATGGCGGATAAAGAGCTTAAGTTTTTGGTTGTGGATGACTTTTCCACCATGCGTCGCATTGTACGTAACCTGCTCAAAGAGCTGGGTTTCAACAATGTTGAAGAAGCTGAAGACGGTGTGGACGCGCTGAATAAGCTGCAGGCTGGGGGATTTGGTTTTGTCATTTCCGACTGGAACATGCCGAACATGGATGGCCTCGAGCTGCTGAAAACCATTCGTGCAGATGGCGCAATGTCCGCCTTACCGGTGCTGATGGTGACGGCGGAAGCGAAGAAAGAGAACATCATTGCGGCAGCACAGGCAGGCGCCAGTGGCTATGTCGTGAAACCGTTCACGGCGGCAACGCTGGAAGAGAAACTCAATAAGATCTTTGAGAAACTGGGCATGTGAGGGTGTGACAATGATGATGCAACCACAAATTAAACCTGCTGACGAACACTCTGCAGGGGACATCATCGCGCGCATCGGCAGTTTGACCCGAATGCTGCGCGACAGCCTGCGTGAACTGGGGCTGGATCAGGCTATTGCCGAAGCGGCGGAAGCGATTCCCGATGCCCGCGATCGTCTCGATTACGTTGTGCAGATGACCGCACAGGCGGCAGAGCGCGCGCTGAACAGCGTGGAGGCTTCGCAGCCGCATCAGGACGCGATGGAAAAAGGGGCCAAAGACCTGACCAAACGCTGGGATGAATGGTTCGAAAATCCGATCGAGCTGTCCGACGCCCGTGAACTGGTCACCGATACCCGACAGTTCCTTGGTGATGTGCCAGGACATACCAGTTTTACTAACGCTCAACTGCTGGACATCATGATGGCGCAGGATTTCCAGGACCTCACCGGTCAGGTCATCAAACGCATGATGGATGTTATCCAGGAGATTGAACGTCAGTTGCTGATGGTTCTGTTGGAAAACATCCCGGAGCAGGGTGCTCGTCCAAAACGTGAAAACGAAAGCTTGCTTAACGGCCCGCAGGTTGATACCTCAAAAGCCGGCGTGGTGGCAAGTCAGGATCAGGTTGACGACCTGCTGGACAGCCTCGGTTTCTGATGAGTATTTGCCGGATGTGGGGCGTGACCTCTCATCCGGCTTACGCGCAATTCTGCTTAAAGCCATAAATCCCGTCTTTTTTACCGCTTACTCTTCCCATTGCTGGATGGACGTTCTGGCATCATTCTCGCCTATATCTCTATCCAGGGTCTGATGCGTGGCAGAAGAAAGCGACGACGACAAAACAGAAGCCCCCACACCCCACCGACTTGAAAAAGCACGGGAAGAAGGGCAGATCCCCCGATCCAAAGAGCTGACCTCGCTGCTTATTTTGCTGGTGGGTGTGTGCATTATCTGGATTGGCGGGGAGTCGCTCGCCCGCAGGCTGGCCGGCATGCTGTCTGCCGGATTACGTTTTGACCACAGTATGGTCAACGACCCTAATCTGATCCTCAGCCAAATCATCCTGCTGATTAAAGACGCGATGATTGCGCTGTTACCGTTGATTACCGGCGTTGTTCTGGTGGCATTAATCTCCCCGGTGATGCTCGGCGGCTTGATCTTCAGCGGTAAATCTCTGCAGCCCAAGTTCTCTAAGCTGAATCCGCTGCCGGGCATTAAACGCATGTTCTCCGCGCAAACCGGGGCAGAACTGCTTAAAGCGATACTGAAGTCCACGCTGGTAGGCAGCGTGGCTGGGTTTTATCTCTGGCATAACTGGCCAGCGATGATGCGACTGATGGCGGAATCTCCGATTACGGCGATGGGCAACGCCCTGGATTTAGTGGGTATGTGCGCGCTGTTGGTGGTGCTGGGCGTCATTCCGATGGTGGGGTTCGACGTCTTTTTCCAGATTTACAGCCACCTGAAAAAACTGCGTATGTCGCGTCAGGATATCCGGGACGAATTTAAGCAAAGCGAAGGTGACCCGCACGTTAAGGGAAAAATACGTCAAATGCAGCGTGCGGCCGCACAGCGTCGCATGATGGCGGATGTGCCGAAAGCGGACGTTATTGTTACTAACCCCACGCACTATTCGGTGGCGTTGAAGTATGACGAGAACAAAATGAGCGCGCCGAAAGTTGTCGCCAAAGGCGCGGGGCTGGTGGCGCTGCGCATTCGTGAGATTGGTGCCGAGCATCGTGTCCCTACGTTAGAAGCGCCGCCGTTGGCGCGTGCGTTATATCGCCATGCTGAGATTGGTCAGCAAATACCGGGTCAATTATATGCCGCCGTTGCCGAAGTACTGGCATGGGTATGGCAGCTAAAACGCTGGCGTCTCGCCGGCGGCAAGCGTCCACCACAACCTGAAAACCTTCCGGTGCCTGAAGCACTGGATTTTTTGAACGAGAAGACTACTGATGGCTAATCTGGTCGCGATGCTGCGTCTGCCCAGCAACCTGAAATCCACGCAATGGCAAATCCTTGCCGGACCGATCCTCATCCTGCTGATCTTGTCGATGATGGTGCTGCCGCTGCCGGCTTTCGTCCTCGATTTGCTGTTCACATTTAACATCGCGCTGTCGATCATGGTGCTGCTGGTGGCGATGTTCACCCAGCGTACGCTGGAGTTTGCCGCATTCCCTACGATTTTGCTGTTTACCACATTATTACGCCTCGCCCTGAACGTCGCGTCGACGCGTATCATTTTAATGGAAGGTCATACCGGCGCGGCGGCGGCGGGGAAGGTGGTTGAAGCCTTTGGTCACTTCCTGGTGGGGGGTAACTTTGCGATCGGCATCGTGGTCTTCGTTATTCTCGTCATCATTAACTTTATGGTAATCACCAAAGGTGCAGGGCGAATCGCTGAGGTTGGCGCGCGTTTTGTGCTGGATGGTATGCCCGGCAAGCAGATGGCGATTGATGCGGATTTGAATGCCGGTCTGATTGGCGAGGATGAAGCCAAAAAACGGCGCTCGGAAGTGACCCAGGAAGCGGATTTCTACGGCTCTATGGACGGTGCGAGTAAATTCGTACGTGGAGATGCCATCGCCGGTATTCTGATCATGGTTATCAACGTGGTCGGCGGCCTGTTAGTTGGGGTGTTGCAGCATGGTATGAGCATGGGCAGCGCTGCGGAAAGTTATACCCTGCTGACCATCGGTGACGGGCTGGTGGCACAAATTCCTGCTCTGGTTATCTCCACCGCGGCGGGGGTTATCGTGACCCGCGTGAGTACCGACCAGGACGTAGGCGAACAGATGGTGACCCAACTGTTCAGTAATCCCAGCGTTATGCTGCTCAGCGCGGCGGTGCTTGGGCTTTTGGGTCTGGTTCCGGGCATGCCGAACCTGGTGTTTCTGATGTTTACCGCTGCGTTACTGGGTCTGGCCTGGTGGATGCGCGGTCGTGAGCAAAAAGCGCCAGATGAACCGCAGCCGGTGAAAATGCCGGAAAACAACTCCGTGGTGGAAGCGACGTGGAATGACGTACAGCTGGAAGACTCCCTGGGAATGGAGGTCGGTTATCGCCTGATCCCGATGGTGGACTTTCAGCAGGATGGCGAGTTGCTGGGGCGAATTCGCAGTATTCGTAAGAAATTTGCCCAGGATATGGGCTTCCTGCCGCCGGTGGTGCATATCCGTGACAATATGGATCTGCAGCCGGCCCGCTATCGAATTTTGATGAAAGGGGTGGAAATTGGCAGTGGTGACGCCTATCCGGGACGCTGGCTGGCCATTAACCCGGGTACCGCCGCCGGGTCGCTGCCGGGTGAGAAAACGGTCGATCCGGCTTTCGGACTGGACGCTATCTGGATTGAAAGTGCATTGAAGGAACAGGCGCAGATTCAGGGCTTTACGGTAGTTGAAGCGAGTACCGTTGTCGCGACGCATCTTAACCACCTGATTGGGCAGTTCGCCGCTGAGCTATTTGGCCGTCAGGAGGCACAGCAGTTACTGGACCGTGTCTCGCAGGAGATGCCAAAGCTGACGGAAGATTTGGTACCGGGCGTTGTGACGCTCACCACACTGCATAAAGTGTTGCAGAACTTACTGGATGAGAAAGTACCGATTCGCGATATGCGCACCATTCTTGAAACGCTGGCAGAACATGCGCCGCTGCAAAATGATCCGCATGAGCTTACCGCGGTCGTCCGTGTTGCCTTAGGACGCGCTATCACTCAGCAGTGGTTCCCGGGTAATGAAGAGGTTCAGGTTATCGGCCTTGATACCCCGCTCGAGCGTTTGCTGCTGCAAGCGCTGCAGGGCGGCGGCGGCCTGGAGCCAGGGCTGGCAGACCGATTGCTGGCCCAGACTCAGGAAGCGCTGTCCCGGCAGGAAATGTTGGGCGCGCCGCCAGTCTTGCTGGTTAACCACGCGTTGCGTCCGTTACTGGCACGCTTTTTACGTCGCAGCATACCGCAGTTGGTGGTGTTATCGAACATGGAGCTTTCCGATAACCGCCATATCCGCATGACGGCGACTATTGGAGGTAAATAATGCGTAAGTTACTGTTGCTGTTGTTGTTTCCTCTGGCGGCACAGGCTGCCGGGGAAGGGGCGTGGCAGGCAAGCGGGATGGGGATCACCTTAAACCACCGCGGTCAGTCAGCCTCGTCCGCACCTCTGGTACCCAGCCAGCCGGTCTCGGGGTTGATGACGCTGGTGGCCTGGCGCTATGAACTTAATGGCCCAACGCCCGCGGGTTTACGGGTGCGTTTATGTTCTCAGTCTCGCTGTGTCGAGCTGGATGGGCAGAGTGGAACCACCAACGGATTCAATAATGTTCCCGCCATCGAACCGATGCATTTTGTCTGGGAAGTCCCCGGTGGTGGTCGTCTGATCCCTGCCTTACAGGTTCAGAGCAATCAGGTGATCGTGAACTATCGTTAACACCTTCCTTCAGTCATGCCAGCAGTAGAAACTGCTGGCTGCTTCGCACTTTTAGCCTGCCTCTTTGATTAAATAGAAACGCTGTTTTATAAAATAGGTGACATACGTTGCCGGACTCTTTGTGCTGTTGCCAGTTTGCGAACCCCCCTGGCAGAAATAGAAAGGTTTCACTTCCTGTTAGCTTTTACTGTGACCCGGTAAGGATGCCCAATGTCAAAGCGAGGATTGCGGGGCCTCCTAATAATGTGCAGGGGTAACGGCAATGAAGACACGTAAAATCGGACTGGTTAACTATTTTGCCTACGGTTCGGGAGATTTTTTAGGCGCAGGCACCACGGCGTTAACTGCGGCGTGGTTACTCTACTTCTACACCACGTTCTGTGGTCTGACGCCTATCGAAGCGACCTTTATTTTTGCCACAGCCAGGGTGCTGGATGCCGTCGTTAGCCCATTAATGGGTTTTTTGACCGATAACTTTGGCTCAATCTGGCTTGGCAAACGCTTTGGGCGGCGTAAGTTTTTTATTCTGTTGGGGATCCCCTGTGTCTTTAGCTACTCGCTGATGTGGGTCGGCGACATGGGATTCTGGTATTACCTGCTCACCTATCTGATTTTTGACGTGGTCTACACCATGATTCTGGTGCCTTACGAAACGCTGGTACCCGAAATGACCGATGACTTTAAACAGAAAACCAAATTCTCCGGCGCGCGTATTTCGATGGCGCAAATGTCAGCCATTCTGGCCTCATTCTTACCCGGCGTTCTGCTGACGCTATTTGGCAAAGATAACCCGGTGTCTTTCTTCTATGCCAGTCTGGTGTTCTCTGTGCTGTGCGCGCTGATGCTGACGTTCGTCTGGTTTTTTACCTGGGAGCGACCGCGAGAAGAGTGGACTGAAGCCGCCCTGCGAGCCGAAGAAGAGAAGAAAAGCCTGACCTTTGGCCAGAGTATGAACCGCTTGTTTGTTGAACTGAGTTCAACTCTACGCATCCGTATATTTCGCCAGCATTTAGGAATGTATCTTGGCGGCTATATTGCTCAGGACGTCTTTAACGCCGTCTTTACTTACTATGTGGTGTTTGTGCTGATGCAGGAAGCATCAATGGCATCTAACCTGCTGGGTACGATGGCTATCTTCCAGTTCATTGCTGTTATCGCCATGATCCCATTGTGCATTCGTTTCGGACCTGCGCCGTCTTATCGCATGGTGGTCGTCCTGTTTGGCCTCAGTTCACTCTCCTATGCGGGGCTGTATTACGCCGGACTCAGCGATGTTTATTCTCTGCTACTGCTGGTATCTGCCGTGGCGGGTCTGGGGCGTGGGGGGATCAATTACGTTCCCTGGAATACCTACACCTATATCGCGGACGTTGACGAAGTGATTACCGGTCAGCGTCGGGAAGGGATCTTCGCCGGGATTATGACGTTAACGCGCAAAGCGTCGCAGGCGGGCGCGGTGATGCTGGTGGGGATTGTCATGCAGTTGTCCGGTTTTGTCTCCGGCCAGAGCGCACAGCCCGCGGCGGTTAGCCATACCATCCTGTTAATTCTGAGCTGCGGAACGTTAATTGTTCTGGCGCTGGGTTTCCTGGTTTCCCTGCGCTTCAAACTGAACCTGCACACGCACAGCACCCTGCGTGAAGAGACCGCAAAAATGCGTGAGTCCGGGCGGCCTGTGCTGGAAGGACTTTCCGCTGAGGGACGCGCCACCGTAGAGATGCTGTCCGGCATGCCATATGAATCACTTTGGGGTAACAACAATATTGGTTACCTGAATCGTAATAAACCAGCGGCACCCAAACTGGAAAAAGGCGCCGCATTGAATTCGACATTGACAGAGGTTAAGTAAATGATTGTTTACCCGGTTAAACACAGCCCATTGTTGCGCCAACCAGAACATTTTATTGCCAGGGATGAATTAAAAGCGTTGATCAAAAAGGTGACGCATAACCTGGTCAATATTCATGACGAAACCGGTGAGTTCTTACTGCGTCTGGACGACGGACGCGTGATTGATACCAAAGGCTGGGCAGGATGGGAGTGGACGCACGGCGTCGGATTGTATGGTATGTATCAGTATTATCAGCAAACCGGCGATGAAACGATGCGCGATATCATCGACAGTTGGTTTGCCGATCGTTTTGCCGAAGGCGCAACCACCAAAAACGTTAACACCATGGCGCCGTTTTTAACGCTGGCGTATCGCTATGAAGAGACGCGTAATCCAGCGTACCTTCCGTGGCTCGACAGTTGGGCAGAGTGGGCAATGCATGAGATGCCGCGTACAGACTATGGCGGTATGCAGCACATTACGCTGGCGGAAGAGAATCATCAGCAGATGTGGGATGACACATTGATGATGACGGTTTTACCGCTGGCGAAAATTGGCAAGTTGCTTAATCGTCCCGACTATATTGAAGAAGCAACCTATCAGTTCCTGCTGCACGTGCAAAACCTGATGGATAAAGAAACGGGGCTGTGGTTCCACGGCTGGAGCTATGAAGGACAACATAACTTCGCCAACGCTCGCTGGGCGCGCGGCAACAGCTGGTTAACTATCGTCATTCCGGATTTCCTCGAATTGCTTGATTTGCCACAGAATAATGCAGTGCATCGCTATCTGGTACAGGTTCTGAATGCGCAAATCGCCGCGCTGGCGAAGTGCCAGGATGAAAGCGGATTGTGGCATACCTTGCTGGACGACCCACAGTCGTATCTGGAAGCGTCGGCAACCGCCGGCTTCGCCTATGGGATCCTCAAAGCGGTTCGTAAACGCTATGTTGGGCAAAACTATGCGTCGGTAGCCGAAAAAGCCATCAGAGGTATTGTGCAACATATTTCAGCCGAAGGTGAACTGCTGCACACCTCGTTTGGAACCGGAATGGGTCACAATCTCGATTTTTACCGCAACATCCCACGGACCTCCATGCCTTACGGACAAGCGATGGCGATGCTGTGCCTTACCGAATACTTGCGTAAGTATTTTTGATATCGGCGTCCGATGGCGCAGCTGCTATCGGACCTGATTGTTCCGGTATCTCTGTTTGCGCGGCGTTGTCCTGCGGCGCAAACAGATGATCCATGATTTGACGCATAACCGGCGCGGCGGTGACGCCATCGCTGCCGCCGTTTTCGAGAATTAACGCTACGGCGACTTTCGGATTTTTATACGGCGCAAATGCGGTATAGAACACATGGTCGCGCAGGCGCACGGGGATCATTTTCGCATCGTAGGTTTGATTTTCTTTCAGGCTAAAGACCTGGGATGTGCCACTTTTCGCCGCAATGCCGTAAGGTGCGGTGTGAAAGAACTTATAGCCCGTGCCGTTTGGTTCATTCGCCATGCCGAACATCGCCTGACGCACCAGTCCCCAATAAGGTGACGAGGCAGACGCGATTTGCGACGGTGCTTCGGAAGCCTGATACGGCGTAATAGTTTTTCCGCTCTCTTCATCAAGTAGCAGGTGAGGAGCGATAACTTTGCCATTGTTAATCAGCGCGACCATGGCTTTTACCATCTGAATAGGCGTGGCAATCCAGTAGCCCTGACCGATGCCAACCGAAATGGTATCTCCCTGATACCAGGATTTTTTATGCACTTTCTGCTTCCATTCGCGACTTGGGAGCAGGCCGTTATACTCCTCATCAAGATCGATACCAGTCGGTTTGCCATAGCCAAACTGGCTGAGCATGCTGTTAATCCGGTCGATCCCCATCATAAACGCCACCTGATAAAAGAACGTGTCCGCAGACTCTTCAATCGCTTTGGTGACATCCAGCATACCGTGGCCCGTTTTTTTCCAGTCGCGGTAATGTCGTTCTGTGCCGGGAAGCGTCCAGGTGGGAGCGCCGAAGAAACTGGTCTGCGGCGTGATCACGCCGTCCAGTAAAGCTGACATCGCCATGTACGGTTTGACCGTGGAGGCGGGAGGATACAGCCCCTGGGTGACGCGGTTGATCAATGGCAGGTCTTTATCCTGCAGCAGTTTGTTATAGTCCTGATAGCTGATGCCTTTGACAAACGGGTTCGGGTCATAGCTGGGATTAGAGACCATTGCCAGCACGGAGCCGTCGTGCGGATCCTCAACCAAAACAGCAGCCCGCTGGCCCGCTAACAGGCTCTCAATGTATTGCTGCAAATGTAGGTCCAGCGTCAGATGGATATCTTTTCCGGCAACGGGTGGCACATCCTTGATCAGGCGCACGATGCGTCCGTGGTTATCCACTTCCACCTCCTGATAACCGGTTTTCCCATGCAGCTCATTTTCGTAATAATGCTCGATCCCCTGCTTACCGATGTTGTGATCGGCGGCATAATTCTCTGCCAGGCCTTTCTTATCCAGCGCTTTAAGGTCGCTATCGTTGATTTTTGAAACATAGCCAAGGACATGCGCCAGCGCGGCGCCATAAGGGTACTGGCGGTCTTCATAGCTGTTGATAGTGACGCCGCTGAAATGAAACTGGTTAACCGAGAAACGGGCGATTTCCACATCGGTCAGCGCATTTTTCAGCACGACAGGGCGATAGCGACTGCTGGCTTTCAGCTCATGGCGAAACTGGTCAATGTCATCAGGAGTGAGGTCAACGATGGGCGTGAGCTGCCTGATCAGCGCGTTCATATCGCTGATTTTGTACGGCGTAACGGAAATATCGTACCAGGTCACGTTGCGCACCAGCGGAATGCCGTTGCGATCGTAAATCATGCCACGCGTTGGGGCGACGGGCAGCATTTTGATGTCGTTTGCATTCGACCGGGTGGTGTAATACTGGTGCTGACAAATTTGTAAGTTGTAGAGATTGTAAATCAGGATGCCAAAACAGATGACTACAAGGCCGAAGGCCACCAATACACGCCGTTGGAAGAGTTTTTCTTCCGCCTCAAAATCTCTGAATGTCATTGACCCGTACCCGATTAATTTGCCGCCTAATGATACGGAGGCTTAAACGGGATGACAGGCAAAAAATGTTCCATATCTCTACGGAAATGTGTCATTCCTTGTGGGTTGTAACAAATTACAGTGCACGTAGCCGTTTATCGTAGGCTGGATAGCGGTCACGGGAAATAAAAAAGCCCGCGACATAGCGCGGGCTTTCACCGTACTGGAGATGATTACATACGTTCTACGGTTTCGATACCCAGCGTATCCAGACCCAGCTTCAGGGTTTTCGCCGTCAGCTGTGCCAGTTTCAGTCGGCTGTTACGAATCTCTTCGTTTTCGGCACTGAGGATAGGGCAGTGCTCGTAGAAGCCGGAGAACAGACCGGCAACGTCGTACAGGTAAGCACACATCACGTGCGGCGTACCTTCACGTGCAACGACGGTCAGCGTTTCTTCAAACTGCAGCAGACGCGCAGCCAGTTGGGCTTCGCGATCTTCGCTGATAATCACCTGCGCATTTGCCAGCGCGCTTTCGTCGATATCTGCTTTACGGAACACGGACAGTACGCGGGTATAGGCGTACTGCATATAGGGTGCGGTGTTACCTTCGAACGCCAGCATGTTGTCCCAGTCGAAGATGTAGTCGGTAGTACGGTTTTTGGACAGGTCCGCATATTTCACCGCGCCGATACCGACCGCATTTGCCAGTTTTTCCAGCTCGTCGGCAGGCATGTCCGGATTCTTCTCAGCGACCAGACGACGTGCGCGCTCCAGCGCTTCATCCAGCAGATCGGCCAGTTTCACCGTGCCGCCCGCGCGGGTTTTGAACGGCTTGCCGTCTTTGCCCAGCATCATACCGAACATGTGGTGTTCCAGCGGTACGGAGTCCGGCACATAACCGGCCTTACGCACGATGGTCCAGGCCTGCATTAAGTGCTGATGCTGACGGGAGTCGATGTAATAAAGTACGCGATCGGCATGCAGCGTTTCATAACGATACTTGGCGCAGGCGATGTCGGTTGTGGTGTAGAGATAGCCGCCATCTTTCTTCTGAATGATTACGCCCATCGGTTCGCCTTCCTTGTTCTTATACTCATCAAGGAATACGACGGTAGCGCCTTCGCTTTCAACAGCCAGGCCTTTAGCTTTGAGATCGGCCACGATGCCAGGCAGCATTGGGTTGTACAGGCTTTCGCCCATTACATCGTCACGGGTCAGGGTAACGTTGAGGCGATCGTAGGTTAACTGGTTTTGCGACATGGTAATGTCGACCAGTTTGCGCCACATCTCACGGAAGTATTCATCGCCGCCTTGCAGCTTCACGACATAACTACGAGCGCGTTCTGCGAAGGCTTCATCTTCATCGTAGTGTTTTTTCGCATCACGATAGAAACCTTCCAGGTCAGCCAGCGCCATCTCTCCGGCATTCTCCTGCTGCTGTTTTTCCAGCCACGCGATAAGCATACCGAACTGAGTACCCCAGTCGCCGACGTGGTTGGCGCGGATAACCTTGTGGCCGAGGAACTCCAGCGTACGCACCGCAGCATCACCGATGATGGTGGAACGCAGGTGACCAACGTGCATCTCTTTCGCTACGTTAGGTGCGGAATAATCAACAACAACGGTTTGTTTCGCCGGTTGAGTGACGCCCAGACGATCGGAGGCCAGCGCCTGCTGAACGTGCTGCGCCAGAAATGCCGGATCGAGGAAAATATTGATAAAGCCCGGGCCGGCAATTTCAACTTTGCTGGCGATCCCGTTGAGATCCAGATGAGTCAGCACCTGCTCAGCCAGTTGTCGCGGCGCCATACCCAGTTTTTTAGCGACAGCCATCATGCCATTAGCCTGATAGTCGCCGAACTGTACTTTTGCTGACTGACGAACCTGTGGTTCGCAATCTGCAGGCGCGCCTGCAGCAATCATGGCCTGACTGACTTTTTCTGAGAGAAGAGCCTGAATATTCACCGGAATACCTTACATTTATGAAGCGGGGAAAAATTCACCGCACCAGTTTAAGAATTAAGGGCGGGAGTATACTGCAAATGCCCGTTGCCGTCAGCACTGCGAGTCGCGTGCGCAGTCTAAAATTCAGTCAATGCAATGACGTTTTAGTCTTCATGTTACGTTCGAAGAAAACAGCGGTTGGATGGCGCAGCGCAACAGAGTAAATTAGCAGCTTTGAACATAGATATGAGCTTTTAATATGGCGAACTGGCAGACCGTTGCAGAACTACAGGATATTTCTGCAGATTTACCGCATTTCACGCAGGCATTAACGGAACTTTCCACCCGTCTTGGGCTGGATATTTCAGGGCTGGAAGCCGACCACATTTCCTTGCGTTGCCACCAAAATACCACCGCAGAGCGCTGGCGTCGTGGCTTTGAACAGTGCGGTGAATTGCTGTCAGAAAACATGATTAACGGCAGACCTATTTGTCTTTTTAAACTGTATGAGCCGGTTTGTGTGCAACATTGGCAATTTTCAATCGTTGAACTGCCGTGGCCGGGCGAAAAACGCTATCCGCATGAAGGCTGGGAACATATTGAAATTGTTCTGCCGGGTGAGGCACAAACGCTGAACGCCAGAGCGCTGGCGCTGCTTTCTGATCACGGTTTGAGCCAGCCGGGTATATTTGTAAAAACCAGTTCGCCAAAAGGCGAGCGCGAACGTTTACCGAATCCGACGCTGGCGGTCAGCGATGGCAGCGTGACGATAAAATTTCATCCGTGGTCGATTGAAACCATAGTGGCAAGCGAACGTCAGGAGTGAGCATGGCTTTACTGGAAATCTGCTGTTACAGCATGGAGTGCGCGCGTACGGCGCAGCAAAACGGCGCGGATCGCATTGAGCTTTGCGCAGCACCTAAAGAAGGCGGCTTAACGCCGTCTCTGGGCGTCCTGCGTTCTGTTCGCCAGCATGTTTCGATTCCCGTCAATCCCATTATACGACCGCGTGGAGGCGACTTTTGCTATACCGACGGTGAATTCGCTGCAATGCTGGATGATATCGCGATGGTCCGGGAACTGGGGTTCTCAGGGCTGGTAACTGGCATTTTAAATGCGGATGGCGATGTCGATATGCCGCGCATGGAGAAAATAATGATCGCCGCCGGTTCACTGCAAGTCACTTTTCATCGTGCCTTTGATATGTGTGCTAACCCACTCAATGCGCTAAAAAAATTAGCTGATTTGGGCATCGCCAGAGTGCTGACTTCCGGGCAAAAATCAGATGCGGCGCAAGGTTTAACAAAAATAATGGAACTTATTGCGCAGGCGGATGCTCCAATCATTATGGCCGGAGCGGGGGTTCGCGCCTCGAATTTGTCCCTGTTCCTTAATGCTGGAGTGCAGGAAGTCCACAGTTCTGCCGGAGTATGGCTGGCTTCACCAATGCGTTATCGCAATTCGGGGTTGTCGATGTCTTCGGATACGCAGGCGGATGAATATTCACGCTATGCGGTAGACGGGGCGGCGGTTGCGGAAATGAAAGCAATCATTGCACACCATCAGGCCAGCTGATTTTTACCGTTGCATCATGTCGCCCAATATGATGCTTGCTCGTACCAGGCCCCTGCCAATTCAACAGGGGCCTTTTTTTATCCTTCATATTTCAAGCCGCAGCAGCGTTGGCCGCCTTGCTGCAACTTGAACTATTTTGGAGAAACGGTGCTATACGTAACGGTCATCCGGCAATCCATCACGGCTTACGCGCAATCAATACCGCGCGTAATGGGGCGGGGTAGCCTTCCACCGTTTTGCTGTGGTCGTTCGGGTCGAGGAAGTCGGCCAGCGACTCGGTTATCATCCATTCGGTGCGGCGCTGTTCTTCGGTAGTGGTGACGCAGACATCGGCGATACGCACATCAACAAAACCGCATTTTTCCAGCCAGTTTTTTAGCGCCAGCGCAGACGGAATAAAGTAGACATTACGCATCTGCGCGTAGCGGTCGCCCGGAACCAGTACGGTATTTTCATCACCTTCGACGACCAGCGTTTCCAGCACCAGTTCACCATCTTTAACCAGTTGATCCTTCAACTGCCACAGGTGTTCCAGCGGTGAACGTCGGTGATAAAGCACTCCCATGGAGAATACGGTATCAAAGGCGTTGAGCGCTGGAAGCTGTTCAATGCCCAGCGGCAGCAGATGAGCGCGCTGGTCATTGCCCAGCAGTTTACGCACCGCCTCAAACTGGCATAGAAACAGTTGCGTAGGATCGATACCAACCGCCAGATGCGCCCCCGCGCCAATCATGCGCCACATGTGATAACCACTGCCGCAGCCGACGTCAAGAATGGTACGGCCGGTGAGGTCAGACAAGTGCGGCAGAACGCGATCCCACTTCCAGTCCGATCGCCACTCGGTGTCAATATTGACGCCGTACAGCGAGTACGGTCCTTTACGCCATGGCATCAGGTTACGCATCAGAGTGTCAATACGTTTGAGTTGACCTTCGCTGAGCGGCTCTTTGCTTTCTGCTGTAACGCTATGAAGTAAGTCCAGGCGATGCGGCGTTAGCTCGGGCAGAAACTCGACGGCGTTTGACCACTGCTTAAACAAGCCGTGCTGATCGCGCTGCCAGGTAGCGATTTGCGCCGGAAGCGTTTCCAGCCAATGGGAGAGATGGTTTTTGGCAATCAGCTGATAAAAGTTACCAAAGTCGATCATGCGCTTACCCCAGCTTTCAGCGCCACCAGAGAACCAAAGTTGAAGCACTGGAACCACAATTCGCTGTGCTCGAAACCAGCCTGATGCAGTCGCGCTTTGTGCGTTTCGACCGAGTCGGTCAGCATCACGTTCTCCAGCATGCTGCGCTTCTGGCTGATTTCCAGTTCGCTATAGCCATTTGCCCGTTTGAAGTCGTGGTGCATGTTGAACAGCAGCTCGCCAACGTTAGCGTCTTCGAAACTGAATTTTTCAGAAAGAACCAGCGCGCCGCCGGGATTCAGCCCCTGATAAATCTTATCCAACAACGCCTGGCGCTCAGGTGGCTCAAGGAATTGCAGGGTAAAATTCAGCACCACCATCGAGGCGTTTTCGATAGTAATGTTGCGGATATCGCCTTCGACAACCTCAACCGGGGTCGGTGCCTTATAGGCGTCAATATGACGACGGCAGCGCTCAACCATCGCCGGAGAGTTATCGACAGCAATAATTTTGCAATTCTCGTGATGAATATTGCGACGCACCGAGAGCGTCGCCGCGCCCAGAGAGCAGCCCAGATCGTAGACCTGCGTGTTGGGTTGTACGAAACGTTCGGCCAGCATACCAATCATAGAAATGATATTGGAATAACCAGGAACGGAACGCTGGATCATATCCGGGAAGACTTCAGCTACCCGTTCATCAAAGGTCCAGTCACCCAGACTGGCGATAGGCGCAGAAAAAAGCGTGTCGCGGTGAGACATAACGTAAAAATCCGGGAAAAATAAAGTGGCGTATTGTGCGCTAATGCAGGGAGAAAACCAACTCCCAGGGCATATACCAAAGATTCGCCAGCACCATTAGCAACAGCGAACACCAGGTTGCGCTCATGCCTGAACGGCGCCAGCGGAAGAGTCGGTGGTGAAATCCGTAATAATGCATCAGTCGTCCGGCAATCAACATCAGCCCGCAAATATGCACCATCCACGTCTCTGCGCCGTTCATTTCCATAAATAACAGCAGCACTAACGCGACGGGAATATACTCCACCGCATTACCGTGAATGCGGATAGCGCTTTGCAGTTCGCTAAAACCTCCGTCGCCATAGGCAACGCGGTATTGCATGCGCAGGCGAACGACGTCAAAGGAGAACTTTATTAACAATAACGCACCCAATACGGCATAAAGCGCGCTTACCATACAAACTCCCTTTAAAATGGCAGATGGCACTGTCTATGATAGGTGGCAATTTCAGAAAAGAGAAGATTGCTGTGGAATAGACGGTGCTGATCCGATCTCTGGCAGGACGTTACGTAAATCTGCCCATAGCGTGTCTACAAGCTCCGGGGCCTGTGCGATGTCCGGCGTATGCAAAAAAAGATACGGCGTCGTGGTGTGTTGCCATCGCGACAGCTTGGTCAGCCAGACGGCAAAAAGCTCGCTATTTTGTGCCATATCATCGCTGCCGATAAAGCGTACCATCGGATGGTTTGCCGTCACTACTGCATGTACCGGCACCTTTGGCTTCTTGCGCTGGGCGTCACGTATCGCTTCAGTATGCGGGATTGCGGCATGCACCGGGCGGCTGTCCAGAATTACCCGGTTTACGCCACGCTCGTGTAAGCCCCGATTAAATAGCAGCTCGGCTTCGCCCTTGGCAAAGAAGTCTGGATGGCGAACTTCCACACCGTAGGTAAAGGCTTTGGGGAGCGCATCGAGAAACTGCCACAGGGCAGGCAGGTCACGCGGACCAAAAGTCGCGGGTAATTGCAGCCAGTATTGTCCAATGCGCGATTCCAGCGGCGACATGCGCGTGAAAAACTCCTGTACCAGGTCATCGCAATTACGCAGCGCGGCCTGATGCGAAATGGTGGCCGGAAACTTAAAGCAAAATCGAAATGCATCGGTGGTCTGTGCATGCCAGCGGGCAACAATGTCCGCTTTTGGCAGCGCGTACAGCGTGGTGTTGCCCTCCACACAATTAAAGTGGCGGGCATACTCTTCAAGGTTTGAGATCCCCAGACGCACCCATTTAGGATGCGACCACTGGGGTAAACCGATATAAATCATAGCGCTTGCAGGATCTCGTCCACGCTGCGTACGCGTGCGATACGCGGGAAAATATGCGTCATGCTGCCCCGGTGCTGATCGGCGCTGGCGGCGCTACAGGCGTCTTCTGCAACAATCAGATTAAAACCCAACTCCCACGCATTTCGCGCCGTCGACTCTACGCCAATGTTTGTGGAGATGCCGCACAAGACGATAGTATCAATGCCCCGACGACGCAGCTGTAGTTCCAGATCGGTACCGTAAAACGCGCCCCACTGGCGTTTGGTGACTTCGAGATCGCTGGCGCATTTTCCCAGAGCCGTCGGGTAATCCCACCAGTTTTCGGGCAACGCTTTTGCCGGAGTCTGAGCATCTACCGGTTGTTTCAGCGCTTCGGCGTAATCGTCAGACCAGCCGACGCGCACCATTACTACCGGGGAACCGTGGGCACGGAATTTTTCCGCCAACTGCGCGGCGCGGGTAACCACATCGTGTGCCGTATGAGGCCCGCCAGCGAAAGACAGGATCCCTTCCTGTAAGTCAATCACGACAAGGGCGGTTGTTTTTGCGTTCAGTTCCAGCATGGTCACTCCAGTAAAAAATAGATTTCCGTTACACCTTAATCGCGAATCAGTGTGAAAGGGGCGACAATTTTTGTTATTTTTTGTGAGATTACGCAATGCCCGTCCAGGAAACAGGCGTACAGTCAGTACCGGACTGAGAGTCTATCCCAGTAGGCTCTTATCGTGCGGCAGAATTTCCAGTATAATAGCCGCCTTTTTTCATTCAGTTGTGACATTCAGCTAAAGCTGCGACTTCGTCACCTGCGAGACAGGTGACAATCCGCCTGCGGCAAAGTTAAGGGATATCTCATGCGTACAGAATATTGCGGACAGCTACGTCTGTCCCACGAGGGGCAGCAGGTGACTCTGTGTGGTTGGGTCAACCGTCGTCGTGATCTTGGTAGCCTGATCTTTATCGATATGCGCGACCGCGAAGGTATCGTGCAGGTATTTTTCGATCCGGACCGTGCGGACGCGTTAAAGCTGGCCTCCGAACTGCGTAATGAGTTCTGCATCCAGGTTACGGGCACCGTGCGTGCGCGTGACGCGAAAAACGTCAACGCCGATATGGCGACGGGCGAAATTGAAGTACTGGCCTCCGATCTGACCATCATCAACCGTTCAGACTCGCTGCCGCTTGACTCAAACCACGTCAACACCGAAGAAGCGCGCCTGAAGTATCGCTATTTGGATCTGCGTCGTCCTGAAATGGCGCAACGCCTGAAAACGCGTGCCAAAATTACCAGCCTGGTGCGTCGTTTTATGGACGACCACGGCTTCCTCGACATCGAAACGCCGATGCTGACCAAAGCGACGCCGGAAGGCGCACGCGATTACCTGGTACCTTCTCGCGTACATAAAGGTAAGTTTTACGCGCTGCCGCAGTCTCCTCAGCTGTTTAAACAGCTGCTGATGATGTCGGGTTTTGACCGCTATTATCAGATCGTAAAATGCTTCCGTGATGAAGACTTACGTGCTGACCGTCAGCCTGAATTTACCCAGATCGACGTTGAGACTTCCTTCATGACCGCACCGCAGGTGCGTGAAGTGATGGAAGCGCTGGTACGCAATCTGTGGCTGGAAGTTAAAGGTGTGGATCTGGGTGATTTCCCGATCATGACTTTTGCCGAAGCCGAGCGTCGTTACGGTTCCGATAAACCAGACCTGCGTAACCCGATGGAGCTGGTTGACGTTGCCGATCTGGTTAAAGGCGTTGAGTTCGCGGTGTTCTCTGGTCCGGCGAACGATCCGAAAGGCCGCGTGGCTGCCCTGCGTGTACCGGGCGGTGCTGCACTGAGCCGTAAGCAAATTGACGATTACGGTAACTTTATCAAGATTTACGGCGCGAAAGGTCTGGCTTACATCAAAGTCACCGAGCGTGCGAAAGGCCTGGAAGGTATCACCAGCCCGGTTGCTAAGTTCCTGAACGCAGAAATCGTGGAAGCGATTCTGGCGCGTACCGGTGCGCAAGACGGCGACATGATTTTCTTCGGTGCCGACAACAAGAAAGTCGTTGCCGACGCGATGGGTGCGCTGCGTCTGAAACTGGGTAAAGACCTGAGCATTACTGACGAAGCCAAATGGGCGCCACTTTGGGTTATCGACTTCCCGATGTTTGAAGACGATGGTGAAGGCGGCCTGACCGCAATGCACCACCCGTTCACCGCGCCGAAAGATATGACTGCCGCTGAGCTGAAAGCTGCGCCGGAAGAGGCGGTTGCCAACGCGTACGATATGGTCATCAACGGCTATGAAGTGGGCGGTGGTTCCGTGCGTATTCACAACGGTGATATGCAGCAGACCGTATTCGGTATTCTGGGCATTAACGAGCAAGAGCAGCGCGAGAAATTCGGCTTCCTGCTGGATGCGCTAAAATACGGTACACCGCCGCATGCGGGCCTGGCGTTTGGTCTGGATCGTCTGACTATGCTGCTGACCGGTACTGACAACATTCGTGACGTTATTGCTTTCCCGAAAACCACGGCTGCAGCGTGTCTGATGACTGAAGCGCCGAGCTTTGCCAACGAAGCAGCGCTGGCGGAACTGAGTATTCAGGTTGTTAAGAAGGCCGAGAATAACTGATATGACATACAAACAGCCTGTCTCGGTGTTAGTCGTGATTTATGCAAAGGACACCGGGAGAGTGCTGATGTTACAGCGACGCGACGATCCTGATTTCTGGCAGTCGGTCACCGGCAGCCTTGAAGAGGGTGAAACCGCGTCGCAAGCCGCGATGCGCGAAGTAAAGGAAGAGGTCGCCATTGATGTTGCGTCTGAGCAACTGACCTTAATTGACTGTCAGCGCACGGTGGAGTTCGAGATTTTTAGCCATTTACGTCATCGCTATGCGCCGGGAGTTGAGCGTAATACTGAATCCTGGTTTTGCCTGGCACTTCCCTCAGAACGAGAGATCGTGTTCACCGAACATCTGACCTATCGTTGGGTTAATGCGGCTGAAGCCGCTCAGTTAACCAAGTCGTGGAGTAACCGGCAGGCGATTGAAGAGTTTGTAATTAACGTCGCCTGAAAAGGCGCGCTTTTTGGAGATATTATTTATGGCAGGTCATAGTAAATGGGCCAACACCAGACACCGTAAAGCAGCGCAGGATGCTAAACGCGGTAAAATTTTCACCAAAATCATTCGTGAGCTGGTGACGGCGGCTAAACTCGGCGGCGGCGATCCGGATGCTAACCCGCGTCTGCGTGCAGCGGTTGATAAAGCGCTGGCTAACAACATGACCCGTGACACCCTGAACCGTGCAATCGCGCGCGGCGTGGGCGGTGATGAAGATTCCAACATGGAAACCATCATCTATGAAGGTTACGGTCCTGGCGGTACAGCCGTTATGATTGAATGTCTGTCTGACAACCGTAACCGTACCGTTGCGGAAGTGCGTCACGCATTCACGAAAACGGGCGGTAACCTCGGTACTGACGGTTCCGTAGCTTACCTGTTCAGCAAAAAAGGCGTGATCTCCTTTGAACAAGGCGACGAAGACGCCATCATGGAAGCTGCGCTGGAAGCAGGCGCTGAAGACGTTGTGACCTTCGACGACGGCGCGATTGATGTTTACACCGCGTGGGAAGAGATGGGCAAAGTGCGTGATGCGCTGGAAGCGGCAGGTCTGAAAGCGGACGCGGCTGAAGTGTCGATGATTCCATCCACCAAAGCGGATATGGACGCAGAAACAGCGCCGAAGCTGATGCGTCTGATCGATATGCTGGAAGACTGCGACGACGTGCAGGAAGTTTACCACAACGGTGAAATCTCTGACGAGGTGGCAGCGACCTTAGAATGAGGTGGCTGTGCCGTAACCTGACTGGAGGTGCGTGATGTCTATTATTCTCGGCATTGACCCGGGGTCGCGCATCACCGGTTATGGCGTAATCCGTCAGGTCGGCAGACAGCTGACCTACCTCGGCAGCGGTTGTATTCGTACCAAAGTCGACGATCTTCCGTCCCGTCTGAAGTTGATTTATGCGGGCGTGACGGAAATCATCACCCAGTTTCAACCGGACTATTTTGCCATTGAGCAGGTCTTTATGGCGAAGAACGCCGACTCGGCGCTAAAGCTGGGGCAGGCGCGCGGCGTGGCAATCGTTGCGGCGACCAATCAGGATCTTCCGGTCTTTGAATACGCGGCCCGCCAGGTAAAACAGACCGTGGTGGGTATCGGTAGCGCGGAAAAAAGCCAGGTTCAGCATATGGTGCGCACGCTGCTAAAACTTCCGGCAAACCCGCAGGCAGATGCCGCGGATGCGCTGGCGATTGCCATTACCCACTGTCACGTCAGCCAGAACGCCATGCAAATGAGCGAGTCGAGGCTGAATCTGGCGCGAGGTCGGTTACGTTAGTGACAAATGAGGCTGGATATCTATCCAGCCTTTTTTTATGATAGCGCATTACCTTTTAGCCCTTAACGCAGGAGCGTCATGTGATAGGCAGACTCAGAGGCATCATTCTTGAAAAACAACCCCCGCTGGTTCTTCTGGAGACGGGCGGGGTAGGCTATGAAGTGCATATGCCGATGACCTGTTTCTACGAGTTGCCGGAAGCCGGGCAGGAAGCGATTATCTTCACCCATTTTGTGGTGCGTGAAGACGCTCAGTTGTTGTATGGCTTTAACAACAAGCAAGAACGTACGCTGTTTAAAGAGTTAATTAAAACCAACGGCGTGGGGCCGAAGCTGGCGCTGGCAATCCTCTCTGGTATGTCTGCACAGCAGTTCGTTAATGCCGTTGAGCGTGAAGAACTTGGCGCGCTGGTGAAATTACCGGGCATTGGTAAGAAAACCGCAGAACGTTTGATTGTTGAAATGAAAGACCGCTTTAAAGGTCTGCATGGCGACCTCTTTACCCCGGCAGCGGATCTGGTCCTGACCTCTCCGGCTAGTCCGACAACGGACGACGCCGAGCAGGAAGCGGTTGCTGCGCTGGTGGCGTTGGGCTATAAACCACAGGAAGCCAGCCGCATGGTGAGTAAGATTGCCCGCCCTGATGCCAGCAGTGAAACCCTGATTCGTGAAGCGCTTCGCGCGGCATTGTGAGGTAAAGGATGATTGAAGCAGATCGCCTGATTTCGGCTGTCAGCACTACCCCTGAAGATTTGGTGGATCGTGCGATCCGTCCTAAATTACTGGAAGAGTATATTGGCCAGCCTCAGGTACGTTCGCAGATGGAGATTTTTATCCAGGCGGCGAAGCTGCGCGGTGACGCTCTCGATCACCTGCTGATTTTCGGTCCTCCAGGTCTGGGTAAAACCACGCTTGCCAATATTGTGGCCAATGAAATGGGCGTTAATCTGCGCACCACTTCCGGTCCGGTACTGGAAAAAGCGGGCGATCTGGCGGCAATGCTGACCAACCTTGAACCCCACGATGTGCTGTTTATCGATGAAATCCATCGCCTGTCACCGGTGGTGGAAGAGGTGCTGTATCCGGCGATGGAGGATTATCAGCTGGATATCATGATTGGCGAAGGGCCGGCTGCACGTTCGATCAAGATCGATCTGCCACCGTTTACGCTCATTGGGGCGACCACGCGTGCCGGGTCGTTAACCTCTCCGCTGCGTGACCGCTTCGGTATTGTGCAGCGCCTGGAGTTCTATCAGGTGGCTGACCTGCAGCATATTGTTGGGCGCAGCGCACGCTATATGGGGCTGGAAATGAGCGATGAAGGCGCGCTGGAAGTGGCGCGTCGGGCCCGCGGTACGCCGCGTATTGCCAACCGTTTGTTACGCCGGGTACGCGATTTCGCCGAAGTGAAGCATGACGGCACAATTTCAGCAGACATCGCCGCTCAGGCACTGGATATGCTCAATGTGGATGCGGAAGGATTCGATTATATGGACCGTAAGCTACTACTGGCGGTTATCGATAAATTCTTCGGCGGACCGGTTGGCCTGGATAACCTGGCGGCGGCGATTGGGGAAGAGCGTGAAACCATTGAGGACGTGCTGGAGCCGTATCTGATTCAGCAAGGTTTTTTGCAGCGTACGCCGCGCGGAAGAATGGCAACGGTGCGCGCATGGAACCATTTTGGCATTACGCCGCCAGAGATGCCTTAGTGCCTGATGTCGCTACGCTCATCAGGCCTGGGCGATTTTGTATGCCCGGTAAGCGCAGCGCCACCGGGCAACCCACGTTTAGCTTGCCTGCTTTTTCATCATGCTGAAGATAAACAACAGCGCAGCACACAGCACTACGGAAGGACCTGCCGGGGTGTCATAGAAGGCCGAGAAGGTCAGTCCGCCTGTAACCGCTATCATTCCCACACCAACGGCAACCCCTGCCATTTGCTCCGGCGTACGGGCAAAGCGGCGGGCGGTCGCCGCGGGGATGATCAGCAGCGAGGTGATGATCAGCGCCCCGACAAACTTCATCGCCACGCCAATAGTTAACGCCGTAACCAGCATCAGCAGTAGCTTGACGCGTTGCAGTTTCACGCCATCGACAAATGCCAGATCCGGGCTGATGGTCATCGACAGCAGGTTGCGCCACTGCCAGAACAAAATCGCCAGAACGATAACCACGCCAATGGCGATAGAGATAAGATCTTCTGGCGTCACGGCGAGCAAATCACCAAACAGGTAGGCCATCAGATCCACACGGATGTTAGACATCAGGCTAACGACAACCAACCCCAATGACAGCGCACTGTGGGCCATAATGCCCAGTAAGGTATCGATCGCGAGGTGAGGGCGCTTCTCCAGCCATACCAGACCGCCAGCCAGCAACAAAGTGACGGCGATGACCGCATAGAAGGGGTTTACATCCAACAGCAGGCCGAAGGCGACGCCCAGCAGCGAAGCGTGAGCCAGCGTATCACCGAAGTAAGACATTCGACGCCAGACCACAAACGAGCCGAGTGGGCCAGCGGCACAGGCCAGCATGATCCCGGCTAACCAACCGGGTAATAACAATTCAATCATGAGTGACCATTTCCCCGGCGTAAGACGATACGACCCTGTAAATCGTGGCGGTGATTATGATTATGACGGTAAATTCCGAGTTGTTCGGCACCGCGTTGCCCGAACATTGAGATGAATTCCGGGTGCATGGAAACCACTTCCGGCGCGCCAGAACAACAAATATGATGGTTCAGACACAGTACTTCATCGGTTTTTGCCATCACCAGATGCAGGTCATGGGAAACCATCAGTACGGCGCAATCCAGTTCACGTCGCAACTGGTCGATAAGATCGTACAGTGCAACCTGCCCATTGACATCCACACCCTGGGTTGGCTCATCAAGTACCAGTAGCTGAGGTTTATTCAATAAAGCACGGGCCAACAGCACGCGTTGCGTTTCTCCGCCGGAGAGTTTTTGCATCGGCGCATTCATCAGATGTCCGGCCTGAACGCGTTTCAGTGCCGGGAGGATATCCTCTTTTTTGGTGCCGGGACGTAAACGCATAAACCGGCTTACCGTCAGCGGAAGCGTAGTATCGAGGTACAGTTTTTGCGGCACATAGCCGATCCGCAATTGACCATTACGCTTGATAACTCCCTCATCAGCCGCTACCAGGCCTAATACAACGCGCACCAGCGTAGATTTCCCGGCACCGTTTGGGCCGAGTAGCGTTAATATTTTACCGGGTCGAAGTTCAAGCGAAACGTCAGAGAGGACGCGGCGTTGACCATAAGAGACCGAGACATTTTCCAGTGAAACCAAAGTCGTCATATCAATTTTAGTCTTGCAGAAGTTATAGAATGTTATAATATCACATTTCTTACATTCATTACGATGATTGGTCGCATTATGTTACATAAAAATACGCTTCTTTTCGCAGCATTATCCGCTGCTCTTTGGGGTAGTGCAACACAGGCAGCAAATGCCGCTGTCGTTGCTTCTCTTAAGCCGCTGGGGTTTATTGCTTCAGCCATTGCTGACGGGGTCACTGACACCCAGGTTCTGCTGCCCGACGGGGCTTCCGAACACGATTACTCATTGCGTCCTTCAGACGTAAAACGCTTACAGGGCGCGGACTTAGTCGTTTGGATCGGACCTGAGATGGAAGCGTTTATGGAAAAATCAGTCAAGAATATTCCTAACGCGAAACAGGTAACGATTGCGCAGCTCAATGACGTGAAACCGTTACTCATGAAAGGTGCGGATGACGACGACGACGATCATGGACACAATGATGCTGGCAGTGAAAAAAGTGACGAGCATCACCATCACGGCGATTACAACATGCATCTTTGGCTTTCCCCAGAGATAGCGCGGGCCTCAGCGGTTGCAATCCATGAAAAATTAGTGGAACTTATGCCGCAAAGTCGAGCCAAACTTGACGCCAACCTGAAGGATTTTGAGGCACAATTAGCCGCAACCGATAAGCAGGTAGGTAACGAGCTCGCACCGCTCAAGGGAAAAGGTTATTTCGTTTTTCATGACGCCTATGGCTACTACGAGAAACACTACGGACTAACACCGCTTGGTCACTTTACCGTGAACCCTGAGATTCAACCTGGTGCGCAGCGTTTACATGAAATAAGAACACAGTTGGTTGAGCAAAAAGCAACCTGCGTTTTTGCTGAGCCACAGTTCAGGCCAGCGGTCGTTGAAGCCGTCGCGAGAGGGACATCCGTTCGAATGGGAACGTTGGATCCGCTCGGTACGAATATCAAACTGGGTAAAACAAGCTATTCAGCGTTTTTAAACCAATTAGCCAACCAGTATGCGAGCTGCCTGAAAGGAGATTAATGAGGAAGTGAATACGTGCAACAGATAGCCCGCTCTGTCGCTCTGGCATTTAATAATCTGCCGCGACCCCATCGCGTTATGTTGGGGTCGCTTACCGTACTGACATTGGCCGTCGCCGTCTGGCGGCCTTATGTTTACCATCCCGATTCCGCACCTATCGTTAAAACTATCGAGCTGGAAAAAAGCGAGATTCGTTCACTGTTGCCAGAGGCCAGCGAACCTATCGATCAGGCCGCTCAGGAAGACGAAGCTATCCCACAGGATGAACTGGATGACAAAACGTCTGGTGAGGCTGGCGTGCATGAATATGTCGTCTCCACGGGCGATACGCTGAGCAGTATTCTCAATCAGTACGGCATCGATATGGGCGATATCAGCCAGCTCGCTGCTTCCGATAAGGAACTGCGTAACCTGAAAATTGGTCAGCAACTTTCCTGGACGTTAAGCGCGGAAGGTGACCTGCAGCGCCTGACCTGGGAAGTGTCTCGCCGTGAAACCCGTACTTACGATCGCACCGCGACGGGTTTCAAGATGAGCAGCGAAATGCAGCAGGGCGATTGGGTTAACAGCCGAATCAAAGGCACCGTGGGCGGAAGCTTCGTCGCCAGCGCCAAAGAAGCCGGACTCACCAGCTCTGAAATCAGCGCGGTGATTAAGGCCATGCAGTGGCAGATGGATTTCCGCAAACTGAAGAAGGGCGATGAGTTCTCGGTGCTGATGTCTCGCGAAATGCTGGACGGCAAGCGTGAGCAAAGCCAACTGCTGGGCGTACGTTTGCGCTCTGAGGGCAAAGACTATTACGCCATCCGTGCTGAAGATGGTAAGTTCTATGACCGTAACGGTACCGGGCTGGCGAAAGGCTTTATGCGTTTCCCGACGGCGAAGCAGTTCCGTATCTCCTCAAACTTTAATCCGCGTCGCCTGAACCCGGTGACCGGACGCGTTGCGCCGCACAAAGGTGTCGACTTTGCGATGCCGCAAGGCACGCCGGTGTTGTCGGTGGGGGATGGCGAAGTAGTGGTAGCGAAGCGCAGCGGCGCAGCCGGATACTATGTTGCGGTACGTCATGGTCGCACCTACACCACGCGTTATATGCACCTGCGTAAGCTGTTGGTCAAACCAGGACAAAAAGTGAAACGTGGCGATCGTATCGCGCTTTCAGGCAATACCGGTCGTTCAACGGGGCCGCATTTACATTACGAAGTATGGATCAACCAGCAGGCTGTTAACCCTCTGACGGCGAAACTGCCGCGCACAGAAGGTCTGACCGGCTCGGATCGCACCGATTACCTGGCGCAGGTGAAAGAAGTTATGCCTCAGCTACGTTTTGATTAATTAGTACACTGATAAAGCCGGTACGCTATGCGTGCCGGCTTTTTTATTTTGTACGGCGCATCGTGCGCCGCTACACTATCAGCAGATCTACTTTTCGCCGCACCAGACACTGGAAGAGCATGGAAACGAAAAAAAAGAATATTGAGTATATCCCTGAGTTTGATAAATCATTTCGCTATCCGCGCTACTGGGGCGCCTGGCTGGGCGTGGCGGCGATAGCAGGGATTGCGTTAACGCCGGCATCATTTCGCGATCCTGTTCTGGCAAAGCTCGGACGCCTGGCCGGACGATTGGGCAAAAGCTCACGTCGCAGAGCGCTGATCAATTTATCCCTGTGTTTTCCTGAACGTAGCGAAGCTGAGCGCGAAGCCATTGTCGATGACATGTTTGCGACTGCGCCTCAGGCAATGGTGATGATGGCGGAACTCGCCATACGTGGTCCGGAAAAAATTCAGAACCGGGTTGACTGGCAGGGTCTGGAAATCATCGAAGAGATGCGTCGCAACGATGAAAAAGTGATTTTTCTCGTTCCTCATGGCTGGGGCGTAGATATCCCGGCGATGTTGATGGCTTCCCAGGGACAGAAAATGGCAGCGATGTTCCACAATCAGGGGAACCCGGTATTCGATTATGTGTGGAACACGGTGCGCCGTCGTTTCGGTGGTCGATTACATGCGCGTAATGACGGCATCAAACCGTTTATTCAGTCTGTCCGTCAGGGATATTGGGGATACTACCTGCCGGATCAGGACCATGGTCCTGAGCACAGTGAGTTTGTCGATTTTTTTGCTACCTATAAAGCAACGTTACCGGCGATAGGTCGTCTGATGAAGGTCTGTCACGCCCGCGTGGTACCGCTGTTCCCGGTCTATGATGGGAAAACGCACCGTCTGACGATTCAGGTCCGTCCTCCGATGGATGACATCCTGACGGCGGATGACCACACCATTGCCAGACGAATGAACGAAGAGGTGGAAATCTTTGTGACGCCGCACCTTGAGCAATACACCTGGATTCTGAAACTGCTTAAGACGCGTAAGCCTGGTGAAATTGAGCCCTATAAGCGTAAAGATCTCTATCCGAAGAAATAAAAAAAAGCCTCTCAAACGAGAGGCTTTTTTACATCAAACGTTGGCGTTACTCGACGGTCAGAATACGCGTGGTGTTGGTTGAGCCAACGGTGCTCATCACATCGCCCTGGGTCACAATCACCAGGTCGCCGGAAACCAGATAGCCTTTATCTCGCAGCAGGTTCACTGCTTCATTGGCGGCAACGACGCCATCTGTTTCGCTGTCAAAGTGAACCGGGGTGACGCCGCGATACAGAGAGGTCAGATTCAGCGTACGTTCATGACGAGACATCGCGAAAATTGGCAGGCCGGAACTGATACGAGACGTCATCAGCGCAGTACGACCGGACTCTGTCATTGCGATGATAGCGGTCACTCCTTTCAGGTGGTTAGCGGCATACATCGCTGACATGGCAATCGCTTCTTCAACGTTATCAAACTGCACGTCAAGGCGGTGTTTAGAAACGTTGATGCTCGGGATTTTCTCGGCGCCCAGACAGACGCGCGCCATGGCCGAGACGGTTTCCGCCGGGTACTGACCTGCTGCTGTTTCTGCAGAGAGCATGACGGCATCGGTACCGTCGAGAACGGCGTTAGCCACGTCCATCACTTCCGCACGGGTTGGCATTGGGTTGGTGATCATCGATTCCATCATCTGCGTAGCGGTAATAACCGCACGGTTCAGCTGACGTGCGCGACGAATCAACGCTTTCTGAATACCTACCAGCTCAGGATCGCCAATTTCAACGCCCAGGTCGCCACGTGCGACCATCACCACGTCGGAAGCCAGAATGATGTCATCCATCGCATTCTGGTCGCAGACGGCTTCAGCACGCTCTACCTTGGCGACAATTTTCGCATCGCAACCTGCGTCGCGCGCCAGACGGCGGGCATAGTTCAGGTCTTCGCCGCAGCGCGGGAAGGAGACGGCCAGATAGTCAACGCTGATTTGCGCAGCGGTGATGATGTCAGCTTTGTCTTTTTCGGTCAGGGCTTCAGCAGAGAGACCGCCGCCCAGTTTGTTTATGCCTTTATTGTTAGACAGCGGGCCACCGACGGTGACTTCGGTGAAGACCTTCATACCCTGAACTTCCAGCACTTTAAGCTGTACGCGACCATCATCGAGCAGCAGGATATCGCCTGGCACGACGTCAGCAGGGAGACCTTTATAATCAATACCGACTTTTTCTTTGTCGCCTTCGCCTTTACCGAGATTGGCGTCTAACAGGAACTTGTCGCCAACGTTAAGAAATACTTTACCTTCTTTAAAGGTAGATACGCGGATTTTAGGTCCCTGCAGGTCACCCAAAATAGCGACATGACGTCCCAGTTTTGCGGCAATTTCACGGACCTTATCCGCCCGCAGTTTGTGATCTTCTGGAGAGCCGTGAGAAAAGTTCATACGTACGACGTTTGCACCCGCGGCGATAATCTTTTCAAGGTTGTTATCGCGGTCAGTTGCCGGGCCTAACGTGGTTACGATTTTGGTTCTGCGAAGCCTTCTGGACATGTAATACTCCGTTGACTGAAACAACTTGGTGTTGCGTGAACATTAATCCGGCCGTTCTCAAACATTAACGGTAAATGAACGACCCGGATGATAAAAGGGTAGAACATTGTTATTGCTTTTAGCGGTCATCACTCTTGATGAGTAATTCTTTATCAAAACGCGATTCCTTGAGCGCTTCCTTGACACGCTTCAAGTTATCTCTAAATTTTGCCCCACGGCGCAAAGTAAATCCTGTAGCCAGCACATCTATCACGGTCAGTTGAGCAAGTCGAGAGACCATGGGCATATAAATGTCAGTATCTTCCGGTACATCAAGGGTAATTGCCAGCGTTGCTTCACGCGCCAGTGGCGTGCCGGGAGAGGTGAGGGCGATAACCATGGCGTCGTTTTCCCGCGCCAACTGCGCCAGTTCAACCAGGCTTTTGGTCCTTCCAGTATGGGAAATAAGCACAATGACGTCGTCGTCGCTACAATTCATACAACTCATGCGTTGCAGAACAATATCGTCGGAATAGATGACCGGTACGTTAAAGCGGAAAAATTTATTCATCGCGTCATGCGCTACCGCGGCCGAAGAACCCAGGCCAAAGAAAGCAATTTTCTTCGCCTGGGTTAATAAATCTACCGCCCGGTTTACCGCCGCGTTATCCAGCGACTGGCGAACGTGATCGAGGCTTGCCATCGCTGATTCGAAGATTTTCCCTGTGTAAGATTCAACGCTGTCATCCTCATCCACATTACGATTAACATAAGGGGTGCCATTTGCCAGACTTTGCGCCAAATGCAGTTTAAAATCAGGAAAGCCACGGGTATCCATGCTGCGACAGAAACGGTTCACCGTCGGCTCGCTGACGTTGGCTTCTACAGCTAGTGCGGCGATGCTTGAATGGATTGCTCGCTCGGGAGAGACAAGAATAATGTCAGCGACTTTACGCTCTGACTTGCTCAACTGTTCCAGTTTTAACTGGATTTTTTCCAGCATATTCATGATGTAGGTAGACTCATGGGTCATGGGCAAAAACGATTTCAGCGATATGGGGAAACCGAGGCTTGATTCAGTGTATAGATAGTACCCCCGCTGATGCAGCAACGGGGCAAAATGGACAGAATAGTTGTTGTTTTTTTTCATTACATGATCAGAGTCTGGTTTTCTTACTTCTTCATGGGTACAAAAAAAGACGACTTTTTTGTCCATTTTGCGACGGGAAATGGTAATAAAGCGGCTGTTCACGGTAACAGCACGGCTGGATAAGCGTTTACGGTTTCCGGATTCACGTAAAAGCAGTACAGTGCAGTGTAATAAAATTACAACCAGTGTCTGGCAAAAGCACCAGGCACTTAATTGAGGAGAATGACATGGCGGTAACGCAAACAGCCCAGGCATGTGATCTGGTCATTTTCGGCGCAAAGGGCGACCTGGCGCGGCGAAAATTGCTGCCTTCCCTGTATCAACTGGAAAAGGCCGGACAGATTAACCCTGAAACCCGCATCATTGGGGTTGGGCGTGCCGACTGGGACAAAGCAGCCTATACCAAGGTTGTGCGCGAAGCGCTCGAAACCTTCATGAAAGAAAAAATCGATGAAGGTTTATGGGAGACCCTCAGCGGTCGTCTGGAGTTTTGTAATCTGGACGTCAATGACACAGCCGCGTTTAAACGTCTGGGCAAAATGCTGGATCAAAAATCGCGGACCACCATCAACTATTTTGCGATGCCGCCGAGTACCTTCGGCGCGATCTGCAAAGGTCTGGGTGAAGCAAAGCTGAATGCTAAACCAGCCCGCGTCGTGATGGAAAAACCACTGGGTACGTCACTGGCAACATCCCGTGAAATCAACGATCAGGTTGGCGAGTATTTCGAAGAGTGTCAGGTTTACCGCATCGACCACTATCTCGGCAAAGAGACGGTCCTGAACCTGCTGGCACTGCGTTTTGCCAACTCCCTGTTTGTGAACAACTGGGATAACCGCACTATTGATCACGTAGAAATTACCGTGGCGGAAGAGGTAGGTATTGAAGGGCGCTGGGGCTATTTTGACCAGGCCGGTCAAATGCGCGATATGATCCAGAACCACCTGCTGCAAATTCTGTGCATGATCGCGATGTCTCCACCGTCCGATCTGAGCGCTGACAGCATCCGTGATGAAAAAGTGAAAGTACTGAAATCACTACGTCGCATCGATCGTTCGAACGTACGTGAAAAAACGGTTCGCGGCCAGTACACCGCCGGTTTTGCCCAGGGCAAAAAAGTTCCGGGATATCTGGAAGAAGAAGGCGCGAACAAGAGCAGCAACACGGAAACGTTTGTGGCGATCCGTGTGGATATCGATAACTGGCGCTGGGCGGGTGTTCCTTTCTACCTGCGTACCGGTAAACGTTTGCCGACGAAGTGCTCTGAAGTCGTGGTTTACTTCAAAACGCCTGAGCTGAACCTGTTCAGAGAGTCCTGGCAGGATCTACCGCAGAACAAGCTGACCATCCGTTTGCAGCCTGATGAAGGTGTCGATATCCAGGTACTGAACAAAGTACCGGGTCTGGATCACAAGCATAATCTGCAAATTACCAAGCTTGATCTGAGCTATTCCGAAACCTTCAACCAGACGCACCTTGCCGACGCCTACGAGCGCCTGCTGCTTGAAACGATGCGCGGCATTCAGGCGCTGTTTGTGCGCCGTGATGAAGTTGAAGAAGCATGGAAGTGGGTCGACTCCATTACCGAAGCATGGGCGATGGACAACGACGCGCCGAAGCCGTATCAGGCAGGCACCTGGGGACCGGTTGCTTCTGTGGCCATGATCACCCGTGATGGTCGTTCCTGGAACGAGTTTGAGTAAAATATCATCTAGCCCATAGGTGTTATTTTACCGGTAACATGATCTAACACAGATTGTAGAATAATTTTTGCACTTTTAAGCTCCGCGTGGATTCACCCGCGGGGCTTTTTTTATTACACTGCCTGAAACGATTTTGCCCCTGAGCTGCGGCTAACAAGCGATTCAGCCATTTTTAACCCAACTGAAACACATTGTTGATCCAACGCTCTGACAGATAAATTTTAGGAGCCTCTATGAATCCGAATTTGTTACGCGTAACACAACGTATCGTCGAACGTTCTCGTGACACACGTTCCGCCTACCTCGCCCGTATTGAACAAGCGAAATCAACTACCGTTCATCGCTCACAGCTGGCATGCGGTAACCTGGCGCATGGTTTTGCTGCGTGTCAGCCGGACGACAAGGCTTCGCTGAAAAGCATGCTGCGTAACAATATCGCGATCATTACCTCCTATAACGACATGCTCTCCGCGCATCAGCCGTATGAACACTATCCGACCATCATTCGTAAAGCGCTACATGAAGCCAATGCTGTAGGCCAGGTTGCGGGCGGTGTGCCTGCCATGTGCGACGGTGTGACCCAGGGCCAGGATGGGATGGAGCTTTCCCTGCTGAGTCGTGAAGTGATTGCGATGTCGGCTGCAGTAGGCCTTTCCCACAATATGTTCGACGGTGCGCTGTTCCTCGGCGTGTGTGACAAAATTGTCCCGGGCCTCGTGATGGCGGCGCTGTCATTTGGTCATCTGCCTTCAATCTTTATTCCTTCCGGTCCGATGGCGAGCGGTCTGGCGAATAAAGAAAAAGTGCGTATCCGTCAGCTGTATGCTGAAGGTAAAGTCGATCGTATGGCGCTTCTTGAATCCGAAGCGGCGTCTTATCACGCACCGGGTACCTGTACGTTCTATGGCACCGCGAACACCAACCAGATGGTGGTGGAGTTTATGGGGATGCAACTGCCAGGCTCCTCATTCGTGCACCCGGATGCGCCATTACGCGAAGCACTGACCGCGGCGGCAGCCCGTCAGGTAACGCGCCTGACTGGAAACGGCAATGAATGGATGCCGATCGGTAAAATGATTGATGAAAAAGTTGTGGTGAACGGTATTGTCGCGCTGCTGGCGACCGGGGGCTCAACTAACCATACGATGCACCTGGTAGCGATGGCGCGTGCGGCCGGGATACTGATTAACTGGGACGACTTCTCCGATCTGTCCGATATCGTGCCGCTGATGGCGCGTTTGTACCCGAATGGTCCGGCAGATATTAACCACTTCCAGGCCGCGGGTGGTGTGCCGGTGTTAATGCGAGAACTGCTTAACGCGGGTCTGCTGCATGAAGATGTGAACACCGTTGCCGGGTTCGGTTTATCACGTTACACCATGGAACCCTGGCTCAACGAGGGTGAACTGGACTGGCGTGAAGGGGCGGCGAAGTCGTTGGACAGCAATGTGATTGCCACCTTTGACCAACCGTTCTCCCACCATGGCGGCACCAAAGTGCTGAGCGGAAACCTTGGTCGAGCAGTGATGAAGACGTCGGCGGTCCCGGTAGAAAATCAGGTAATTGAAGCACCGGCAGTCGTTTTTGAAAGTCAGCATGATGTGTTACCGGCCTTCGATGCGGGTCTGCTTGATCGGGATTGCGTGGTGGTTGTGCGCCATCAGGGACCAAAAGCGAACGGAATGCCAGAATTACATAAACTCATGCCGCCACTTGGTGTATTATTGGACCGTTGTTTCAAAATTGCGTTAGTTACAGATGGACGACTTTCAGGTGCTTCAGGTAAAGTGCCTTCAGCAATCCATGTAACCCCGGAAGCCTATGATGGCGGGTTGCTGGCAAAAGTACGCGATGGCGACATCATTCGTGTGAATGGACAGACAGGTGAATTGACGCTGCTGGTTGATGAAGAGGAACTTGCCTCTCGTCAGCCTCACATTCCTGACCTCAGCGCATCGCGCGTGGGTACAGGCCGTGAAATGTTCAGCGCGTTGCGTGAAAAGCTGTCCGGTGCGGAGCAGGGCGCAACCTGTATCACTTTTTAAGACTTATTTTGTAATCAGGCGAGAGAAAACTCTGATGAAAAACTGGAAGACAAGTGCAGAAGCAATCCTGACCACTGGCCCGGTTGTACCGGTTATTGTGGTTAATAAACTGGAACACGCGGTGCCGATGGCAAAAGCGCTGGTTGCAGGGGGCGTGCGCGTTCTGGAAGTGACCTTACGTACCGCATGTGCGATGGATGCCATTCGCGCGATCGCCAAAGAAGTTCCAGACGCTATCGTTGGCGCGGGTACCGTACTGAACCCACAACAGCTGGCTGAAGTGACCGAAGCCGGTGCGCAGTTTGCTATCAGCCCGGGCCTGACTGAGCCGCTGCTGAAGGCTGCAACCGAAGGCACTATTCCGCTAATTCCTGGTATCAGCACCGTTTCTGAACTGATGCTGGGTATGGACTACGGTTTGAAAGAATTCAAATTCTTCCCGGCGGAAGCGAACGGTGGTACTAAAGCACTGCAGGCGATTGCGGGTCCGTTCTCTCAGGTCCGTTTCTGCCCAACTGGTGGTATTTCCCCGTCTAACTACCGCGATTACCTGGCACTGAAAAGCGTGCTGTGCATCGGCGGTTCCTGGCTGGTTCCTGCAGATGCGCTGGAAGCGGGGGATTACGATCGCATTACTAAGCTGGCTCGTGAAGCAGTAGAAGGCGCGAAGCAGTAATCCGTTAATGCGTAAACCGTAGGTCAGATACGGCAGCAATGCTTTATCCGACCTACGGGTCTGGTTTTTATCCTGCGACTTTCACCTGTGCGGCTGCGTCTGTCGCGCGTATCACCGCATCTTCAATGCTCTGTGCTGTGGCCAGCACAACGCCCAGACGACGGCTCCCGTCGATTTCCGGCTTGCCAAAGAAACGCACTTGCATACCCGCACCTACAGCGGCCTGCACGTTATCAAACGTGATATTCTGGCTGGTAAGTTGCGGCAGGATAACGGCGGAAGCAGAAGGTCCATACTGGCGGATTGCGCCAACGGGCAGACCGAGAAATGCGCGTACGTGTAGGGCAAACTCGGACAGATCCTGCGAAATCAAGGTCACCATACCCGTGTCGTGAGGGCGAGGGGAAACTTCGCTGAAAATCACCTCATCACCGCAGACAAACAGCTCCACGCCAAACAGTCCATGGCCGCCCAGTGCCAGCACCACCTTACGGGCAATCTCCTGCGCGCGCATCAGTGCCAGGTCACTCATCTGCTGCGGCTGCCAGGATTCACGATAATCGCCATCTTCCTGACGATGTCCTACCGGCGCGCAGAAATGGACGCCATCAACGGCGCTGACGGTAAGCAGGGTGATTTCAAAATCAAAATTCACTACGCCTTCGACGATAACGCGTCCGGCGCCTGCCCGGCCTCCCTGCTGGGCATAGTCCCAGGCCTCGGTGAGCCGATCGGCGGAACGAATAAAGCTCTGTCCCTTCCCGGAGGAACTCATTACCGGCTTCACAATGCAGGGGTAGCCGATTTCGGCGACGGCCTCACGAAAGCGGGCTTCGCTGTCAGCAAAGCGGTAAGAAGAGGTCGGCAAAGACAATTCTTCGGCGGCCAGTCGACGGATCCCCTCGCGGTTCATGGTCAGTTGCGTCGCCCTGGCACACGGCACGACGCGTTGGCCTTCCTGTTCCAGTGTTACCAGCATATCTGTGGCAATCGCCTCTATTTCGGGCACGATATAATCTGGTTTTTCACGCTCCACGAGCTGGCGTAATGCATCGCCATCCAGCATGTTGATTACGTATGAACGATGGGCAACATGCATAGCTGGCGCGTCGGGGTAACGATCCACGGCAATGACTTCCACGCCCAGGCGTTGGCATTCAATAGCCACCTCTTTACCCAGTTCACCTGAACCTAATAACATCACTCGCGTTGCTGCGGGACGCAGCGCTGTGCCTAATAACGTCATAAATTAATCCCCTGTTTTATCTGGGCGCAGTATATACGAAAACGTTTGCGTCTGTCTTTATTACCAGGTTGATTTCGAGGCGCAAAAAGAATATACTGTACATAAATACAGGTAATTTGAGAGGCTGCAAAAATGGCGGTTGAAGTTAAATACGTAGTCATTCGGGAAGGTGAGGAAAAAATGTCGTTTACCAGCAAAAAGGAAGCCGATGCGTATGACAAAATGCTGGACACAGCGGATTTGCTCGACACATGGCTGGAACAATCGCCGGTAGCGCTCGAAGACGAGCAGCGTGAAGCACTTTCCCTGTGGCTGGCTGAGCAAAAGGATGTGCTGAGCGCCATTCTGAAAAATGGCAAACTGCCATCGCCGCAGGCGGTCGAAAACGACGCGCACACTGAGGATGATACTCAGGCTGCCTGAAACGACTTGCGCTCCTGACGTTTTGTACCATGCTTTTCCCTGAATCATTGTGCAATCCCTGACGTCATTTCACGTTGCTACAGGCAACATGAATGGCGAAGGGGAGATTAAGGAGAAAAGAATGTATAAAAAAAGAGCGTTACTGAGCCTGCTGTTGTTGTCCGCCAGCGTATCTGTGTTTGCGGCAAATACGGAAAGCAAGAATGTTCAGTTCCCCAAGTGTGAAGGACTGGATGCAAACGGCATTGCGGCGAGCGTGAAACGTGATTATCAGCAAAATCGCATCTCCCGCTGGGCTGACGATCAAAAACGCGTTGGTCAGGCCGACCCTGTCGCCTGGGTCAACACGCCCGATATTACGGGCAAAGACGGGAAATGGTCAGTTCCCCTGACGGTTCGCGGTAAAAGCGCGGATATTCACTATCAGGTAAAAGTCGACTGCAAGGCCGGAACGGCGGAGTATAAGCCGCAATAACGAAGGTATTTGCACATCTTTTGATGACCTGAACACTTCCTGACATCCCCTCGGGTACGCTTTGATGATTATTCGTCTGTACTTGAGGGGCAAAATGGCTAACTGGCTAAATCAACTACAATCTCTTCTTGGGCAAAAAGGATCCTCCGCGTCATCTTCTGGCGAGCAAGGGCTGAGTAAACTTCTGGTTCCGGGCGCGTTAGGCGGTCTGGCAGGATTACTGGTTGCCAATAAATCTTCACGTAAATTACTGAGTAAATACGGCACCAGCGCGCTTTTAGTTGGTGGTGGGGCAGTTGCCGGTACCGTGTTATGGAACAAATACAAGGATAAGGTTCGCGCTGCGCATCAGGATGAACCGCAGTTCGGCGCACAAAGCTCACCGCTGGATGAGCGAACTGAACGTCTGATCCTGGCGCTGGTTTTTGCGGCGAAAAGCGATGGTCATATTGATGCTAAAGAACGTACCGCCATTGAGCAGCAACTCCGCGAAGCGGGCGTTGAAGAGCAGGGTCGCGTTCTGATTGAGCGCGCCATCGAACAACCGCTAGATCCTCAACGCCTGGCACAAGGTATCCGCAACGAAGAAGAAGCGCTGGAAATTTACTTCCTGAGCTGTGCGGCGATTGATATCGACCACTTTATGGAGCGTAGCTATCTGAACGCGCTGGGCGATGCGCTGAAGATCCCGCAGGATGTTCGTGAAGGCATTGAACAGGATCTCAAAGAACAAAAACAGGCTTTACCGGGTTAATTACTTACCGCTAAGGCGCATGTTTCGCTTGCATCATTGCTGTCTTTTGCCACCCTTATAGGATGATTAAGCAAAAGAACAATGACATGCTACCAAAAGCTTCTCGTATTCCCCACGCCATGACGCAGCATGGCGATACTCGTGTTGATAATTATTACTGGTTGCGAGATGACACCCGCTCGCAGCCGGAAGTACTGGATTATCTGCAACAAGAAAATGCGTATGGCCGCCAGATTATGGCCTCGCAACAGGCCTTGCAGGATCGCATCCTGAAAGAGATTATCGACCGAATCCCGCCCCAGGATGCATCCGCCCCTTATGTGAAGAATGGTTATCGCTACCGGCATATTTATGAACCGGGGTGCGAGTATGCCATTTACCAGCGTCAGTCTGCCTTCAGTGAAGAGTGGGATGGATGGGACCCCCTGCTGGATGGTAACCAGCGAGCAGCTCACAGTGAGTTTTATACGCTGGGAGGGCTGGCGATATCGCCGGATAACACTATCATGGCACTGGCCGAAGATTATCTCTCTCGTCGGCAATATGGCGTGCGTTTTCGCAATCTGCAAAGCGGCAACTGGTATCCTGAAGTGCTGGACAACGTTGAAGCAGACCTGGTCTGGGCAAATGACTCGCAGACCTTCTATTACGTGCGCAAACATGCAACCACGCTGCTTCCGTATCAGGTTTGGCGGCATATCGTCGGCTCGCCATCGTCACTGGATGAGCTGGTGTATGAAGAAGCCGATGATATGTTTTATGTCAGCCTGCATAAAACCACCTCGCTTCACTATGTGGTTATTCATATCGCCAGTGCGACCACCAGTGAGGTTTTGCTGCTTGATGCAGAACTGGCGGATGCCGAGCCGTTAGTCTTTTTAGCCCGGCGCAAAGACCACGAATACAGCCTC
Organism: Citrobacter sp. Ce119; assembly: GCF_030334525.1. Classification (NCBI taxonomy): domain Bacteria; kingdom Pseudomonadati; phylum Pseudomonadota; class Gammaproteobacteria; order Enterobacterales; family Enterobacteriaceae; genus Citrobacter; species Citrobacter sp. Ce119. The sequence continues at coordinate 832,484 of NZ_JAOWDR010000060.1, forward strand.
GATCACTATCAGCATACGTTTTATCTGCGCTCTAACCGTCAGGGTAAAAATTTTGGTTTGTACCGTACCCGTGTGCGAGATGAACAAGCCTGGGAGACGCTGATCCCGCCGCGCGATAGCGTCATGCTGGAGGGTTTTACGCTGTTCACAGACTGGCTGGTGGTGGAGGAGCGCCAGCGAGGCTTAACCAGCCTGCGACAGATTAATCGTAAAACGCGCGAAGTAGTCGGCATCGCTTTTGACGATCCAGCGTATGTGACCTGGCTTGCCTATAATCCAGAGCCGGAGACATCGCGGCTGCGCTATGGCTATTCCTCCATGACCACCCCGGACACGTTGTTTGAACTGGATATGGACACCGGGGAACGTCGCGTACTTAAGCAGACGGAGGTCCCCGGATTTGATGCGGCGAATTACCGCAGCGAACACGTATGGATCACCGCGCGTGATGGCACCGAGGTTCCGGTTTCACTGGTTTATCATCAAAAGTATTTCCTGAAAGGAAAAAATCCGTTACTGGTTTACGGCTATGGTTCGTATGGCGCCAGCATGGACGCCGATTTCAGCAGTAGTCGCTTGAGCCTACTGGATCGCGGCTTTGTCTATGCCATTGCCCATGTGCGTGGCGGTGGTGAGTTAGGACAGCAGTGGTATGAAGACGGTAAGTTTCTGCTCAAGAAAAATACCTTCAATGATTACCTTGACGTCTGCGATGCGCTGCTAAAAATGGGCTACGGTGCGCCTTCACTCTGTTATGGCATGGGGGGGAGTGCCGGAGGAATGTTAATGGGCGTCGCCATTAATGAGCGCCCGGAACTCTTCCATGGCGTCATTGCGCAGGTGCCATTTGTCGATGTGGTAACTACGATGCTGGATGAGTCAATTCCCCTGACGACCGGTGAGTTTGAAGAGTGGGGTAATCCGCAGGACGAAGAGTATTACACCTACATGAAAAGCTACAGCCCGTATGACAATGTTACAGCACAGGATTATCCGCATCTGCTGGTTACGACGGGATTACACGACTCCCAGGTGCAATACTGGGAACCGGCAAAATGGGTGGCAAAACTGCGTGAGCTGAAAACGGACGATCGTCTGCTGTTGCTCTGCACGGATATGGATTCCGGGCACGGCGGTAAATCCGGGCGTTTTAAATCTTACGAAGGCGTGGCCCTGGAATACGCATTTTTGGTAGGACTGGCGCAGGGAACACTGCCTGGACAGGCGTAAACTCAGGCGTTATCCAGATAGTGTTTCAGCGTTAAGCGCAGCTCCGGGCTCATACTGTCGAGGTTATTAAATAACCAGCGCAAGTAGCCCGGATCGCGTTCAGCCACTTCTGATACCGGTTTTCCGCGGTACTTACCAAAAGTGAACGTAGTGAGTAACGCAGGGCGACCGGTAATATCGACCATCTGTTCTGCTGACCAGCCTGACGTCTGCATGATGTCGATCAGCAGTGCCGCAGTGATGTAGCAGTCATACAGGGCGCGGTGATGATGCAGACCTGACGGCGTCTGGACGCTCAGCTTACGTGATTTATACAGCGCCATATTGCTGTATTTGATCCCCGGCCACAAACGACGGGAGAGCTTCATGGTGCAAATCCACTCCCCGGGCATGTCGGGTAACACGCGGCGGTCAAAGCTGGCATTGTGCGCCACGTACCACTCGCTGCCGTAGTATTGCGGGATGACATCTTCAATCCACGGCTTATCGGCTACCATCGCTTCAGTAATACGATGGATAGCCATCGCCTGAGGGCTTATAGGGCGGTCAGGACGCACCAGGTGGCTCATTGGATTGACTATTTTTCCGTCAACCACATCGACAGAAGCAATCTCAACAATGCCTCCCTGCAGACCACAGGTTTCTGTATCTATTATGCGCAACATGCCATGCTCCTGACCCAAAACGATTAGCGTAATGGAATGATATCACCTTGCCAACCCCGTGGCGTGCGTTGACCCGTTAAGAGTAAGGAACCGCTGTCTGCACGAACAATCAATCGACCGCGCTCATCCCATAATGCGCTGCTGCCACGCGCATTAGCCATTAATACCGCAATGGCAAACTTATGCGAGAAACTCTGTAGACGAGATGTGGAGGAGAGCAATTCGGGTTCGCTAACGGACTGACTGCTGGTGAACAGGGAATAAGCCGGGTCGATATCGATACCTTCCGGTTGGCTATCCACAACGCTAATGGCATTTCGCTGTCTGGCGATACAGGCCCCGTGACTCTGATGAAACGTTAAGGGCGAGGTCATCCAGGGAGAGAAAAGTGCGATCCCTTTTACGAACCGATTGTTATGCTCTACCGGCAGTCCCGCAATAATCGTCATGCGATAAGTCGCGGCGGCATGCGCGAGAGGTTCTAACAACGATAAATCGGGTGGGGCTGGGAGCGCGTCATGCTCATCAACACAACCCAATAGCGAAAGGGAGGGGAAAACCAGCAATTCACATTGGCATTGAGCTGCTGCCTGAATGAATTGCAGGTGATGCGCGACATGTTCGGTAACTGAGGTATGAAGAGGTTCGTACTGCGCTGCTGCGATTTTCCAGTGTGACATAATGATTTCCTTTTCATAGTGTCTACAACCATCCTTAAATTATAGATTAAGGATATACTTATACTGTAGCAGGCATCATGTAAGGAATCGTAACGTTATATAAGTTTTATTTAACTTTAGGCTCGTAGGGTAAACGCGAAAGGGAAACGGATGCCAAACGGTGCGCGATGAGTCTTTCCCGAAACCAGTCGCGCAAATGTTCGGGTTGTTCACGTTCAACTACTTCGGCAACAACCGGCATATTGTATCGCTCCTTAAATGCGACACCCGCCGCGGCCAGGTCAACATTGACCTTATCCATTTCAGCTTGTTCAAGTTTGGCCAGATTGATGTTCATGGGCTTCTCCTTTTCTCTGTCTTTCGGCGCGCAAAGTTACTAAGAGTGTGCATTAATGGCAAGACCGAAATGATGATTCTCGACTCGATCATTGTAGAAGGTTATTCTCTATAGATTAGACATAACAAAAAGGAATAGTTGAAATGGCTTCATCTGCATCTATGCTTCGCAACGCTCTCATCGTACTGGCCAGCGTTCTGGTCACGCCTGCCGCCCTGGCTCATGCTCACCTGACGAAACAAAGCCCGGCGGCTAATGCCGAGGTTGCGGCATCTCCTCAGGCGTTGACGCTGAATTTCTCTGAAGGCGTAGAGCCAGGATTCAGCGGTGCAACGTTGACCGGTCCAAACAAAGAACAGATCAAAACGGGCAAAGCGTCGCGCAGTGAGCAGGACAAAACGCAACTGATTGTTCCGCTTGCTCAGACGCTGGAAGCTGGAAAATATACGGTCGACTGGCATGTCGTCTCCGTAGATGGTCATAAAACGAAGGGGCAATATACCTTTAGCGTGAAATAACCGATGCTGGCATTTACCTGGGTTGCACTACGGTTCATCCATTTTACCACTTTGATGCTGGTGTTTGGCTGTGCGCTTTACGGCGCATGGCTGGCTCCCGTTTCGGTTCGTCGTTTAATGATGCGTCGTTTTTTACGTCTGCAACGGCATGCCGCAACGTGGAGTTTTATCAGCGCGACGCTGATGCTGGCGATCCAGGGTGGGCTAATGGGCTCAGGCTGGCGGGATGTTATCTCTACAGATGTATGGGGCGCGGTGTTGCAAACGCAGTTTGGCGGCGTCTGGTTATGGCAGATTATCCTCGCGCTGGTCACGCTGGTGGTGGTTATTATCGTACCGCGTAGCATGCCGCGACGGCTGTTAATGTTGACGATTGCGCAGTTTATTTTGCTGGCTGGCGTCGGGCATGCGACGCTGCACAGTGGCATTACTGGGGCATTCCAGCAGGTTAACCATGCCTTGCATCTGATATGCGCTGCCGCCTGGTTCGGTGGCCTGCTACCCGTACTTTACTGTATGCGAATGGCGCATGGCCGCTGGCGAGAACAGGCCATCAGCACCATGATGCGTTTCTCCCGCTACGGGCATCTTTTCGTTATCGGTGTTTTACTTACCGGTATTATGAATGCGCTGTTTATTGTCGGTTTTTCTGTTCCCTGGCACATGGCTTACGGGCAACTGCTTTTGTTAAAAGGTGCTCTGGTAATGCTAATGGTGGCGATTGCGCTGGTGAATCGGTATGTTCTGGTACCACGCATGCGGCAGGATAACCGCAGTATGACACTCTATTTTATTTGGATGACTAAGCTGGAATGGGGAATTGGGGCCGTTGTGCTGGCGATTGTCAGCCTGTTTGCAACTCTCGAACCTTTCTGATTGATGGACTGGCAAAACGCATGAAAAAAATCATTATCTCGTTAGTACTACTGGCAAGCTCCGGGGCCGCACTGGCTGCGCCACAGGTCATCACCGTCAGCCGTTTTGAGGTTGGTAAAGATAAGTGGGCGTTTAATCGGGAAGAGGTGATGCTGACCTGCCGTCCGGGTAACGCGCTGTATGTCATCAATCCCAGTACGCTGGTGCAATACCCGTTAAATGATGTCGCCAGACAGCAGGTGGAGAGCGGGAAAACCACGGCAAAGCCGATCGAGATTATCCAGATTGATGATCCGGCGAAACCGGGCGAAAAAATGAGCCTGGCGCCGTTTGTGGAGCGTGCAGAAAAGCTCTGCTAATTGTCAGATGTAGCACTCTGATTTCCAATAAAAAACCGCAAGGATCTCTCAGGAGAACTTGCGGTTTTTACGTTTGGGTGCGTGACAATCGTCCTTTTTTTCAGGCCACTTTAGTCGCGGACTGGAAAACCTGGCGCTGTCATCTATTCTTAAATGGCAGGGTAACTTAGCCTGCATTAATGCCAACTTTTAGCGCACGGCTCTCTCCCAAGAGCCATTTCCCTGGACCGAATACAGGAATCGTATTCGGTCTCTTTTTATCTGGCTTTAATTTCAGTTACTTAGGACTCCATGTCCGAAAATGTCCGAAATTTGTCCGAATTCCAATATTCGGTCTTTATTCGTTATACCACACCATTTTTAACATTCACAATTCATTTACGAAGAAAAATTAGATCAGCACATACTCTTTTTTTCTCGTATCAAGATACTTCTCAGTCATTTTTTCTGACTTGTGCCCCAGTAGTTTTTGCGCAAAATCTTTCCCAAATTCCTTCTCATACATCCTTCCCGCAAGACTCCTAATTTCATGAAATGAAGGTGGGTTTTCTGAAAACTTTAAACCAGAAAAATTTCGTGCTTTCACAAAACCTTTTGTCAGACTGTCCAGGTTTATGCTTCCATCTTCACTGTTTTTTCTGATCCCAGGGCTTATCAAGAAATCGCATCGACTGACAAGCCGGCAGCGATCGATGACGGTCGACAGTCTAAGGCCGGATGCTTTCAATGTCAGTGAAAGTGGGATAGCCAGGCAAGACCCGGTTTTTTGTTGTTCGATGTACAGTCGGTCATCTTTAATGTCACTGAAGCGCATCCGGGCGACGTCCTCACGTCGCTGACCGGTGACCAGGGCGAGATCCATCGCAAGGCCGAACCATGCTGGCATTCGCTCTGCACCAGCACGAACGGTCATAAACATTTCATATTCCAGGCGCTCGCGCAGCACTTTAATTTTCGGTGCTCGAGTGGGGTCAACAGGATTGGAATCAACACGCCCTTCCACAACGGCCTCACGGAAAACATCAGATAGTACTGATCGCATGGTTCCTGCCATTGTTGTTTTGCCGCACTCCGTCCAGCGCTCAATAAACTCGGCCACATCGCGGGTGGTTATGCTGGCCAGTATCATTACGCCAAAGTATTCTCTAATGGTAGCCAGCTGCCCGGCGCGAACTTTGTAAGTATTGGCCGCCAGCTTGCGTCGCTGTAGGATAATTTCGTACCGATCGAGCCAGTTGGCCATGGTGTATTCATTAGTACCTTTCAGCTGTTCGAGTAGGGCGATTGGAGTGTAATTTTTATCGATGTAGTGATTTGCTTCGATGGCCTGGGCGATCGCTTCCCTGCGCGAAATTTTACCCAGAGATATCTCTTTTCCGTCGACGGGATTGCGCCAGGAATATGACTTCCTGGCTTTACGGTAGGTCAGATTCTTAGGCAAATTAGCGTCATACTTGTCCGGCCTCGCCATCGATAATCCTCTCTATCAATCGCCCTTTTAACGGGTATCTGCTCTGATTTGTGTTAACAGTCTTACAGTATTTGTTTGGCCTGATAAAAATGGCATCGGGCCTGACTTTGTACTCTGTTCCCTCTTTTTCCGGAGGCGGGTAAATATTACCGTTACGCGCCCATTTTCTGAGGGTTCCTATCTGCGGAGGCTCTTCATAGCGTTCTTCCGCCCAGCGCTCGAGTGATAAAAGTTTCATATGCACCTCGATAGCCAGCTGCGATCATACGTGACGCAGCAGGCGCAGGTTGATTGTCAAAAATCAGTCAGGTTTACCGCTGGTTTAACCCGGCGCTGCTTTTTCCTGGCTTTCGGCTTTATCGTTGGCTTTACGATTTGTGGTAGTGCTGGCGGTAAAGAATGGGCATGTTCGCTGATACGCTTACGATCCCCCATCATCCACACGAGTCTTGCTGTCCAGTCTCGCCCTTCATCACAGACGTGCAGAGAGCGAGTCAGGGCTTCATCGCCGGTTAAGTTCTCTGTCACTGCTCCGCCTCCGCACTTATAACCCCAGCGGCCAACGCTGCGGCCATGTGCGGCAATTCGTCAAAATCGCCGCGGTATGCCGGGTTAGCACACATCCCCTGCAGAGCTGCGAGCGTCAGTTGCTGGCGGTAGGTGAGGGCCATCGGGGCTGGTTTTGGCGCAAATACTGTTTCTGGTTCCTTTTTCGGCTTAACGGTAACCACGGGAGGATCCATCACCACCGGTTTTGGCGGTTCCGGGCGACGATATTCCACGATCGCGTCGAGGGCGATTTTCTGACGTACGGCGGCATCATCAGACCAGCCATCAAGAATTGTCGTTGCCACATCGTGAACTTCTTCGTCGCTGAAATTGGGCGACAGACAAAATTCAGTGGTGGCGATATCGATGATTAGCAGAGGAAGAACGTCAGCGATAATATGACCAGTGCATGCCACAACGCCTTCTGCTTCTTCTTTGCCCATAATGTCAGTACGTCCGGAAAGCAGGTCATTCAGAGCGTGGGCAATCTCAATTTCATGATCATCCAGAAGTGGCCGGTCATCTTCCTGTTCGGTCACTTCCGTTTTTTCGCCCTCATTTGAGGCGCTATTAGCAAATGCTGCATCCAGTTCCCTGTCGAGTTCCGCAGCGCGAGACGGGCAGACTGCTGGTATTTCAGTTTCGTTCGGTAACGTCTGTTCGGATTGATCATTGAGGACCACCTCATTATTTTTTTGTGGCAGGGGGGCGGATGTACGGCCGCAGGCGATATCAACAATCAGTGGACCCGGATTGGCGTGATCTGACTCAGTCAGGTTTTTATTGATGTATTCGCGCAGTTTTACCGGATCGCGGTAGATATCCTCCGGAGAGGATTTAATGAGGGCAATAATAGCTGCGCGGGAAAAATCCAGAATACCGGGCGTGCGGCGTAACTGTTTCCACCACGCGGTAAATCGCTCATCAGTACCGGTTTCTTCCATTTTTTTTGCGCGATCATGAACGGCATGTGGCAGCTCGTAGATATCGAAATCCATAGCAATACCCAGAATACCAATGCAGACCTCGCGGCGCAGGGTTGCCAGCGTATGTGGAAGGACACGATCGGTTACGTTACCGCCGCCGAGCGTGCAGCCAGATTCGGTGTGAGTCTCGTCTCCGGTTTCAGGTTCGCCAGCTTTAAGTTTTACTGGCTCACGTTTATCCGCTGGTGTGTCCAGCCATTTGGAAAACAGGTTTTTATAGTCTGGCCATTTCGCATTGTTGCGGGCCTTCTGACGTACCCAGGCCAGGCATTCGGTCTGTTTCTCAGGAAGCAGGGCAAGAACGCGGGATTCTTTGGCGATAGCCTCCGCCTGTTCACGTAAAGAGTTATATTCATCATCATTCAGCATGTCGATTAACTGACCATACTGAGAAGGGGTGATTTCATCAATGGCACCAAACACCGCGAGGCAGTATGCACGGGCCAGTACATCAAGTTCTTTCACCGACTTCATTTTCTCTTCCGGCGCGCCAGCATTAAGTTGTTCATTATCGCCAGCAAGCTCTGGTTCAATCATAATGAGCTCTGGTTCGCCTTTTTCAGCATTCCAGATAATGTCACCGGTGAAGAGGTCGGTATAGAATTGCCCTTCAACAGTGCAGAACATTCCTTCCGCTGCTTCCCATACCTTGGGAGCAAAATAATCATCAGCATAATCTGGCGCGAACTGTATAAAATCCGCATGCAGTAATGTTTTTGCTATTGTTTTATTCTTGGTTTGTTTAAAAGCAACATAAACCGGAAGCGTACTATCTTTTTCAAGCGCACTTTTTTTCGGTTCGAATCTCCCACCAAACTTTTTTAATCCAGTTGTCATATTAGCCTCAATAATGTTTATGTGAATGGCGCGCATTGCTTCTGCTTAAATTACAGCGCCGCGGTTCATGAATTTTTTTGTAGGAGATAGCATGCTCAAGGTTACAGAAATAAGCAGTCACAACTCTCTTATGCATTCTTTTTGTTGATTTATACATGGAGTCAACAGAACTCCATTTTTTACAATACGGACAGCACTCAAGTGTCACTTACCCTCCCTGCATGGCTGATTATGACAGGGCCATCATTGATGGATGTAGTTAGCCCTGCCAGTTAAGGCATAAATGAAAAATCTCTTAATTGCTTGAAGTTATCGAAGGGGGTAAATAAAAGGTCAGCGTAGAAACTCGCTAATATTAACCCTCTGGTCGTTAACTATTTTGGTCATTACTTTGATGAAGCACATATCCAGCACCGCTTCATCTTTGTATTTCTGAACTCCAGTTATATCAGCCACAGCCTTTTTATATTCAGCTTCAGCTGTACGTTGGGCAATATCTTCGCTGGTAAATTTAACCATTGGCACGCACCATCCTGAGTAAAGATTCTGTGTGATCGAGAGCTGCCTTCTGTTGTTCGTACAGTGCCTCAAGTTCAGCTGTAAGGCGGTCGCGAAATGCAGGAACGGTTAACTGATGAATAAAATTACTTACTGAGCTTTCCACATCGGGATCCCCGTCCGGTATAACTGGCTGTGAATTTTTCATAAACCCTCCGGTAAAAAAGGTGCCCATCGTGGGAGATGGGCAAAGACCACGCGGCACACACAGCAACTAATCACATCTGCAAGTGCACTCCGCTTGTTTCACACCTGTCACCCATAACTGGTAAATGAAGGAGTGCGCTTGCATGTTGTTCCCTGAAAAAGCTGGCGGTTATCGGACTCATACGGGAAAACACCGGGCCGCCAGAACAGGGTTCTACTTCTTATTGCTTTGGCCTGCTTTTAACCACATCAGGCGCGGTGGTAGGTATCTTCGGGCGGGGACCAGTGACCAGCTGGTACCCCTACGGTACTTTTCGCCGACAACTGCGGGTTAGACGGTTCCGTTTCGTCGGATAGAGCTGTCGATGCTGGTAGTCACTCCAGCCCATACCCCCTCCCGAAGACACCTGTGCTGCGTTAAATCTTCAAATCTGTTTTCCCCTGTATCGCCAGGGTAAGCGGAACATTTTGATTCTGAGTAATCACTGCGTGTGGTTACTTGATGACATGAGGTTAACTAAAGGTAATTTAAATGGCAAGGGTAAAATAACAAAAGTTAAGTTGCGGAGTGTAAAAAAACGCAAGTCATTGACTGACTTGCTATTTTTTATTTGTTTGGGATTTTCTAACTTTTAGAAGTTCTTCAAAGAGGCGGTTAAAATTATCAACTCTTGCTTCTAACTCATTGAGGTAGGACTCTTTTTCTGACTCAGGAAGAGAATCAAACAAATCTAAAAGACGCTGCTGCCGTTCATCTAACGCCGTAGGAAGTGACTCCACTGGAGTGGGGATTTGTTCTTCATCACCGAAAAGTAACCAGGTCGGAGAACAGCGCAGCGCAGTACTTAAAGCAAAGAGACTTTTCCCCTTTGGCTCAGTTTGGCCGCTTTCCCATTTGAATACGCTAACGCTGGACTTCTTAACCAGATCAGCAAGCTGCTGCTGCGTTAGTCCAAGCTCTTTGCGCCGGGCGGCAATGCGATCACTCAAAGTTTCAATTTTCATAAGCCTAATATAAGTTAACTTGACATAACTTTTGTTAGTATTTATTTTGCTAACATTAGTTATGCGGAGGACGCATGTTCACAGAGACAGTGATTAAGTTTTTTGGCTCCAAAGCTGCCGTTGCGCGAGCGCTTGGCATTTCTCAGGTCGCGGTCACCCGATGGGGGAGCGCCATTCCTGAAAAGCGAGCAGTTAGGTTAGAGCGTCTAACAGGTGGAGTTCTGAAATATGACCCGTTGTTTTATGAAAACCAGGATAAAGCAAAGAAAGGGAGAAAATTGAACGATGAAAATCAATGAGATCAAATTGCTGGCCATTGAGCTGGAAGAGTGGGCGATGAAGGATGGCAGGAAAGGGGGCTGGAAAAAGATAGTCCCGCAGATTACAGCGCATCACTACGGTGATTTGCTGGACAGCCTAGCGGATATCGTCGACCCGTCAGAGTATGCGCGCCGCCTGCATAACAACACGCAGATCATCCAGCGGGCATTTCGAAATGACACGCCGAATTATCGTGGTCAGGCAGCTGCGCTGGCGCCAGCAATCAGAGCTGCGATGGATGCAGAGCTGGCTGGTCAGCATGACTTACATAACCTGGTGGCCATTGCGAACCGTGAGTGCATCGAGGCGACCAGCGCGGTGCTGACTGGTAAGCCAATGCAGATAATCCGCAAAGAAACGGCAGAGGCAATTCAGGCGCTGGCCGATCTCATTCCCGGCGTCAGCATCCAGTTTAAACATATCAGCCCGCACGTGGTGTAACAGGAGGCTCCCATGCTTGCCCTGGAATTAGTAAACCGCATGAAAAAAGCGATGAAGCACAGAGTACCGGCGGAGACAGTCGATCGCAGCGCTGAACTGATTCCGGGGACGAAATACCGCAACGAACGCGGACGCATGGTGACGGTAATGAGAGTTTCTCATCTTCGGGTTATGTACCGATACGAAGGTTATCAGGACATCTGCGAGACAGGCCGGAGAGAGTTTGATTTGAAATTTAGAAAGGTGCAGTCGTGAGCAGCAAATTACACGGTCTTGTTTGGGAAGGATGCGCTCCTGCTGGATTGGGAATTTCCCGCGTTGCGCTTATGGCCCGCCTGGCTGATTACAGCAATGCTGACGGCATATCGTGGCCAGCGATTGAGACGCTCAGGATTGAGATCGGCGCTAAAAGCGATACGACAATAAAAACTGCTTTAGCTGAGCTTGTTAAGGGCGGCTGGATTAAAAAAACAGAACGCAAGCTGGGCGGCAGAAATCTGACAAATGTTTATCAGATTGATATCGCAAAACTTGAAGAAGCGGCAGCAGAGGGGCGTAAAAAAATACGGGAAGAGAGAGCCCAAAAGAAAGGTTCCCGTTGCCTGCCAGCAGGGAAGGAAGATAAGGCGTCAATTTTTGACCCGTCAAATAATGGCCCCTTAAAAGAGGATAGTAAGGGGGCAGATTTTGACCCGTCAAAAATTGAGGGGTCAAAAATTGGTGAAAACAGCGATTTAACCCCCCCAAAAATTGACCCCGATCCGTCATTAAAACCTGATCCGTCATTAAACCCCACACATAACACGCGAGGGGAAGAGGTCGAACCAGTTAATAACAACCCGGTTCCTGAATACCCTGGACAACCTGGTATGAATTTTCCCGCCGGAGAGTCATTTGGGAAGGTCCCAATGACCATTGACTGGAAACCGTCGGCTGACTTCCGCCAGCGCGTTGGATTCTGGGGCATAACGATCCCGGATGGACTGAACCTCAGAGCCGAGCTGAACAGCTTCATTGCCTACTGGCAACCAGAGAACAAAGTTTTTTACCAGTCGCAGTGGGAGCAGAAATTTGCCCGCCACCTGCAACAGGCCAAACCCACTAAACCGCGAGGTAACTCACATGCAGGACTGGATCCAAACTCCACAGCAAACGCAGCTGTACAGCGAGCACGCGCAGCACGCGCTGCACAACTCCGCGCTCGAGGAGAAGGCCTGGAAGTTCTGGGTTCTCATGCTGGAAATTTACTCCAGTCGATGGGAAACCAAAAACGGATCGGCTCCGTCGGACCTATGGATTGCTCAGATTGGGAATTTGACCAGCGACCGGATGACGAGCGTCTGTAACGCGGTGGTTGCTCGCTGTGCAGCGGGTAATTCATGGCCACCTGACCTGGCTGAGTTCGTGACGCTGGTGGCTGACTGTGACGGTGGGAAGCTTGGACTGAAGGTTTCGGACGTTATGGCGGAATACAGGAACTGGCGCAACGAATCTTACCGTTACGCCAGCACTGAGGAATATTTCATTGCCCGCGAATGTAATCCGGTCCTGTACCAGATTTGCACTGAACTTCGCCGAACTGGGGTTGAGCGACAAATGACGCAACCCGAGCTGGAGAGACTGGCAGCGGACCAACTGGCGAAGTGGGAAAAACACCTGGAGGACGGCAAACAGATCCCTCCGGTAAGAAAACAGATTGCGGCGCCACTTCATCCGGCAGGACCGACACCCGCGCAGCAGCTGCTTGAAGAATACAAACGCCGTAAAGCGGCTGGCTTAATTTAACCAGGAGAATTTTATGGAAACCATTTTAGACGTACTGAAAGCGATGGAAAAAGCGACTGCCCGTGAAATTGCGGCGCGCATGAAAATTGAGCCTGCGGCGGTGATCGGGATGCTGCGTGAACACGAAGAACGTAACGAGGTTGTTCAGGCTAACGGGTACTGGAGAGTTGCTACCGGGGAAGTTAAATCACAGCCTGAAGTGATCAGTTCTGTCAGCAAAGCGCCGGCAAGTGTATCAGTCAGCGACGTCATCGCATTACTGGCGAAACATGGACCACAGACATCCCTTGAGCTGGCAACACTGGCAGGTATTGAGTCAAAACGTGTGGCGCCAATGCTGACCCACCACATGACAAAAGGGCGGATCATCCGCGAAAAAGTGGGCAGTAAGTTTGTTTATTCGGTGCCGGCCGCTGGGCCAGTGAAAAACAAAAGCTCTGCACAGCGGGAACCGGAGATATCAACTCCACCGGTACCAGAAAAATCTGTCACTGAAATTGTTGGGGAAATCCCCGCTTTCGTCAGCCGTCCTGACGATCTGCTGATCCCAACGGTACGCGGTATCTCAAGTGAGATTCGCCGCACGAAAGCGAAGCTGGCCAACTTGGAAAAACTTCGTGAAGCCGTTCGTAGCATTCGCAAGCACGGGGCGCTGATGCAGGAGTTGGCGCAATGAAACGGTCTGAATTACCACGCTGCCCGACCTGTGGAAACTCGCCGGAATACGCATTTAAAAAAGACCAGTTCGGCTGGCACCGCGGCGGACTGAAATGCCCCTACAACTGCCACCGCGTACAGCTGGATTGTCCGGCTGGTAGCCGGGAGCGGGCCGAAGAACGGCTGGAGCCGCAATGGATTGAACTTGTCGAAAAAGTTAGCCAGGAGGCCCAATGACAGCACTCAACAAACAGGTACTGCGTATGCGCAACTATCTCGATACGGCTCTTAAATCCGGGGTAAAGCTTTTGCACCTTTCGACTGATGAGCTTAAAGGCTTGCTGGATGAGCTGGAGAAAGAAAAAGGCTACGCCAGCGCATACGAAGGGGAAAAGTGGCATTACCACCAGTTAGCAGAATCTGAGGGCGAGCGTGCGAACCGGGCAGAGACCAAGTTGGAAGCCGCAGAGAAGCGCATAGCAGAACTGGAGGCAAAGTTAGCTAATCCCGTTTTGCTGCCAAAAACAAACGGCTATCCTCAACGCACTCATACTAACAACCCGCTTCGGCGGGTTTTTTCTTGCTCATTCCGCTTCAACCTTCTTAATTAATAAGTTCTGAATATTCGGAAAAACTTAGTGTATACAACGGCATGGCTTTGGCGAAAAGTGCTATTAACCACTTGAATATGAGGTTCAATAGGTATACTGTATGAATGTACAGTGGCTCAAGGCGGAGGGAATCATGAAAGTTGAAATTACAATTGATCGCACTAAGGAGCTTCCGAAAGGAGCTGTGCCAGCGCTTGAAAAGGAACTTTTGCGTCGAATCAGCCAAGACTATTCAGCCTGTAAATTAACGATACGTCGAACCGGTTCTGATGGATTAAGTGTCATCGGAGGCGATAAGAGCGATAAAAAACGTATTGAAGAAATCCTGCAGGAAACGTGGGAAAGTGCGGATGAATGGTTTTTTAACTGATCACCCCTCGAAGGCAGCCTTGGCCGCCATTTGTTACGCCTGATTGCTAAATTTCTCGTTGCACGCCGCGCTGCTGCTAAGAAGCAATTTCCGTTGGCTTAACGGTGTGGATATCACCGCAAGGGGCATCTCATGCAAATTCCGGATGATTTAATTCCCGGACTGCCGGAGCATACTGGCCCGGTTCTGATTTATATCGTAAAGGGCAGGGTAGAAAGGGGATTCGCGCTGCGCAAAGATGAATTTGTTACGTCGTTGCGGGCACTGGATGAAGCAAGAAAGAAAGCTGGTCTTCCTGTTTCAGATGCCTGATATGTTGGGTTATACTCAAAAACGGGTCTGAACAGCCCACTGAGTCACACTGCGCCAACCGGAAAATAGCGATGGCGTATAAAGCTGAAATATCCCAATCACACCGTTTCTCCGTGAGCGGTGTCTTTGTTCGTGCTGGTGGTTCAGCATGAGTAGATCAAAAAATAAATCTGAAAAACTCCACCTTTCCCGCGTAGCCGGGCTGGGCTGTATTGTCTGCAAAAACCTGAAACTGGGTGAAACCCCAGCAGAGATACATCACATCCGAACTGGTCAGGGAATTGGCCAGCGCGCTGACTATTTCAAAGTTATTCCTCTTTGCCCAATCCATCACCGCCAGGGCGGACACGGCGTAGCCATTCATGCTGGCCGCCAGTTATGGGAAGACAGTTACGGTACTGAAACAGAGTTGTTGGTGCAGGTTCTCTATGAACTGGGGGAATCGACTCATGCCTGAATATAAAATCACGCCTGTCGACAAGCCCAGAATGACGCGCGCTGACACATGGAAAAATCGCCCCGAGGTTCTGCGTTACCGTGCTTTCTGTGATGAGGTTCGTCTGAAGCGGGTTGAACTGCCGGAAAGCGGTTCGCATGTCACCTTCATTCTTCCGATGCCAGCGAGCTGGAGCAAAAAGAAACAGGCTGAGTTCAACGGTAAACCACACCAGGTAAAACCTGATTTTGACAACATGATAAAAGCCCTGATGGACGCCATTTACGAAAATGATGCTCATATATGGGATGTTCGGGCATCAAAAGCATGGGGCTAAACCAGACAGATTTTAATTTAATCAATTGAGAGGGGCGAATAATGAAACTGGAATCTTCGCTTAAACACTTCAGCCCACAGAGTATGCACATCTCAGATAGTGTGAGAGATACTTCTCCCGATCGGATTACCGGGACCGATGTTATGGTAGCCATCGGTACGACCAGCAGCCGCGCGCGGTTCGGTCTGGCGGCGTTCTTTGGTAAGGCGGGTATCAGTAAATCGGATGAACAACTGGCTGTACAGGCGCTGGCGCGCCATGCGATGAAGACAGCACCAAAGAACGTGCGCAAAGCAGCCGGTGGTGAGTTCGAATGGTGCATGCTGATGCTGGCGCAATTTGCCTTTGCTGAATACTCCCGTTCGGCTGCAGCCAGCGTGATGTGTCACAGTTGCAGCGGTAGCGGGAGAACATATCGCACAGAGACCACGCGCAAAGTATCTTACCCGTGGGGTAAAGCGCCGTATTGGGCCAGCCGTTCGCGAGCCGTTCGTCCGTCAGACTGGGAGCAGTGGACAGAGGTTACAGAGATTGTGCCCGCTGTTTGTGACGTTTGCGAAGGGAAGGGAGCTATAAGCGCCCGATGCCGCTGTGGTGGAAAGGGGGAGGTACTCGACCGTAAAGCGACTAAAGAGCGGGGCGCACCGGTTTTCAAAACGTGTGAACGTTGCTCTGGTAATGGATTCTCTGCTATCTCCTCTGCGACGGTACACCGAACCATTCTGAAACGCCTCCCGGATCTCCATCAGTCCTCATGGTCGCGTAACTGGAAACCATTCTATGAAATGCTTGTTGATGTATTGCACAAGGGAGAGCGTCACGCATCATCAGAATTTGAGAAAGTAACCAGTAATTAATACGATCGGAACAGATGCCGACAAGTTTTCGCATGATAGTGTTGACTTTGCATACTTCTGTCCTGTACGATTTGAATCGTGGGGTATAGCGCCTGCACGAAATTAATCATTGAAACCCTGCCTGGGCGGGGTTTTATTTTCTAAGAACTCGAAAATTGTAAGCATTCCCGTATTGCAAAGATTCATTTTAATGACGGGTATGAAGTTGATGAGAATAGTGTTCTGTGGGATATCAACCTCCTGTGCAAATGGACACCAACAACCGGAAGCAATAAAAACGACTTTCAGGAATTAAGTAAGAGTAGTTTTCTTGAATCATCCGGTTTTACGACACAAGAATTTACCTTTAATAACGCCATCAAAGAAACGACCTTTAGATTGTACTGCTAGAAAAGAATTATAGATGCTTTGTGGGACACCAACGTACTGGAAGGTTGAAGAGTTAACGAATCCTATCTCGAGGATTTTTTCTAATGGGTAGTAACCAACAAATTTTATTTTTGATGATATCATTTTCTGTCGTTGCATTTTTTCTCCTTTGAAAGTTCTGATTTCCTTTACCTAATAATACACATGTATGAAATAAAAGTTGCATAGTTTTGTAAATATTTTTTTGGTTGGATTAAATAATTTCCTTTGTTACCACCAATTCCCTGGACTACGAAAACATAGAACAAAACCTCGTTACTGGATTTTTTCAGAGTGATTGAAAGTTCTTTATAGGTGCTTGATAAAAATGATGTATTCTGTTTCTGTTCATAAAGGGGACAATCACTCATATGTTATCGAGGTCAAAAAAATCACTGATTATGCTGTCACAGCATCCATTTCTAAGATGTTCTGAACAATTTAATAAAAAATAACTTGCTATTGTTTGTGGGTTGTGTGATTAATGAGTGGTTGTTTTGGTACACAGACCCATTAAAGCGGTTTAGTAAAGCAGTTCTCATCTCAAGCGTTATCCACTGATAATCCTTCCTTTTGAGCCTTCTTATCGTTACTAATTAGATTGTGTGCGAAAACCTTTTCGCCGTAAGGCTACATAGAATTTAAGGAATGATCTGTGTCTAATAAAATGACTGGTTTAGTAAAATGGTTTAATGAGTCTAAAGGTTTTGGCTTTATTACTCCTGATAATGGTAGCAAAGATGTGTTTGTTCACTTCTCTGCCATTCAAAGTGGTGGTTTTAAAACACTGAATGAAGGCCAAAAAGTTGAGTTCAGTATTACTGCTGGTGCAAAAGGGCCTTCAGCCGAAAACGTTGTTGCAGCCTGATTTTTTCTGAACTTAAACTAATATGCGATAACGAAGACGGTTTAGACCTGAGTAGACATACTGACAGAAGTAATGGAAGTATTGTTGGATCAGTAGAGTTAAAATGTTACTGATCCGGCATTAAAGGTAACGGTAAGCATATTTCATCTCAATCTCGAATGAGAAAGTATGCTGACCATTGTCGTTGAGTGTAGGTTCACTGCACGAAAAGTATAACGGTAGAGACTGACTGCTTGCTTTACACGATAAAGTACGCAAGGGGATGGTTTTCCCAGATATCACCATAATTGCTATTCATTAAATATGAAAATACTAAACCCGCAGCCAGCGGGTTTTTTATTATCTGTAGCTTGATCAATCTTAAAATACAGATGGTAGTGACTCTGTGCGAGAAACGGTATCTCAAACAGATTCAGGCTGCTTCTTTTTGATTTGTCTGGAATACTTTATTGCAATGAGGGCAGATTAAAAGGGAACCTTTTTGTACTCTTGAAAAACTGTGTTCAGATTGCTGGGTACAGTTTGGGCAGGTGCATTTGACAAGATAGTTACGGCGTGATTTAGAGTCTTTACGTTCTGACATAGGCTTTTCCTTGATGGATGGACTTCAACTTTACCTTAATTTGCCCAGGAAATCTTAATTTTGTGAAAATATGTGGGCTGATAAAAATATCGGTGACTGAATTGATATAGCCATTAGTAAGATAACGCGTATAGATTGATTGTGATGAGTCACTGAGAAGATAGTGTTGAGCGGTGAATAGCACTAGAAAAAGTCTCGTAAAAAACGTGAGTATGAGAATGCCTCTCTCTGAGAAAACTGACAGTGAACTAATGGGACGTCTCACTCTTGGCCGCTGTGTTTTCTTGCACAAACAGCATATGAGCTTTCCTTTACAGTATAATTTTTAGTTATTGGGGGCGATATGAAGGAAGGGTATTACTGGATTCACCATTTAGGTGTTGTACAGGTGGCCTATTAGACGAACGACACTGTAGATGACCTGGATACGGGGAAAGTCGTTACAGGGGTATGGCATCTGACCAGAGGTGATGATACTTGCCATAACGGTGAGGCAGAGGTCCTAGAAGGGCCACTCACTCCACCAAACTAGACAATCGGACTTACTTTGAGGCTCCCGCATGGTGGCCTCTTTTATTTCAGGCTCACGGGAAGCATCCACTACGTGCTTTGTTAATAAATCCAGCCCGTGAAGCCTGACCCTTTTCAAACACACACAACACCATCCGAAAAATCGGAGGTAGGGCTATGACCAGAATGAGCACCATTTACAGCAGACTTTCATATGGAACAGGAACCACGCTGACCGGCTGCGGTGTATCAGCGAAGGCATATGCCGAAACAGCAAAAACAGCAAAAGAGGTGTCCTGGATGTTGGCCGACAGAATTGCAGGGTTAAGCCTGAGCGACTGGGCAATTATTGTTGGTATCGCATGTACTGTTATCACCTGTGCAGTGAACTGGTACTACAGGAAAAAGGAAAGGGAGGACCGGCTTAATGGCAATGTCACCAAAGCTGAAGAATAAACTGAGCGCAGCGGTCGTTGGTTTGATTCTTGCGGGGGCTTCCGCGTCCGTAATTCTCGATCAGTTTCTGGATGAGAAAGAGGGTAACAGCCTGAAAGCATATCGCGACGGCGGCGGAATCTGGACTATTTGCCGTGGCGCCACAATGGTTGATGGTAAGCCAGTAGAGCATGGTATGAAGGTGTCTGCTGAGAAATGCGCCCGGGTGAACGCCATAGAACGCGACAAGGCGCTGGCGTGGGTTGAGCGAAATATCAAGGTACCACTGACCGAACCACAGAAAGCCGGGATCGCGTCCTTCTGCCCATATAACATCGGCCCCGGAAAATGTTTCCCATCTACGTTCTATAAGCGAATTAATGCGGGCGACCGTAGAGGTGCCTGTGAAGCGATCCGCTGGTGGATTAAAGACGGTGGCCGCGACTGTCGTCTGACCAAAGGCCAGAAAAGCGGCTGCTACGGACAGGTTGATCGAAGAGACCAGGAAAGCGCTCTGACATGCTGGGGGATAGGCCAGTGAGTAAAACATTTGCTGTGTTTCTACTGCTGGCTGGTGCGTTTATTGCCGGAAATGTCTGGAGCGACCGGGGCTGGCAAAAGAAATGGGCGGAACGTGATAGTGCTAAGTCTTCGCAGGTTGCGAACGCGCAGACCGCCGCCCGCATGATTGAGCAAGGGCGCATAATTGCCCGTGATGAGGCTGTAAAAGATGCACAAGCGCAAGCCGCTAAATCTGCTGCCACTGCTGCTGGCCTGTCTGCCACTGTTAACCAGCTGCGTACCGAAGCAACAAAGCTTGCCACCCTCCTGGACGCCGCAAAGCATACCGCAAATCTTGCCACTGCCGTCAGAAGCAAAACAGCCGGAGCCGACGCCGCAATGCTCGCCGACATGCTTGGACGCCTTGCAGAAGAAGCTCGATATTATGCTGAACGATCTGACGAACGCTACCGGGCAGGAATGACGTGTGAGCGCATTTACGACTCAGTGAGGCAGTCAAACAACAACAGGGTTAGACGATGAACGCAGAAAACCTAAGTGAAGCGTATTACCTCAATAACGATATAAAAGAACTACAGCGTCAGAAAAGCATACTGGAAAGTGGTGCCGGACTTGGTGTGACAATCCAGTCTACCTATCAGGATAACGCCTTTCTTGATGCCATACGCCCGCATGCAGTGACTGAACTTGACCGCCGTATTGTGGAGAAGAAAAAATCCCTCTCCACTCTGGGTGTTACACTCTCTTAAATGAGAACAACAATAAAAGGTTATGTCTGCTTTGCCACATTTTGAGAGTATGGGTTTTATTTGGTATTCAATCAGTTACTTTATTGGTTTGCTTTCAGATGGAAGATAGATGTTTCCACAGAAGGGGCAAATTAACGTTATATTGTTTTTTATTCTCGACAGACTGTGCATTGACTGGCGGGAGCAATGAGGACAAGTACTTTTCACATGGCGTAAAGTACGCATCTTGATATCTTTGAGTATCGACATGTTGATTGTCCTGGTGGGCGGTTAACAACCATACACCACATGTTGGCTAATAGCTTCTTTTATAACCGTTACGATGTAATCGTTAGCGATAATCAATCAAGCCTCGCAGTAGCGGGGCTTTTTAACAACTGAGGAATGAGCAATACAGTAGTTCTTACAGCTAAGCAGATTGAAGACCTGGCGGCCTTCGCAAAAGAAGATGGCCAGCCACAATACACCATCACTACCGGAACAATCCCTGAGTTCGAAGCGGATGATGGCAAGGTTATCCCTGAGTACACCGGGCTGATTGCCTATTCCGAGTAGCTAGAGCATAGCGTTCTACAGCTCGATAACTAACGAATCAACAAAACTTTCCATCCGTCATGACACTGCAATGCTCGTAGACATGCCAGGAAGCCTGGCAGAAGAAGCTCGATACAATGCTGAGCGCGCTGATGAAAACTACCGGGCAGGAATGACATGTGAGCGGATTTATGAGTCCGTAAAAATACTAACAATGAATCGTAGAGAAAAAATAATAGATCTATAAATTAAGATGTTGACGGTTTTCGTGGATAAATTTGTAAATTTTTACTATGAAAGAAATACGACTCTTCCTTGAGTCAAAATCCCTGACAACTTAGGGTGATAGATAAAGGTCTTACGCAGCATGACATAATTTTCGATTTAAGCTATTTAAATTAATTTTTATGGTCAAAACCCACTGAGATTTACTTACAAAACTAAACCTTGCTATGTTTGGTTAATCATGCGTTAATGAATGTCTGGTTTGTAACGAATTTATCTGAAGCAGTCGCTGTAATAATTTTATTCCTTGTTCCTGTTGAGATTTCCTTGTTAGCTTTTCTCTCTGATAATTTTTTTCGGACCATTCTGCCCAAGGGCTTACTCAATAAAGGTAATGTTTATGTCTAATAAAATGACTGGTTTAGTTAAATGGTTTAATCCTGAAAAAGGTTTTGGTTTTATCACTCCAAAAGATGGCAGTAAAGATGTGTTTGTTCACTTCTCTGCTATCCAGAGTAATGATTTCAAGACGCTGAATGAGAATCAGGAAGTTGAATTTAGTGTTGAACAGGGACCTAAAGGCCCCACGGCAGTTAATGTCGTGGCTGTATAAGGTAACTGTTATTACTAATAATATTCACTTCAGATGTCCGTGTTGCCACGGATCTCAGTACCGAACGTCAAACTTTGATGTTACTGAAAAAAATCCTTTCGGAGCAAAATGTATTTTTTGCAAATCAACAATGATTACATTTGATAATATTGCACTGTACATTCGTTCTGGTCAGTCTTCTTTAGAATTCAGAAAATAAATTTCAGGCTCCTTATGGAGCCTTTTTTGTATGCTGAACCGACAATCTCTGTAAGAGACATCACGGTAAAATTATGAAAAAAGTCATCGTTTTTTTTAATGCAGAACCTGCAGTTGTTGTAACCGTAATGAAAGGTATTACTACGATAATGCGCGAGTTTCCCAATGGGGAAAAAGCACACCTACCCGTGATGTCAGCGGGATTTCCATCTCTGACAGGAGACCATAAAATAGTTTATGTAGCCTCTGATCGTGATGTCAGTTCAGAAGAGATCCTCGAGGCAGCATCGAAGCTTTTGAAATGAGATCTGGTTGTTTCGTGACCGACCCGGATTTTAGTACAGTGGTTTGTGTGGTCGCGAGCTCCTTTATATGAAGATTGTACTGCAAACTATTGATAATTGAGTCTTTCTATTCTATCTTTTAAACATATCAGCGCTTATACAAGTGCTCTACGGGGAATGTAGCATGCTTGGCGTTGATACGTTAGAGATCAAGAGAGGTAAACAATGAACGTCGAAGATTTAAAAAGAAAAACTGAAGCGGATATTTCTGAATTCATCACAAAAAAAATTATTGAACTCAAAAAAAAGACAGGAAAAGAAGTTTCCGATATCCAGTTTAATGCTCGTGAAAAAATGACTGGGCTTGAAAGCTATGATATTAAAATCACATTAATCTAATTGTTATAAGACTCAGTTCGAGTGAAAAAGCATTATCTTGAAAGGTAATGCTTTTTTATTTCTGTCATAAAATTTAGAACGTTGTCAAAGCCTTCACTTCTAACCATAGATTTTCTGCTTACCTTTTAACGGGTCCTCCTTGACGATTCTGACCATCGAGGGGCAGCAGCGGCGCGGGATTTGGAGCATTTTTGATTCTTCACGCAACCATTTCAGCATTTGATGCTGATGACGGAACACTATCCCCGAATACACTGGGTTGGTTGCATTCTCTGATTCAAAAGAACACGGTGTGCTTCAACTTGACTGAGCAGGCATTACAGCAGACACTCACTGAGTGCCTGCTGTAATGTTAAACATTAAAATTTGTATTTATTTCTTATCGTTACAATCAGGGATCATCCTCAAAAGAGTGTTATCTTTCTGGACGTAGTGATGGAATAACGCTGCACCAGCATGCGCTGCGATTAAAAAATATCCGATGTTTGCCAGTGTTTCGTGAGTATCTTTGATAAGTGATTTTGTTTCCCCGTCAGGAGTAACGAACGATGCAACGTTAAAACCTAAGAAACTCCAGTCCTTTCCACCGTAAGCCATAATTGCAATACCTAATAATGGTAGAGCCAAAAAAGAAATGTACAGCAGGATATGCATTATTTTAGCAGCCATCATCTGCCAGGCTGGTGGGGGGGGGGAGTGATAGCTGGATCATGATACTTTTGTTTAATAATTAATCGCATTATCATTAAAAACCAGACAAACACCCCAACATTGTAATGTGTTTCTTTCATGAGAAGGTAGGTGTTACTGCCTTGGGAAACCAGCCACGAAGCTCCATAGCTGCATAGGTTATCGCTATTAATATCAGGGTTAGCCAGTGTAAGCGAATCTGAAGTTTTGAGAATTTGACCATTATTCTTGCCTCAAACGGTGTATTACATCGACCATAAATCATGAAGCTTAACAAATCCTTATTTTTGTTGAGAGATTAAGAGTTTGTTATTCCAGCGATCTCACTTGAATGCTTTGATAATAATTCTCATTTTTATTTCTTTCTGATAATCCTTGATGTTACGGGGCAAGAACCGCGCAGATTCTCGCTATTTATGAGAACTTTCAATCAACTACTGGTTCATTTTTACTTTCCGCCTATTACACAATTTGTATCCAACAAACAGGACTATGCCGATGCCAGCACGTGCTAAACGCCCATGCCGACACAAAGGGTGTGCGGCAATCACCAA
>NZ_JAOWDR010000003.1:0-1003 GCF_030334525.1 Citrobacter sp. Ce119
CATGGAGCTGAAATCAGTCGAAGATACCAGCTGGCTGCAACTGTTTATTAAAAACACAGCACTGTGCAAACACGAAAGTGGACGTATACGGTGTGACGCCTGCCCGGTGCCGGAAGGTTAATTGATGGGGTTATCCGTAAGGAGAAGCTCTTGATCGAAGCCCCGGTAAACGGCGGCCGTAACTATAACGGTCCTAAGGTAGCGAAATTCCTTGTCGGGTAAGTTCCGACCTGCACGAATGGCGTAATGATGGCCAGGCTGTCTCCACCCGAGACTCAGTGAAATTGAACTCGCTGTGAAGATGCAGTGTACCCGCGGCAAGACGGAAAGACCCCGTGAACCTTTACTATAGCTTGACACTGAACACTGGTCCTTGATGTGTAGGATAGGTGGGAGGCTTTGAAGCGTGGACGCCAGTCTGCGTGGAGCCAACCTTGAAATACCACCCTTTAATGGCTGGTGTTCTAACGTAGACCCGTAATCCGGGTTGCGGACAGTGTCTGGTGGGTAGTTTGACTGGGGCGGTCTCCTCCTAAAGAGTAACGGAGGAGCACGAAGGTTAGCTAATCCTGGTCGGACATCAGGAGGTTAGTGCAAAGGCATAAGCTAGCTTGACTGCGAGAGTGACGGCTCGAGCAGGTGCGAAAGCAGGTCTTAGTGATCCGGTGGTTCTGAATGGAAGGGCCATCGCTCAACGGATAAAAGGTACTCCGGGGATAACAGGCTGATACCGCCCAAGAGTTCATATCGACGGCGGTGTTTGGCACCTCGATGTCGGCTCATCACATCCTGGGGCTGAAGTAGGTCCCAAGGGTATGGCTGTTCGCCATTTAAAGTGGTACGCGAGCTGGGTTTAGAACGTCGTGAGACAGTTCGGTCCCTATCTGCCGTGGGCGCTGGAGAATTGAGGGGGGCTGCTCCTAGTACGAGAGGACCGGAGTGGACGCATCACTGGTGTTCGGGTTGTCATGCCAATGGCATTGCCCGGTAGCTAAATGCGGAA
>NZ_JAOWDR010000004.1:0-268 GCF_030334525.1 Citrobacter sp. Ce119
AGTAAAGGATGGTGGAGCTATGCGGGATCGAACCGCAGACCTCCTGCGTGCAAGGCAGGCGCTCTCCCAGCTGAGCTATAACCCCATCGTAAATACTTATCTCTGTACCCTAATTCGTTTCCGGGCAAGGCGCGGTGATGCGAAGCATACTGAAGTATGCGAGCATCGCCGTAACACAGCACGGAGGCGAATTTGGTAGGCCTGAGTGGACTTGAACCACCGACCTCACCCTTATCAGGGGTGCGCTCTAACCACCTGAGCTACAAGC
>NZ_JAOWDR010000005.1:0-48288 GCF_030334525.1 Citrobacter sp. Ce119
CGGAAGGTTATAAGGCCAACTATCAAAACCTGCCGGACAAAGAACCGGAAGTGGTGGGCTATAAGGGCTGGACCCGGATGAACTGCGATATGGATGCGGGGAAATAATATGAAAGGTGTAATCAGGCTAAACGATCCGCTGGAAAATGGCGGATATGTTAATAAAGCTTCTGGTAGCAAGTTTATGGGAATTGCTGTCGCCTTAATGGGGGATACTGTGGTTTGTATTCTGCACAAAGGTACCTTCCCAATACTTGATTTTGAGCCAACCTGGACAATGGATGGCAAAGGCGTCGTTGTGGATGGTTGTAGGGCCGCATGTGGTTGTGCAATTAAAACCACACTGCCAACAGCGGGGACAAGCAAATGAGGAAATGGAAGATACCAAACAAGAATCCCTATGAAGAACCAGAAAAATTCCCGCTGAATATTATGCTGATCATTAGCTGTGCTATCTTTCTGTTTTTTATAACATACAATATATTCAACTGGTTGCAGGACAAGAAAGTTCCTGATGATCTGATATGGAATGCAATAGGTATCCCATCGCTAATAGTGTTGGCAATCTGGTGTGTGATGGTAATCACTTACGGTGTTATATCTTTTCCATGTTACTATGCGGGTTATCTTGAGCAGTATGGTATGAATCAGTGGAAAAACTGGGCAATACGGGCATTGCCTCTTTTAGACTATTCATCCATTCTGCCGGTACCTGAACTGGCATTAAAAATTCAGAAACTAGAGGGGGAAGCGCCAGCAGGTTCTGCAACGCCGTTACGCATTGATATTGAAGTTGACTCAATGGATGACACCAGAGTTGATAAAGTGCTAAGGCAATTGATAGAGCCCCTCAAATATTCTCTTGTCAGGGATTATCGGCCTTTTAATACCTGGCTGTACGTTAAGGGAGCTGATGACACTATCGGCAGTAGTTTCAAGGCGGTGCTGGCAAGCCTGAGCGTCCCCAACGATAAAGTCGGAAAAATTAATATCCTTCACGAGTGCCCTGATTATTTCTTAATTAATGACTGGGTTGATTTAAATATTTCTGAAAATAACCTGGTTATTGCAGTTGAATTGCATGATGAAAATAATTTTGACTTTTTTGAAAGTGCTAATGCTTTTATTTTTACCAATACACAACTGCTTAAAGATAAAGACACACCTTTATATTTATTGCGCATGATGGACAGTACCCCTTACTATCTTGATGAAATCGTAAGTACATATCTTTCTGCACAGCAAGTGGATGTGAGTAAAATAAAAAAACTATGGTTCAACTCACTGGATAAGCAGTCAAAGTTCGTATTATTTAGTGGGATAGAAAACGCAAAAACGAGCATTTTGGCCGATAGCCGATATGAACTGGAGGCCGTCACTGGGAAAAGCACAGAGGTTCAGCGCTGGGTTGTATTGGCATTGGCTGCGGATGCTGCAAAATATGGGCAAGGACATCAGTTATTCGCCAGTACATCCGCAAATGCTATTCAATCCGGCATAATAGCGGCTAAATATCCAGGATCTTATCCGGCACTTGATAAGCTGGATTTCCATGATTATTGGAGAGTCATAAAATTGTGCGCAATTATTTTATGGTGTATGGGATTTGTAAGTCTCGTACCACTGGAACTGTTCCAAAGTCACCCCTGGTATACGTTTACACCTTTGGTTATTGGTATTCTGGTTATTTACACGGCGGTTATGATTTTTTCTTTTATACTGAGTCATAATATAGAGGAGAAAATGGATATTTATTACTCTCAGTTTTTATGAGGTAAGCGCCCTGACGGGCGCTCTTGCTTCTTTGACTCTTTTTGTGGCAGGAGCCTTAGTCGGTTCAGGATTTATTTCACTGTCCAACCCTTATAACTGCCGACGTTGTTTTTATCGATCATCGTCACCGGGATCAGCACGGGTTCTTTCGGGGCGGGTTTCCCCTGCAATATGTCATAGCCGATTTCGACCGCTTTGGCAGCCATCACCTGCGGATCTTGTGCCGGAGTCGCCACAAATAGTGAGTTTTCGCGCTTCAGCGCTTCTTCACCGTCTGGGGATCCATCTACGCCGACAATAAAGAATTCGCTACGCTGCGCCTGTTTTGCCGCCAGATCGGCACCGATCGCAGTCGGATCGTTAATGGCGAATACGCCGTCGATCTTCGGATTCGCCGCCAGCAACGCGGTCATGATCTCCAGCCCGCCTTCGCGACTGCCTTTGGCGTTTTGGTTATGCGACAGCACCTTGATGTCCGGGTGGCGTTTGAACTCGGTTTGGCAACCTTCCACGCGGTTCTGGACGGCGGAAACCGGCGGCCCGTTGATGATGACGACGTTGCCTTTGCCTTTCAGGCGGTCGGTAATGTATTTACAGGCCATTTCACCTGCCTGGGTGTTATCGGAGGTAATGGTCGCGTCTGCGCCTTCCGCCGCCACGTCAACGGCCACCACCACAATCCCGGCGTCTTTCGCGCGTTTTACCGCCGGGCCGATGCCCTTAGAGTCGGCGGCGTTAAGGATAATCATGTCGACTTTGGCGGCAATAAAGTTGTCGATTTGCGACACCTGTTGCCCCAGATCGTAGCCGCTGGACACCAGCGTCACTTTAACGCTATCCCCCGCCAGTTTGCGTGCTTCCAGCTCCGCGCCTTTGGTTATTTGCACGAAGAACGGGTTGGCCAGATCGCCCACCGTAACGCCGATCGATTTCAGTTCTTTTGCCTGCACAAACGGAGCTGCAGCAAGCAGTGCGCCAGCACAGAGCGCGGTCACTAATGGCTTCAAACGCATACTCGTTTCCTCACGTAGGGTATTGTTGTTATAGGCCGGATAAGGCGATTGCGGCGCCATCCGGCAAGTTTGTCTATGCACTTTGATGGTGTCGGGTACGGTATTTGTCGATCAGCACCGCTATGATGATCACCGCCCCTTTGATCACCAGTTGCCAGAAATAGGAGACGCCCATCAGCGTCATGCCGTTATTGAGCGTGGCAATGATCAACGCCCCCACCAGCGTGCCGGTAATGGTGCCGATCCCGCCGACAAAACTGGTGCCGCCAAGGATCACCGCCGCGATGGCGTCCAGCTCGTAACCCATGCCTAAGTTGCCGTTGGCGCTGTACAGCCGCGAGGCGCTCATCACCCCGCCAAGACCTGAAAGCAAACCGCTCATGCCGTAGACGAACAGCAGCACCAGCCACACTTTGATCCCGGTTAAGCGTGCGGCCTGCATGTTGCCGCCGACCGCGTAGATATGAACGCCGAGCGTGGTACGGCGCAGAATGAACCAGCACACCACCACCACCGCCAGCGCAATCACCACCAGCCATGGGATCGGCCCGAGATAGTTGTTACCAATCCATTCGAAGCTGATATTGGAGTTAATCACCGTCGTGCCATCGGCCAGCAGGTAGGCCGCGCCGCGTAACGCCGTATACGTTCCAAGCGTGACGATAAACGGCGGTAGTCCGGCAAAAGCGACCAGCGCGCCGTTAAACAACCCCAGCACCAGGCCGAGCATCAGCGCCGCCGGAATCGAAAGCATGGCAAGCTCAGGAATAAGAGAAACGACCATGGCTGCGACGGCGGTGGTGCCGAGAATCGAGCCAACCGAGAGGTCGATCCCGCCGGTCAAAATAATGAAGGTCATGCCAGCCGCCAGCACGATGTTGATCGACGCCTGACGGGTAATATTCAGCAGGTTGCTTTCGGTAAAAAAGTTGGGCGCGATAAAGCCAAAGACCGCCACAATCAGGATGAGAATCGGTAAGATGCCGACCGTTTGCATCAGATCGCTCATCAGCATTCTTTTCGCGGAGGCGGATTTCGCCACCTGCTGGGGAGGGGTTGGATTATTCATGGGGCACCGCCTGATGGTGGGAGTCGTTCACGCCGGTAGCCAGCGTCATAATATTTTCCTGGGTAATACTTTGTCCGTTCAGCTCGCCGGCAATACTGCCTTCGCGCATGACGTACACGCGATCGCTCATGCCGACGACTTCCGGCAGTTCGCTGGAGATCATCAGGATCGCCACCCCTTTGCGCGCCATATCGTTCATGATCCGGTAGATCTCGCTTTTGGCGCCAACATCCACGCCGCGCGTGGGTTCATCGAGGATCAAAATACGTGGGCCGATCGCGACCCAGCGCGAAATCAGCAGTTTTTGCTGATTACCGCCGGACAGCCCGCCTGCGCGTACCTGCGCGTGCGGCACGCGGATGTTGAGCAATTTGATGGCGTCATCGGAAATAGCCTGCGCCTTTTTGCGATCGAGCATGCCCCAGTTGGCATCACGCTCCAGCGTCGCCATGGTGATGTTTTCTGCCGCTGCCAGCTCTAAAAACAGTCCCTGCTCTTTGCGGTTTTCCGTCAGAAAGCCAATGCCGTGGTCAATCGCCTCACGCGGGGAGTGGATCACCACCGGCTCACCGTCTACTTCAATCATGCCGCCGATGGCTTTACGCACGCCAAAAATCAACTGAGCCAGTTCAGAACGTCCGGCTCCGACTAGTCCGGCCAGGCCGACGATCTCCCCGGAGCGCACCAGCAAGCTGCACGGCTGGACTTTATGGCCGTCGGTCAGGTGGTGGACGTTGAGGCGCGCTTTCCCTAAGGGAATATCGCGTTCTTTGTTGAACAGATCGCTTAGCGGACGGCCCACCATCATGCGCACCAGCTCCGCGGCGTTGAGCTTGTCGCGGGTCAGGCTGCCAACATATTGCCCGTCGCGCAGGACGCTGACGCGATCCGAGAGTTCATACACTTCCGCCATGCGATGGCTGATGTAAATAATCGCCATCCCTTCATCGCGCAGGCGCATGATCAGTTCAAAGAGGCGGTGGGTTTCACGTGAGGAGAGGGCGGCGGTGGGTTCATCCATCACCAGAATGCGGCTGTTACGGTGCAGGGCGCGGGCAATTTCCACCTGTTGCTGTTCGGCGATAGTCAATGTCATCACACGGTCGCTGGCCTTAAACTGGGCACCGAGTCGGTCGATGACTTTCTGCGACTGCATCACCATCTCTTTACGCTGGACCAGACCGCCGCGCGACAGCTCGCTGCCAAGAAAGATATTTTCCGCTACCGTCAGGTTGGGCGCGAGCTGCATCTCCTGGTAAATCAGCGTGATGCCCGCGCTGAGCGCATCTTTTGGCCCACGAATGTGGAACGGCTGACCGTCAATCAGGATCTCACCACTGGTGGCAGTATAGGCACCCGCGAGGATCTTCATCAGGGTGCTTTTCCCCGCGCCATTCTCACCCATCAGGGCATGAATCTCACCCGGCCAGACCGTTAAATCGACCCCTTTTAGCGCGTAAAATTTGCCAAACGCTTTGGCAATGTTGCGCATCTCCAGAACCGGTGTCCTGCTCATGGCGGATCTCCTGTGGGGTGGCCGATATCAGCAGTCCATCACAGGAATGTAAATGCAAAATGTCAGAAGCCGTTCATATTTGTCATATTGCGATTTTTCTTCACGGAGCGTGATATGCCGCAACCGGGACGTCACTTTTTCGCCAGTGCGCGCGGACGATTGCTGTTCTTCAATCTGCTGGTCGTCGCGGTTACGCTGATGGTGAGCGGCGTGGCGGTGCTGGGGTTTCAGCACGCCAGTCAGATCCAGGAGCAGGTGCAGCAGCAAACCGTTGATGACATGACCAGCAGCATGAACCTGGCGCGGGATACGGCGAACGTGGCGACGGCGGCGGTGCGGCTGTCGCAGGTGGTTGGCGCGCTGGAATACAAAGGTGAAGCGGAGCGGCTGCAGGAGACGCAACGGGCGCTGAAGGATTCGCTGGAACAGTTGGCTAATGCGCCGCTGGCTCAGCAGGAGCCGGTGCTGGTTGAGCGTATTATCCAGCGTAGTCAGGAGCTACAAAGCAGCGTGGAAGGTATGCTGCAGCGCGGGCAACTGCGACACCTGGAACGTAACGCGTTGCTCAGTTCACTGTATCAGAATCAAAGTTATTTACGTCATCTGCAAAAGCTCACCGGCGCGCAGGATGACGTGCTGCTGGGACAAATAGACCGATTAATTATCGCCGCCATTGAAACACCCACGCCGCGTTCGGTGGTGAAACAACTGAATGGCGTGATGCCTGCGCTGCCTTTGCAAGCCAATAATCCGCTGATTAGCCACATCCTCAACGACTTCAACCAGGAACTGCATAAGCTGGAGCCACTCTCTTCCGCGCTGGAACAAAGCGATTTGGCGATCAACTGGTATATGTTTCATATCAAAGCGCTGGTGGCGATCCTCAACAGCGATATCAACCAGTATGCCTCGCAGGTGGCGCTGATCTCCGAACAGCGGGTGGCGCAAAGCCATCAGGAATTGCAATCTGGCGCGTTGTTTATTTTGGCGTTTGCGCTGCTGGCGGTGGTGATCACCGGCTTTGCCGGGTGGTATATCTACCGTAACCTCGGTTCCAACCTGACGGCCATTTCACGGGCGATGACCCGGCTGGCGCACGGTGAATCGGACGTCAGCGTACCGGCCCTGCAGCGTCGCGATGAGCTGGGTGAGCTGGCCCGCGCCTTTAGCGTCTTTGCCCGTAATACAGCGTCGCTGGAGCACACCACCCGATTGCTAAAAGAAAAAACCAGCCAGATGGAAATCGACCGCACCGAGCGCCAGGGGCTGGAGGAAGCGCTATTGCATAGCCAAAAGCTGAAGGCGGTGGGGCAACTGACGGGCGGATTAGCGCATGATTTCAATAACCTGCTGGCGGTGATTATTGGCAGCCTGGATCTGGTGAACCCAGACTCGCCCGATGCGCCGCGGGTCAATCGGGCGCTTAAAGCCGCCGAGCGCGGGGCGCTGCTTACCCAGCGGCTGCTGGCCTTTTCGCGCAAACAGTCGTTGCACCCTCATGCGGTGGAGCTGAAAACGCTGCTGGAAAACCTGGGCGAACTGATGCGCCACTCTCTTCCGGCCACGTTGACGCTGGAGATTGAAGCCCAGTCTCCCGCCTGGCCCGCGTGGATTGACGTCAGCCAACTGGAAAACGCCATTATCAATCTGGTGATGAACGCCCGTGACGCCATGGACGGGCAGGCGGGCACGATTAAAATCCGTACCTGGAATCAGCGGGTCACGCGCAGCGATGGGCGTAAGCAGGATATGGTGATGCTGGAGGTTGCCGACCAGGGAAGCGGGATGTCGCAGGAGGTGAAAGCTCAGGTCTTCGAACCGTTTTTCACCACTAAACAGACCGGTAGCGGCAGCGGGCTGGGGCTATCGATGGTCTACGGTTTTGTGCGCCAGTCCGGTGGCCGGGTGGAGATTGAAAGCGCGCCCGGACAGGGAACGACGGTCAGATTGCAGCTTCCTCGCGCCGTTGTGCCGGTGCAGGCTCAGGCAGAACCGGTGGCGGTACATGCGGCGAACAGCGATGAAAAACTGGTGCTGGTACTTGAAGATGAAGCCGATGTGCGCCAGACGTTATGTGAGCAGTTACACCTGCTGGGCTATCTGACGTTAGAGGCCGCCAACGGCGAACAGGCGATGCATATGCTGGCGGCTTCATCCGAGATTGATATTTTTATCAGCGATTTAATGTTGCCGGGGGGGTTAAGCGGCGTGGATGTGGTTAATCATGCGCTGGCACATTATCCGCAACTGAACATCCTGCTGATTAGCGGTCAGGATTTACGTCCGGCGCATAACCCAGCGCTGCCGGATGTGGCATTACTGCGTAAACCTTTTACCCGAGGAGAACTGGCGCAGGCGCTGCGGCATTCGCGTAATTGAGATTCCTCCGCTACCCGCGAAAATACGCTTTGATTACCGTGGAGCGAGTTTCTCGATGAGGCTGGTTTTATGCAACACTCCACGACATTCTTACTTTTCACTCTGCTGATGATGACCACCGTTTCGGCGCAGGCGGATATTATCGATGACGCCATTGGCAATATTCAGCAGGCGATTAACGACGCATACAAACCGGACAACGGGCGGGATTATGATGACTCCCGGGATGAAAGCTGGCAGCGCCAGATGAGTGACGACCGGCGCAGGCAATATGACAATCGCCGCCGCCAGTTTGAAGATCGACGTCGCCAACTGGATGATCGTCAGCGCCAGCTCGATCAGGAACGGCGTCAGTTAGAAGACGAAGAACGCAGAATGGAAGAAGATTACGATCGTTAGCTATAACGCTTTAAATATATGAGTATTTTGTCTCCCAGGCAGGGATTCACCTGTCAGCTAAATATTTCGCCATTTTATGTCAAGAAATGCACTTGAGCACAGTGCGTGTGTGCGTTACAATCTCTCTATGCTTATGGAAGAGGAGCTGGCAATGGAATGTCTAAATCATTAAACATCAGAAGTTTTCGGGATACATGGCTTGAAGATTTTTTTGAGCGGGCGACATCGCACAGAAAAATACCTGCGGATATTCATACTGCATTAGCCAGAAAGCTGGATATTATTAATGCGGCTGTTTCGCATCGGGATTTGCGCTCGCCACCCGGTAACAGATATGAAGAGTTAACCGGAAAGTTGCAGGAATATTCTTCAATTAGAGTAAACAAGCAGTACCGATTAATATTCAAATGGATTAACGGTAAGGCCGAAGATGTGTACTTAGATCCACACATCTACTAGAACTAGAGAAAATCTAAGGTAAAGATATGAAACAGGCAACCAGAAAACCAACTACTGTGGGTGATATCCTGCAATATGAATACCTGGAGCCGCTCGAGCTGAAAATTAACGATCTGGCTGAAATACTGCATGTTCATCGCAATACGGTGAGCGCACTGGTCAACAATAATCGCAAATTAACAACGGATATGGCGTTTCGTTTGGCCAAAGCGTTCGATACCTCCGTTGATTTCTGGCGTAACTTACAGTCGGCGGTTGACCTGTGGGAAGTTGAAAATGACATGCGGGCG
The DNA here is from genome assembly GCF_030334525.1 of Citrobacter sp. Ce119. Lineage (NCBI taxonomy): Bacteria > Pseudomonadati > Pseudomonadota > Gammaproteobacteria > Enterobacterales > Enterobacteriaceae > Citrobacter > Citrobacter sp. Ce119. The sequence continues at coordinate 8,898 of NZ_JAOWDR010000005.1, forward strand.
CAAGAAGAACTGAACCGCATTGTTTCGGTTAAAGATTTTATCGCTCAGCGAAATGGCGAGTCTAAAAAAGTCGCCTGACTGTCAGCTTGTAGGCCGGATAAGATGTTTTCATCGCATCCGGCTAATTTCCTTACTCCAGCACAATCTCCATTCCGTCATATCCGGCTTCAAACCCTGCTGGTAGCGGATTTTCCATCAGCCACAGATCAAACTGATGGCTGATATGCGTCAGGATCACCCGTGGGCAGCGGATAACTTCGTTTAAGGCGATAACGGTATTTACATCGCTGTGATTGCGCGGCGGTTCGGCGCGCGGGGCGTGGCTGCAGTCGATGATAATCACCTGAGGCTGGTTATTGTGGAGAAACTTCAGCGTCTTGTCGGGAAGTCCGGCGGTATCGGAGAGCCACGCCACGCGGCTGTGCGCGGACTCCAGCAGATAGCCAAACGTCAACTTTGAATGGTTGAGCGGCAGCGGCGTGACCTGCAATCCTTGCAGGTCAAACACCACAAATGGCGCAACGGTATGGCTAAAATCGAGGATGCCGGGATGCTTAAACAGATCGTCGCAACCCTGATCATCCGGCGGTCCGTACACCGGGATAGTTGCCCCCACGCCCCAGCGCAGCGGAAATAGCCCCTGCACGTGATCCATATGATAGTGGGTCAGCAGAAACTGCTGGAAGCTGCCCGCTGGCCAGTCGTCCATCAGATGTGGGATCCCCGCGTCCAGCAATGTCACCGCATTGTTGAATTTGACCACCCCGCTACAAGGGCGTCGACGGTATTGCACCTGTAAGCGTGCTCGTTGGCAGGCCGCACAATCGCAGCCAAATGTCGGCACCAGCTGCGCGCCGCCCGTTCCCGTCAGCGTAATGGTCAGACTCATGGCTCCCCCTACACCGGTTTGGTGAAGCGAAAATGGCTCATGGTATAACCTTCGCGCTGGTAAAAACGATGCGCGTCAAGGCGTTGGGTGCTGGTGGAAAGCTCGGTGACTTCTGCGCCCGCTTCGCGCGCGGCGGCTTCGGCCCAGGCCAGTAACTGGCTGCCGACCCTTAACCCTCGCGCCTGCGGCATCACCACCAGTTCCTGGATTTCGCCAATCCAGTTAGCGTGGTGCAGATGAAACTGTAGGTGCAGACCGATCAAGCCGACGACCTGTCCGTCGATTAACGCCAACTGGTAGTGCATATTGGGATCTTGCAGATTTGCGGCGTAACCAGCGCTAAAAGCCTGCAGGTCAAACTGACCCTGCTTCAACTCGCAGATCAGCGCGTAAACCGCATTGGTATCGTAGAGCGTGGCGCGGCGTAATTCACAGACAGACATGTTTCTTCTCCTTGCGTCCCATCAGTGCGAGCAGTGTATCGACAGACTGTAGCAAACTACCATCGTTATTCAGGACGTGGCAGTCATACGGTGCGTAGCGCGCCGCGCGTTCAAGGCGGGCAGCGATTTCCGTTTCGCTCTCCCGCCCACGCGCCTGCAGGCGCTGGCGGAGAATTGCCGGAGAAACCTGTAAGCAAATGGGAAGCAAAGAAGCGCCATAACGGGCCTGCGCCTGGGGCAGATGTGCGCGCGAGCCGTTGACCACCACATCAAAGCCGGCGTGCAGCCAGAGGTCTATCTCTACGCCGACGCCGTAGTAGAAGCCGTTCGCGTGCCAGCTCAGCGCCAGCAGATTCTGCCCGGCGCGGATAAAAAATTCATGTTCACTCAGCGCGATATGGTTTTCATTCCCGGCGCTGGCAGCGCGGGTGATGTAACGGTGCGCCACCAGCAGTTGTGTCGGTTCCTGCTGGCGCAGTTCTGCCAGCAGACTGTCCTTACCGGAGCCGGAGGGCCCCATCAGCCAGATCAGTTTACCCATAGTCAGAATACCCTTTTTCCCTGGCGCCAGACGTGGTCGATATGGATGTTGCCGCCTTTGCGGTGCGCCAGCACCAGATCCGCGCGTTTGCCTTCGGCAACAACGCCACGATCGTCGAGATTTAATGCCCGCGCCGGATTGCGGGTCACCAGGCGAATCGCCTGCGGGAGCGTAAAGCCGTTGGCGCTATCGTCCGCCACGCGAAATGCCGCATCGAGCAGGCTGGCGGGGTAGTAGTCGGAGGAGAGAATATCCAGCAGACCCAGCTCAGCCAGCTTATGGGCCGCCACGTTACCGGAGTGAGAGCCGCCGCGCACGATGTTGGGTGCGCCCATCAGTACGTTCATTCCATGCTGGCGCGAGGCTTCAGCCGCCGCGAAGGTTGTAGGAAATTCGGCGATCACGCTGCCAAGCTGGTGCGATTCCAGCACATGTTCGCTGGTGGCATCGTCATGGCTCGCCAGCGCAATCTGGCGCTCACGGCACATCTGGGCAATCGCCGTGCGGTTGGGCTGTGACCAACGCGCAGCCAGGGCTAATTGTTCTTCTTCATAGTAGGCCATCTGCTCGTCGGTGAGTGAATACTTGCCCTGATAATACTCGCGGTACTTCTCGCGGTTGGCGAACTGACGCTGGCCTGGCGAGTGATCCATCAGCGATACCAGCGTCACCGGCTCACGACCGACCAGTTTTTCAAACAGCGGCAGGGTAGTGTGATGCGGCAGTTCGCAGCGTAAATGCAGGCGGTGTTCGGCGCGATTGACCCCGCGCTTTTGCGTCTCTTCCACTGCATTGATCATCTTCTCCAGATTTTCCAGACGGTCGCCACCGTCGCGCACATCGCCAATCGCCACCGCGTCCAGCACGGTGGTAATGCCGCTGGCCACCATTAGGGCGTCGTGGCTGCTCATCGCCGAGTGGGCAGGCCAGTCTACCTTCGGTCGCGGGGTGAAAAACTTGTCGAGATTGTCAGTATGCAGTTCGATAAGCCCTGGCAGCAGCCAGCCGCCTTCGCCGTCCAGCGCCTGCGGCAGCTGGCTTTGACTTTCGGCAAAGGCGCGGATCGTTCCGCCTTCAATTTCCAGCGATCCTTGCACCACTTCATCTTCCAGTACCAGCTTTACGTTATTGATAATCATGCTGTTGTTCCCATCAGATGCAGACGATCCGCTACGCGGTCGCGCACGGTTTGATCGTGAAAAATGCCGACAATTGCTGCGCCGCGGGCTTTCGCTTCTTCAATTAATGCGACGACGGCGGCGCTATTTTTGGCGTCCAGCGAGGCGGTAGGCTCATCGAGTAGCAGAATTGGATAATCAACGATAAACCCGCGGGCGATGTTGACGCGCTGCTGTTCACCACCGGAAAAGGTCGAAGGCGCCAGGTGCCACAGCCGCTCCGGCACGTTCAGACGGGTAAGCAGGTTAGCCGCTTTGGCTGCACACTCTTCACGGGATACGCCGAGATCCAGCAACGGCTGCATCACCACATCCAGCGCGGAAATCCTCGGGATCACGCGCAGGAACTGGCTCACCCAGCCGATGGTTGAACGACGAACTTCCAGCACTTTACGCGCCGGAGCCTGCACCAGATCGACCCATTCATCGTTGTGGCGGATGTGGATGTGGCCTTCATCAGGCAGATAGTTGGCGTACAGCGAACGCAGCAACGTGGATTTGCCGCTGCCCGAGTGACCGTGCAGCACCACGCATTCGCCGTTTTTAACGTCCAGCGTGGCGTTTTGCAGCACCGGCAGACGCACGCCGTTTTGCTGATGCAGGACAAAGGTTTTACTGACATTTTCAACGCGGATCGCGTTCATTTTTAGCCTCTTTAAGCGTTTTTTCGTTTGATTGCCTGATGGCGCTTCGCTTATCAGGCCTACAACCAATGCCGCCATCCGGCACAAGCGATGCCGCTCCGTAGGCCGGATAAGGCGCAGCCGCCATCCGGCACAACAAAAAAATCAGTTCTGCAAAACCGACGACACCAGCAACTGGGTATACGGATGATGCGGGTCGTCGAGCACGCGGTCGGTTAACCCACTTTCCACCACCTGACCCTGCTTCATCACCAGCAAACGGTCGGCCAGCAGGCGCGCCACGCCCAGATCGTGGGTGACAATCACTACCGCCAGATCCAGTTCCACCACCAGGCCGCGCAGCAGGTCCAGCAGTTTGGCCTGTACGGAAACGTCCAGCCCGCCGGTGGGTTCGTCCATAAACACCAGTTTGGGGTGGGTGACGAGGTTACGGGCGATCTGCAGGCGCTGCTGCATGCCGCCGGAAAAGGTGGTGGGCAGATCGTCGATACGCGAGGCAGGGATCTCTACCTCCTCCAGCCAACGCTGCGCGGTGGCGCGGATGTCGCCGTAGTGGCGCGCGCCGGTGGCCATCAGACGTTCGCCGATATTGCCGCCTGCGGAGACCTGACGGCGCAGGCCATCCAGCGGATGCTGGTGCACCACGCCCCACTCGGTGCGCAGCAGACGGCGGCGGTCGGCCTCGTTCATGCCGTACAGTGAACGGTTCTGATACAAAATCTCACCGTTCTGCGGCGTCAGCCGTGATGAGATTGATTTCAGCAACGTGGTTTTGCCGGAACCGGACTCGCCGACGATACCCAGCACTTCGCCAGGCCACAGGTCAAAAGAGACATCGCTGAAGCCCTTGCCCGGCGCGTAGAGATGGGTCAGGTTGTTGACTGAAAGCAGCGGTTGCGTCATTGGCTGAGGGCCTCGCTCTGTTGGCGGCAGTAGTCGGTGTCGGAGCAGACAAACATGCGTTTGCCGGTGTCATCGAGCACCACTTCATCGAGATAGCTGTGGGTTGAGCCACAAATGGCGCAAGGCTCATCCCAGCTCTGCACGGTAAACGGGTGATCGTCGAAATCGAGACTTTCTACGCGGGTGTAAGGTGGAACGGCATAGATGCGCTTTTCGCGGCCTGCGCCAAACAGTTGCAGGGCCGGCATCATGTCCATCTTCGGGTTGTCGAATTTTGGGATGGGCGACGGGTCCATGACGTAGCGGTCATTTACTTTCACCGGATAGGCGTAAGTGGTGGCGATATGGCCGAAGCGGGCGATATCTTCATACAGTTTCACCTGCATGATGCCGTACTCTTCCAGCGCGTGCATGGTGCGGGTTTCCGTTTCGCGCGGTTCGATAAAGCGCAGCGGCTCAGGGATCGGTACCTGGAAGATAATGATTTGATCTTCCACCAGCGGCGTTTCCGGGATGCGGTGGCGGGTCTGGATCAAGGTCGCGTCTTCCGTACGCTCGGTGGTATTCACCCCGGTTACGCGTTTGAAGAAATTGCGAATCGACACGGCGTTGGTGGTGTCATCCGCGCCCTGGTCAATCACCTTCAATACGTCCGGCTCGCCAATCACGCTGGCGGTGAGCTGGATGCCGCCGGTTCCCCAACCGTAAGGCATCGGCATTTCACGTCCGCCAAACGGCACCTGGTAACCGGGGATGGCCACCGCTTTCAGAATGGCGCGGCGGATCATGCGCTTGGTCTGCTCATCAAGATACGCAAAGTTGTAGCCGGAGAGGTTAGTGGTCACGAGGGGCCTCCTGTTGCAGGCGTTTGAGCAGTTCCAGCTCAGCCTGGAAATCGACGTAATGGGGAAGTTTGAGGTGCGAAACAAAACCCGCCGCCTCGACGTTATCCGCATGCGCCAGCACGAACTCTTCGTCCTGCGCCGGTCCCGTGACCGTTTCATCGTATTCGGCTGCCTGTAGAGCGCGGTCCACCAACGCCATCGCCATTGCTTTACGTTCGCTCATGCCAAACACCAGCCCGTAGCCGCGGGTAAAATGGGGAGATTCGTTTTCTGGTGCGACAAACCCGTTGACCATTTCACATTCGGTCATCAGCAGTTCGCCGACGTTCACCGCAAATCCCAGCTCTTCCGGGACGGTTTCCAGTGCCACATAGCCGCTACGGATTTCGGCGGCAAACGGGTGATTGCGCCCGTAGCCGCGCTGGGTGGAGTAGGCCAACGCCAGAAGATAGCCTTCGTCGCCGCGCATCAGCTGTTGCAGGCGTGAAGCACGTGAACAGGGGTAAACTGGTGGTGTGCGGGTGACGTCGTCGGGCGTGGCGCCATCATCCTCTTCACGCTTTGCCAGTCCCTGGTTGGCCAGCAGGGAAAAGACGTGCGGGGAGGCATCCTGTGCGCCGTCTGCACTGCGCAGAGGCGGCGTTTCGCCATTAGCCAGCAGAGTAAAATCCAGCAGGCGATGGGTGTAGTCATAGGTCGGTCCCAACAGCTGTCCGCCGGGAATATCCTTATAGACCGCCGAGATTCGGCGCTCAAGGCGCATTTCTGCACTGTTAAGCGGCTCGCTGACCGCCACCTTTGCCAGCGTAGTGCGGTAGGCGCGGAGCAAAAAGATGGCTTCGACGTTATCGCCGCTGGCCTGCTTCAGCGCCAGCGCCGCCAGTTCGCGATCGGCGATGCCGCCTTCGGTCATCACCCGGTCGACGGCCAGATTCATCTGCTGTTCGATTTGCGCTACGCTCAGTTCAGCAATGGTCTCATCGCCCCGGCGTCGGTTTTCCTGCAGGGCGTGGGCGTTGGCTATCGCCTTTTCGCCCCCTTTGACGGCGACGTACATCAGCACACCTCCACATGGGTGGTTCGCGGAATAGCCAGCAGGCGTTCGCCGCAGGTGAGGATCAAATCAACCCCCAGCGGGAACGGATGCGGGCGTTCGGTGAGTTCGTGAATCAGGCATTCCGGCAACTGTGGCGCGATCATGCGTTCTTCGGCGATGCCCGCGCCGGTCAGACGCAGCATACGTCCGCCGCTTAAGCCTGCGACCTGCACAATGAGCGTGGCGCTGGTCTCTGGTGCGACGGCGGAACCGGCGGAGAGGACGTTAAGCTGTTCACTGCTGATGTGTTCATCGGCGACGGCAAAGGCCGCCAGCTGCGGCTGATCCACCAGCGGCGCGTTGGTATGAAAACGTAGGTTCTGCCGGGCGATATCGTTATCCATCGACGGCGCCAGCCAGACCGGCGTGTCGCCGTCGACCAGGGCCAGCAGCACGCTGGTGGTTGCCAGGCCCAGCGGCTGCCAGCCGTGTTTCAGTTGATGCAGGGCGACGATTACGCCCGGTTCGCTCATGGCCTTCAGCAGGCGACGAAAGCTCTGCTGAGCATCCTGAACGGGTAAATTAAAAGCGGTTTGTAAGGTCATGCGTTATCTCCGCGTACCAGCGTGAAGAAGTCGACCCGACTGGCGTTGACTTCGGCACGGCGTGCGCGAATCAGCGCATCGCGTTCCGCTTCCAGCGGGGCAATTAAGGTTTCCATTAAGTTCTGGAAATGCGTTTGTTCCTGCAGCAGCGCGTCAATCACCGCGCACTGCTCGGCATGTTGTTTGTTGCGCCCCAGCAGGTAGCTGTAACCCAGCGTGCCGCTTTTCAGGCGGACAACTGCGCGGGTAAGCGTGGTGTCACCGGCAAAGAAGCGGTTGCCGGTACCCCCCATACGGGCCTGGATCTGCATCAGTCCGCTTTCCGGTGCGCGAATAAGTTCATAGTCCGGCGTCAGTTTGAGCGCGTTGATGCGGGCGTTCAGGGCATCGGCATTGCTGTAAGCCAGCGCGCGCATCCAGCGCTGGCGGGTGGCGGTATCGAAATGCATTCAGTGCTCCATAGTGAATTCGATCATGTCGGCGCGGGTCAGGCTGACGGAGTATTCCGCCGCGTGTTCTTCGCCTTCACGGTGGTTCAGGGTGCGCACGCACAGCAGCGGCGCCATATTGGGGATTTCCAGCACCTTGCTCTCTTTGGCCTGCGCGCGGCGGGCGCTGATGCGCGTTTGCGTACGCAGCAGCGTCAGGCCGGACTGTTCGCGCAGGTAGTCGTGCAGCGAACCGTTGTTAAAGCCCTGCAGCAGCGGCCACAGCGTGAGGTCGGAAAAATAGTGGTCGATCTGGCACAGCGCGATACCGTTAACCCGACGCAGGGTGCGCAGGTGAATCACGTTATCGCCCTCGTTAATGCTGAGCGCATCGGCAATGTGGCTGGAGGCCGGGCGCAGCACCGCCAGCAGTTTTTCGCTGGTGGGGTGGCTGCCCTGGTCCAGCAGGTTCTGACTAAAGCGCGCCTGGGCATTCAGCGGGTAATCGAACGGGCGCATCAGCACCAGCACGCCGACGCCCTGGCGACGTTGCACCCAACCGCGCTCAACCAACTGGTCAATGGCGCGGCGCAGGGTGTGGCGGTTTACCTCGTAGCGCGCGGCAAGCTGATGTTCGGCGGGCAGATAGTCACCGCAGCGATAATGTTGACGAAGCTCCTGCTCAAGTCTCGCGGCAATTTCCTGATAACGCGTTGGATAACTGGTCGGATGTGTAGACAAGTGCATAGCAATCAATGCCTCGCTAATCAGATAAAGTGCTTACGCAAACGCTGGGAAAGGAAATCCAACAGGCTGACGGTGACGATGATTAACACCATCAGGGCGCAGGTTTGCTGGAACTGAAAACCGCGAATCGCTTCCCATAAGGTCACGCCAATACCGCCTGCGCCCACCATCCCGACTACCGTGGCCGAGCGAACGTTGGATTCAAAGCGATACAGCGAATAGGAAATAAGCAGCGGCATGACCTGTGGCAGAACGCCATACAGAATTTCTTCAATTTTATTGGCCCCGGTGGCGCGAATGCCTTCTACCGGACCTGGCTCAATGGCTTCTACCGCTTCGGAAAGCAGCTTGGAAAGCACCCCGGTGGTGTGGATAAACAGCGCCATCACCCCGGCGAACGGACCTAAACCGACGGCGACCACGAACAGCATGGCGAAGACCATTTCATTGATGGCGCGACAGGCATCCATCAGGCGACGCATCGGCTGGTAAATCCACCACGGCACGAGGTTATCGGCGCACATCAGGCCGAAGGGAATCGACAGCACCACGGCGAGGGCAGTACCCCAGACGGCAATTTGCAGGGTAACGGCCATTTCACCGAGATAGTCCTGCCACTGGCTGAAGTCTGGCGGGAAGAAGTCGGCGGCGAAGGTCGCCATATTGCCGGAATCCTGGATCAGCGTGAGCGGAGCCATTTCGGCACCTTTCCACGAGACCACCAGTACGGCGAGAAGAATGGCCCAGCTCAGCAACGAGAACCAGCTACGTTTGGGCGGGGCGACGGTGATGGTTTGCATGTTTAGCTCCGTTGGCACGTGTGTTTGCGTTGTAGGCCGGATAAGACGCTTTTGCGTCGCCATCCGGCATTCACGCCTTTGCCGGATGGCGCTTCGCTTATCCGGCCTACAATCCGGTCTACAAATCACTGCACCGCTTTGGTGACGCTGGTCATGGCGCCCAGTGCGGCGGTCAGACGGTCAAGGTCGTCGAGCTGCGCTTTCAGCGCCGAGGTTTTGCTGGTTTTCTCTTCCTCGTTCAGCCCTTTGTTATCCTTCACGCCCTGCATCTCTTTAAACAGCGCCAGTTGGCGAATCGGCACCAGTTGTAAGTCGCTGGAGGCGCGGAACGGTGCCCATCCCAGGCGTTCCAGTACGGTTTTCTGTTCCGGCGTTTTGCCGTAATTCATAAAGAAGTCGTACACCTTGTCCTTGGTGGTTTCGGAAAGGTTTTTACGCCAGACGATCGGATCGCCCGGGATCAGCGGTGACTTCCAGATAACCTTCAGCTCTTTCAGCTTGTCCGGCGCGGAAGTTTTCAGCTTGTCGAGGTTTTCGGTGTTGTTAGTGGCGACATCGACCTGTTTGTTGGCGACGGCCAGGGCGTTGGTTTCATGTCCGGCATTGACGGTACGTTTGAAGTCGCTGGCGGAGATGTTATTTTTGGCGAAGACGTAGTAACCGGGGACGAGGTAGCCTGAAGTGGAGTTAGGATCGCCGTTGCCGAAGGTCAGATCCTTACGTTTGGCGATCAGATCGTTCAGATTGTTGATCGGACTGTCTTTGTTAACGATCAACACGCTCCAGTAACCCGGGGATCCATCGGCGGCGACGGTCTGGGCAAACACTTGTCCGTTAGCGCGATCCACCGCTTCCATTGCCGAGAGGTTACCGTACCAGGCGATATCAACTTTGTTAAAGCGCATTCCCTGGATGATCCCGGCGTAGTCCGGGGCGAAGAAGGCGTTTACTTTCACGCCCAGCGATTTTTCCATGTCCTTCAGGAACGGTTCCCACTGTGGCTTCAGGTTTTGCTGTGATTCGGTCGAAATAATGCCAAAGTTCAGCGCTTTCTCTTGTTCTTCGGCATGCGCCGGGCTTAACAAGGTGCTGATGCTGAACATGCTGGTAAACGCCAGCGCGGCAACGGCCTTGTAATTCATGTTTATTCCTCAGTTCGGGCAAAGTTAAGCAGCCTGTGCGTTCTGTTCGACGCGGTTCATGCTGCGGTAGAGATGGTCAAAACGATCGTTATCAAAATGCTGGCTGCTGCCGTCAAAGAAGACGTTGCCCTGGCGCAGCGCGACGATGCGTTCGCAGTAGCGCAGGGCGTAATCCACCTGATGCAGCGTGACGACCACGGTGATGCCGTCGGTCTGGTTAATATCGCGCAGGGTATCCATCACGATGCGCGCGGATTCGGGGTCCAGCGAGGCTATCGGCTCGTCGGCCAGGATCACTTTGGCCTGCTGCATCAGCGCGCGGGCAATGGCGACGCGCTGCTGTTGCCCGCCCGAAAGCGTGGAAACGCGCTGGTATGCAAAGTGCGCCATGCCAACGCGGGTTAGCGCCTGTAATGCGCGCTGCTTCTGTTCCTGGCTAAACCAGCTAAAACAGGTGCGCCAGAACGGCGTGCTGCCGAGCGCGCCAATCAGGACGTTCTCCAGTACCGTCAGGCGGTTCACCAGATTGAACTGCTGGAATATGTAACCGGTGTGGGCGCGGCTTTTGCGGATATCCCGCGCCAGGCGGCCTTCACGTTGAACGGTGCGACCCAGCAACTCGACGTGGCTACCAGGCGATTTATCACCGGTGATCAAACCGCTTAAATGACGTAAAAGGGTGGATTTGCCAGAGCCAGACGGTCCAAGCAGAGCCACCATCTCACCGGAACAGATGTTCAGATCAACCGCATTGAGCGCCTGATGTTGATTGAAGGATTTGGAGAGTTTTTCGACGCGAATAATCGTTTGCATGATGCGGCCTCCCTAAAAAAGTGGCCCCATCGTGGCGGATCAATGTGACGTTTTCGTTAAGGGATGGTTACTCGGCGATGAAGAGTTAAGCGATTTTTGATGACAGTACGGGAGGGCGGGCCTCCCGTTGGATTACTCAGTAGGTTGCTGTTGTTTGACGACGTTGATCATCCACGGCACGCCATACTGGTCGCTCACTTTACCGAAACCGTGGGCCCAGAAGGTTTCCTGCCAGTCCATTTCGATTTTTCCGTTTGCTGCCAGGTTATCAAACCAGCGTTTGCCTTCGTCGACGTTTTGCGTGTCGAGCACCAGCGTAAAGCCAGAGTAGTGAGCATTTCCGTCGGGGGCGCTATCGCTCATCATGATGTCGCTGCCTGCCACGCGCAGATTGGCATGAGCAATGGCGGTATCGGGGAATTTCATTCCGGAAGGGCAACCCTCTTCGTTGTCCTGCGCGGATTTGGGCATTTCACCGAAGTTGATTTTGTAGAGCAGCTCTGCGCCTAACGTTTTTTGGTAGTAAGCGATAGCGTCAGCGCAGTTGCCTGCAAAGGAGACATAGGGACTTAACGGCATAATTTTTACCTCAGGTAAAAGAAGCCAGTTAAGTGTAGCTATTGTCTGCACAAATAAACCAGGCGGGAAGTATTAGCTTCCCGCCTGGCAGATGAGCTGGCGCAGGCCTGATGAGCGTAGCGCCATCAGGCAATTTGCATCAGTTCTTTTTCACAAACTCAGATTTCAGCTTCATTGGGCCAAAGCCATCGATTTTGCAATCGATGTTATGGTCGCCTTCAACCAGACGAATGTTTTTTACTTTGGTACCGATCTTCAGCATGGAAGAGCTACCTTTTACCTTCAGGTCTTTCACTACGGTAACGCTGTCGCCGTCAGCCAGCAGGTTGCCGTTGGCATCTTTAACGATCAGTTCGTCGCTGTCCTGTGCCGGTTCAGCATCGTTCCATTCGTGAGCGCATTCCGGGCAGATGAACATGCCGTTATCTTCGTAAGTGTATTCGGAGTTGCATTGCGGGCAGTGTGGTAATGACATGTGGATTTCCTCAAAAGTCAGCAGGGGCAAATGCGCCCAAAAAATGGCAGATTGCCGAAAAAGGCCGCAATTATACATAAAATCCCTGCATTTGTCGGGACTACTGCGCGATTACGCAAAATGATCTGCTGTAAAGACCCTTTGCTTTCACCTCAATGAAAGTATGGCGGAATATTTTTTAAGGGAAATTGCTACGCTTAGTTATTTAAGATAAGGTGAGGCGAAATATCTGATATTCATAGGTAACAATGCCTACGGATGCCTAAGTCATTGTGATTGAATATCACCAACCCCCTTAATTTTAGTAGGGGGATTAAACTGGCATTTTTTAAAACTGAACTACGCTGTTTATCTTTCTTACTTATTAGATAAGTGAGAGGCATCAGGCCAACGGTTATACGCCAAATTTATTTTAATAATATCAATTGGTTGTTTTGATTTTAATTATTTCTACACGTAATTATAAAAGCCAAAAAATCTATAAATAAAACGATTGGGCTAAATAAAAGCAATGCCATTTGCGTTAAGGAAAAATTTTCCATGCACACACAGACAATATATGAATTAAGTCAGGAAGCGGAACGCTTGCTGATGCTCTCACTTGAACATCTCAGGCAATTGCAAAAATTGCCCATGACGTCGTTGGATGATGTCGCGCTAAAACAAGGAGAGCATAGCCGACAGGTTGTTCAACCCATGCATTTCAGCACGCGTGGCATGGATGTCCAGCAAGCAACGCTCAATAATGAACTGCGTAAGATTACGCGCCTGGAAATGGTGCTGGCGATTGTCGGTACCATGAAAGCGGGAAAATCGACGACGATTAATGCGATTGTGGGGACAGAAGTTTTACCTAATCGTAATCGCCCCATGACGGCGTTACCGACGCTAATTCGCCATACGCCGGGGCAGAAAGAGCCGGTACTGCATTTTTCACATGTCGCACCGATTGATGCCTTAATGAAAGTTTTACAGCAGCGCGTGCGCGAGTGCGATCGCCAGCGTCTTACGCAGACCCTGGAAGTCGATAAGGATATGAATGTCCTGCTGCAGCATATTGAAAACGGCGTGGCATTTGAACGGTATTATCTTGGCGCACAGCCTATTTTCCATTGCCTTAAAAGCCTGAATGACCTGGTGCGTTTGTCAAAAGCGCTGGAGGTCGATTTTCCTTTTGCCGCTTATGCCGCGATTGAGCATATTCCGGTTATCGAGGTTGAGTTTGTCCATTTGGCCGGACAGGCGAGCTATCCGGGGCAATTAACATTGCTGGATACGCCAGGGCCGAATGAGGCCGGGCAACCGCACCTACAAAAGATGCTGAATGAACAGCTGGCGCGGGCCTCTGCGGTGCTGGCGGTGATGGATTACACCCAACTGAAGTCGATTTCCGATGAAGAAGTGCGTCAGGCGATTATGGCGGTTGGTAAGTCAGTGCCGTTATACGCGCTGGTGAACAAGTTCGATCAAAAAGACCGTAATAGTGATGATGAAGAGCAGGTGCGGGCGTTAATTTCCGGCACGCTGATGCAAGGCGGCATTGCCCCGGAGCGAATCTATCCAGTTTCCTCGATGTGGGGGTATCTGGCGAACAGGGCGCGTCATGAGCTGACGACCCGCGGGCGGCTGCCGGATCATCAGGTGCAACGCTGGGTACAGGACTTTGCCGAGGCGGCGCTTGGCAGACGCTGGCGCACCACCGATCTTGAGGATACGGAGCACATCCGCCATGCCGCCGATCTGTTGTGGGAGGATTCGCTGTTTGAGCAGCCGATTCAGAAAGTGATTCATGCCGCTTACGCCAATGCTTCACTGTATGCGCTACGCTCAGCGTCGCATAAGTTATTGAATTATGCGCAAAGCGCGCACGAATATCTGGAGTTTCGCTCCCACGGATTAACGGTTGCCTATGAAAAATTGCGGCTGAACATCATGCATATTGAAGAGGATATGCAACAGTTAGAAGTGAGTCAGGGGCGGGTCAGCGATGAAGTCAGCCATGAGGTCGAGTTGGCGCTGGAGGCTGCTGCGGGCTATCTCAATGATCAACAGACTGAGATTCTGTGCGGCATCAACACGTTCTTTGTCAAAGAAAACGTCCTGATGATGTCACAACATGGCCTGGGGGCTGGCGTCTCCTCGGCAGAAATGGTCGGAGAAATGCTGGTGCTGCACGATGAAGGCCAGGCGAAAATCGTGCTGGATAAAATGCGTTCGTCCTGTGAAGTGGTCTTGCTGGCGGCGCAGGAAAGCATCAGCCGGGACTTAGCCCTGCGCTTTGAACAGCTTGAGTCGACACTGTCCCGGGCGCTTAATGATGCCATGCGCCCTATTGAACAGCGGGTGAAAGAGGAACTGAATCACGCGGGTTTTCGGGCGCGGATCCGTTTTCCGGCGTTTCATGCGGCGATGTTTAACTTCAACACCCGCCAGTTGTTTAACGAGGCCATTGAACAGGATATTCCGGCGGAGAATACGCCGTCTCCTGGCGGCGTGGTGCGTGATACCTTCTCGCGTTGGCTGAATCAACCCAACTGGGGATGGAATGATTACGTTGAAACGAAAACGCGTTATCTCATTGATATGGGCGCACTGCATAATAACCTTGTGCATTACGTCACCCAGTTTTGCCAACAAATTCGTAAAGCTTTAGCCGCTCAGGTCGATATTTCCGTTACGGCAGGCATGGCCACGTTTTTTGCTGATTTTTCACAGTGTTTGACGCAATTACAGGCGAGCCTGCGTGAGAGTCTGACCGTGCGCCAGCAAAATGAATCTGCGGTGAATGCCTTGAATGAACAGTTGCAGCATCGCATTACGACTGCGGCATGGCTTTATGAAGATTCCCGCTTGCTGCGCGACGATATCAATACCCTTTTTGCAACCGAGCACACATGACTAACGTGTTACTGGAAGGCCCCGGGCGGACGCTGGAGTGTGTCTACCCGAAGTTTATGGTCGATCTGGTTCAGGGAGATGAAACCAAACGTTCCGGCGGTTTTCTACAACAGCAGCAGCGCCTGCGTGCGCGCCTGACGCAGGAAGTATTATCCCAAACGCAACTGCGTGCGTGGGTGATGGCGGGAGTGTCCAGCGAGCATCTGGTGATGCGTCTCAAGCTGGTAGAGAAGCTGGCGGGCATGATCGACCCGGGTCATCTGGCGCTGGTGCGCATTGCCGAAGGGCTGAGGTTTTTACAACAAACCGAACAGCCTCGCGGGTTGCCCACGCCCGGCCTGATGCAGCAGGTGAGTGCGCTCACTGACTGGTTTACCCAGCGCGGTGCTTATAAAGAGAAAGCGCTGACGCAACGCGGTCTGACGGTGCAAGCTGGCGAACACAGCGAGCAAATCTTTACCCGTTGGCGGGCTGGCGCGTATGACGGCTGGTCGTTGCCTGGACGCTGTTTTGTTGCGCTGGAGGAGTTACGCTGGGGAGCCTTCGGTGACGCCTGCCGTTTAGCGAATGCCGATGTGGTGTCAATGCTAAAAGACAACCTGAGAACCATGGCTGCGCAGGCGCTGGCGGACAGCGTGAATGCGGCACCCACCACGCGTCATTACTATCATCATTGGCTCAGCACGCCAGTTGTCGGCGGCTCGGGCGAGCACAACGATATGTTA
Organism: Citrobacter sp. Ce119; assembly: GCF_030334525.1. Taxonomy (NCBI): domain Bacteria; kingdom Pseudomonadati; phylum Pseudomonadota; class Gammaproteobacteria; order Enterobacterales; family Enterobacteriaceae; genus Citrobacter; species Citrobacter sp. Ce119. The sequence continues at coordinate 24,589 of NZ_JAOWDR010000005.1, forward strand.
AGCTGGCTGGGGGATTGGTGCGATGCGCAGCGTCATCCGGTGAGCTGGTCGGTGACGCAGCGTTGGCAAAATGTAGCGTTGGGAATGCCGCGATTGTGTTCGGCTAAACGGCTGGTTGATGCGATGGTTGAGGAGATTTTTGCACCGTCCCCGCTCATCAATTGAGCAGGAACGGTGAGTGGGATAAAGGCAGGTTTAGTGGTGCAGGGAGTCTGCCGGGGTTGCCGCAGCCTCATTGACGACCAGATTTTTATTAAAACGTTTGGCATACAGCGCGGTGATAATCGGCACCAGAATGGCGGTGACAATCACGCTGGCGGCAACCAGCGCCGTTGCGGATGCGGCAACCGGTTCGAACGCCGGGTTAATCTGGGCGATAATCACCGGGTTTGCTACCGCAGCGCCTGCTGCGGAAGAGGCGGCTACGCCCGCTGTACCGTTCCCACCGCCAATAACGCGGTCAGCAATAATCAGTGGGATACCGGTGATAACGATAACCGCGACACCCAGCAGGATACCCAGCAGGCCTGTATCAACGATTACGCTCAGATTAATTGTGTTGCCCAACGCGAAGCCGAAGAACGGGATCAGCACCGGCGTGGCTTTGCTGAAGAAAGAACGCAGGTCGTGATCCAGGTTACCCAACGTAAAACCAATCAGGAAGGGTAATACCGCGCCGATAAAATGGTGTGGCTCGAAGGAGGCCAGACCTGCGGAGCCGAGGATCACCATGGTCATTAACGGACCGGATTCCAGAGACATCAACACAAATGCGCCGGACTCTTCTTTGGTTCCATACTGGTTCATCAGGCTGGCGTACAAACCGCCGTTAGTCATGTCCATCGCTGAAACAATTGCCAGCACGGAAAGACCGGCAAAGAACCCGGTTTGAATACCGGTATCAGGAATAAAGGAAGCAGCAATCATTGCCACTACCCACGCCACGGCTATTTTGGTTATTACCAACGTACCGGACTTGCGTAATACCGTGCCGGTTGCCCGTAAATCAATAGATGCACCGATACAAAAAAACCATACAGCCAGAATCGGTACCGTTCCGCTGATCATTCCTTTGGTAAACGAACCGAAATACGCACCGGTATCCGGAGCTAACGTATTTAACACTGCGCCTAATAACAGGGGAATCAACATCATTCCGCCGGGGATGCGTTCAATCGTGGCTTTAATTTTCATAAACGTCCTCATGTCTTGTCGCAGCTAATACTCGCGCAAGAAAGTAAAAATTAATAAATTCAAATGGTTACTAATGTCTTTTAACAAAGAAAATCGCTATCTCTTTGTTTTATAAAATCTAACGCGGCATACGTTGAGCGTGTTGCTGCTCCCAGGGATATTGCGTCTGGAATTAGTGTGCATTCATGGGAACGTTGATTCAATCAAAATAAAACGATGTTTTAGTTATCTTCATCACATATTCCGCGCAAAATTTCTTAAACGCTCTGATTATTAAAAAAGCTGTGATCTTTTTGTGAAGGGATTAGGTGATTTTTTTGCTAGCAGAATAATAGTGACTATTGTGATTGTTGGCGCAACAAAGCGATTTATTCTTGTATTTAATTGCCAGCAAATCGCAAGCATGACATGTAAAAAAGTTGACTCAGAATGACCTGATTTACGCAGGTTGACGAAATGGAAAACTATATGTGAAGTTGATCACAAATTTAAACACTGTTAGGGTAAAGAGGTCATTAACCGCCCAATCAGGCGTCAACAGGTTCGGTTGTACTGCGTGTTTCTCGTCAGTGTAAGTAAACCTGCTACGCTTGTTACAGGGAATGCGTCTGTGCGTTCCCCGCTCGGTGATGACCCTGACGCAGGGGCGTTAGGGGACTCGAACTGTAGCGTGACAGGGCTAAGTCTATGAGGACGGGTATGTTAAAAAGGAAAAAAATAAAACCAATAACGCTGCGCGACGTTACCATCATTGATGACGGTAAATTGCGAAAAGCCATTACCGCGGCGTCGTTAGGTAATGCGATGGAGTGGTTTGATTTTGGTGTTTATGGGTTTGTTGCTTACGCATTAGGTAAAGTGTTCTTCCCGGGGGCTGACCCCAGCGTGCAGATGGTTGCCGCACTTGCTACTTTCTCTGTTCCCTTTCTGATTCGACCGCTTGGCGGATTGTTCTTCGGTATGCTTGGCGATAAATACGGTCGTCAGAAGATACTCGCTATCACCATTGTGATTATGTCGATAAGTACCTTCTGTATCGGTCTTATTCCCTCGTATGCCTCGATTGGTATCTGGGCGCCGATTCTGCTGTTGCTGTGTAAGATGGCGCAGGGGTTCTCGGTCGGCGGAGAGTATACCGGGGCGTCGATTTTTGTCGCAGAGTACTCGCCAGACCGTAAGCGCGGGTTTATGGGCAGCTGGCTGGACTTCGGCTCAATTGCCGGGTTTGTGCTGGGTGCGGGCGTGGTGGTCCTGATTTCAACTATCGTCGGCGAGGACAACTTCCTTGAGTGGGGCTGGCGTATTCCGTTCTTCCTGGCGCTACCGTTAGGGTTGATTGGTCTGTACCTGCGCCATGCGCTGGAAGAGACGCCGGCGTTCCAGCAGCACGTGGATAAACTGGAGCAGGGCGATCGTCAGGGGCTACAGGAAGGTCCTAAGGTCTCGTTTAAAGAGATTGCGACCAAACACTGGCGTAGCCTGTTGGCATGTGTTGGTCTGGTGATTGCCACTAACGTTACCTACTACATGCTGCTCACCTATATGCCGAGTTATCTGTCGCATAACCTGCATTACTCTGAAGACCACGGCGTGTTGATTATTATCGCCATCATGATTGGTATGCTGTTTGTGCAGCCGATTATGGGTTTGCTCAGCGACCGCTTCGGGCGTCGTCCGTTTGTGATCATGGGCAGTATTGCGCTGTTTGTGTTGGCGATTCCGGCATTTATTCTGATTAACAGTAACGTCATCGGCCTGATTTTCGCCGGATTGTTGATGTTGGCGGTGATCCTCAACTGCTTTACCGGGGTGATGGCGTCAACGTTACCGGCGATGTTCCCGACGCATATTCGCTACAGTGCGCTGGCCGCCGCGTTTAATATCTCGGTATTGATCGCCGGTCTGACTCCGACATTGGCTGCATGGTTGGTGGAAAGCTCGCAGAATCTGATGATGCCTGCTTATTATCTGATGGTGATTGCGGTGATTGGTTTAATTACCGGCATGACCATGAAAGAGACCGCCAATCAGCCGCTGAAAGGGGCCACGCCTGCCGCTTCGGATATTCAGGAAGCGAAAGAGATCCTTGGCGAGCACTACGATAATATCGAGCAGAAAATCGAAGATATCGATCAGGAAATTGCCGATCTGCAGCTCAAGCGTACGCGCCTGGTGCAGCAGCATCCACGTATCGATGAGTAACCTTTTTCTGTAGGTCATGCCTTAAGGTTGACTTAATCTGTGTCTGGCAAACTCTCCTCCATAGTATCGGAGGAGAGTGTTATGAAAACCCGCATTTATGAAAGTTTGACCACCGTGTGCAGCCTGCTGATCGTCAGCAGCTTTTTGTACGTATGGGTGAGTTCTTACTGACCTTTCGCTAATTCCACCCAGGCGCGAGTGCCGGTGGTTCCCTGACGATTTTGCAAATAGAAATGCCCGTGATGTAACTGGGTGATACGACTGACAATGCTCAGTCCCAGCCCAATCCCGCCAAAACGGCTGTCCATACGCACAAACGCTTTGCTCAACTCCCCGCATTTACTTTCATCAATGCCGGGTCCTTCATCTTCAACGGCCAGGACGGCATCATGCCCGGTATTCAGGCTAATCGTAATATTAGTGCCTTCCGGACTGTAACGATGCGCGTTTTCTACCAGGTTTCTCAGTAACATTCGCAATAGCGTAGCATCGCCACGTACGACAACGTCCGCCGCGCTTTGCGGCAGGAGCAACGTCTGCTGGCGCAGCTCCAGCATGGTGCTGAGTTCATCGTAGGAGGGCAGAATAACGTCCTCCAGCAGTTTGACGTGCTGGTAGCTCCCGGCCGAAAACGACTGTCCGACGCGGGCAAGTTGCAGCAGTTGCGACACGCTGTCCATCATTTGGTCAAGACGGGCAATTAACGGCGTAACGTCGACCTTATGGGCTTTTGACAGTAATTCCAGATGCAGGCGAACGCCCGACAGCGGTGTACGCAATTCGTGGGCGACATCGGCGGTAAATAAGCGTTCGTTTTCGATAGTGGTGGTGAGCCGCGTTACCAGCTCGTTGAGTGCTGAGACGACCGCCTGGATCTCAACGGTTGAACTGTGAACTTCAATCGGCGCCAGGTTATCGGCGGCCCGCGTTTCTAACTCTTTTTGCAGATCCGCCAGTGGGCGAGTGATTCGCCGTACCGCCTGGTAACAAATCAGCAGCGTCAGGCTGACCATAAAGATGCCGGGGACGATCAGGCTGGCGATGGCTTCGCGGATCTCATGCAGGATGTGGCGATCGTTATTTCTATTTTCGCGTAACGCCTGCTCGAACAACTGTATTTGCTCGGTGCTTTCGTGCCACAACCAGAAGGTGCTTATCAACTGAAAGACCAGCAGAATAAGACCGATCGTCAGCATCAGGCGATGACGAAGCGGGAGCGGTTGTTTTAGAAATTGCAGCAGCTTCACTTAGCTTTCCTCAGTGGCAACCAGCATATAGCCAAATCCCCTGACCGTGCGGATCCGTGATTTGCCCACTTTGTCACGCAGGTTGTGAATGTGTACTTCCAGCGTATTGGTCGACGGTTCGTTATCCCAGCTGTAGATATCGTTATACAGGATTTCCCGGTGTACCGGGCTGCCGGCTTTGAGCATCAGGCGTGACAGAAGCGCGTATTCTTTCGGCGTTAAGATGACCTCTTGTCCGTCCATCCACACCTGGCGACGACCGATATTCAGCGTCAGATTGCCGACAATTAATTCACTTTCGCCCTGATTGTTATGACGACGCAGCAGCGCCCGGATGCGGGCGTGCAGTTCTTCCAGCGCGAAGGGTTTGACCAGATAGTCATCGGCACCCACGTCCAGCCCGCTGACCCGGTCTTTCACCGTGTCGCGCGCGGTGAGAATAAGCACCGGCACGGTGTACTTTTTCTGCCTGATGCGGTTCAGGAAATGCAGGCCGTCTTCATCCGGTAAACCCAGGTCCAGAACCACCAGGCTGTAATGTCCGGTCTCCAGACACTGCTCTGCTGCCCGGGCCGTTGATACGCCGTCGCAGGCATAACCTTCTGTTTGCGCGGCGAGTATCAGTCCCTGTAATAACAACGTATCGTCTTCAACAATCAGAATTTTCATTCGTTTAGCCTCCCCGGCAGGGTTGCAGAATATCATCTGCCGCCTGATATTTCTGTGTTTGCACGCCCGTTAATCCCAGCAGGGTGGAGAAGAGATTATCCTGCGAGAAATTCTCTGAGCTTGCCCGTTTTTGCAAACATGTCTGAGAGACCTGATAGCGTTGCTGATAATCTTCTGAGAGCCACAGCAGCATCGGCACATGTTTTTGCGTATCTGGCGCAATCGAATACGGCAGGCCGTGTAAATAGACGCCATTTTCCCCTAAGGATTCGCCGTGATCGGAAAGATAAACCAGGCTGGTGGTGAAATTATCCTGGTGCTCTTTCAGTATATTGATTGCTTTATCAACAATATAGTCAACGTAAAGAATGGTGTTGTCGTAAGTATTGACCAACTGTTGCTGTGAACAGGTCTGGATTTCGTTGGTGTCGCAGGTTGGCGTAAATTTCTTGAACTGCGCAGGATAGCGGTTGTAATAGGTCGGACCGTGGCTGCCGATGGTGTGCAGCACAATCACCCCGTCGCCTTGCAGGTTGTTGATGTACTCTTCCAGCCCGTGGAACAGCACGTCATCGTAGCATTCACCGTCAATACACTGCCCTGGCAGGTTCAGCTTAGTCATATTCTGGTGCGGTACCCGATCACAAGCCCCTTTGCAGCCACCGTCGTTATCGTTCCACAGCACGTTAATTCCCGCCCGTTGAATAATGTCGAGCACGCCTTCCTGATGCTGCGCCAGTTCCTCGTCGTAGTGCGCGCGCGGCATATCGGAGAACATGCAGGGCACCGACACCGCCGTCGCCGTTCCGCAGGAAGTGGTGTGGGGGAAATAGACCACATCATCTTTTTCCAGCAGCGGGTTGGTCTGGCGCGAATAGCCGGATAGCGAGAAGTTATCGCCGCGTGAGGTCTCGCCGAGAACCACAATCGTCAGGTTCTTACGCTTTTCTTTCACCATCAACGGATTGCGATGGGCATCTTCACCAATGCGCACCAGCGGCAGATGGGCCAGCCTCTGATGCGAATACCAGGAAGACGTCGCCACAATGCTGTTAGATGGGCTGAGGGATTTCACCAGTTCTTTGTTGTTGCGAAACAGTGAGGCGTAATCTTTATAGAAGAACGCGGCGACCAGCACGATCAGCAGCGCGGAGACCAGAATGTTCGCGCCACGAAACAGTACGCTGCGTAGCGCCGGAGTCATAGGCTTGATTCTGACCCAGCAGGCGATGAGCGCGGCCAGAATACCGCTCACCCCGAGCGTGATGAGCATTTGCGGCGTCAGCAAAGCGAAGGTTTCAGCGGGCGTGGTGTCCATCATGTTGGCGATCATCGAGCGGTCGATGATGATGCCGTAGGTCATGATGAAATATTGAGCCGATGCGCCAACCAGAATGAAAATGCACGCCACCAGGCGATTTAGCCACAGGAATGAGGCCAGCGTCAGCACAATATTCATGACGCTAAATGCGACGATCGGCATTGATAAAAACACCAGCACGTTGCGCACGGAGTCCAGTGGCAGGTCTTGCAGAACTTGTTTATAGAACGCAATGTTCAGGAAGGTCGCAAGATAAAATGAGATCAGCAGAAGCCAACTGATGAGCCCGAGAGTGGGCCTTTTAAACAGGAGCTTTAACATTAAGGGGGTTCCATCGACTAAGTGGCGCAAATCCTCTCAAAGTAAAATTAAGCCAACCTTAAGTTCTTAATGTTGATTTCAAGAATAACGGGGGAAGGCGTCAGCCCGATGATCCTATGCCATCGGGCTGACGACTGTTTGCGTTAGTTATTGTTTACCGGGGCATCCAGTGGATACGGGTTTTTATGGATCCGATTGTAGTTCAGTGCGTACAGCGCGGTGATGATCATCAGCGTAACGAACGACCACATCACCTCTTTGGCGCCGGAACCGACTACCGCCCAGATGCAGTAGACAAAGGCGATAAAGGTCACCAGTAAGTACATCGGACGCGCTTTACCGAAGTGGCCATGGCCGAGCAGCAGCAGCGCGGCGCAGGTGTAAAGATACGGCACCAGGGTGAAGATAACGGAGACCGAAGAGACCAGACCAAACTCTTTCGCTGCGTTCGGCGACATACTGCTGAACTGGAAGATGGTCATCAGGATGCCGACGATAATTAATCCGGCAACTGGCGTACCCGCTTTGTTCACGCGGGCAAAAATGGGTGGGAACAGGCCGTCATCGGCTGCCGCTTTGGCGGTTTGCCCGGCAAGCAGCGTCCAGCCGCCCAGAGAACCAAGGCACCCGGCCGCGGCACAGAAGGAGACAATCGCCCCTGCGGTGTCACCCAGCGCCATACGTGCGGCATCACCGAACGGAGAAGCTGAAACACGCAGCGCCGCGTTAGGGATCATACCCATAATCGCAGTGGTGGAGAGCACATAGCACACGGCGGCAATCAGCACGCCGCCCATAGTGGCGATAGGCACGTTACGTTTGGGATTTTTAACCACGCCTGCCGCGACGGAGGCGCTTTCCACCCCGATAAATGACCACAAGGTGACGTTCAGAGTGCTTTGAATCGCGCCGAAGGTGTTCATGCCGCTGACGTTCCAGGCCGCCATATAGGTTTCACCGCGGAACCAGAACCAGCCGAAAACGGCAATACCGACAATTGGCACCAGCGCCAGTACCGTTGCGACGGCCTGCACACGGGTGATCATTTTCGGTCCGACAATGTTCAGCAATACGAAGATCCACAGCACCACGACGCAGGTTAGCGTCAGGACCAGCGGATCTTTTAAGATGGGGAAGAAGTAGCTCAGATAACCGACGCCAATGACCACCATGGCGATGTTACCAATCCAGCACGCCAGCCAGTACAGCACGTTGGTCTGATAGCCTAAAAAAGGACCGAAACAGCGGCGGGCATAAGCATAAGAACCACCGGGACTGGAGTCTAAGGACGACATTTTTGCGTACACCATCGACAGTGCTAAAGCACCGATAATAGTGACCAACCATCCGTAGATTGCAATCCCGCCAGTTGACGCAAGGTTTGCGGGTAGCAGGAATACACCGGAACCCATAATATTCCCCGACACCATAAGGGTGACGGGGATTAAGCCCACTTTGTGAGCATCAGCATCCGTCGACATATTTTTTAACTCCTGATAAGGATAAATGACGCTTAATCATACCTCTTCAGAAGACTATTTTATGGTGACGGACTGGGGGTATCGCTAATGCTGATATTATTATGGCTTATTGCTATCTGATTAAAAATCAGGCAGCGGATGGCTCCCTATGTTGACTGACATAATGCAGTGGCGTCATTCCATAGAACTCTTTGAATACAGAAATAAAGTATGAAGTACTGTTATATCCGCACAGTTGAGATACCTGGGAAATGTTTTTGCCGTCCATCAATAACTGATTGACGGCATAACGCATGCGACATGTGGTAATTATTTGGCTGTAACTTGTATTTTCACTTTTGAGCTTTTTCTTTAACAAACTGGGACTCAGGCATAAGCAACTGGCGACCATGCTTAAATTCCAGTCTTTATGTATATCGCTCTCAATAATGTGATAGACGCTGTCGCTGATACGACTACGTAGTATATGCATGAGCAGAGAAATAAACTTTTTGCTGCCGAGAAAACGTGATAACACCGTGAACAGTAGCGAGCGTGTGCGCTCACTTTCACCTTCGTCCACTGTGTCCATAACGCTGTGTTGGGCGGCAACACGGAAGACATCCGGCGTCAGACACGCGGCGGTCATCACTGGGTTGGCACTCCGTTGCCAGAGTGGAATCTGTGAAAGGTCTTTATTTAAAAATCGCAGATAGTCTTTAATGATATCGCGACTGATATGTACGACCAGTGCGTTATTAAGTGATGAGAAATCGATAATATTATTATCGCATGCCACCAACGCCATATGATTAGTTTTTAAGCTGATGGCTTCTTTACCGTTAATCCTTAACCAAACATCCTTCTCCGCTAATACAACAACACAAGCTGCTCTGCTGCAAACCCTCATACCCAAACTCCAGGAATATGAACATAAAACACCGTAGCCCATCATCAGATGAACCATATCGGCTAAATTGAAATTGTATGATGAAACCAGGACTGCAATAAAATAACGTGTCTGAAATTAATTACAATGTTTGCGGGATTTTTCTTATGTACACAATTTTGTACGCAAGTGGAAACGTGCTATTTGCGTATAAAAAAAGCGCGGGGTGGTCCCGCGCAAAAAGGTATGACAATGTTATTGTTTTGCAGCAATACTCAGGAATTACTCAAGAATGACATGTCTACCTTAAACATCGGACTATCTATAAAGCGACATTATGCTTTCACGCACATGACGTGATAAACACCGTCAATAATTTCCGTTCCTTCGGTTTCATGTTCAAATCCAGGGAAGTGGTGGTCCCAGGACTGCAACGAACGTAGATAACTAATCTGCGGGCTATTGGCGTCGCCAAAGTTTTCCCCGGACAGCAGCATTGGAATTCCCGGTGGGTAAGGAATCACGGAATTCGCCGCTATACGACCCGGCAGATTTTCAATGGCGACCATCTCAACGTTATCGCTGACTATCGCGTTATAGGCTTCACGCGGGGTGATGTCAGCAACAGGCAGGCCGGAGTAGGCCGCGTTGAGTCGGCTGCCAGGGTTGTTCTCTTTCAGCCAGGCAAACATGGTGTCGCCCAGATCGTGAATGCCCATACTGGCGTAAGTTTCAGGATGTTCCTCAACCAGTTCCGGCATCACCTGCGCCAGCGGTGTATTGGCATCGTAATGGTGTTTGAATGAGCACAGGGTGTTGATTAGCGTGCCCCATTTCCCACGAGTAATCCCCATTGAGAACAGGAACATAATCTGGAAATCAGTGGTTCGGGTCGGTACGATACCGTGGCGGCCAAGCCAGGCGGTGACCAACGCTGCCGGTACGCCGCTCTCTTCCAGTTCGCCATCGTCGCCCATCCCCGGCGCCAGAATGCTGACTTTGATCGGGTCCAGCATGCTCCAGTTATCCGGCAGGTCTTTAAACCCGTGCCAGGATTCACCCGGACGCATCACCCAGCAGTTCTGGTCAGTGGTCAGGAGTTGGGTTGGCGCATCGGCAAAGTCATAGGTTTTGCCGGTCTGCGGATCGGTTACCACTTCTTTGTTCCACGGTTTGAAGAACCAGTCGCCTTCGGCGGTGAATTCTTTATACAACCGTGCCATGGCCTGACGGAAATCGACCGCTTCGTCGATCACTTCCTGAGTCAGCGACAGACCGCTGTTGCCGTCCATCATGGAAACCGCCACGTCGTTTGATGCGCAAATGGCATACAGCGGAGAGGTGGTGGCGTGCATCATGTACGCCTGGTTGAAGCGTGAGAAGTTCACGGCCCCACGACCTTCACGGACGTGAATGTAAGATGCCTGAGAGAGCGCATTCAGCAGTTTGTGGGTCGAGTGGGTGGCAAAAACGGTAGGACCGTTATGATCGCCCGGCGCGCCACGCATGGCGTAGTGATCGGCATAAATTGGGTTGAAGCGGGCATAGCCGTACCAGGCCTCATCGAAGTGGATGCGATCGCTGGTTTGCGCGAGCAGGTCCTGAGCCTCTTTGGCGTTATAACAAACACCGTCATAGGTACAGTTGGTCACCACGCTGTAAGACGGTTTTTGCCCGACTTTGCCTTTGGTCAGCGGGCTTTCGCTGATTTTTTTCTGTAACGTTTCAGGCTGCATTTCCTGCGGGTAGATAGGCCCGATAATGCCGTACCGGTTGCGGCTTGGCACCATGTACACCGGTTTTGCTCCGGTAAGGATTAGCCCCTGCTCAATAGATTTGTGGCAGTTACGATCCAGCACCACGACGTCGTTGTCGGTCATGCAAGCCTGCATAATGGTGCGGTTAGAGCCGGAAGTCCCGACCACAACGGACCAGGAGCGGTCAGCGCCAAACACGCGGGCGGCATATTTTTCGCTCTCGCCAAACGCGCCGGTGTGATCCAGCAGCGAGCCAAGGGATGCGCGTTCGATACCCATGTCGCTACGGAATAAATTTTCGCCGTAATAATCATGGTAAAAACGACCGGCCGGCGTTTTGGTGAATCCGACGCCGCCCTGGTGGCCTGGCGCGGCCCAGGAGTATTCATGGATGTCGCCGTACTTCATCAGCGCGCTAAACAACGGCGGCAGAAGCTGCTGGCGGTAACGGGTCATCGCCGCAACGGCACGCCCGGCGATAAAGTCTGCGGTATCTTCCAGAATCCAGGCGAATTCATCGACAAGCTCCAGCAGGTCGCGATCCAGCGATGCGGTGGCTTTTTCGCGATCGCCCAGCAGGAAAACGGGAACGTTTTGCTGGCGCTCGTGGAGCTTGCCGATCAATTGCCTGACGTTCAGGTGCTCGTCTTGTTGTTCCATTTGATAGCTGAACATCAGGCAATCAATGGCTTCATTGGCGGCGAGGATTGCGTAACCATCGTCGAATGAGGTGGACTTAATGACGGTAACATTTTGGCGGCTTAATGCGTCAGCCAGACGTTCGACAGCGCTACCGATCCAGGTGTCCTGATGCAGAAACTCACTTTCAACAATTAATACTTTCATCATCTTTTACCCGGTTGTGGAAAGGTTGCAATTTATGGATTGCAGACACACCGTATGAATGTGACGCAGGCAAGTATTATCCTGACAAAATGAGCTGTAAAGCGGATGAAAAATAGGCTGATTTGTATTTAATTTGTTTTTAAACAATCGGTTATGTTCGCTTGTTGGCGGTTTTTCACCGCCGTTTATCGACAGGGGGAATATTTTTTTGGCTGATACTGATATTGGCGAATGATATCAGCCAGCCATTGTTTGCCGACGCTGCTGGCTCAGTTTGCGGTACTGCTGCGGCGACATGCCGACAAATTTGCTGAAGGTGTCATAAAAACGGCTACTGGATCGGAATCCGGCGGTTAACGCAACGTCGAGAATGGTTTTATCGGTATCGCTAAGCAATGCGCGGACGTGATTGATGCGCATCGCTGTGATGTACTGCTTCATGGTGAGTTGCATCACGCGCTGGAAAATCCCCATTGCGTAGTTGGCGTTGAGCTTCACGTGCTCCGCGACGTCGTTGATCGTGAGCGCCTGGTCGTAGTTATCGGCAATAAAACTCAGCATTTGGCTGACGTAAAACTGGGCGTGCCGGGACACGCTGTTTTTGTGTGTCCGCGAGGTTTTATTGACCAGGATAGGCTGCCAGCCGGAAAGGCTAAACCGCTTGAGCATCAGACCAATTTCATCAATGGCGAGCTGGCGAATTTGCTCGTTCGGGTTGCTCAGTTCCTGTTGCCAGCGCTGAACTTCAAAGGTGCTCAGCTGCTGCGACGCCAGCGATTTGATGACCATGCCATGAGTAACGTGGTTGATCAGTTCGCGATCCAGCGGCCAGGAGAGGAAAAGGTGCATCGGTAAATTGAAGATAGCCATGCTTTGGCAACTGCCTGGACGCGTGAGCTGATGCGGCGTACAGGCCCAGAATAGCGTGATGTGTCCCTGTTTTATCTGCACCACTTCGTTGTTGATAAGATACTCGACGTCGCCATCAAACGGCACATTGATCTCCACCTGCCCATGCCAGTGGCTGGCAGGCATTGCATGCGGTGAGCGCAGCTCAATGTCCATCCGTTGATATTCTGAGTACAGCGACAATGGGCTGCGAGTTTGTTCTTCATCGCTACTGCACATGTGCGGATCGGGGGGAAGAGGCGATGTCGGTAATGTACTCATGGTTGCTCCATTTCCTGAATTATCAGAATCATGTCATTTGCTGCGCATTAAGGCTGAGAATCAGGACACAAATCGGACCGATATCATTGAGCATAGCGAGATTTTGGGACCGCATACTCTGCTTTTTGGGCAATTTTGTCCCATAAACTCAGATCCACTAGCGGGCAAAGAGGCGATCTGAGTTTATGGGAATGCTCGCCAGGGAAGTCGGAAGTTTTCAGCTATGCGCTGTGCCACCATGACTGTGTTCACTAATGTTCTGGAGAGTCATGATGTCTGCACCCAAAATTACCTTTATCGGCGCCGGTTCCACGATTTTCGTCAAAAATATCCTTGGAGACGTTTTTCATCGCGATGCGCTTAAATCTGCGCATGTCGCCCTGATGGACGTTAATCCTACTCGGCTGGAAGAGTCACACATTGTTGTGCGTAAGTTGATGGACTCAGCGGGCGCGTCCGGACGTATCACCTGCTACACCGATCAAAAAGCGGCATTACAGGACGCCGATTTTGTGGTGGTGGCTTTCCAGATCGGCGGTTATGAACCATGTACCGTCACCGATTTTGCTGTGTGTAAACGTCATGGTCTGGAGCAGACGATTGCCGACACGTTGGGGCCTGGCGGTATTATGCGCGCACTGCGCACTATCCCGCATTTATGGCAGATTTGCGAGGACATGACCGAAGTTTGTCCGCAGGCTACCATGCTTAACTACGTTAACCCGATGGCGATGAACACCTGGGCAATGTATGCACGCTATCCGCATATTAAGCAGGTTGGACTGTGTCATTCGGTGCAGGGAACAGCGGAGGAGCTGGCCCGCGATTTGAACATCGACCCGGCCTCTTTGCGTTATCGCTGCGCCGGGATCAACCATATGGCGTTTTATCTGGAACTCGAGCGCAAAACGGCTGACGGTGCCTATGTGAATCTTTATCCGGAACTGCTGGCGGCTTATGAATCCGGTCAGGCGCCGAAACCGAATATTCACGGAAATACGCGTTGCCAGAACATTGTGCGCTATGAAATGTTCAAAAAACTCGGCTATTTCGTCACCGAGTCGTCGGAGCATTTCGCCGAATATACGCCATGGTTTATCAAACCCGGGCGTGAGGATCTGATTGAGCGCTATAAGGTTCCACTGGATGAGTACCCAAAACGCTGCGTGGAACAGTTGGCGAACTGGAACAAAGAGCTGGAGGAGTACAAAACGGCGGCGCGAATCGATATTAAACCGTCGCGCGAATATGCCAGCACTATCATGAACGCTATCTGGACCGGTGAACCGAGCGTGGTATACGGCAACGTTCGTAATGACCATTTGATCGATAACCTGCCGCAAGGCTGTTGTGTGGAGGTGGCTTGCCTGGTCGATGCGAATGGTATCCAGCCAACGAAGGTGGGTACTCTCCCGTCGCATTTGGCGGCTATGATGCAAACTAATATCAATGTTCAGACTCTGCTGACGGAAGCCATCCTGACAGAAAATCGCGATCGTGTTTATCACGCGGCGATGATGGATCCGCATACCGCTGCGGTATTGGGGATTGAGGAGATTTATGCGCTGGTTGATGACCTGATCGCGTCTCACGGCGACTGGCTGCCGGCCTGGTTACACCGTTAACACACAATCAAGCCGGGCAGAGCATCCGGCGTTTAACCTCTGACGTTTCCTCTTACAGAAGGCGGGCGCTGGTAACAGCGACCCGATACCCTATGAGCATCTCTCTGACAACAAAACTCAGTTATGGATTTGGAGCGTTTGGTAAGGATTTCGCCATCGGTATCGTGTACATGTACCTGATGTATTACTACACCGACGTGGTGGGATTATCGGTAGGCGTCGTTGGAACGTTGTTCCTGGTGGCAAAAATATGGAATGCGTTTAACGATCCGGTGATGGGTTGGATAGTGAATGCTACCCGGTCGCGTTGGGGAAAATTTAAACCCTGGATCTTACTCGGCACGTTGGCGAACTCGTTGGTGCTGTTTTTGCTTTTTAGCGCACACCTGTTTGAGGGGACGGCGCAAATCGTATTTGTTTGTGTGACGTATATATTATGGGGGATGACTTACACCATTATGGATATTCCATTCTGGTCGCTGGTCCCCACCATTACGCTGGATAAACGCGAGCGTGAACAACTGGTGCCGTTCCCCCGTTTCTTCGCCAGCCTTGCCGGGTTTGTCACCGCGGGCGTGACGCTGCCTTTTGTGAGCTATGTTGGCGGTGCCGATCGCGGCTTCGGTTTCCAGATGTTTACGTTGGTGCTGATTGCATTCTTCATCGCGTCGACGCTCGTCACATTACGCAACGTTCATGAAGTTTATTCCTCCGACAGCGAGGCAACGGCGGACAGCAGTCGTCTACCGCTAAAAACGATTCTCGGGCTGATTTACAAAAACGATCAGCTTTCATGCCTGTTAGGGATGGCGCTGGCTTACAATGTTGCGGCCAATATTATCACCGGATTTGCGATCTACTATTTTACCTATGTTATTGGCGATGCAGATCTTTTCCCGTATTACCTGTCATATGCCGGCGCAGCGAATTTATTAACGCTGATCCTCTTCCCACGCCTGGCGAAAGCGCTTTCTCGTCGAATACTCTGGGCTGGCGCTTCTGTGATGCCTGTTTTGAGCGCAGGCGTATTGCTGATTATGGCTCTGGCGGAGTACCACAATACCTTCCTGATCGTTACCGCGGGGATTTTCCTGAATATCGGTACTGCGCTTTTCTGGGTGTTGCAGGTCATTATGGTGGCGGACACCGTCGATTACGGTGAATACAAATTCAATATTCGCTGTGAGAGTATTGCCTATTCGGTTCAGACCATGGTGGTTAAAGGGGGATCAGCGTTTGCAGCATTCTTCATTGCAGTGGTACTTGGGCTGATTGGTTACGTACCCAATATGCCTCAATCAGCGGAAACAATCCTCGGAATGCAGTTCATTATGATTGTCCTGCCCACATTGTTTTTTATCGTCACACTGCTGCTCTATTTCCGTTTTTACCGACTTAACGGCGATACGCTGCGCAGGATCCAGATCCATTTATTGGATAAGTACCGTAAGGTGCCGCAGCACGATGAGCAACCGGATATCCCGGCTATTGCGGTAGCCGCTCCAGGCGATATGAAGGCGTAACTATGGAATGGCATTCGTGGATTGGGTATTTGGCAGCCTGCCTGACGACGCTCTCTTTCTTACCGCAAGCGATTAAGGTCATTACCACCCGCAACACGCAGGGTATCTCCGGTTTAATGTATGTGATGTTTGTGTGTGGGCTGGTTTTGTGGCTGATTTACGGATTATTGATTGAAGATACTGCCGTCAGCATGGCGAACTTTCTGACCCTGTTGTTCGCCTTGCCGATTCTGGTTATCAAATCTCGTAATGGGTAGGGCAGACTGCCGGATAAGCGTGAGCGCTATCCGGCAGTTTTTAACTGTCTGTTGTGCCAGCCAGCCAATAACAGCACCGTTGTCAATGCGCCGAGCAGAGCGCAGAACATATCTGACTGGGTATCCCACGGGTCGCCCTGCGTACCAAGAAAATCATCCGCCCCCTGGCCCATTGCCAGCGCCGCCCACCATTCGATCAGTTCATACATTGCGCTAATCGCCAGCGCTACGCAGCAGACCAAAAATGCCAGCATTTTTCGGCCACGAACAATACTACCGCGCACTAAGATCTCTCTTGCCGTCAGGGCAGGCACCAGCCCCTGGAAGAAGTGACCCAGCTTGTCATAGGGGTTACGACTGAGATCCAGCCATTCCTGAACCTGAAAACCGACGGGAACTTTAGCGTAGGTATACATACCGCCGACCATCAGAATGATGGCGTGCAAGAAAATGAGCGTGTAGAGCAACGGCGTCAGCGGGTAGCGCTTAACGGTCACCAGCAGCAACGGGACAACAATAATGACCGGCGTGACTTCCATCAGCCAGGTTATTTTCTCCGAGGCGGAGATTCCGGTGTAGATAAGAATCAACGCCAGGAACAGCGCGCCAGAGTACAAAATTGTGGGGTTCAGTGTGCGGAGCATTGCGAATTCACAAGTAATGGAAAAGGTTACTATTCCCTGTGAGCGGTAAAAATTCAACGCCAGTAAATGGGGGGATAAAGTTGGCCCGGGGGGATCACTGGACTGACGCCAAAAAAACAGGTGTCAGTCCAGTGCCGGGCCGAATGGGTTACCTGGCGCAGTTAGCGCATTGTTTGCTGACGATTTGCTGGAAGAAATCGTTGCCTTTGTCATCGACCAGAATGAAAGCCGGGAAATCTTCTACTTCGATTTTCCAGATAGCTTCCATACCCAGCTCCGGGTATTCCACGCATTCCAGATGCTTAATGCTCTGCTGCGCCAGTACTGCTGCCGGACCACCAATGCTGCCTAAATAGAAGCCGCCGTGTTTGTGGCAGGCGTCAGTCACCTGCTGGCTTCGGTTACCTTTTGCCAGCATGATCATGCTGCCGCCGTGAGACTGCAGCAGGTCAACATAGGAGTCCATACGACCCGCGGTGGTTGGCCCTAAAGAGCCGGACGGATAACCCGCAGGTGTTTTGGCCGGACCCGCGTAGTAGATCGGATGATCTTTCACGTACTGCGGCAGGCCTTCGCCGGACTCAATACGTTCTTTCAGCTTCGCGTGAGCAATATCGCGACCAACAATGATGGTGCCACTCAGCGACAGGCGGGTAGAGACCGGGTACTGAGAGAGCTGGGAGAGGATCTCTTTCATTGGGCGGTTGAGGTCAACTTTAACCACTTCACCTTCGCCCGCCTGGCGCAGGGATTCCGGAATGTACTGAGCTGGGTTATGTTCCAGTTTTTCGATCCAAATCCCTTCGCGGTTAATCTTGGCCTTAATGTTACGATCTGCGGAGCAAGAGACGCCCATACCGACCGGGCAGGACGCGCCGTGGCGAGGCAGGCGGATCACGCGGATATCGTGCGCGAAGTATTTCCCGCCAAACTGGGCGCCGAGGCCGAGTTTTTGCGCTTCTTCCAGCAGTTCCTGTTCCAGTTGTAGATCGCGAAACGCCTGGCCGTGAGCATTACCTTCAGTCGGCAGTGCGTCATAGTAATGCGTGCTGGCCAGCTTCACCGTTTTAAGGGTGCTTTCCGCTGACGTGCCGCCAATGACGAAGGCGATGTGGTACGGCGGGCAAGCTGCGGTACCCAGCGTGCGCATTTTCTCAACCAGGAAGTTTTTCAGTTTGCCGGGAGTCAGCAGCGCTTTGGTTTCCTGATACAGGTAGGTTTTGTTCGCTGAACCACCGCCTTTAGCCACGCACAGGAATTTGTATTCGTCACCGTCCACGCTGTACAGGTCGATTTGCGCGGGCAGATTGGTGCCGGTATTCACTTCTTTGTACATATCCAGCGCCGCGTTTTGCGAGTAGCGCAGGTTATCTTCGATATAGGTATTAAATACGCCTTTGGAGAGGGCCGCTTCATCGCCGCCGCCGGTCCACACGCGCTGGCCTTTTTTACCCATGATAATTGCCGTACCGGTGTCCTGGCAGGTTGGCAACACGCCTTTGGCGGCGATTTCGGAGTTTCTCAGGAACTGCAGCGCCACGTACTTATCGTTTTCGCTGGCTTCGGGATCATGGAGAATTGAGGCGACTTGCTGTTGGTGTTCAGGGCGGAGCATGAAGGAGGCATCGTGGAAGGCTTGCTGGGCCAGTAGCGTAAGTGCTTCAGGGGCTACTTTCAGAATTGTTTCGCCTTCAAACTCGCCGACGCTGACGTGATCGGATGTCAGCAGGTAGTACTCAGTTTTGTCTTCCCCCAGTGGGAAAGCCGCCTGGTAAGTGAATTCAACTTTTGACATTTGCTTCCAGCCTTTTCATTTTTCTCAGGAATTTTAAAATTCTCTGTGTCTTAACGGTGGCGTGCCGTACCAACGTGGACGGCACGCGAACTGTAATTACAAGAAACCGTACATTGCGGCGAAGATCCAACCAAAGACACAGGATACGCTTACGCCGATCAAACCTGGCAGAATAAAGCTGTGGTTGATAACGAAGCGGCCGATGTGGGTGGTACCTGAACGGTCAAACTGAATAGCCGCCAGGTCGCTCGGGTAGGTCGGCAGAATGTAGTAACCGTAACATGCAGGAGCGGAAGCCACGATGTACGCTGGATCAACCCCGATTGCCAGCGCGACCGGAACAATCGCTGCCAGCGCCGCTGCCTGTGAGTTTACAAATTTGGAAACCAGCAGCAGAACAATTGCATAGGCCCACGGATACTCTTTCACCATATTGCCCAGCACACCTTCGATTTCTGTCATGTGCGCGCCGAACATTGTTTCGGCCATCCAGGCAATACCGTACACCGCCACAATCGCGATCATACCGGAACGGAAGACTTCGTTTTTAGATATTGAAGCGGGATTGGTCTTCGTCAGGATAATAATCAGCGCACCGGTCAGCAGCATGAACATCTGGATGACCAGTACCATTGACAGCGGTTTGCCGCTGAAGGTAGGACGCAGCTCAGAGAACGCGCCGAGCACGGCAACCACGGCGATTGCGGCAAGGAAGATCCACATGGCCAGCCAGTTGCTTTTCGGCAGTTTTTTGTCTAACAGCGTGGCGGTATCGCCATACACATAGTTGTGGTTTTCAGGTACGGAAATGAACTTCTGGAACTCTTCATCTTTATCCAGATCTTTACCGCGGAACCAGCTGAAGATACCGATCGCCAGGATACCCAACAGGGTAGACGGGATGGTGATGCTGAGCAGGTCGAGGAATTCGAGATGCTTGCCTTCAAACGTGACGTTCCCCAGCATTGCCACCAGTGACACAACGGCGACGGAAACCGGGCTGGCGATAATCCCCATCTGCGCACCGATAGAACTCGCCGCCATCGGACGTTCCGGACGAATATTGTTCTTAATGGCAACGTCATAAATGATTGGCAGGATGGTGTATACCACGTGGCCAGTACCGCAGAGAATCGTCAGGGTGCAGGTCACGAACGGGGCGACGATGGAAACGTATTTTGGGTTACGACGCAGCAGCTTTTCAGCGATTTGCAGCATAACGTCAAGGCCGCCGGAGGCCTGCAGGGTTGCCGATGCGGCCACCACGGCAATAATAACCAGCATGACATCTACAGGTGGTTTACCCGGCTGGAGATGGAAAACGAAAACCAGAATGACCAGGCCGATACCGCCTAATAAACCCAGCGCGATACCGCCCTTTCTGGCACCATAAAACAAACATATTAATATTATGAGAAGTTGTATACTAAATAACATTTTATTTACCCTCGCGAAAAACCCAGTCAATTTTTTGAAAAATGGATCTGTGCCACATTCTTTTTTGCCAGAATAGGCATCAAAAAATGGTCAGTATTCGATATGTCCGTATTTGCGATTAATGTTCAAATGTCTTGCTAGAATGTTTATTTAAAGTTATGGCGATATTTTGCTTTTTTCTGTGGCTTTGATCAGAGGAGAGAATCCTCAGGCGATGGGAAGCAGAGCTGGACATAGAGAGCCGCGGTTGACGCTGTAATTTATCTGTTTTGCGTTTTCCGCTATTACGTGAACCACCGACAGAATGAGTGAGTGGGTTATTTATGTGATCACACTCACGCCATTTCATGATGTGATGAGGTTGGCGTGCGGATACTTTTATTTGCTCACAAAAATGTACGGTGTCCATGGTACGTAGCATGGTCTCCATTGCTACCAGTCTAGATTTTGTATGTCTGGTTAATTTCAGACTAATCCTTTATGGGTAAAAATACACACTCTGCGAGTTAGATAATACTTAATTAACTTTTGTTAGCGATTTTGAAATTAAAAACAGTGTGACATTAATCAATATTAAAATAACGCATTTAACATGCCGGATACAAATATATTTGATCTAACGCAAATTTATAATTCTGCAGCATGAACCAGTAAAATAGGGATTTTTCATTATTTTAATAATTGTTACCTTCAAATAACAAATAATCCCCAATTGTTTTTATTGGCAATATTGTTTAAGCAATGAGTAATGTTCCGCCTGAACGCGGTAACGATAAACCGGTCGACCGGTTACGCCATAATGGATGCTGGTAAATAAAATGTGACAATTGACGAGCCAGATAAGATATTTGCGGCAAGAGACGCGCGAGATATTGACCTCGTTGGCCAGTTCATCGGTGGAGAATTCCTGATCCTGATGCTCATCAATCCACTGGCACAGCGTGCGTAAAGTTTGTGGCGTTAATCCTTTGGGTAAGCGCCGCACTTCCTGCTCATTAGAGGAGCTACCGTGAATCAACTGGTCAAGCTCAGACTGTTCATAGTACTGATGCTTTTCCATTTCAGTTTTCTTCTGTAGCCAACCGGTCAGTGCCTCTTCAAAACGGGAAGCCTGGAAAGGTTTGATCAGGTAGTCAACGACGCCATAGTGGAGAGAGTCTTTGATGGTGGTCGCGTCGGCGGCGGAAGAGATGACAATGACATCACACTTGCAACCTTCGCTGTGCAGAACAGGTAACAGATCCAGACCGTTTTCTTTTTGCATGTAAATATCAAGCAAAATCAGGTCGATATGATGACCGCTATGAAAGATTATCTCTTTTGCTTTCTCCAGCGTGGAGGCTGTGCCGCAGCAATGAAAACCGGAGAGTTGCGCGACATAACGGCGGTTTAATTCCGCTACCATTGCATCGTCATCGACAATTAAGACATTGATCATCTGCTGGCCCTCTCACCATTCCACGGTAACTGTACAAAAAATTGGGTGAAGATCCCAGGTTCAGACTCGACGGATATATTACCGCCAACGTTTTCAACCTGTTGTTTAACAAGCGCTAAACCTACGCCCCGTTCGGTTCCTTTTGACGAAACGCCCTTCTCAAAGATGTGCTCAATGTGTTCGGGGGCGATCCCCGGACCATCGTCATTCACTTCGCAATGCAACCAGCCGTGTCGATAATGCAAGGATACGCTGATCTCACCGCCAGGTTCTTGACCTAGCGCCTCCAGGGCGTTTTCAATCAGATTCCCCAGAACGGTAATCAGCACCGCCACCTGATCTTCGTTGCTATTTTCTGGCAACTGGCTTTCATTACTGATCACCAGGCTATGGCCTAAATCAGAGGTACGATTAATCTTACTGAGTAAAAAACCTGCGATCACCGGAGATTTTATTTTTCCTAACAGTGAGCCAATCTCTTCCTGGTAATTGTTCGCGGTCTTCAGGATGTAATTTTCAAGCTGCTTATAACTTTTCAGATGCAATAATCCCAGAATCACGTGCAATTTATTCATGAATTCGTGGGATCGTTCACGAAGTGCATCGGCATAGTTGACCATGCCGTCCAGTCGTTGCATCAGTTTTCGCACTTCAGTCTTATCTCTGAACGTTGAAATGGCCCCGATGATTTTACCGTTGCTGAGTACCGGAACGGTGTTAATTAAGAGTAGCCGATCCTTAACCATGATCTCTTCATCGCGACGCGGCGTCCCGTCATGCAGTACCTGTGAAAAATCGACTACCTGTGACCACGCGTGGCTGAGCGTGGAGAGCTGGGCATCGTCTTGTGACTTGTGGTAATCGAGCAACTCCTGCGCAGCCTGGTTTATCAGCGTCACTTCACCGCACTCGTCAACGGCAATGACGCCTTCTTTTATCGAGTGCAGCATCGCCTGGCGTTGTTCGAACAGATTGGAGATTTCATAAGGTTCCAGACCAAACAGAATGCGCTTGAGGACCTTAACGAATATCCATGTACCGAGCAGCCCAACCAGCACGCCAAATAAGATGGACCAGATGATGCTGCCGCGGCTGTTATTGATCTGTTCAGCAACTCTGCTTAGCTCAAGACCGATCGCCACCACGCCAATTTGCCGGTGATGTTCGTCATATATAGGAGTGAACACCCGCAGGGCTTTAGCCAGAAATCCGCGATTAATGGCGACATTCTCTTTACCTTGTAGGGCCAGCAAAATGTCATCGCCTTTAAACGGCTGACCGATTCGCTGTGCTTCGGGGTGGGAGTAACGAATGCTTTGCATATCGGTGACGACGATGAACAAAAAATCGTTGCTCTTATTCACCGCCTGAGCAATCGCCTGAATGCCGCTTTCTGCAGGCTTTTTCATTAGCCCCTGGCGGATCTCCGGGGAGTTTGCCAACGTTCGTGCGACCGCAAGCGCTTTACCTGCTAACGCATCGCGCGTCATATTGCTGATCTGTGAGAAATAAATCAGATGAACGACAAGCAGCACGGAGAAGAGTACCGCACTGACCATGAGGATCACGGTAGTGCCGAGCTTCATCGGGCGTTTGCGTATAGCAGTACGTTGCAGAGAGTGTCTCATCACGGTCCTGGAATCACGGTTTGTACGGGTATTATCGCCTGATGGGATGCGTAATTCAAAGGTGGTAGGGATGATGGGGCATGCACTACCTGTGCATTCCTTCTTTATATATCGTAGAGCGAGTTTCTTTCTATATAGCGATTTCCTTATTCGTTTTCTCTTCTTTTCAGGGATGTTGACCGCTAATTTTCTTACGATTGTGGATAACTCTGTGTGTAAATGGGTATAAGGCGGGGTTTTGCTGTGGAATGCAGCACTCAGTCATTTTTCTGTCATT
>NZ_JAOWDR010000006.1:0-654 GCF_030334525.1 Citrobacter sp. Ce119
TATCCAACAAACAGGACTATGCCGATGCCAGCACGTGCTAAACGCCCATGCCGACACAAAGGGTGTGCGGCAATCACCAACGATGTCAGCGGCTATTGTGACCAACACCGAAAGCAGCATGCTTGTGACGGCTGGCGGAATTATCAGTCAGGAAAGAGCAGACAAGAACGTGGATATGGGCGGCTCTGGGAAATTAAACGAGCGCGTATCCTTCAGCGTGATAAATACCTGTGTCAGAACCATCGCCGGCAGAAGATAGCGAAGAAAGCTACCTGCGTTGACCACATCATTCCAAAAGCTCATGGCGGTACTGATGATGATGCCAATCTGGAGTCGTTGTGCTGGGAATGCCACAGAGCAAAGACAGCAAGAGATCGTATTCGATGAGTTATGCCCATTACATATACTGTGGGCAGAGTGGCTATTTTTCGAATTCCTGTTCGCACAATGCAAGCAGTTGTAGTCGCCGCAATCTGCATTGCTATTTCATCTCGATTAAAGCAGGCGCATACAAAGGGAAGGGGGGAGCAAATCCCTGACCCCTTTCGCACTTCAGGACTGCCCGCTTCCTCGCATTTTTATACCCGCGAAAAATGAAATTTAACCAGGAGTGTCGCTTATGGCTGGAACGGCGGGGCGTTCCGGGCGTCGCCC
>NZ_JAOWDR010000007.1:0-281 GCF_030334525.1 Citrobacter sp. Ce119
CTCAGAAGTGAAACGCCGTAGCGCCGATGGTAGTGTGGGGTCTCCCCATGCGAGAGTAGGGAACTGCCAGGCATCAAATTTAGTGTGCTGATATGGCTCAGTTGGTAGAGCGCACCCTTGGTAAGGGTGAGGTCCCCAGTTCGACTCTGGGTATCAGCACCAGTTTTTCGTTTAAAGTTCGGCACTTAGAAAAGAATTTGTCTGGCGGCTGTAGCGCGGTGGTCCCACCTGACCCCATGCCGAACTCAGAAGTGAAACGCCGTAGCGCCGATGGTAGTGTG